>NZ_JACRSY010000016.1 GCF_014384995.1 Zhenhengia yiwuensis | reverse complement strand
ATGAATTTGAAATGTTGCCGTTGAGAAATTTAACTGTGCCTCACATTCCTCAACAAGCATTTCATAGAGCACCGAGTCTGTATAAGCACTGTACACTTTAGGATTTGATGCAATCTTGTGATTGGCTATTTTTACTGCTTGATCGTGTAAGTTCAAAGCTTATCCCCCTTTTATCTATAAGTTGTAAAAGCCTACTAGAATAGCACAAAGTGGTATAAAAGCTACCAATGCGCCTCCTAATAACGCTCCTGATACAACACTTAAAATGTATATAAAGCTATTAAGCTCCTGAGCAATAAAATTAACAATTGCGTTTGTTTTACTATTCACTTTTCATTCTCCCTTTGACTTAAGTATCAAACCGTGCTATACTTAAGTCATCTCTAAGATATTTTTTAAACAATAGCCTTTTCAATGTTCGCGCATTGAAGGGCTTTTTTCTTTTGCATTTCTTCTCTAAGTATCAGTGGGAACAATACTGCCACCAATTCTTTTGACTGTTGTATAAAGCTGTTATAATCTTTTCTTTCCGTATCATCTATCACGCCGTCTCTAAGTATTTTCATTAACCTTGGGATTTCTTCCGACACATCGTTATACTCATTCTGTATGTCTAATGCGATAAGTCGTAAATCGCGTCCTTCGTGCTTACACCAGTTTGTTGAAAATACTAAGTCATCTGCGCCATGTTCCTCTGACATATACATCGTATACACTTCTGGATCTTCATAAATTCTTGAGAGAGCAACAACAGTTTCTACTCGTAAGTCCTCTTTACCAAGTTCCCAATCGCTTATCCTTGCTCTATTAACACCAAGTTCAAGCGCAACATCTAGCTGAGATAATTTTTTAGCTTTGCGTGCTTCATATAATCTTGTTCTAAATGCATTTTGTTTCATCCTAATTCCTCCTTGTGCAATTATCTGCACATATGTATTTTATTTGTCTAGGGTTTAGTACTCCCTAGATTTCTTTGATTGTGTATAATATACTCAACACATTTCTTTCGTTTAATTTTTCTATGATACTTGTAATTGTTGTTTTATACTTTCCAACAAGTCAATTTTGGCATCATAAGAGATTGGTTGTTGATTTATATGGTCCATAATTATGTCTGCTTGGAAGCTATATAAATTTTCATCAATCTTCCTTACAGCTTCTCTTGTTTTTGAAGACTGAGCGGCTTTATTTAAAACCTCTTGTAGGCAATCACTTTCAATGTCACCTATACCCCAAATGAGCCTCAATATATCACCTCCTATATAGCTTTATATATTGTATGCTTCATAAAAGTTGTCTTAATCATTACCTATAGGTAATTGTTCATTTAAAAAAATTTTATTAAATTCCTTTGCTGAAAGATTTAGAATATGTATTAGTTTTAAGATTTCTTTTCTTGTGAAGTCTATAACCCCAAGTTCTTTTCTATTATACGTCTTAGTAGCTATCCCAAGCTTTTCAGCCACTTCTTTTTGAGTAAGATTGGCTTGATTTCTAGCCTTCTTTAATAATTCATTATTCAAAAGTTTACCTCCTTATTACCGTTTGGTAATTACATTCTATATTACCAAACGGTAATAGTCAATACTAAAAATGTCTTTTAGGTAACTTTTTTTATTTTATTACTATCACTATATTATAATTTAGGTAATTAAGGAGGGTAATTTATGTCATTATTTAAAGAAAGATTACTTAACCAGCTTGATAAAATAGATATGTCACAAAAAGAACTTGCTGAAAAAACTGATATTACACCTGCTACCATATCTAGATATACCACTGGTAATCGTAACCCTTCTGCTGAAAATGCTAGAAGAATTGCATCAGTGCTTGGGGTTTCTGTAGACTGGTTAATAGGGGTATCAGATTCCCAGAATTTTAATTCGTCTCAGCTATCAAAAAAAGAAAAAGCTGATATTGCCAAAGATTTAGATGAAATTAAACGACAACTGTTAGATTCAGATGAACTCATGTTTGATGGTATGCCAATGGATGAAGAGTCTATTACTAAAATTCTTTCTGCTCTTGAAGTTGGTATGGAAATGGTTCGTAAAAAGAATAAAGAAAAGTATACTCCGAAAAAATACAAAAGATAAGACAACTTGGGGGGAATGCTAGTGGGCATTACAAATGCAGTTCGCAAGCTTATAGAAAAAACTGGAACTTGTGATCCATTTAGGATATGCAAAGAGTTAAATATAATCGTTGTAAAACAATCTTTAGGATCAGAAACTAGAGGACTCATTAGAAAATACAAACGTAGCTATATAATTTGTATTAATAGCGACATGGATGAGTTCCATCAACTTAGAACATGCTGCCATGAGCTAGGACACTATGTATTGCATAAGAATATTAATACACTATTTTTACGTACGTGCACTTATTTAAAAATAGACAAGCATGAAATGGAAGCTGAAGCTTTTGCTGATATGATGATGAATGAATTATTTAAAAATATATAATAAAAATTGTTTAGGGGGATAAAATGCATAATCTACAAAATTATAATGAATCTATTTTTGAAAGTATTAAACATATTAATGAATATGGTGAAGAGTTTTGGTATGCAAGAGATTTACAGCAAGTTTTAGAATATAAACAATGGCGTAGATTTGCTGAAGTTATAGATCGTGCTAAAATTTCTTGTAAAACAAGCAATGGCAATGTATCTGATCATTTTGCCAACGTCGGCAAAATGATAAATTTAGCTAAAGGTGCTCAAAGAGAAGTTGAAGATATCATACTATCTCGTTACGCTTGTTACTTAATCGTACAGAATGGTGACCCTCGTAAGGAAGTTATTGCTTTAGGTCAAACTTATTTTGCTACTAAGACAAGACAGCAAGAACTTGCTGAGCAGTATGATAATTTAAATGATGACCTTAAAAGGATCGCTATTCGTAATGAAATGACACGTCACAATAAAAACTTAAGCGATGCAGCAAGTGATGCTGGTGTCAAGACTCCCATTGAATACGCAACCTTCCAAAATCATGGTTATATGGGACTCTATGGAGGCATGACTGCAAAAGATATCCATGCACATAAAGGGCTCAAAAAAAGTCAAAAGATTTTAGATTACATGGGGCATGAAGAGTTAGCTGCAAATCTATTCCGAGCTACTCAAACAGAGGCTAAGCTGCGTAGAGAAAACATAAAAGGCAAGAAGAACGCAAATGACGCCCATTATGAAGTAGGTGCAAAAGTACGCCAAACAATTGCAGACTTAGGTGGTGAAATGCCTGAAAATCTTCCAACACCTGAAAAAAGCATTCAACAAATTGAACGCAAGTTACTTAAGGAATCTAAAAATAAACAGTAGTCCACCAAATTTCTCATATTTAGTATATGACACGATATCATGAGCTTAGTCATTATGCATTGCATAAAAATATTAATACATTATTTTTACGTACATGCACTTATTTAAAAATAGATAAGCATGAAATGGAAGCTGAAACTTTTGCTGATATGATGATGAATGAATTATTTAAAAATCTATAATAAAAATTGTTTAGGGGGGGGTAATAAATATGGATTATATTATTATTGATATTGAGACACCTTATAGCTTATATCCTGAAGATGGAATTAGAGAATTGGCCGCTTTAGCTGTAAGTAATAACGAAATACTTGATACGCTACATCTTGCAATTATTACTGATCAAGAAGAATATGAAACAGGATACGGAAGTGGACTAGAGGATATTGAAGAAAACACAGAAATGATTGAGAAATTCAAAGCATTTATTAATAAATATCCTACTTTTAAAATAGTTGCTCATAATGCTCCTTTTGAAAAGAAATTTTTAAGATATTGGAAATGGATTGATGAAAATCAAGAGCTCTATTGTACAATGCGTGCCATACGTTATAAATATCCTGGACTACCACACTATAAAATGTCATATCTCCTCAAACATTTTGAAGTTGCACATAAGCAAACTCATACAGCTCTTCAAGATGCAATGGATTTATATGAAATTCTAAAAAAAGCTGAGCCAGATACATGGATACCTGTTGGAGTAGACCGCAACAATAAACACTATGACCCTGAATATGAGCGTTTACAAAAAGAAGAGCTAAAACAGAGGCTTGAACAAGCACGGCAAAATATAATCAACAATATTTTCAACAATAAAAACGTTGTCTTTACTGGGAAAATGGCTAGTGATAGAAAAACAATGCTTGAAATAGCTACAAAATATGGGGCAAAAGCTACAGATAGTGTTACCAAAAAAACTAACCTACTTGTTGTTGGTGAAAAAGCTGGAAGTAAACTTGCAAAAGCCCAATCTTTAGGAATTAAAATTATTACTGAAGAAGAGTTTTATAAATTAATCTCTTTTAAGTAACCATTTCGCTGAGGTGAGCGAGATGCTTAGAATATTTTATTGAGGGCACCAAAACATCTGATATGCCAAATAGAAAAGTAAAATAAATTTAGGACAGCATGCTTTTTTGATATACATGCTGTCCTGTCATAACATACATATAACTTCAAAAATATAAAATAATGAAAGAGGGATTATTATGTTTTCCAATTTACAACAAACGCTAGCAATTTCAATAACTGCTCCTATTATACCTGAACAAATAAATGAAAAGTTAGCAGACAAAGTTGGCAAAGAAATATTCAAAGGAGACAACATTCAACAGATTTTAGGCTCTAATTCATTTTTACAAACTACTTCTCATGATAAACAAATTGAATGTATTATTGAACCTAATAAAATTCAATGTTCTACCTCCTTTGCTGGAAAAGTTACATCTGAAACATTCACTCTTCTTACTACCCATATAACAAAAATACTTGATGTATTTATGATATCACCTAATAGTATGCCTATTGCTATTACATTAACCTGTCTCCCTGACTATGAGCATGCAATGGAAACCTTAAAAGCATTATTTGATTCATCTATCTTCCAATTCCCGAATATTAAAGGTGGTGGTATACGTCTCTTTACCCATTCATCAACCCCTGATATACTTGCCAATGAAATATTTATCGAACCATTTCTTAGAGATGATAATAGGGCATATGTACAAGGTTCATTTAAATATGCCCAAGTGCCACTTGAAACTCTCCATACAACTTGTTCTAATGATATAGAGTCTTACTATACTATGTTGTCTTACTTAGCAAGGCTACGTTCAAATGGAGGTATGTAATAATGGCTGCTAACCTCAGAGTAGTTGGTATAGATGAAGTTACTCAAATGCGTAAAAAACAATTTGAAGATACAAATCTTCGTCAAGATATACAAAACTCTCCAATTCCTCCCTCTGACTCTTCCATGTCGTCAGAAAACATTGTACAATATGAGCATACCAACAATCGATATGGGCATAGTATAAATAGTGAAAACAACTCTTTTAGAGAAGGTGGGTATATGGAAAACGATAAATTATTAGAACAGTACATCTCAAAAATGGCCAGAGATCAATCCGACTTAAGGGCTGATATCAGAGCGAGCGAACAACGTCATTTAACATATTCTCAAGAACTTGAAAAGAGAATGCGTGAATCTGAGCAACGTTGTATTGAAAAGTCAAATGAAATTGAAAAACGCATGGATGAACGTATGGAACGTCTATCATTATTAGTTGAAAAACAAAATGATTTAATAGCTCAGAAATTCGATAAGTTAGAAGATATGATTGATGCAAAAATTGAGAAGCTTAATGACAAAATAGAAACCTCTGCAAAAGACAATCAAAAGTTTATGTGGGGGATTACATTTACTATAATAGGTTTAGCTATTGCAACGATAATTGGTCTTGTACAGATTGTACTGTCTGTAAAGTCTATGTCTGAACCAGTAACCTATTATACTAATTCGCCATCAGTTTCCTCTACAATTAATCCAAATACTCAAATACCACAAGAATAATTTAGAGGATACATTGTTATCCTCTTTTATTTTTAATTTCTTACGAAAGGATTTGTATGATATGAATATCGCTATATACTCTCGAAAAAGTAAATTCACTGGCAAGGGTGAATCTATAGAAAATCAAATTCAACTTTGTAAAGACTATGCTACCACTCATTTTGAAGATGTAGAATTTAGAATATATGAGGATGAAGGTTTCTCTGGTGGAAATACTGACAGACCACAGTTTCAACAATTATTAGAGGATATTAAAGCGCGTAAGATTAATGTATTAATGTGCTATAGATTAGACCGTATCAGCCGTAACGTATCAGATTTCTCCTCTACTTTAGAAATGCTTGAAAAGTATAATGTAAACTTTGTAAGTATCAAAGAACAATTTGATACTTCTTCTCCTATGGGGCGTGCCATGACTTATATCTCTAGTGTATTCTCTCAGCTTGAGAGAGAAACTATCGCTGAACGTATTCGTGATAACATGATCCAATTAGCCAAGACTGGAAGATGGCTTGGTGGAATCACACCAACAGGATATAGGTCACGTGAAATAACATCAATAGATATCAATAATAAATCTAGAAAGATGTATGCATTAGAAGTTATCCCAAATGAAGCTGAAACAGTAAAGCTTATCTTTGATAAATTTATAGAGTTTAGAAGTATCACAAAGCTAGAATACTATCTTATTCAAAATGATATTAAAACTAAGAATAATAAAAACTACTGTATTGCATCAATTAAGCTAATTCTTACTAATCCAGTATATGTTCAAGCAGATTTACTTACCTATGATTATCTTCTCTCTAAAGGTTATGCTATTTATTCTCAAAAAAATGAGTTTACAGGGCATAATGGGCTTATGGTATATAATCGTACTAAACAAACAAAAAAAGCTAATATAAGCCTAAAAGATGCGTCAGAATGGGTAATTGCAATAGGACAACATGAGCCTATTGTGACAAGTTCAGTTTGGCTACAAGCTCAAGAAATAATTAACCGAAATAAAGATAAGTCTATTCGACGTGTCAAAAGCACAGAAGCTTTATTATCTGGCCTACTTAGATGCCAATGCTGTGGAAGCTACATGCGACCAAAAAAGAATCGTAAAAGTGCAGATGGAACCCACTGGCACTACTACTATATATGTGAGCTTAAAGAAAAGAGTCAAGGGAAAAAATGTAATGTGAAAAATGTACCTGGGCACACTCTTGATAAAGCTATTATCAAAGAAATCAAATCACTTAGCTACGACAGCTCTGCATTAAGTGATAAGCTCAGCAAGGACAAAATAGTCATAAGCACATCTCAAGAAAGCCTTGAAAAGTCTATCAAGGCTACTGAAAAACAAATTGAAACACTTGAGATTGAAATAAGCAATTTAATTTCAAATCTATCTGAATCAGAGAATTCTATTGCTAATAAGTATATTCTTAACGAAATCAATGCCAAAGGGGCTGAAGTCGAAAGGCTGCAATCATTAGTAGCTAAAAAACGCAAAGAGCAACAGGCTACAGATATGCAAACTCTTAATATTGATTTAATGCAGCATACTTTATCTCAAATATCCTCTATAGAAAATGCAAGTATAGAACTTCAACGTTCTTGTTTGAAATCCATTATTGAAAATATTACTTGGGATGGAAAGGATGCACACATTAACTTATTTGGAAGTAAGTCGCTGGGGGAGCATTAAAATTGTTTCCACAGCAACTATATAGCTTCTGAGATATCATGCGTCACTAAAATAGCATCTTTATTCTCCTGCCTAATAATTTTATAAATATCATCACTTACCATTAGTCTAGTCTGATAGTCTAAGGCTGAAAAAGGTTCATCTAGCAATAAAACATCTGGATCTGTAGCAAGAGTTCTGATTAAAGCTACACGTTGTCTCATACCTCCAGAAAGCTCTTTCGGATATCTGTTTCTAAACTCCCATATACCATATATCTTAAGTAAATGTTCTATACGCTCTAGTGCTTTAGTTGTAACCTTATGCTGAATTTCAAGACCAATTGTAATGTTATCCATAATAGTCCTCCACTCAAGCAAGTGGTCTTTTTGAAACATGTATCCAATTTCCCCTTCTATTTGTACCTCTCCACTGGTTGGTTGAAGTAATTTTGTTAATATATTAAGGATAGTAGACTTACCACTACCTGATGGTCCTAATATACCTAAAATTTTCCCCCGTTCCAAAGCTAAGTTGACATCTTTTAAGACGAGTATTTCACCTTCATCTGTATAAAAGTTCTTATAGATATTTTTAAGCTCTATAATACTAGCCACACCATTCCCTCCCTAGTATAATCTGTATCTATTTCATAATATTAGCCTAAACAGGTGAAAGTGCTTGTTTATTCTTTTTTATTTGTCAAAATTCTCCCTTTTGGTCAATAATTTTCTTTCTAAATGCATAAAAAAAGAAGTGCCCCTATACGGCACTCCTTTTCTATGCTTTCAAGTTGGTTATCACTTGCAAGATTATATTATGATTGTAAAACAACTGCATAAGTACAGATTCTTCTATTAAAGTATTTAGAGCATCAAGTCCTGGAATCATCATCATAAAAGGAACTATTAAACAAATGAGCCATACAATTAAGACCCCTTTAATAAGACCTACTATAAAACCAGCCCATTTATTAGCTGTTTTTAAAATAGGTAATTTGGCTACTAAGTCTAGTACCCCTACTCCTATTGCTAATCCTACTCTCACAAAGATAAAACATATAACGACTGCTATACCCATAATACATAGATCAGCTACAAAAGTTGCCATATACTCTATAAGAGAGTTTACACCTAACAATTGATAAATTTCAGGATTGTTATTCCTCACAATCTTATCTGTAATAAAATCAGGCATCCAACCTAATGATTCTTGTATAATAGCAGCCTGCCCTTGTAATCCTATACTACCGATTTCAGGTAGTCTATCCATCATCCACGATCTAATACCATCATATATAGGTGTCAATTTAAGGATAGCCTCAATAACAGGATAAATAAAGAAAGCTAATACAAGCGCAATAAGTGATGATAGGAGTCCATAAACTGTTTTTATAAAGCCTGCTCTCGCTGCCAGGCAAGCCGTCCCTAAAATAATTAGTAAAATAATAATATCTATCACTTTATACTTCCTCCTTCAGACATACCGCTAAGTAGCCTTACCTCATCTTTGGTCACTGCTATAAGCTTATTACCTACATAGAGCACTTTATCCACATCTTGAGTAGCCTCAAAGGTAAATTTAACTTCTCCTTTTTTTGTATACCCTGTAAATTTATTATCTTGCCCAATAATAACACCTTTATCTGTTGCATTAAAATAGGTCACTGTTTCTTCAAATTCTTCTTCGTAGACTACTTCTCCTACTTCATTAAAGAGAGTTAAGCAATCTCCTGAACCTTTACTTGCTCCTTTTTTTGTACTTAGAACAGGTAAGTACCCTGCCCCTTTAAGTTCTCCATCTATGTAAGGTGTATATTTTAAGTAAAGGTTAGAGATTTCTTTAATCTTCTCCCCTTGAAGGTTATAGAATGTAATTCTATGGTCACCTATAGCTGCCCATGTAGAGTTATTTAGGAATTCTATTTCATAAATAATGTTATCCTTCTCTTCAATGCCATACTTCACATTAAAAACCTTCTCTTCTCCTGTCTTATTAATTATAAGACCATTTAGGACTGAAGTAATAACAGGATTATAAATATCAATATAATTAACTAGTAGTAACTGCTTATCCGGTGTAACTTCTGCACTCACTGGAAAACCTGCATCTTTAATATAAGTTACACCTTCTACTGCATCTCCTAGCCTTTCACCTTTACTATTATAAGCTGCTGTAATATGTCCATCTTTTGTTTTTTCTATTAGAGCAACATCCCCATTGCCATTAATAGAAAAATATATAATAGGATTACTTGTCGTAATCTCTCCCTTTTTACCTTTATCATTAAAAATAGCTAGTTTCTGATCATTTTTATTCATCAATGCAAAATAGGTGCCTTTATGCTTTACAATAGGCTTGTCTATGGTTAAAGCATTATTCCATACCTCATTTCCTTTTAGATCGTAAGCTGTAACACCATCTTGAGTAAGTCTGATAATCTGATTTCCACCCGTTGCTATGTATTCATTTTCTTCTTCTGAATGCTTGAAAATGACTTCTCCTAGCTGATATTTAACTATCTCTGCACTTGGGTAACTTATGTATATAACAGCAATTCCTATCATACAAATAAGCAACATACCAATCAGTACCCACGTTGCCTTCTTGCCTGCAGGAAGAAGCTTTTTATCCTTCTTCACTTTCATTCCTCCTATATCCTCATTTTTCTTATCCCTATCATACACTATTCGTATCATATTTCAAAGTTTCTTTCTTTATTTAGATATAAGAGTGAATCTTAATCAAGATTCTATAAGTTTTCTATACATTTCTTCATAAACTTTAGCAGAGTGATTCCATGAAAAGCATGTATTCATAGCATTTAATTGTACCTGTTTAAAATCTTCCGGCTTCTCCATATATAAAGTATAAGCTTCTTGAATTTTTCTATAAAGCCAATACCCAGAGTAATCTACGAATTCAAAACCTGTTCCTTCCTTTGTCTCTTCATTATAATGAATGACGGTATCTTTAAGTCCCCCTGTTTGCCTTACAATAGGTACACTTCCATAGCGCATAGCCATAAGCTGTCCTAATCCACAAGGCTCAAAAGCAGATGGCATTAAGAACACATCAGAAGCTGCATAAATTTTTTGTGCAAGGGATTCATTAAAGGTTAAAAATATGCCTGCACGCTTGCCATACTTATAAGAGAAATGTTTAAACATATTCTCATAGTCTTCATCTCCTGTGCCTAATAAGACAAATTGAACATCCATGTTCATAATTTTATCCATCATCCAGCTACCTTCTAATGTCTGCTTTAATAAATCAAACCCTTTTTGATCTGTTATTCTAGAAATAATACCTATCATCATACAATCTTTTACTTCAAGTCCATACTCTTCTTGGAAAGCATGTTTATTTACTTTACGGTCTTCTAAATGTTCTATGTCATAATGTTTATAAATATGAGGGTCTGTCTGTGGATTGTACTTATCATAGTCAATACCATTTAAAATACCACAAAGTTTTCCATAAAGTTTCTTCTCTAATAATTGATTAAGGCCACAGCCATATTCCCATGTCTTAATTTCTTCTGCATAGGTTGGGCTTACTGTATTAATTTGATCACAATATAAAAGGCCCGCTTTCATATAACTTAAACCACCATGGAACTCTAATGTTTCAGATGTAGCATAGTGCTCTGAAAGTTCTAATACATCCAATACTTGTTCTTTACCAAAAATACCTTGATACTTCATATTATGAATAGTAAATACAGTTTTTATATCCTTATAAAAAGGTTCATATTTATATTTTTCACTAAGTAATAGTGGAATCGGCCCTGTCTGCCAGTCATTACAGTGAATAATATCTGGTTGAAAATCAATATGTTTAAGTAAGTCTAATACAGTTTTACTAAAGAATGCAAAACGCTCATAATCATCATGATGGCCATAAAATTCATCTCTATAAAAATAAGCATCATTTTTAATAAAGTAAGTTGGAATAATGGTATCATCATAATATATACCTGCACCTTGATTTCTCCAGTTAAGTCTCACATTAAAACTTGTTAAAAAGTGACTGGCATGGTCAAAAAATTTATTTTCTATTTGATGATAATACGGCATAACAACACGAACATCTAAACCATTTTCTTTTAATTGTTTTGGCAGTGCACCTGCCACATCCGCTAATCCTCCTGTTTTTGCATAAGGTGCTACCTCTGACGCTACAAAAAGACATTTTAATGGTTTATTTTCCACCTTATAACCCCCTCCTTGATTAAATTATTTTTATTATAATAAATCTTCAAATAAATTACCAGCAGATTATTCTGCTGGTAATTTTAATTTTTGACCTACGTAGATATCATCACCATTTTCGATTTCATTAAGAGCAATGATTTCCTTTGTTCTCAACTCTGTTTGATAATGGTCAAAACTAATTTTTCTTAGACTATCCCCTTCTTGAACAACATAAGTAATATAATCTTCTTCTTGAGTTGCAGCTTCTACAGCTTGCTCCCCCTCTTTATTAGTAGTAGCTGCTTCTTCTGCTATATCTACCTGCTCTTCATTTGTAACAGGTGTTTCTTCAGCTGGCTTTTCTTCAGCCGGCTTTTCTTGTGCTACTTCTTCTACTTCTTCTTCGACCACTTTATCTACTGTTACTTCTTCTTTTGGCGCATTAGCTTCTTCACCTGTACGATCTATAATTGTTACATCTGGTGTAGCGGCATCTATAGCTCCTTCTGGATTAAATACAAACTGCGCATTAGCTTCTTCACCTGATGTTGAGACATCTTGCCCAGTAGCTGCTTCTTTAGATGACATTTGAGCAAGTTCTGCTTGAAGTCCATTAATTTTTGCATTTTGATCATTCATTTTAAGGATAACTGCGGATAAAGCTAAAAGTGCAATACTTGCAGCTACTACAGTTAAATTCATCTTTTTCTTGTGTTCGTATTCTTTCTTTCTAATCTTTCCAATCTCTCTAAATTGGTTAACCACATCATCTTCCGTCTCTTCTTTTTCTACAGAAATAAAAGGTCTGTCTAACATATACTGTTGCATACAAGGATTCTTATCATAGTACATGTAATAACCACTTTGTTCTTTCAAAGTGTCATCTTCATATACATAGAAGGTTTCTATTTTATTAATAGGGTCTACTAATAAAAGTAGTGTCCCCTCTCTATCAAAAATCTCTCTATGTGCTTTCACTTCTTTCATTGTAAGCATAGTGCCATACCCTGGCTGCATATGTAACCATCCAAGTATTTTTGCACCTTGGAAATAACTTTCTTTTTCTTCTTGCAAAGCCTCTACAGCTTCTTCATTAATCCATTCATCTACTGTAGAAAGCTTGTCCTTGTCAATAGGCATAATGCCACAGATAATCATCTCTCTGCTCTCTGGATAATATTCTCCTATAATAGCCGCTGAGTGCTCACAAGATAAGTCTGTATTTGCATATTGATAAATATAAGTATAAACGTAGTCTTCTAGGTAAATAACATAGTCACAATCTGTGTCCCCCATTGGCCTTACTGAGTCAATATTCTCAATAAGCGTGTTGTATCTTTCTTCCGATTTTTCACTTCCTTCATTTGATCTATCTCTTGCTTCTTCTACAGAAATAACGCTAGCCTTGTTTTCTTGTACAGTTTGTTTGTCCTTATTCTTCTTGTGTGGATCGTAAATTATTGTTCCCATAGTATACTCCTTCCATTTTTATCCATATTTACTTCCCAAGCATACTATACATTATCTAAATAATTTAACCTTTCCTGTCGAGGTACTCTATTTTTTTATCCCTCTTTTTTTACAGAAGAAGACATACTAATTTTTTCCATAAATAAATATGAAATAAACTGGTAAACTATATTACTATGAAAGTGGTGATATGTTGTGAATGCTCCGGCTCAAAAAAAACTTCGGCCTACCTACATCAGTGTCGATGACCCAAAACACTTTATCTCATTTTGTGAGTTATTAGATTCTCATTTAGCTGCTCTACTGCCTCTCCATCATCATGAATTAGTCATTGTATGTATTGGAACGGACCGTGCAACTGGTGATAGCCTGGGGCCTCTCATTGGTTATAAACTTACCGACCTAGATTTTGACCACGTACATGTTTATGGCAACTTAGAGAACCCTGTCCATGCAAAAAATCTGGAAAACATGACCAAAACACTTAATGACCATCATCCAAATGCCCTCGTTATTGCCATTGATGCCTGCCTAGGTGCCATGGAAAACGTAGGCTCTATTGCTATTGGTGAAGGATCTATTAAACCTGGTGCAGGGGTACAAAAAGAACTAGAACCTATTGGTCATCTTCACATTACTGGTATTGTAAATTTTAGTAGTTTCATGAACATGGTTGTTCTTCAAAATACTAGACTCTCTCTAGTCATGAAGATGGCAGATATTATTTCTGCCGGACTTAGACATTCTATCTGGAAGTACTATAGTTACAAAAATCAGAGAAATGACTAAAGGCATACAAGTTAAAATAACTTGTATGCCTTTAGTCTATTTTTTATTCGGCTCTAAAATGTTCTTAAGCTTTTTAATAAGTTGATAGAACAGGAAGATTCCTGCCCCAAATACCAAAATACTTGAGAAAGTAGATGCTACCATTTCTTGCTTTAATAGGCTTAAAATCCCCATATAAAGTAGTGGATATACTAAATATAACACCGAAAAAGTAGTTATAAACCATAAAGTTCCTAAAAAGGTCAGCATTTTAATTGAAGGAATACCTTTCCTAGCTAAAACAATAATAAAGAATCCTACCATTAAAGAAAGAAACGGTACACTCACATCAATTCCTAACTTCATTCCTGTAAGCATCATAATTACTGTAATAGGAAAGATATTAATCATAAAAATGGTTACAAAAAAGAATACTTTTATCAACAAATTTCTTACTACATTTTTTGAAGGCTTTTTACGTTCCACTAAAAGTTTTGTAAAATCATTCATTTCATAAACAACTAGCACAACTGCATTAATAAGCATCCAACCGAACATAATGATATTACCAAGTGGTGTTGTTGTAAAAACAGGTATCTTTGCACCTAACACTAAGAAAAGTACAAATGCTAAAATAGATAAAACTTCAAATATATAAATTTTTTTACCATGATTAAGTTCTAATTTGATTTCTGCGAACATTCTGTTCTCCTCCATCATTCTATTCTTTCTCTTATCTTAACATAAAAAAATAAAGAGAGTAAGAATATTTTAGAGTTCTAATTTTAAATCACCAAACTTGATTAAACCTTTTTTACGCATAATTTCAGCAAAAATAAAACTTAATACTCCAGGTAATACAAAGAGGACAAGTATAATAGCTAGGCCTGTATATAAAGGTGAGTACGTCTCACTCATAGTCTGCCATGTGAAAATAGGGCCTACTAGACCTGCTGTTCCCATTCCAGCTCCTGCAGCTATATTTTCCATTTTAAATATTACTGTTGCAATAGGCCCTGTAATAGCACTTGCAAGTGTAGGCGGTATCCAGATAAGTGGATTACGTACAATATTAGGCACTTGTAACATAGAAGTTCCTAATCCTTGCGCAAGTAGTCCCCCTACTTTATTCTCCCTATAACTTATAACTGCAAATCCAATCATTTGCGCGCAGCACCCTGCTGTTGCTGCACCTCCTGCAAGGCCCGAAAGCCCTAACATAAGTGCAATAGCTGCTGAACTAATAGGTAATGTTAAGAACATCCCCATAAGAACTGAAATAATCATACCCATTAAAAGCGGTTGAAGTTCTGTTGCTGCACTAATAACCTGACCAAGCCCTGTCATAAAGTTTGAAATAGGCGGTCCTAAAGCCACGGCCGTCATACACCCTACTACAATCGTTACAGCAGGTGTCACTAATATATCCAACTTTGTTTTACCTGCTACAAGCATACCAATCTCAAGGCCAATAACAGTAGCTAAGAAAGCGCCAACAGGATCTCCAGGTCCACTTAAAATGACACTGCCTTCTTGGATTAATGTATTATTAATGAATCCTGTTGCATAAGCTCCAATTAAACCATTAATAGCACTTGCATAAAGTACAAGCTTAGATGCACCTAGTTGATGTGCTGTACCAATAGCAATTCCTACACCTGTAAGTACTGTTGCTAAACTTGCAATCCCAAGAAGTGCATTCCCTATGGCAGTTCCCGGAAAGAATAACCCTACTTGCTTAATAATTAGTCCTATAATAAGTGTACAGAAAAGACCTGATGCCATACCACCTAGGCCTTTTATTAAATATCGATCTATAAACTTTTGCATATGAATCCCCCATTACTTATGTAATGAGGCAATCATATCATGTGTCAAGACAGTTGTCAAACACTATGCTAAATAGCCTTTTTGTCTTAGTTCCTCTTCAATAATATCTAACTCTTCTTCTGTAGGTGCTTCTATAGTATGCATATGTACGCCTGCTGTTAGTACTGAAAGAAGAGCTGCTTCATTATGTCCTACCTTCTCGGCAAAGGCCTTTACATCCCTTCTTGTTTTTAGCATTAAATCACCTGTTAGGTCTCCATATACACCATGACTTACTATTACATTACGTACTCTGCCACCATTATCTACCACCGTATTCAGTTCATCTTCCATTTGTTCAGCTGTATGCTTAACAAGTATTACTCGCCTTACCATATTGCCAGCCTCTTGATTAAGGATATAGCCCCTAGCTGTTGCAAGTAAGTCATACCCTTCTGCTCTTAGAAGTGCAATATCTTGTACGACAACTTGTCTACTAATTCCAAAAGCATTACCTAGCTTTGCCCCACTCATAGGTTTAGTAGCCTCTTGAAGCATTTTAATCATTTCTATACGCCTTGTTTGACCATCCATTTGTTCACCCTCTTTCACTAGTTCCTTCCATTTCTAATGACAGTATAGCAAAAAAAGAGGATGTTGCAAATTTTGCCACATCCCCCTATATAAATTATTTTATTAGCTATTAATACGTTTAATAAGTGTTTCTCTAAGTTCTTCATAACCTTTTTTGCCAAGAAGTGCAAACATGTTTTTCTTATACTCTTCTACGCCTGGTTGGTCAAATGGATTTACACCTAGTAAGTATCCACTGATTCCACATGCTTTTTCAAAGAAGTAAATAAGTTTACCCATTGTGAAGGCATTAAGTTCTGGAATGTTAAGTACTAAGTTTGGTACACCGCCGTCCACATGTGCAAGAAGTGTGCCTTCAAAAGCTTTTTTATTAACAAAGTCCATTGTTTGACCCGCTAAATAGTTAAGTCCATCAAGGTCAACTGGTTCTTCTTCAAGTACAACATCAAGTTTTGGTGATTGCACATTAAGAACTGTTTCAAATAACATTCTTTGTCCATCTTGAACGTATTGGCCTAATGAGTGAAGGTCTGTTGAGAAGTTTAATGATGATGGGAAAATACCTTTATTATCTTTTCCTTCACTTTCAGCATAAAGTTGTTTCCACCATTCACCGAAGTATTGTAAGCATGGTTCATAGTTTACAAGAATTTCTACATTTTTCCCTTTTCTAAGAAGTGCATTTCTTACTGCTGCATATTGATAACATGCATTTTCTTTAACATCTGCATTACTATATTCACTTCTACCTTCTGCTGCACCTTGCATCATTTCTTCAATATCAATACCTGCTACCGCAATTGGAAGAAGACCTACTGCTGTAAGTACTGAGAATCTACCACCTACATCATCTGGAATAACAAATGTTTCATATCCTTCTTCTTTAGCAAGTGTTAGAAGTGCCCCACGATGTGCATCTGTTGTTGCAAAAATACGTTTTTTGGCTTCTTCTTTACCATATTTATCTTCCATGTATTTTTTGAACACTCTAAAAGCAATAGCTGGTTCTGTTGTTGTACCTGATTTAGAAATAACATTTACACTTACTTCTTTGCCTTCGCATACATCAAGTAAGTTTCTAAGGTATGTACCTGAAATGTTATTTCCTACGAAAAATACTTGAGGTAATTTTCTCTGTTCTTTTGATAAGCTGTTATAGAAAGTATGAGTTAATGCTTCGATACAAGCCCTTGCACCTAGGTAAGAACCCCCGATACCAATTACAATAAGTACATCTGAATCTGCTTTAATTTTTTCTGCTGCTTTTTTTATTCTATCAAACTCTTCATGGTCATAGTCAACAGGTAGGTCAATCCAGCCTAAAAAATCATTACCTGCTCCTGTTTTTTCATGAAGCATTTCATGTGCTAGGCTAACTTGTTTTTCTAAACAATCTAATTCATGTGCTTGTAATCCTGTTTTAGAATAATCTAAAGTGATTTTACTCATATTTATCCTCCTCATTTTAAGGCTCATGTCGCTACCCCTGATGTATTGCCCGCCTTATTTACTTTTCTATTATAAACCACCTTCTACATCTTTCCAATAAGTGTAAATTAGGTTTTATGCACTTTTTATTCTATCACACTTTCTTACTTTTTTTAATTATATCTCCCACAACTTCTTATCTTTCATAAAAAGGATGCTGCACTTTTACAGCATCCTTTTACTTTAAAGTAGTGGATGTTCCGCCTTTGCTTTAATTCTTTCCCATCTACGGTCTATTTCTGCCTGCGTAGCTTCTAGAATTTCTGCATACTGTGGACTCGTAGCAATATGCTTTGTCCTTGCCATGAGTTTATAAAATTCACTAATTGGCACTTTCTTATTATTCTTTTCTGGATTATAACTAAGGGCTGTAATTCCCTCTTCTACTTCATAAAGTGGATGATAACAGCTATTAACTGCTGCTTCCATAATTTTAAGAGCTTCACGTGGCTGATGTCCCCAGTTCAGCGGACATACAGATACAGCTTTCATAAATGCCATACCATGATGATTCGCATAATACTGTGCCTTAGCTGCTTTTTTCATAAAATCCGTAGGATTAGTCTCTGCTACTGTTGCTATATAAGGAATATTGGTTGCAGCAAAAATCTGTGGTGAATCTTTTGTAAATGTTTCTTTTCCCTTTTGGGCAGGGCCCACATGTGAAGTAGATGTTTTAGCACCTTTTGGTGTTTGATAAGATAACTGGTAACCTGTATTCATATACCCTGCATTATCATATTCAAAAATAATCATACCATGATTCCGTAGCGCTGCACCGATAGCTGGTCCCATACCAATGTCTAAACCACCGTCACCTGTAACCATGATAAATGTAATTTTTTCATCTTGTGGTATTTCACCACGTCTTTGCTTCTCATGATACATTTCTACAATACCAGATAAAGTAGGCGCCCCATTTTGGAAAAGATTATGCACATAAGTTGTTCTAAACGCTGTCTTTGGATAACAAGTACTTGTAACCATACCACAGCCTGTTTGGAATAACAGCACAACATATCCTTCAATACCTTTAAGTAGAATATTAAGGTTAGTAAAAATACCACATCCTGGGCAAGCCCCATGTCCACCTACAATACGTTTTGGCATCTTAGTAGATTGAATAGGGATACCACCTTTTACAGTTATCTTCCCTGTCTCTTCATTTTCCGTTACTGTTGTAATACCTGGTGACTGCTCTTCTAAAGTAAGTGGTTTGAAATATTGGTGAGGGTTATACCCCTCTTTACCTGGATATTGACCAAAATAATCAAACTTAGTAACTTGTTTATTCTGACTCATAGCATAAGCTTCTTCTAATAATACTTTTGCATCACTAACATAAAAATCTTTTCCTGATAATCCATATACACGACTTGCTGTATCTATAGCCATTTTGTAGTCTTGCAAAGTCGCTTTCACTTCGAGTGACATGTTACCGCCACCTGCACCATAGCTATCTTGCCTATCTGCAATCATAAGGGCCTTTATATTTTTTACTGCATCATAAATACCTTCTTTAGGCCAAGGTCTTATAGCATTAATAGTAAAGACGCCTACCTTCTTGCCTTCTTCCCTTAATTCATCTACTGCTACTTTAGCTGTACCATAAGAAGAACCTAATATAAAAAGTGCAGCTTCTGCATCTTCCATCTTATAACTTTCAACAGCAGTATAGTAACGTCCTGTAAGATCACCAAACTCTTTAAAAACAGCATCAATAATATTCCTTGATTCTTCCATAGCGAGATGAAGTTGATATTTGTTGTTGATTAAATCGGGCTCATTCATATAAGAACCAAAAGTAGCTGGATGCTCTACATCAAGCGCACTATATGGAGGATGATATTCTCCTACAAAGCCCTGTACATCTTCATCATGAGTAATCACATAGGTACGACGTTTTTGATGGCTCGTAAAGAATCCATCAAAGCCTATAATAATAGGTAGCAAAGCTTTCTCTGCTACTTTAAGTCCAATAATATTCATATCATAAACAGCTTGTGGTGTCTGTGCATATAATGTAATCCACCCAGTATTAAGTGTGTACATAATGTCACTATGGTCACCCTTTATAGATAAAGGCCCAGATACTGTACGACACGCAAGATTAAGTACCATAGGCATACGTGTCCCTGATTGGACTGGGAATTGCTCTAATGCATATAAAAGTCCATTGGCTGAAGTCGCATTAAAGACTCTTCCACCTGCTACAGTCCCACCATAGCAAATACCTGCTGCACCATGTTCACCATCACCAGGGATTAGCTTTACATCATGAAGTCCCGCTGATTTAAGTAAATCAAGATGCTCTGCAATTTGTGTAGATGGAGTAATAGGAAAATAACCCATCATATGATAGTTAATTTGTTTTGCTGCATAAGCTGCAAGTTCATTTCCACTGTCATAAACGACTGTTTGTTCTACCATATTCATTCCTCCTGTTCTATTGTAATCGTATTGTTTGTAACACCTGATTCAGCATCTACGATAGAATTAGATCCCATATCTTCAAACTCTACTTTTGTCTGAATGAAATCCCTATATGGTTCATGCATAGACCATACATCTACATCTCTTTCTAGGGCTTCTGTAAGCGCATCTGTTGGGCAGATTTCTACACATCTTAGGCAACCCTTACAATAGTGATAATTAACGCCTGTATTAACCATCTGCTGCTTCCCTTTATATTCTCCTTCTGCAAAAACAAGTGCCATTTCAGGACAGGTAATATCACATAATCCACAATTAATACACTTTTCTACATGAAATACAGGGACTTTCCCTTCTCTACTAGCTGTCATATCATTATTAGCCATACTTGCGAAAAGTGGATTAATGCCACCTATAGGTGCATTTTCATAACCCCAGTCATATTGAACATCTTTATAAGGTACATAAGGGTATCTGTCATCATTTTTAAATTGCTTTGAAGTAACCTCTTCATAGCCCCGACGAATCCCTCTTAAGTTCCCTTCAAGTGCATTAGGATATTTACGACCTATCGTATCTTTTACTACCGCTTCTACTGCCTTAAGAGGAATAAAGCCCGATGCCTTCGCAATGGTACCTAATATAACCATATTAATACGTGTCTTTTCTTCCATAGCAATTTTAAGTGCATCAACGCAATATACGCTTCCACCATAGAGCTTGAGCATTTCTCTTATTTCATCAGGACTTTTATCTGTATTCATAACAACTGCACATTCTTCATCTACTCCTGCGGTTACAGCTACTTTTCCTGCTAATGCCTCATGGAAAATACCTAATATATATGGTTTTTCTACAGGTGTAATAACACCAATAGCTTGATCTTCCTTACACCACCTGATAAAAGATTTAAGAGGTGTCCCCTTCTTTTCTGATCCATAGCTTGCAAAACTTGAACTGTTAAGTCCTAATGCCAAAGCACCTACTTCTCCTAAAATCTTACCGCTTAAATTTGCTCCCAAGCCGCCAATACTCTCAAGTCTCATCTCGTAGAACCCATATTCATTGGTCTTAGGTAAATCTATTTTATATTCAGCCATTCATTTACCTCCTTTTTATTCCTCTCTCTGATTTATTTTATGGAGATAATGTTTTTTCATACAAAAAAGCCCCCTATTACTCATAGGGTGCTATAATTTTATATCTATTTGACTCAAAAGCATCTTAATGTCTTCTTCTCTAATATGCTTTTCATTACTACTTACTACTTTAGCCTGCTGGTACTCCTGAAGCTCAGTCTCTAATTTTTCAATCTTATCTAGTAAGACTTTTACATCTTTCTGTTTTTCTATCCATTTAATCTCTGTAGGATACGTATTTCTAACATAATCTTGTAATTTAATAAAGAGTTGTTCTCTTTGCTCATGAATACCTTTAAAAATACCTAACAAGGTAATCATGATACATAATACTGTACTCACTACAATAAAGATAAAATTAGAGATAGAATAACCTGGCTTTGTACTAAGAATTTCTAATACAATTTGGATACATAAGACTATCCACATAATAAGCTTACTTTTTATAGCTATATTTTGTACCACATAATAAGGGAATTTCCCTACTTTCTTCTCATAGAAAGCCGCCTGAATCATTGCTTCTATATCTATGTGATCACTTTCTCCTACTTCATAAGCTTTCTGATACTTTTCGGTTAAATCTCGTATAAAAGCAATTTCACTTCCTGTTTTATAAGCCTTTGGATTGTGATAGATTTCTATACTCTTTTCAATCTTGCTAAAGTGATTTTGTAACATAGTGGTCGCAAATGCTACTGCTAACGCTAATATGGTATTTATACCAAATAGTATCCCTATCATATATACCCCCCATTTGCCTCTCTTTAGTTCCATTATACCATTTTTTTACATTAGTACAAGTTTCTTTAAAGTTTAGCTCAGGTCAATATTTATATATACTCTACAATCCCTTCAATCATTTTACTTACCTGGCGTGCCGCTAAGTTCACAAAGTCATCAAAGTTCATTTCTATACCATTACCAGCTCTATCTGAAATAGTACGTAGCATAACAAATGGAATCTTATTCATATAGCATGTATGGGCAATGGCTGCCCCTTCCATTTCAGCATAAAACGCAGTAAAAGTTGAATAAGGTTCTTCCTTTATTTTTACACTTGCTGCAAATTCATCCTGGCTTTCAATGTGCCCTATCCATACTTGATGTTCTTTAAGAACTTTATCTGCTACTTCTTTTGCACATCCTATAAGACGCTTGTCTGTTTCCCAAAATACATTTTCCACTTCGCAGTTTGTATCTGCAGGCATATCTATATCACTGGCAATAATAACATCACCAATATTAACGTCTGGATGAAGCCCTCCTGCTACACCTATATTCATTATATAGTTAGCTTTAAATCTATCGATTAGAATTTGTGTACATATGGCCGCATTTACTTTACCATTTTCACATCTTACCACAATAACTTGTGCATCCTTCATTGTAGCCTCATAAAAATCCATTCCTGCAATTTGATGGATTTCTCGAAGCTCTATTCTTCTACGAAGAGCAATGATTTCCTCTTCCATTGCACCTATAATACCTATTGTCTTCATGTGCATTACTCCTTCCAATAGCTTAAGCTTATTATACTACAAAAAGTATTATTCCATAAAGTACAAATAGGTCATTATAGACAGGATCCCTCTTCTATAATAACCTATTGCTTTCTAATAAACTTTTTGTAATTTGTTTATTAAAGTCTGATTAAGTGTCTGAATAACCTGCTGCCTATCTGATTCCCACTTAGCTGCAATGAAATCCATATAATCAATAGCTGTATCTATGATGATATTAATCCATCTAATAATTTGCTCCGGCCGTAATACTTGTGAATACAGAATAACAACTTCCCCTGTTGTAAAATTCACTTGAATATCATTTATGCCATTTAAAAGTTTAATAGCATCATAAACGTATGGTGCAAATTCAACGTAATCCTTACTAAGATTAGATAAATTTGCCATTCTTATGTGTAATTCTCCTGGCATATTACTCAAAAGTTGCATCTTAATATAGTTCTTTATAAGCTGTTTTTTAAGACTCATCATAATTCCCCCCTCCAATTCTTACAAAGCTAAATTCTAAGCGCGTCTCTACCTTTATTCATATGCCCTCCTTAACTTGTTTTATGATTAAAGTTCTTCTAGTTTACCTACTCTCTCAAATCCTACATTTATGCCTTTTTCACAGACTCTAAGTTGATGGTCATAAAAGATATTAAGTTCCATAGTACTTCCAAGTGCTTCATCTATTTCCCTTAACATTGCTCCCTTATTAGGTGCTTTTAAGACACTTCCTTCCTTTTTATCCACCTTTACATGTATAAGTTCTTTACCTTGTCTAATTGTTATAAGAAGGGACTCTGGTTCATCTTTAAAAAATTGTATTGATGCCCCTGTATAAGTGGTAAATATCCTTGTTTTTCCTTTTATACTTAATGTACACAGTACACCTGTAAAAGACATTCCTAAAAAAGGTATCTTGGCTATAGCCAACATAAAAGATAAGTCCTCTCGTCTAAAATGGTTGCATTGTATCCATATATAACTACTTGGAAAACTCGTTCCCCAATCTCTTTCTATATATCCCTTACCTCTGTTAAAATCATATAGCGTATGATTTAAATGTATTTCTCCTTGCAACGTATGTTGCATAGAGACTATATCATGGTAACATTCCATAAAAGGTAAATAAGCAAATGGCCCCATCAAACCTCTTTTCCATAACTTGCGTGACAGTGGAGTAAGAGATTTAAATTCTATCTTCCCCTCTAAAATTAAATTTTCTTCTTTAATATGCAATTTCATATAAGTTGATGTAAAGATATTCTCTTCTATTTGGATATGAAAAGGCTCCGTGCGGTAAAAATAAGATTCTATATCGTATGAAATATAATAACTCTTTAAATCTTTAGAGCTTAATACTTGTATAAAAGCTACGGGTTCTATCCCTTGTGTACTTCCCACAATTACAGCAAGTGTTTGATCTGCTGTAGCACACTTAAAGTACCATCCTTCAAAATACTTTTCTTTCATTTTCATCTCACCCTACCTTTGATAATTACTTTAAGTATGCCCAAAACAAAAGCATCCTAATAGCCAAAAGCTATTAGGATGCTCTTATTTTAATTTTCGTAAAAACTTCCATATTTTCTAAAGCGCTCATAGCGTTTATTGACTAATACATCTGTACTCATAGCACCTAACTCATCTAGCTTTTCTATGATATACGTCTTAAGTAACTGAGCTGCACTAAATGGATCTTTATGTGCACCTCCTAAAGGTTCAGTTACAATATCATCAATAATATGATTTTCAAGAAGGTCTGAAGCTGTAATCCTCATAATTTCTGCAGCCTCTTTTGCCTTTGCACTATCTTTCCATAAAATACTCGCAAAACCTTCTGGTGAAAGAATAGAATAAGTAGTATTCTCCTGCATAAATACTTTATCAGCTACACCAAGTGCTAAAGCACCACCACTACCACCTTCACCTATAATTCCTGCAATAATAGGTGTTTTCAATCTAGCCATCTCCATAAGATTACGTGCAATAGCCTCTCCTTGTCCACGTTCCTCTGCTCCAAGGCCACAGTAAGCACCTGGTGTGTCAATGAGACATACTATCGGCCTCCCAAACTTCTGTGCCTGTTGCATAAGGCGTAGTGCCTTACGATACCCTTCTGGATGAGGCATACCAAAGTTACGCTCTACATTTTCTTTTGCTGACTTTCCTTTATTCTGAGCAATAATGGTGACTACATGATTACCAATTTTTCCAATACCACCAATAATCGCTTTGTCATCTTTAAAGTTACGATCACCATGAAGCTCTATGAAATCTGTGACCATTTCCTGAATATAGAAAGATCCTCTAGGACGATCTATCATACGTGCAATTTGTACTTTATCCCACGCTGAATAATTTTCAGCAATCTCTCTTTCCAATTTTGCTGCAATAGACTGAAGACGTTTAATTTCTTGATTAATCTCCAAGTTTTCTTCTAAAGAAGCCAATTCATCAATCATACGTCTAAGATGTTCTAGTTTTTTAGTATTCTCCATCTTGTCCCTCCTTTGCATGGAATTTAAGGAGTTTATAGAGGCTATCTCTCATATCTTTACGTTCTACAATACAATCAATCATACCATGTTCAAGTAAAAACTCTGAACGTTGAAATCCTTGAGGAAGCTTCTGGCGAATAGTCTGCTCGATTACACGTGGGCCAGCAAAGCCAATAAGTGCATTAGGTTCTGCAATAATAATGTCACCTAGCATAGCAAAACTTGCTGTAACCCCACCTGTTGTAGGATTCGTTAAGACACTGATATAAAGTAAACCTTTTTCATCATGTCTTGCAAGTGCAGCACTTGTTTTAGCCATCTGCATAAGGGATATAATCCCCTCCTGCATCCTCGCACCACCAGAAGCAGAAAAGATAATAATAGGGAGTTCATGCGCTGTAGCATACTCAATAGCGCGCGTAATCTTCTCTCCTACTACTGATCCCATACTTCCCATAATGAACCTACTATCCATAACAGCAAGGACCGTTTCAATACCACCTATTCTCCCCTTACCTGTTATAACTGCTTCATTTTGCTCAACCTTTTTCATCGTAGTTTCTATCTTATCTTCATAACCCTCAAATTCAAGCGGATTGGCACTTTTCATTTCTTTATCAAATTCCTCAAAGCTATCTAAATCGATAAGTTTACTGATTCTAGCACTTGGAGAAATAGGAAGATGTCCATTACAGTAAGTGCACACACCAATATTAGCAATTAAGTCTATGACATAAATATTCTTCTTACAGTGTGGGCACTTTGTATACATTCCTTTTGGAACTTCAGGTTTAGACTGAGTAGTTTTAGTCTGAGCATATTTTTTTTGTCTACCTATTAATGCACTTAACATACGACTACTCCTCTCCTAAAATTGAATCTAAATTCTTTTCTATAAAAGATGTGTCAAAGTATCCTTCATTGAATGCATCTGTATGAATAAGATCATATTGGAAATCAATATTGGTATCAATGCCTTCTATAACAGCTTCAGCAAGCGCACGCCTCATAATACTAAGTGCTTCCTCGCGTGTATCTCCATAAGCAATAATCTTTGCCAGCATAGAATCATACGTCGGTGGTACACTATATCCTGGATAAATAGCTGTATCTACACGTACACCTCTACCGCCTGGTAAATGAAGCTCTACAATTTTACCTGCACAAGGTCTAAAGTTAAGTTTAGGATTCTCTGCATTAATACGACATTCAATAGCATGACCTTTAATCTGGATATCTTTATTAGTAAACTGTAAGCGTTCCCCTGATGCAATTCTAATTTGTTCACGTATTAAATCTATACCTGTAATCATTTCTGTAACAGGATGTTCTACCTGAATACGTGTGTTCATCTCAATAAAGAAGAAGTTTCTATCTTTATCTAAAATAAACTCTATTGTACCTGCATTTTCATATTTTACAGCTTTTGCTGCTCTTATGGCTGCTTCACCCATCTTCTTACGAAGTGCTGGTGATATGCAAGGTGATGGTGCTTCCTCAATGACCTTCTGATGTCTTCTTTGAAGTGAGCAGTCTCTTTCGCCTAGATGTACAACATTACCATAAGCATCACCTAAAATCTGAAACTCAATATGTCTTGGTTCTACAATATATTTTTCTAAATACATACTTCCATCACCAAAAGCTGAAAGTGCCTCATTCCTTGCTGTATTAAAAGCCATTTCAATTTCGGATTCATTCCATACAATACGCATACCACGTCCACCGCCACCTGCTACTGCTTTTAAAATAACAGGATAACCAATACATTTAGCAAGCACTCTTGCATCTTGGGCAGTATCTATAGTGCCCTCCGAACCAGGTACAACAGGCACATCTGCTTCAATCATCATTTGACGTGCACGTGCTTTATCTCCCATAAGTTCAATCATTTCTGGTGTTGGTCCAATGAACTTAATATTGCATTCACGACATATACGGGCAAATTTAGCATTCTCCGATAAGAATCCAAAACCAGGATGGATAGCATCTGCCCCAGTTAAAACTGCCGCTGTAATAATGCTCTCTATATTTAAGTAACTATCTCTTGGCAAAGGTTTACCGATACATACAGCTTCATCTGCTAACTTCACATGAAGTGAATCTTTATCTGCTGTTGAGTAAATGGCTACTGTCTCAATATTCATCTCACGACATGCTCTAATAATACGTACAGCAATCTCACCTCTGTTAGCAACTAATACTTTGCTTATCACCATGATACCTCCTAGCCTATAGCAAATGTTAATTCTGCTTTTGCTACTACTTTTCCATCTACAGTTGCTACTGCTTCTCCAATTCCAATAGGTCCTCTTTGTTTAACAAGTTTACACTCCAGCTTTAAAGTATCACCTGGAACAACTTTCTCTTTAAAGCGTGCTTCTTTAATACCACCAAAGAAAGCTACTTTTCCTTTAAATTCTTCTTGTGAAAGAATAGCAATCGCACCCACTTGCGCAAGCGCTTCTATAATAAGAACACCTGGCATTACAGGAAGACCTGGAAAATGCCCCTGGAAAAATGGTTCATTCATCGTTACATTCTTATACCCCGTAGCCCCCCTACCATCTTCATGAATTTCAGCTTTATCTACTAATAAAAATGGATATCTATGAGGGATGATTTCCATAATTTGTTGTGTGTTTAACATGTCACCTCTCCTTATCTAATGATAAATAGTGGTTGGTCAAACTCAACCATCTCTTCATTTTCTACTAAAATTTCTACAATCTCACCATCTCTATCTGCTTCTACTTCATTCATAAGTTTCATGGCTTCAATAATGCAGATAGTATCTCCTTTTTTCACCTTAGAGCCTACTGTTACAAACTCAGGCTTATCAGGTGCACTTGAAGAATAGAAGGTCCCTACCATAGGCGCTTTTACTTCATAACCATCTTCGGACTTAACCTCTGCTGGAGTCTCAATATTAATCTGCGTGGTTGCTACTTGCTGCGTGGTTGGTGCTACACTTGGTGTTGCCATAGGCACTACTTGTGCCGTACGTTCAATTTCAATTTCAAACTCATCGTTTTTAAGCTTAACTTTTGTAAGATCTGAGTCTTTAAATTCATTCATAAGCTCTTTAACAAGTTTAATATCCATTATACTTCCCCTTTCCACTTTTTAAGAAGAATTGTTCCGTTATGACCTCCAAATCCGAGTGAGTTGCTGAGTGCATATTCAAGTTCTGCTACCCTCCCTATATTGGGTACATAATCAAGGTCACACTCTTCATCTGGTACTTCATATCCAATAGTTGGCGGAATAAAGCCTTCCTCTAACGCTTTAGCAATGGCAATGACTTCTACCGCACCAGCAGCACCTAAAAGGTGTCCTGTCATAGATTTTGTAGAACTTATTGCTACTTTTGTATCCTCACCAAACACTTTTTTAATAGCTAGTGTTTCAAATTTATCATTATACTCTGTACTTGTTCCATGTGCATTGATGTAACCTACAGCATCTGGTGTAATACCCGCTTCATTAATAGCCTCTGCCATAGCTCTTGCAGCACCCTCACCTTCTGGATCTGGCGAAGTAATGTGATAAGCATCGCCTGTAGCACCATAACCTACTACTTCAGCTAAAATATTTGCACCTCTATTTAAAGCATGCTCTAATGTTTCCATTACAACGATTCCTGCTCCTTCACCCATAACAAACCCATTTCTTTCTTTATCAAATGGGATAGAGGCACGTTTCGGATCCTCTGACTTAGATAATGCAGTAAGTGATTGGAAGGATGCGATACCCATAGGTGTAATAGATGCTTCAGCACCACCTGCTAAAATGACATTATTGGTTCCTTTTTGAAGCGCACGGTATGCTTCCCCAATACAATGGGTACCTGTAGCACATGCTGTCACCATACTTGTGCAAATACCTTTTGCTCCTGTATAAATAGCTACATTACCGGCTCCCATATTAGAAATAACCATAGGAATAAATAACGGAGAAACACGTTTTGGTCCTCTTTCCAAAAGTGTCTTCATTCCTGATTCAATAGTGCCAAGACCACCAATACCTGAACCTACGATAACGCCTACCTTTGTAGCATCTTCTTCTGCCATATCAATGCCTGCATCTTGCAGAGCTTCTTTTGCTGCATAAATAGCATATTGAGAGAAAAGATCTAATCTACGTACTTCTCTTTTTTCTATATATTTACTTGCATCAAAGTCTTTTACCTCAGCCGCAAGTGTAACATCATAACCTTCTGTTAATTCAAATTTGCTAATACGATTAATACCGCATACACCTTCTTTAAGGTTGTTCCAAAACTCCTCTTTTGTGTTACCTAGCGGTGATACAACTCCAATACCTGTAATAACAACTCTATTTTGCATGGTTTTCCTCCTCATTAAAATTACATAGCCATGCCGCCATCAACTTTGATGACTTCGCCTGTTACATAACTTGATAAATCACTTGCTAAGAATAATGCTACATTTGCTACTTCTTGGACATTTCCAAAGCGATTAAGCGGTATACCTTTAAGTGTATTTTCTTTAATTGCTTCTGGAAGTTTATCTGTCATATTAGATACAATGAATCCTGGTGCGATAGCATTTACACGTAGGCTTTTAGACGCAAATTCTTTTGCCGCTGATTTTGTCATACCTACTACACCTGCTTTAGATGCTGAGTAATTACATTGACCAATGTTACCATGAAGTCCTACTACAGAAGACATATTGATAATGCTTCCGCCTTTTTTCATCATGATACGTGTTGCATGTTTCATGCAGTTAAATACACCTTTTAAGTTGATATTGATAACGTTATCAAATTCCTCTTCTGTCATTCTTAGAAGAAGCATATCTCTTGTAATCCCCGCATTGTTTACAAGAATATCTAACGCCCCAAATGTATCTACTGCTATTTTCATAAGCTCTTTTGCTTGTTCAAAGTTTGAAACGTCTGCCATAACAGCTATCGCCTCACCACCATTTGATTTGATTTCTTCTACTACAGCTTCTGCCTCAGCAGCTGATCTTTCAAATGGATAGTTTACTACAACTTTGGCACCATTCTTTGCAAATGTATGTGCAATTTCTTTACCAATCCCGCTACTACTACCTGTAATAACTGCTACTTTATCTTTTAACATTGCTTGCCTCCTAAAAATTCCAATACATTTTGTAATGATGCTTCATCTTCTATATTAAGCACTTTAACATCCGATGAAATTTTGCTTACAAAATTACAAAGTGTTTTCTTAACACCAATCTCAATAAAAGTATCAAACCCTTCTTCAATAAGTTTTTCAATACTTTCTCTAAAACGTACACCTTTTACGATTTGAAGTGGAATATTTTCAATCACTTCATCTTTATTCATATAAGAAGCTGTAACATTACTGATAATAGGTGTTGTAACTTCATTAAAGTTAAAGTGTATAAGTTCTTCTTTTAAGTTCTTTGCTGCTTCCTCCATAAGTGGACTATGGAACGCTCCACTTACATTAAGCGGCATGATGCGCCTTGCACCTCTTTCTTTTAAAAGTGGGGTAGCCTTTTCAATTGCTGTCTTTTCACCTGAGATAACTACTTGACCTGGGCAGTTATCATTTGCTACTACTAGTTCCAATCCTTCATTTTGAATACATTGACATACTTCATCAATCATTTCTTTTTGAAGTCCAATAACAGCTGCCATACCTCCATCTCTTTCTTTGGCACATTCATCCATATAAAAGGCTCTCTTATCTACAAGTTTAAGTGCTTGTTCAAAGTTCAACGCTCCGCTTGCTACTAAAGCGCTGTATTCTCCTAAGCTAAATCCTAGTACCGCTGAAGGCACAATACCTTGTGTCTTTGCAGCATTAAAGGCAGCAATACTTGTGGTAAAAAGTGCAGCTTGCGTATAACGTGTTTGATTAATAAGTGCGTTTTTGTCTTCAAAACATACTTCTTTAATATCCCAATCTAATATGTCTGAAGCACAGTCGAAAGCTTCTTTGCTCTCTGTATAATGTTCGTATAAATTTTTACCCATACCTGCGTACTGCACACCTTGACCTGAAAATAAGAATGCGATTTTCATTTTTACCACCCTACCTCTAGTTTGATTTTCAAAGTTTTAAATTCAAAGTATTTTTTCTATTAACCTATCTGCGCTAATACTCTGTTGCCTTCTGTCATGATTTCTTCAATCATTTCTTTTGCTGTTTGTTCTTGTTTAATCATACCAGCAATTTGACCTGACATAACAGTTCCGTTAATCACGTCACCTTCAACTACAGCAAGTCTTAATCCACCTGCACCTAATGCTTCAAGTTCTTCTACACTTGCACCTTCTTTTTCACGTTTAGCAAACTCTCTTGAAAGCTTGTTTCTAAGTGCTCTTACTGGATGTCCTGTACTTCTTCCTGTTACTACAGTATCAATATCACTTGCTTTAAGTACACGTTGTTTGTAGTTTTCATGTACTGTACATTCTTTAGCTACTAAGAATCTTGTTCCAATTTGAACAGCGTCTGCTCCAAGCATCATAGCTGCTGCAAACCCTCTATGATCTGCAATACCGCCTGCTGCAATAACTGGAATATTTACTGCATCTACAACTTGTGGTGTAAGTACCATAGTTGTAAGTTCACCAATATGCCCACCTGCTTCACAGCCTTCAACTACAACTGCATCTGCACCTTGTTTTTCCATTCTTCTTGCAAGGGCTACTGATGGCACAACTGGAATAACTTTAATACCTGCTTCTTTCCACATATTCATGTATTTACTAGGATCGCCTGCACCTGTAGTAACGATTGTTACACCTTCTTCTACTACAACTTTAGCAACATCTTCAGCATGTGGGCTAAGGAGCATAATATTTACTCCAAATGGTTTGCTTGTAATCTCTTTTAAAGCTCTAATCTCTGCTCTAAGCCAGTCAGCGGGTGCATTACCTGCTGCAATAATCCCTAATCCCCCTGCCTCTGATACAGCAGCTGCTATGGCATGGTCAGCGATCCATGCCATGGCACCTTGGAAAATAGGATATTGAATGTTTAACATATCGCATATCTTGTTCATACTTCAATCTCCTTATTTAATCTGCTTAACAACTCTTTATTGTCTTTCTGTGATGTAGTTAACAGCATCACCTACTGTTTTAATACCTTCAACATCTTCGTTTGAAATAGATACACCAAATTCATCTTCAAGAGCCATAACAACTTCAAATAAGTCTAATGAATCTGCTTCTAAATCTTCTTTGAAACGTGCTGTTTCAACTACTTCTGAAGCGTCTACTCCTAATTTGTCTGCTACGATTTCTTGTAATTTTTCTAATACCATTTTCAAATCCTCCTAAAGTTTAATGTTTAATAATTTATATATCCTTAAAGCCCTAAGGCCTAATAGGAACTAATCCCATGTAAGGAGCATACTGCCCCATGTAAGTCCACCACCAAACCCACTAAGCACAATGGCATCTCCTGAATTTAGCTGCTGTGCCGCATCATAAAGTGCCATTGGAATACTTGCAGATGAAGTATTACCATATTGATTTAAATTCTTAAAGAACTTGTCAGATGGTACACCTAATTTTTTAGCTACACTATCCATAATTCTAGAATTCGCTTGATGTAAAATAAAATAGCGGATATCTTCTAATGCATATGAGGTACCTTCTAATACTTTCTCTATACTTGTTGGTACAACAGTTGTTGCAAACTTATAAACTGCCCTACCATCCATGTACATATAAGGTGAGCGAGGTTCTTCTTGAACTACACAATTTTTAAGACTTGTCCCAGGTAAGGTCAGCACATGGCCGCCCGCACCATTACTCTCAGTATAGATATTAATTATGTGATTTTTATGATGTTTAGAAAAAATTGCAGCACCCGCTCCATCTCCAAACAACACACATGTTCCTCTATCTGTCCAGTCTACAGTCTTACTAAGCACTTCAGCTCCTATAACAAGCACATTAGTTGCTGAACCTGCCTTAATAGCATCTGTTCCAATTTTAGCTCCATATAAAAATCCGCTACACGCAGCTGCTATATCAAAAGCTGTAGCATGTCCAGCCCCTATAGCTGCCTGTACTCTACAAGCTACACTTGGCATAACATAATCAGGTGTAATAGTTGCTACTATAATAAGATCAATATCTGAAGCGTTTATATTGGCTCTTTCAAGAGCTTCTTTTGCTGCAGTGACTGCAAGATCAGTCGTACTTTCGCCCGTTGAAAGATATCTTTGGCTAATGCCTGTTCTAGATGTAATCCATTCATCTGACGTATCTACAACCTTTGACATATCCTCATTAGTCATACAATACTTAGGCACTGCCTTTCCCACTCCTAAAAGTTTTACTCCATACATGGCTGTATCACTCCTTTCTATTTTTTTACAAGGTGATACTTCTCTTTAAAGAAATTAGAAAGCCTTGTCAAAGAAGCGATGAGCACCTCATTATCTTCATTAGATAACCCATCTATCATGTTATTGACCATAACTTGATGGAAGTTCTCGTGTACTCTATATGCAAGCTTTCCTTTATGTGCTAAGGCAATCTCTACATATCTTCTATCATCTTCTGAACGCTGTCTTGTAACATATTCTTTCTTTACTAATCGGTTAATAGATGTAGTTAATGTACCTACTGTAATCCCTAATTGATCTGCAACATCCGTCATAGTTCTTGAGCCCATACCAATGGCCTCAATAACATGCATCTCTGTAATAGATAAGTCCTTAAATGGACTTTCTTGGAGTGCAGCTTTTTCAATGGTTAAAATTTCATTAAATAGTTCTACTAGCAATTCATTGACTACTTTTGCAGTATTCTGCAAATCTCTCGCCTCCACTCTTGTGAATTAATACTTTGTTAATCAAATTATTTTATATTCAAAGTATATGCAACAACATTTCTATTGTCAAGTATTGTTTTTTTGGATTAAAGATTATACCTTGTTGGCAATACTTCCCTTATAGGAGGTATACTATGATTAAACTACTAAAAGATCTATCCATAGATAAACTACGTGACAAGCTCACACTTCTTTATATTCTTAATGCAGTAGATATTGTATTTACCTTTGGGCTCCTTAAGACAGGCCTTTTCAAAGAGATTAATAGCATCATGGTAAGCGTGGTAGATGACCCCTTCCTAAGCATTATAATTAAGCTTATCATTCCTGCGCTCCTTATTATTTATATTCTTGCTAAACTTGAAGAGCTTCCCAATGGTAATCTTAAACTTTGCCATATCTGCGTTAATGTAGTCCTTATTGTTTATACACTTATCACTATAATGCATATAAGTTATTTCTGCTTATTTTTATACACGTTGTCTCTTCCCAATTAATTCATTTTACTTTTTATGACTTTTTTATTATCATAGAAAAGTAAAAATCATTAAAAGGAGACAATATATGAGTGTTTTAACAGTAAAAAATGTAACTCATGGCTTTGGTTCCCGTAGCATTTTAGAAAATGTATCTTTTCGTTTATTAAAAGGGGAACACGTTGCTCTAGTTGGTGCCAATGGTGAAGGAAAATCAACATTCTTAAATATTATTACTAGTAAGCTTATGCCAGATGAAGGTACTGTAGAATGGTCAAACCGTGTAACAGTTGGTTACCTTGATCAGCATTCTGCACTTACTCCTGGTACAACTATTCGTGATAACTTACGTTTAGCATTTGATAATTTATTCACACTTGAACAAGAGATGCTTGGCCATTATGAAAAAATGAGTGACTGCTCTGACGAAGAAATGACTAAACTTATGGAAGATGCAGCAGAAATCCAAAACATCTTAGATACAAGTGGTTTCTATATTATTGATTCAAAGATTGATGAAGTTGCAAGTGGCCTTGGCCTTGGGGAAATTGGTCTTGATAAAAAAGTAGACGAACTAAGTGGTGGTCAACGTACAAAAGTTCTTCTTACTAAACTTCTTCTTCAGAACCCTACTATCCTTATTCTGGATGAGCCTACTAACTACCTTGATGTTAACCATATTGAGTGGCTTAAGCGCTACCTTCAAAACTACGACAATGCCTTTATTCTTGTATCACATGATATTCCATTCCTTAATGATGTATGTAACCTCATCTACCATGTAGAGGATTGTGAACTTACACGTTATGTAGGTAACTATGATGAGTTTTTACGTTTATATGAACTCAAAAAACGTCAACAAGAAAAAGCTTATGAACGTCAACAAAAAGAAATTGATAAACTTGAAGACTTTATTGCACGTAATAAAGCACGTGTTGCTACAACAGGTATGGCAAAAAGCCGTATGAAACAGCTTGATAAAATGGAAATGATTGAAAAACCAAAAGAAAAAATCAAGCCTACTTTCAACTTTAAATTCTCTAAAGCACCTAGCCGTTTCCTTATTGAAGCTCGTGACCTTGTAATCGGTTATGATGAACCACTTACAAAACCACTTAATTTCAACATTGAACGTGGTAAAAAAATTGCTATCTGTGGTGTAAATGGTCTTGGTAAATCTACACTTCTTAAAACACTTCTTGGTATCCTTAAACCAATTAGTGGTGAAGTAGAATTTGGTGAAAATGTTGAGTACGGTTACTTTGCTCAAGAAGACTCTCGTGATAACAACAATACTGCACTTGATGAACTTTGGAATGAGTACCCATCTCTTACAAACCATGAAGCACGTTCTGAACTTGCTAAATGTGGCCTTACAACAGATCATATTACAAGCCCTATGAAAGTTTTATCAGGTGGAGAAAATGCTAAAGTGCGTCTTTGCAAAATTCTTCTTCAGGAACTTAATCTTCTTGTTCTAGACGAACCAACAAATCACTTAGATGTGGATGCTAAAGATGAGCTGGAAAAAGCACTTAAAGAATTTAAAGGTACAGTTGTTCTTGTATGTCATGAACCTTACTTTTATGAAAGCTTTGTAACAGATGTATGGAATGTAGAAGACTGGACAACTAAAATTATTTAATAAAAAAGCTAGAGGCTAAGCCTCTAGCTTTTTTATATATTTTTCCTTCTTAATTTATACTATAATACTCAAAACATTTGTAAAACAACATTTCTTCTACCGGTTGGCTAATATAATAACCTTGGATTTTATCACATTTTATTTCCTTCAATATATCTATGTGTTGACTTACTTCAACACCCTCACATATTACTTCTAGCCCTAATATATGAGCTAATCCTATAAGTGTCCCTATAATCGCTACATTTCTTTCATCTTTTTCTATTCTACTTACAAGTATCTGATCTATTTTCAATATATCTAATGGAAGTACTTTAATATGATTAAAAGAAGAGTACCCTATACCAAAATCATCTAAAGATATTTTTATCCCTAATGCTTTAATCTCATTTAGAACTTTTACAATATACTCTGGATAATCTAACACTTCATCTTCAGTTATCTCTAACCTAATAAACTCAGGATTAATATGATATTTATTGAGAATACCTTTAATAACCTCTACACAATTAGGTCTTTTAAGTGACCTATAAGACATATTCACATATATTTCAAAATCCGTGTATCCATTCATATGCCACTTCTGCCCAAATTCACAAGCCTTATCTAACATTAAATAATCAATCTCTACTATACACCCTATTCGCTTAGCAACTGGTATAAATACCTCTGGAAGCAGTACTTCCCCATTTCTAATCCACCTTGAAAGAACTTCTGCACCTACAATCTTATTCTTATGTATATCAAAAATAGGCTGATAGTATGGGACGATTTCTCCTCTTGCTATCACATCTTTTAAGCTTGCCTCTACTTCTAATTCTTCTGACATCTGATCTGTAAACACTTGGATACTATTGCCACCCTTTTTCTTGCTCTTATACATAGCAATATCACCATATTTAAGCAAGGTATTAATATCAGTCGTTTGATATGGATAAATACTGATCCCTATACTTGCCTTAATAGCAAAATTATAAGAAGCATACTCAAACTTCTTATTAACTCTATTTAAAAGATCCTGTCCAAATTGGGCTATTTCATTAGGTGCAAATTCTCCTTCTCTGATAACAATAAATTCATCTCCACCTAATCTTCCTACAGTTATATCATCATTAGCCAATTCCATGAGTTCCTTTGCAGTAGCACATAGTACCTTGTCTCCCTCAATATGGCCTACTGTATCATTTAAAGTCTTGAAATTATCAAGGTCTATAAAATAAATAACAAAAGATACATTCATTTTCTTCAGGTAATCTAAATGTTCATATAAGCTATGTCTATTCTTAAGGTTTGTTAAAGAATCATATTTGGCAAGATATTTCATCTCTTCTGAGTAATGCTTTAAGATTGTAATATCATTCATAATAATAGCAAAATACCCTTGCTGTATGCTATATAATGTAATAGATACCCACTTATCTCCTTTTAGAGCAACTTGACTTAAGGTATATGTTCTGTCTGTTCGCCATACTTGTCCTAAAATTTCTTGTATGTGCCTATCATCGATACCTGCTAGATGAGATAATTCGTGAATGGTATGATTGATTAATTTTTCTTTAGAAACTCCTAACAAATCACCTAGTGCATCATTGCATTCTTCACAAATAGCATCTTTATACTGTCCTAATTCATCTTTCTTTACCCTATAACATGCAAATCCATTTGTCATAGTGCTTAATACGCTACTATACTTCTTTTCATTTAATAAAATTTGTTCATTAGCTTGTTCTAAAGAAGCAAACATTCTATTGATATCTTCTTGCAATAGTCCTATTTCATCATTTACTTCATCTTTTTCTATACGTTTTGATAAATCCTGTGAGCTATGAATAGTGTTAATCTGTTTATTTATTTTTACAATACGTTTTACTACAAGCTTTTCTACCCAAATCCCCAAGATGCAACTTGTAATAATACATCCTATCATTGAAATACCTGTTAAGGCCTCTATATTCCGCTTCATACTCTGTTTTGCTACTAAAGGTTCTATTAACCTTATATAAAACTTTTCCTCTGCATTAGCAGTACCAACAGGTGTATAACTTTCAATAATAGACTTGTCATAAACAAGCTGAATAGGTAAGCCTATATAGCTTTCCTCTAGATTATGAGCTCTAGATGAATCTAACCTATTTGTTAAATCCACACGTCTTTTCAAATTATCTCCTATATTCTCTATCATCTCTTGGTCTATTGTCTCTACGGCCATAAAGTATCCCTTATGTTCTTTTTCTCCCCCATCTATAAGTGGATATATAGCTACAATATAAGGATGATTATTGGTAGAAATAACGCCTTCAAAACTTTGATCTGTATTATGAATAAGTCTTTTAGCCTCTTTAATAAGGGTATCTACTTCAGTTTTCTCTATTGCTTTTCCTTCTTTATCATAATATGTTTTATAAACTCTAAATTCTGGAGATAAAATGATCTTGCTCTGTATCCCATCATTTTCAAACCACTTATATATACTAAGTTCTTGCATAAAGTCAACATCATGCTCCTCATCTATTCTAATAATATGAGGTATCAATTCTTTATAGTCTTTTGCCCTACTAATAAGCTTATCTTTTTCCCCTTGCAGCCTACTCATAATATCTGATGTAATGCCAGTAATGCGTGTCACCTCCCCTTGATACAAATAGTCCACCATTACATTAGATAACATCAAGTGCAATATAATTGTTATTACAGTCATTGCTACAAAAATACTAGCGATTTTTACTGATAACTTCATAGCAGCCCCCTTTTTAATATACTTATATAAAACCTTTTATCTCTTTATTGACTTTATAATATACAGAAAACTCGAATTAGTAAACTGTTTTCATCCTTTTCACCTATTTTATGACATATTTTTTTCTACAGCTTTCTCTAAAAATTTCATGAATAAAGGATGTGGTCTATTAGGTCTAGATAAAAACTCTGGATGGAATTGTACACCTACGAACCAAGGATGATTGGGTACTTCTACTATTTCTACTAGATGTTCATCTGGAGAGGTTCCTGCTATCCTTAATCCTTGATCTACTAATAAGTCTCTATATTTATTATTAAATTCATAACGATGTCTATGTCTTTCTTCTATTAGACACTCCTTATATGCTTCATAGCTAAATGTATCTTTCTTAAGCACACAAGGATAAACCCCTAATCTCATAGTTCCTCCAAGATCTTCTATATCTTTCTGGTCTGCCATAATGTCAATCACTGGATAAGGTGTTTGTTGCATAATTTCAGAGCTGTTAGCCTCTTCAAGTCCTACTACATGTCTTGCGTACTCAATCACCGCACATTGCATACCTAGGCAAATACCTAGAAAAGGAATCATCTTTGTACGTGCATATTCTATGGCAAGTATTTTTCCTTCAATACCTCTATCCCCAAACCCTCCTGGAACAAGTATACCATCTACCTTTTTTAAGATTTGTTCTGCCTTAGACTTATTATTAATCTTTTCTGCATCTATCCACTCAATCTCTACTTCACTTTCAAGCTGTATACCTGCATGATAAAGAGATTCTACAATAGAAATATAAGCATCATGTAGCTCTACGTATTTTCCTACTAACGCTATTTTAACTTTACGTTTTTTAATTTTTTCTTTCTTTACTAATAGCTCCCATTCTTCAAGATTTAGTTCTTTCACTTCAATGCCTAGCTTCTCACATACAATTTGTGCTAACTGCTCTTTTTCAAACATAAGTGGAACTTCATAAAGAGTCTTTGCATCTAAATTTTGAATAACACACTTAGGATTTACATTACAAAAAAGAGCAATTTTATTTTTCATTTCTTGAGATATAACCTGTTCTGTTCGACATACAATAAGATCTGGTTGTATCCCAATAGAAAGTAATTCCTTTACAGAATGCTGAGTTGGTTTTGTCTTCATTTCACCTGACTTATCTAGGTAAGGAATAAGGGTTACATGAATATAAAGTACATTTTCATGCCCTACATCTGTTGCTACTTGCCTAATAGCCTCTAAGAAAGGTAAGCTTTCAATATCCCCAACTGTTCCCCCTATTTCGGTAATAACAACATCTCTTGCCTCACCTACTTTACCTACTCGATATACACATTCCTTAATCATATTTGTAATATGAGGAATAACTTGTACCGTTGCACCTAAGTAGTCTCCTTTACGCTCTTTGTTAAGTACAGACCAATAAATTTTTCCTGTTGTTACATTACTATACTTATTTAAATCCTCATCAATAAATCTTTCATAATGTCCTAAATCCAAATCTGTTTCAGCACCATCTCGTGTTACAAAAACTTCACCATGCTGATAAGGACTCATAGTCCCCGGATCTATATTGATATATGGGTCGAATTTCTGAATAGTTACTTTAAGTCCCCTCGCTTTTAAAAGTCTACCTAAACTTGCTGCTGTTATGCCTTTACCAAGACCTGATACAACGCCTCCTGTAACAAATATATACTTTGTCGCCATAAACTCACCTCATCTTTTACTTTTATACGTCTCTATTATGAGTCATGAGTGGTAAATTCATACATTTAAAACATATAAAAGCCTTGTTCAGTATTGCACTGAACAAGGCTTTTATTATTTGTATTTACGAATTTGTGTCATAACCTTTTCCGTACCACTTATATCCATAGCACTTCTCATAGCATTTTTATATACATCGCTATTCTCTCTAAGTTCATAGAGTTTCTTAATTAAAGTATCTTTTGTTAAATCCTCTTCTATTAATACAAGTGAATAACCACTTTTCTCCATAGATTTAGCATTTAAAATCTGGTCTCCACGACTTGCATTTTGTGAAAGAGGAATAAGTAGATTCGGAATTTTCAGCGCTGTAATTTCAGCTAATGCATTAGCCCCCGCTCTTGAAAGCATTAAGTCAGTCATAGCAAATAAGTGTGGAAGTTCTTCCCCTGCATATTCAAACTGACAGTACCCTTCTTTATTCCTTAGCGTTTCATCTACATTGCCTTTACCGCATATATGCACAATATTAAAGTCCTCTATTAAAGTGTCTAGGCCCTCCCTAAGGCATGTATTAATTTTCACTGAACCAAGGCTACCACCCATCATAAGAAGTACAGGTTTATGGTTTGTAAACTTACATAAGCTTCTCCCCTTATTAGCATCTCCCTTAAAGAGTTCCTCTCTAATAGGTGTACCTGTTAAAACGCCCTTGCTTCCTACATACTGAAGTGTTTCTGGAAAGTTAACACAAATTTCCTTTGCACCCTTTGATGCAATTTTGTTCGCTAGACCTGGAGTAATATCAGACTCATGAATAATAACCGGAATACCTAGTAATTTAGCTGCTAAAACAACTGGAACAGTTACATAACCACCTTTTGAAAATACAAGGTTGGGCTTAATCTTTCTAAGTAGGCTATACGCATCGAATAGCCCTTTTACTACTTTAAAAGGATCTTTTAGATTTTCAAGAGATACATATCTTCTTAACTTTCCTGACGAGATACCATGATAAGGAATATTCTCTTTTGTGATAAGGTCTTTTTCTATACCTGTTTTACTTCCTATATATTGTATACTCCATCCCTCTTTCTTTAGAAAAGGAATAAGTGCAATATTAGGTGTTACATGTCCTGCTGTTCCACCACCAGTTAATACAATCGTCTTCAAATTTCTATGCCTCCTTATTTGCTACACTTCTTACAGCTTCAGCAACATGGTCCGCCACGCCTTCGGCAAAGGCTGCTGGTAAAATATATTCTTCACTTAATTCACTCTCTGGCACCATTTGTGCAATTGCCTTAGCTGCTGCTAATTTCATGTCTTCTGTAATTTGAGATACTCTTGCTTGTAAAGCACCTTTAAAGATACCTGGGAATACTAGTACATTATTAACTTGGTTAGGGAAGTCTGATCTTCCTGTACCTACTACAAGTGCTCCTGCTGCTTTTGCTACATCCGGCATAATCTCTGGCGTTGGATTTGCCATAGCAAAGATGATAGCATTTTTATTCATGCTTTGTACCATTTCACTTGTTACAATATTTGGTGCTGATACACCAATAAATACATCTGCACCGACTAAAGCCTCTTTTAATGTCCCTATTTGACACTCTTTATTCGTTTCTTCAGCAAGCTCCCTCTGAGCCCAATTCATCCATTCTTGGCCCTTTGCAAGCATACCTAGCTTATCAACTACTATTATATTATTAAAACCTGCTTTTAATAACAGTTTTGTAATAGCAACCCCCGCTGAGCCAGCCCCATTTACAACAACTTTTACATTTTCAACTTGTTTCTTAGCCACCTTTAAGGCATTAAGTACTGCTGCAAGTACAACGATAGCTGTACCATGTTGATCATCATGGAATACCGGAATATTAAGTTCCTTTTTTAATCTCTCTTCAATTTCGAAACAACGTGGTGCTGCAATATCCTCAAGATTGATACCACCAAAAGTTGGTGCAATTTGCTTCACAAATTTAATAATTTCTTCTGTATCCTTTGTATCTATACAAATAGGTACTGCATTAATACCTGCAAATTCTTTAAAAAGAACGGCTTTCCCTTCCATCACAGGCATAGCTGCTTCAGGACCTATATCTCCAAGTCCAAGTACAGCGGTCCCATCTGAAATAACAGCTACAGTATTGCCTTTCATTGTATATTTGTAAACATCTTCTCTATTTTCTTTAATTTTTCTACAAGGTTCTGCTACCCCTGGTGTATAAGCAACGGCTAGGTCTTCTTTACTATTAACTTTTGCTTTTGATACAACCTCTAATTTACCCTGCCATTTTTCATGCATTTCTAATGCTTTTTCATTAATTGTAGTCATATTTTCTCCTCTATCCTAAGCACCCTATAATCGCCTATTTTTATATAATTCATATTTTTATCATACTCTTTTTTGCCATAACCCGTCAACTGATGTCCTTTATCAAATAGATTTTATATAATTTTATGATTTAGCCTGTTTATAATACGCTCTTAAGGCAATACTTTAGTAATGACTTCATTGCTTTTAACTACAATATATGATAAAGTTTTTATGTATATTTTATGAAAGGGGCCCTTACATATGTGTGGTTTTTGTGGCTTTGTAGATACAGAACTTGAAAATAAAAAACCGGTGCTATCCGCTATGATGGATAAGATTATACATCGTGGCCCAGATAGTGACGGGCAATTTATTGATGACTCTGCAGCTTTAGGATTTAGACGCTTAAGTATCATCGATTTAGAAGAAGGCTCTCAGCCTTTATACAATACAGATAAAACTTTAGTTCTTACTTTCAATGGTGAGATTTATAACTATCAGTCTATTCGTGATAACCTTATCCAAAAAGGTTATGTTTTTAAAACACATACTGACTCCGAAGTACTTGTTCATGGTTATGATGAATACGGTACAGACTTACTTTCACATCTTCGTGGTATGTTTGCTTTCGTTATTTGGGATCGTGAGAAACAAACTCTATTTGGAGCACGTGACTTCTTTGGTATTAAACCATTCTACTACTACCAAGATAACAAACGTTTTGTATATGGTTCAGAAATTAAATCTCTTCTTGAACATCCAAATGTACCTAGAGAATTAAATGAAGAAGCACTTGAACATTATTTAACTTTCCAATACTCACCTATGCAAGAAACTTTCTTTAAAGGTATTTTCAAACTGCCACCTGCGCATTTCTTCACCTATAAAGATGGTCAATTAGATATAAAAAGATATTGGGAACCTACATTTAATGAATCTGAAGGTTCACTTGAAGAATATGTAGATCTTATCGACCAAACTATGAAAGAATCTATCAAAACACACAAGATTAGTGATGTAGAAGTCGGTTGTTTCTTATCTAGTGGGGTTGACTCAAGCTATGTAGCAAGTTGCTTTAAAGGGGATAAAACTTTCACTGTAGGGTTTGACAATGAACAATACAACGAAATTAGCTACGCTAAGGAACTTTCAAAGGAAATTGGCATTGAGAACTTCCATAAGGTTATTACACCAGAGGAATACTGGTCCTCTCTTACAAAAGTTCAATACCATATGGATGAACCTCTAGCTGACCCTGCTGCGGTTGCACTTTACTTCGTAAGTCAGCTTGCAAGCGAGCACGTTAAAGTTGTCCTTTCAGGAGAAGGTGCCGATGAGTTATTTGGCGGTTATAATATCTATAAAGAGCCTGTTGATAATGAAAAATATCATAATTTGCCACAAGGCCTTCGCTCTTTCCTTGCTAAACTCGCCAAAGCTATACCATTTGGTTTCAAGGGTAAAAATTTCCTTATCCGCGGTGCTCAAACAATTGAAGAGCGTTTCATTGGAAATGCTTATATGTTCTCTGTTGATGAACGTAAAAAACTTCTTAAAGTTTCTACACCAGCAAAAGCTCCAATTGCGCTTACTAAACCTTTCTATGACAAGGTAAAAGATAAATCGGATGTAACAAAGATGCAGTACTTAGATATGCATATGTGGCTTGCTGGAGATATTCTTCTTAAAGCAGATAAAATGAGTATGGCACACTCTCTTGAACTTCGTGTACCATTCCTCGATAAAGAAGTCTGTCGTCTTGCAACTAAAATTCCACTTCGCTACCGCGTTAATAAAGAAAATACAAAATATGCTATGCGTCTTGCTGCTAAACGCAATATGCCAGCAGCTACTGCAAACAAGAAAAAACTTGGTTTCCCAGTACCTATCCGCGTATGGCTTAAAGAAGATAAATACTATAATATCGTTAAAGAAGCTTTCACTAGTCCAGTCGCTAAAAAGCACTTCAATGAAGATATGCTTATTAAACTTCTTGATGAACACAAAAACGGTCATAAAGATAACAGTCGTAAAATCTGGACTATATTCATGTTCCTAGTATGGTACCATGAATACTTTGATGAAAAAGTAGCTTAATTAAAATGAACGAGCCATGAGTTTTAATTCAAAACTCATGGCTCGTTATTCTTTCATTATTTAATTTTTTTCTCTTTCATATTACTTTTCTATATAACTTAACCTACTAAGCTTCTAACTGCTTTTTGATAAGTTCTGCTACTTCTTCTAAAGCTTCTAATGTTGTATCTGCGTGAGAAGTTTTATTAAGAACAATGCCATCCTCTTTAAATCTTGGTACAAGATGCATATGGAAATGGAATACAGACTGCCCTGCAGACTCTCCATTATTTTGAATAATATTCATGCCATCTGCACCTACAGCATCTTTAATAGCTATAGCTAATTTTCTTGCTAATGGGTAAAGCTTTGCACTTATTTCATCTGGTAATTCAAAAAGGTCTTGGTAGTGTTCCTTTGGCAAGATTAAGACATGTCCACGACTTGCTGGAAATCTATCTAAGATAACTTTAAAGCTCTCATCTTCATATACACAAAAAGATGGAATATCTCCTTTTAAAATCTTACAAAAAATACAACTTTCTTTCATTATAATACCTTCTTTCTTTAGTATGGATTGACTTACTTTTCAGTAAGCATTTTTACAAGTCTAGTCTGATAAATGTATTCATCACTCATCATACTATTAATCATTTTATAAAGTTTAAAATCCTCTATAGGCTGACTAATGTGTGCCATTAATTGAATATTACTTGCTACGCCTTCTAATCTATTGCCTAATTCTTGTACAATAGAATAGTTAGGTATAGTATTATGCTCTATTGCATCTATTTTAATCTCTTCATTTAAATACATATTAGCTATCTCTTGAATCATTCTCTCATGTTTATACTGATCTTGTACACGTTCATACATCCATTTCCGATGTATAGGTCTTGCCATTCCCTGAAATAACCGTTCTTCTATCATACGCTGCCTACGCTTAGTTATAATAAGTTCTTCAAATAAACCATACATTTGGCTATCACTTATTGGTTGCAAAATTATAGCCTCCCCTCTATTTTCCCTATGACATCTATATGAGGAGACTTGTCTATTTATACGTTACATCCGCTTAAAACTTAGTCATTTAATGAGCAGCTCTTATTAGAAGTACACACTATGTATATTAGCAATTGCAATAACTGTTGTATCTTCTTTATATGCTCTGTGCAATTGCCTTACCTTTAAAGCTTACATTTTATTTCTTCTCATTATTATACTCAATCTTAGGGTGAAGTAAAAGTATTAAAGATAACGAGCTGCCTTTTCTGTATAATAAACTTTGAACTGCTCTATTTCCCAATAAACAAAAAAAATCTTTCTTTTTAAAGTGACTTGTAGAATATCGTTTACTTTAAAATGATACATCCAATCTCTTCTCATAAGTACCCTGCAACATTTATGGTTACTTAACTTATTTAATACCAGGTAACCCTCGTCATTAATTTCTTCTATACAAAAAAGCCCCTGCTCATACATAGCCATAGTATCTTTGTGCTGTACCTTTTCCTTATAATCCTTATATCCCTGCAAATCAATAATTGTAGGTTTCATACTAATAACAGGGTCCCCTACCATTTTTCTTACAATTTCATTCACTCTATACAAGCGCATGTATTCTTCTCCATAGTACTCAAGAATAAGTGGCGTATTGTCTTCTCTATCATACTTCTTATGGATGAAAGTAAGTAAATCCTGAGAGGCATAAACAATATTAAAAGCTTCTTCTACTGTTAAGTACTTCTTATGTTTAGGGATCCAAACTGCTAGAAAGTAATCGATCATCTCTATATATCCTCTCTTAGGAGTAGGCCCATCTATCTGCTGCGTAATAAATTTATTTAAAAGATCTATGCCTTGTTTTTGCAAACTGTATATATAAGTGTTTTGTCTTACATAATCGGTATAATCTCTAATTTCATTCAGTAAATTCATGCCTTAACCTCCACATATAAAAGGAATCCCAAAAATGTTTTCTTTTAAGTTTATACATTTAGGACAAGATTTATACATGTTTAAAGGCAAAAAAAGGGCCACTAAAAGAGTGGCCAAAAGTCAGGATTGATTTAAGTGTGTTCGAATTATACACAGAGATGTGAACAATTAATCCACAACCCTATCCACACCTATTATAGCATTGCTCTTCTAAATATGTCAATATTTTCTTTCAATTTACTACATTTAGTATCTCTAATTATCATTTTTTACCCTATCCACAGATTTTGCTCTACTTATACACATTTTGTTGATAATTTTATTTTAGTTTATACACATCTTCCCCACATTATCCCACACCCTACTGCTCCCCCCTATGCAAACCCTTTCCCCTATTCAAGCATCTCAAAAGTTCATCAGGATAAGCAGTTTCACTCTGGAGATTTCCTTAAAAAGAGGCTGCCACAAGGCAGCCTCTCTCTATTTATTTTTCTCCACACATTGCAAGAAGCAAATCCCATCTTCTATCAACTTCTTGTTGGAGTTCCTCTACTTTTTCTGCATCCTTTGCCATATGGCGGAAGCGACCTTGTGCTTCAAGCCAATCTGAAATAGGACGTTTATTTTTTGGTTTATAAGTTAATTTATATACACCATTTTCAACTTCATAAAGTGGCCAGAAGCATGTATCTACTGCTAATTGTGCCATTTCAATAAGTTTTGGTGTATCATAACGCCATCCACGTGGACATGGTGCAAGTACATTAAGGAATGCTGGTCCTTCTGTATAGATTGCTTTCTCAGCTTTTTCATAGATATCTTTAAAGTTACCAATTGGAGCTGTTTGAGCAATATATGGAAGATTATGTGCTACCATAACAGCTGTAAGATCTTTTCTATATTGTTGTTTACCAGGTACAACTTTACCTGCTGGAGATGTGGTTGTATCTGCATATTTTGGTGTTGCAGATGAACGTTGAATACCTGTGTTCATATAAGCACCATTGTCATAACATACATAAACCATGTCATGACCTCTTTCCATAGCACCAGAAAGAGATTGGATACCAATATCATAAGTACCACCATCACCACCAAAAGCGATAAATTTATATGTATCATCTAATTGACCTGTTTTTTTCATGTTCACATAAGCAGCTTCTACTCCCGCACAAGTTACTGCTGAGTTTTCAAATGCTGAGTGAATGAATGAATCTTTCCATGCTGTATAAGGATAAATAAATGTAGAAACCTCTAAACATCCTGTAGCAGATGTAATAACTGCTTTATCCTCTGGTTTAAGTGCGCGAAGTACACTGCGTGCTACGACTGGTGCACCGCAACCAGCACACATACGATGTCCTCCAGTAAGTCTTTCTGGTTTAAGACTTGTCTCTTTTAAATTGTATGCCATCAGTTTCCCCTCCTTAACAATTTGCATCTACTACGCCTAAGTAACGATATGGGTCGTCTACTTTGCCGCTAGCCACAATTTCTGTAAGATCACTAAATACTTTTTCGATATCATCGACACGTACGTCACGTCCACCTAAACCGTAAATATAGTTTACAGCAAGTGGTTTTGTTTCATCGAAATAAAGTGCACTACATACTTCATTAAAAAGTGGCGCCCCTTTGCCGTTGAAGCCATCACATTTATCCATAATAGCAACAGCCTTGCAGTTTGCAAGCGCCTTAGCCACTTCTTCTGCTGGGAACGGACGGAATACCCTTACTTTGATAAGACCTACTTTTTCGCCTTTAGCACGAAGTTCATCTACTACAGCTTTAGCTGTGCCTGCTGTAGAACCGATTACAACTACTACTCTTTCAGCTTCATCCATTTTGTATTCTTCAAATAAGCCATAAGAACGTCCTGTAAGCTTCTCAAATTCTTTAGAAACCTCAAGAATGACGTCTTTAGCTTTTCTCATACCTTCTACTTGATTACGTTTATGTTCAAAGTAATAGTTTGGAAGATCAAGTGGTCCTACTGCAATAGGTTGATTTGGATTAAGCAAATAGTGCTCTGGTTTATAAGCACCTACAAAATTTTTCACTACATCATCTTCAAGTAATTCGATATTTTCAATAGCATGTGAGGTAATGAAACCATCATAGCAGTTCATAACGGGCAGCAGTACATCTTTATGTTCACTAATCTTAACTGCCATAATTTCATTATCATAAGCTTCTTGGTTATTTTCTCCGTAAATTTGAATCCATCCAGAATCTCTAGCACCCATAGAGTCTGCATGATCATTATGTATGTTAATAGGACCTGAAAGGGCACGGTTTACTGTAGCCATTACAATAGGAAGTCTACATGACGCTGCAATATAGAGCATCTCCCACATAAGTGCTAATCCATTTGCAGATGTAGCAGTCATAGCACGCACTCCTGCTGCACTTGCACCGATACAAGCTGACATTGCTGAGTGCTCTGACTCAACAGGTACAAACTCTGTATCCACTTGTCCATTGTTTACAAAACTTGAGAAGTATTGAGGTACTTCTGTTGAAGGTGTAATTGGAAATGCAGCTACAACTCCTGGATTAATTTGACGCATTGCAACGGCAACGGCTTCGTTACCAGATAATTTATCACGAATTGCCATAACTTGTTCTCCCCCTTACGCTTTAACCATGTTGATTGCATGGAATGGACATACATTTGCACATACACCGCAACCTTTACAGTGGTCGTAATCAATACCTATCATTTTTTTATCTTCTGTTAAAATAGAGCTATCAGGACAAACAGGGAAACACATTAAGCATTGTCTGCATTTTTCTGTATCCCACTCTGGTTTATCTGCTCTCCATCCACCTGTCTCATAGTAATGAGCATTTCCTGATGATGTAACAACACCACCTTTAGTAGTTTCTTGCCAAGGTGTAAATGGTTCAACAATACATTTATCTTTATCTGTCATTACCCTCTAACCTCCTCTAATGCTCTTTTTACTGCAGCCATATTAGGTTCAATAACCTGTGGCTTACTTGCAAATTTATGTTTAAATGATTTTTCCATAGATGTAATGAAAGTATTCTCATCCATAATCTTAGCAATTTTAATAATAGCGCCAAGCATTGGCGTGTTAGGGAAGTATTTGCCTAATGTCTCCATAGAGATTTTACGTGCATCAATAGTGCATACGCGGCCTTCATAACCTTTAAGTCTTGGTCTTAACTCTTCTGGTGTTTTTTCTGTATTAATTAAAATAGCACCTTCTTTTTTAAGTCCTGCTGTTACATCCACTACATCAATTAAAGTTTCATCCACTACAATAACATAGTCTGGATCATAGATATTTGAATGAACTGTCACTCTTTCATCACTAATACGGTTATAGGCTGTAATAGGTGCACCCATACGCTCTGGGCCGTATTCAGGGAACCCTTGAATATACTTTCCTGTATCAAATGCAGCTTCAGCTAATAATAAAGAAGCAGTTTTAGCTCCTTGACCGCCGCGACCATGCCAACGAATTTCAACCACGTTGTTCATGCCTTATTCCCTCCTCGCATTACTCTTTAAATTTTTATTAAATTTTAAAATATACAGATTAATTTTAACATTTACAAGTACTAATATCAAATATAATGCGCATTGTATACAATATAATTTAATTTTAGGATAATTTTATGGTGCTATTCACTTTATTTTTTTAGGCTATTTCGTCATTTTATCTGTTTTCTTCCATGATTCTTCTATTTAGCTTATTTTAGACTAGTTAATTTTTTATCGAGTTATTTTATTGCAACTCTAATGAAATGGGATATACTATATGTACTAGAATTTTAAATATGTTTTCACTTAAAGGAGTACAACTATGGCGAAACTCAAAAAATCCTCTTTAGATTTATCCACTTTAGAACTTTTACTAAGCTACAAATATATTGATAATAGCTATAAAATCTTTTGGTTTAAAGGAATTGTTAATAAAGCTATAAAAGGTGAAAAGAAAATCTCCATGCATGATCTTACTGTTGAAATGGTACTCGGTGCATGGGACCTTGTGGCACGCAAGCAAATTACCTTCGGTAGATTAGATAAATTACACCGTACAATTGAAGAAATAGAATCTCTTTACCATGTGTCTGAAGACATCTCAGAATCTGATTTAAGAAAACTTGTAGAAACTATTAACGATAAAGATATCTTAGATCTATATGAAGAACTTTACGAAGATACACCTTACCTCTTCCTTGAACCTATGTATGAACAGAAATTAAAAGGTAAGTCCCATAGTAAAAGAAAACCTATTATTGCAGACCTTGCTGCGGCTGACCCTATTGCACTCTATACAATCGAAGACAATACTATCATTCTTAATAATGATTGGGTAACTTATATCAAACGTAATCAAAAACAAATTGATGGCATTATACGTGATTGCCTTGCATTCTTCTTAGATAGACATGCTATGTCTAAACGTTAAAAAAATCCCCTTGAAGTACTTTAACTTCAAGGAGATTTTCATTTTATACAAATTGAAAACAAATATAAAATCACAATACCCGGTATACCTAATAATGCTGTAAAAAGAACTGTAAATAGACTTATTCCCACCTGCCATGTAATAGGCAAGAATAAGTCACATATATAAATACATACCGCTCCTATAAGAGCATTTTTAAGCCAGCGTAAGAAATACTGGTCAAAAATAACGGCTATGAGCAGAATAAGGCATACCATAAGACATTTTAATATGATAGGATGTACAACTAGCATTCGTATCTCCCCTCTATAGAATTAAGTTTTTTAAGAACTTCTTATTCTATAGATATGGACATCTTTTATATAACATGACTATTAGTTTCATCATAATAGATTTTCTTGAGTTGTCTCATCAAATAGCTATGTTTAAGCTGACTAGCCTTATAATAGTACGTATAGTATTCTAACAGTTCCGGCTCTACTGTATTAGAAAAATTCTGAAGCGTAGCTGCCATCTCTTCATGTAGTGCGTTAATTTCATCTGCTAATACACGCTTTTCTTCTTCTCTTTGCTCATTATATACTCTTTGATCTCTTTTATTCATGGCATGTCCTCCTTTTTTGAGGATTATGCCCTATCCCTAAAAAAACTATACATACAATTGATTTAAACAAGCATAAGAACCCCTATTTTTGTATATATTATTAGCAAACTGCTAAAGGGCGGCTTAGTTGCAAAATAAATTGATTTATTTTATAATGTGTCTAATTAATTTTGCTAATTTTTTATAAATAATTCATCTTAATCTTATATACTTAAGTTGTTAGCAGAATTATACATTATTTTTTATTCATTTAGGAGAGTGATTTTAAATTGGATTCGGTACTGTTGGTACAACTTGTAGTTCTTGTCATTTTACTGATGGGCTCAGCGTTCTTCTCAGCATCTGAGACTGCCCTTATGTCTATTAGTAAAATCGATGCTCGTCACATGGTCGATCAAAATATTAAGAATGCTAAAATTGTAAGCAAACTTGTAGAAGACCCTAATAAACTACTAGGGGCAATCCTAGTGGGAAATAACATTGTAAATATCGGTGCTTCTTCACTTGCAACTGTTGTTGCAACGGGCATTTTGGGAAGTGCTGGTGCTGGTATTGCTACAGGTGTTATGACTCTTTTAGTTCTTATCTTTGGTGAGATTACCCCAAAATCTTTATCTACACAGAAATCACAAGAAGTTGCGTGTTTCGTAGCACGACCTATTTCTCTTGTTGTATTAATCTTCACCCCTGTAGTTAAAGTGCTTATGTTCATCTCTAATCTAATGATTAGATTATTTGGTGGCAAAATCGATACAAGTAAACCATTCATCACTACAGACGAACTTAAAACAATTGTAACTGTCAGTCATGAAGAAGGTGTCCTCGAAGAGGAAGAAAAAGAAATGATTTACAACGTATTCGGTTTTGGTGATTCTTATACAAAGGACGTTATGATTCCCAGAACAGATATGATAGCAGTTGATGTAAATGCTACATATGATGAGATTATCGAACTCTATAAGCAAGAACAATTTTCACGTATGCCTGTTTATCAAGAGTCACATGATAATATCATAGGTGTTATCTATATGAAAGACCTTCTTTTAAAACAGTTTGACCCTAAGGATTTTGTTATCTCAGACTTTTTAAGAGATGTGTACTTTGTCCATGAATTTAAGCGTATTGATGAGCTCTTTAAAGAAATGCGTTCTAAAAAGATTGGTATGGCTATTGTAGTGGATGAATATGGTGGTACATCTGGTATTGTTACCTTGGAGGACCTTATTGAGGAAATCGTGGGAGACATTGATGATGAGTACGACATGACTGAAGATAGTTTTGTAAAAATAGCTGATCAAGAATACCTAGTAGATGGGTCATTTAGAATCAGTGATTTTAATGATGAATTAAACCTTGATATTTCATCTAATGAGTTTGATTCCATTGGTGGCTTTATTATCGGCCTTTTAGACCGTTTCCCTGATGAAGGTGAAGTGGTGGTCTATGATGATATTACCTTTAAAGTAGAAGAAACGATGAATAATCGTATTAATAAACTAAGAATACTTTTATCCGATGATATCAAAAAAGATTCAGAGGATGTTCTAAAAGAAGATTAGAGCCTAAAAAATCATCCCCCTAAGATATTATCTTAGGGGGATGATTTTTTATATATACTTAAATGTTATCTACTACTTCAGATGGAAGATTACTTAAGTTATTAGATTCATCTCCATCGGCTAAAGAACGAATGTAAGGTGTACCCGCCTTAGATGTAGATACACCTACATGTTGAAGTTCATTATTCATAGCCATTTGAATAGCAGCTTCCTATGATACACGAGAACCATCAGAAAGCTCATAACCTACTACTTCTCTACCTTGTTTAAGTAGTTTAGTAATACTCTTTGCACCAGGTCCACCTTCTGATACAACACGATTTGTATTTTCAGCAATAAAATTAGTAAATGATTCACTTTCAGCTTCTGCTGTATGTGGATGTCCTGCTACAACTTGCCCATTAATAATCTGTGTATCATGTTCCCTATTTTGTGAGTTATTATTTTGTGTATTGTAATCCATGCTTATCACCTCAGTGTTAGTATTTTATAACAATACAAAAATTATACTCATTTTATAAAACCCTAGTTTTCCTTAAACTTTGGAAACTCAAAAGCAATGGCTAAAAGTCCACATAGTCCCATAAGCATTGGGTAGAAAATAAATGGTAACAGTTCCATTGGTGATACAGCTGCAAGTCCTGCTGCGGATAAAATCTGTGCACCATATGGAATCATACCTTGCCAACAAGATGAGAAAATATCTAATAAACTTGCTGTACGTTTTGGGGCAATATTAAATTCTTCTGCAATATCCTTTGCAAGAGGTCCTGCCATAACAATGGCAATGGTATTATTAGCAGTACATAAATCTACTACACTGACAAGGGCGGCAATTCCAAACTCTGCACCTTTTTTAGTCTTAATTCTACTTTTGATACTGTTAAGTAAGAAGTCAATCCCACCATTATGTTTAATAAGGGCAAGTGTTCCTCCAATAACGATTGAAAGCATTGCTAAATCTTCCATTCCCATCATACCTTCTCCTGCAGCTTGCATAAAGCCAAAGAAGTCAAAGGAGCCATTCATCATACCAATAATACCTGCAAAAAGTGCTCCTCCACCTAATAATGCAAATACATTGACACCTGCTAACGCACCAATCAGTACTGCTAAATATGGAAGTACCTTTACAATACTATAAGCATAGTCACCTTCTAATGTAGTTTGGTAACCACTTGCAATAACCGTTAAAATAATAATTGTTAAAATAGCTGCTGGCAGTACAATCAGGAAGTTTGTTTTAAACTTATCTTTAAGCTCACACCCCTGTGTTCTAACAGCTGCAATAGTTGTATCAGAAATCATAGAAAGGTTGTCACCAAACATCCCTCCACCAATAATTGCACCAATAATAAGTGCTACAGGCATACCTGTTTTTTGTGCAATACCAATTCCAATTGGTGTAAGTGCTGTAATAGTCCCTACTGAAGTTCCCATTGAAACAGAGATAAAACACGCTATAATAAATAATCCTGCTACAAGTAGATTAGTAGGCAAGATAGATAAACTTAAGTTAACAGTTGATTCTACTGCTCCCATAGATTTAGCTACGTTACTAAATGCTCCTGCTAAAAGGAAAATGATACACATTAGAATAATATTATTCTCTCCTGCACCATTACAGAAAATCTCAAGTTTAGTAGCCATACTCTCTTTACGATTCGGCAAGAAAGCTACTGCTGCTGCAATAAGAAAAGCTACGAGTACTGGCATTCTATAGAAATCCTTTGTCGCTATCCCTGTACCTAAAAATAAAACTAAAAATACGCCTATTGGCAAAAGTGCCAGCGGGTTACCCTTTTTTGGTTCTTTTGTCATCTCTTATCTCCTTTAATGTAAAATAGACTCGCTTCTAATACCTTACTATAGAAGCGAGTCTATTTTCAATATATAATTTTCCTAGAAAATAGGCCAAGTCAAAATAAACATACCAAATACAATAGAAACCATAGCTATTAGCTCCAACCCTAATTTTTTCCCAATGCCTTTAACTTCCTTGTTACCTTCATCCATTTTCAAGATTTTACTCCCCTTGTAAAAGACAAATATTAAAGCTAAAACTGCACCTATGGGTGCTCATATCATTAAATTCATATACCTCTATCCCTCCTATGAATTTAAAACAATATGGATACTTTATTTTATACTTGAAATCTTGAATATATCTATATTTATCTATATTTACCTATATTGATTCTAAATTATCTGTAACTAATAATAATTATTTTTTACTAAATACTATTGACTTTTTATTTAATAAGAATTATTATCAATACATAAGAACGACTCAAATAAAAACTAATATAACTTATAAATAAAAAAATTTAAATTCATAGGAGGACAATTTTATGTCATTAATCGGAAAAAAAATTGAAGATTTTAAAGTTCAAGCTTACCATAACGGAAGTTTTAAAGAAATAACAGCAGCAGATACAAAAGGTCAATGGTCAGTATTCTTCTTCTACCCAGCAGACTTTACATTTGTATGCCCTACAGAACTTGGTGATTTAGCTGATCACTATGAATCATTCAAAGAAATTGGTTGTGAAATCTACTCAGTATCAACAGATACACATTTTGTACACAAAGCATGGGCTGATGCTTCAGAAACAATCGCAAAAATTAATTATCCAATGCTAGCTGACCCAACAGGTACACTTGCTAGATTATTCGAAGTTATGATTGAAGAAGAAGGTCTTGCTCTAAGAGGCACTTTCATTGTTAACCCAGAAGGTGAAATCAAAGCTTATGAAGTACATGACTTAGGTATTGGTAGAAATACTGAAGAGTTATTAAGAAAAGTTCAAGCTGCTCAATTCGTTGCTGAACACGGTGACCAAGTTTGCCCTGCAAAATGGACTCCAGGAGCTGAAACTTTGAGCCCAAGCCTTGACTTAGTAGGAAAACTTTAAGAATCTCCTAAGGTTATCGTAAAACCTCTACCTTAGATACGGTAGACCTCAGGCTTTTACGATAGCCTTTTTTAATTAAAAATACATTGAAAAGGAGGTATAAAAAATGAATAAAATTTATGACTTAATTATTATTGGTGGCGGTAGTGCTGGTCTTTCTGCAAGTATCTACGCAGGGCGTGCAAAACTTAACACCCTTATCATAGAAAAAGATAGTATGGGCGGTCAGATTAAAACAACTTCGGAAATTGTTAACTACCCTGCTATCCGTCATACAAGTGGCCCTGCCCTTATAGAAGAAATGAAACATCAGGCACTAGACTTTGGTGTACAATTTGCTACAGCAGAAGTACTTAGTGTAGACTTTAAAGATAATGTGAAAATACTTGAAACTTCTAATGGCACTTATCAAGCCTATGCAATCATCATTGCAACAGGGGCTTCACCACGTAAACTTGGCTTCCCTGGTGAAGCAGAATTTACTGGACGTGGTGTCGCTTACTGCTCTACTTGTGATGGAGAACTCTTTGAAGGCCTAGATGTATTCGTCATTGGAGCAGGCTTCGCCGCTGCAGAAGAAGCCATCTTCCTAACACGCTTTGCTAAAAATGTTACTGTCATTGCACGTGAGCCAGAATTTACGTGTGCTAAGACTATTGCAGATAAAGTACTTGCTCATCCTAAAATCAAAGTACACTTTAATACGGAAATTCTTGAGGCAAAAGGTCATAACAACCTTCAAGAGGCTCACTTTATTAATAATGTAACGGGTGAGACCTTTACCTATAAAGCAAATGAGAAAGATGGTACTTTTGGTATCTTTATTTTCGTAGGTTATGCCCCTGCAACTTCACTCTTTAAAGGTCATGTTGAAATGGATGCAGCTGGCTATATTCCTACAGATGAAAATATGCAAACTAATATCCCTGGTATCTATGCAGCTGGCGACCTTCGCCCTAAGGCACTTCGCCAAGTAGTTACAGCTGTGGCTGATGGTGCCATTGCTGCTACTGATGCAGAAAAATATATTGCTGCATTAAAAGATAAGCTAGGTATTGAAGTAGCCCCCCCTCTAGCTTCTACTAAGCCTTCTATCCCTAATGCTAATACACAAACTGAAACACCTTCTAACCCAGCTCCCGAGGAAGGTAAAAGCAAACTCTTAACACCTGAACTTAGAGTACAACTTAAACAAATTCTTGCTAAACTTGAAAGACCTGTTACCCTTGCCTCTGTTGTCGATCCGAACAATGGTAAATCTGTTGAACTTAGAGAGCTCATCTTAGATATTGCAGATTTAAGTGAGCATATCTCTACACTTATTACAAGACGTCATGAAAACAAAAACTTAGAAGAAAAAATCCATGCAGACAAATTCCCAGTTGTTGCATTCCTTGATGAACAAGGCAATTATACTGGTGTAAAATTCCATGGTGTCCCTGGTGGTCATGAGCTTAACTCGTTTATTCTTGCACTGTACAACTTAGCTGGCCCTGGACAACCTATTGATTCAAATATCGTAACTCAAATTAAAGCACTTACAAATCCTGTAAATATTAAAGTAGCTGTATCCCTCTCCTGCCACCTTTGTCCCGATGTGGTCGCCCTGGCTCAAAGAATTGCCCTCTTAAATCCAAATGTAGAAACTGAAATGCTCGATATTAGTCTCTTCAAAGAACTAAAAAATGATTTTAAAATTATGAGTGTACCCGCTCTAATCGTGAATGATGAAAATGTATACTTTGGGGCAAAAAAACTAGAAGAAATCCTAACCCTCCTCCCTTAAATAAAAAAGAGCTGCTATTAGCAGCTCTTTTTTATTTGTAAAAATCCTATGCATAAAGATAGAGCTTAGGTATAATGAGAAAGATTAGACTAGACTGATTCTATCTTTTGGAGGAATAAAAGTGTTAAAAAATAAATTTAACCTTACTAAATATATCATTTGGTTTTCTATATTGATGCTAGGACTTCTGGTTCTACATAGACCTATTGCCACACTAGATTTAGCTATGCTTATAGAGACCCTCAGAGATCAAAGTTTTAAGCATATGCTTATTCTTCTTATTAGCGGACTTATGGTAGTATCTCTTTCTACCCTATACGATTTTATCCTATGTAAAGCCTTTAAACTTAAAATAACTCCTAGTGACATCTTTAAAATTTCTTGGATTTCTGATATGGCTTTAAACTTTGCTGAAGATGCTGAGAAACGAAAAGGTAGCTTACGCTACCAGCTTTATAAAAGTGAAGGCGTAGACCCTAAAAAAGCTATGTTTATTGACGCTTTAAAAGATATGATTTTATTTGATGATGGTGGTCAACTACCTGTGACCTTTAAAATTAGCTTTTTAACTAGGCTAAAGCTTATCTTAAGTACTACAATTAAATGGCTTTTGACAAGTTTCTTATTTATGTATGTTTTTACTCTATATGATATTTCATTTAATAGGCTAGACGTACTACTTGTATTTGCCTTTTCTATGTTTATTGCTAATGTGAGCCTTATACCCTATGGCTTTGGCATTTTTGAAGTACTGGCTCTTATCTGCTTTACTTCATTAGGCTATGAGTTTAGCCAGATGCTTTTAGTACTTATTACTTTTAGAGTATTTTACTCTATTATTCCATGGCTACTGACTATGCTGATTTTAGCCTTAGGTCCATCTAAACATAAAAAAAGTAAACTTTCAGAGAGTCAAAGACACCTTGTAAACTGGATGAGCGTTAAATCCTTTGCTGCGCTTACTTTATTTGCCGGCCTTTTACTTATTTTATCTGCCTCCTTGCCCGAGGCATTAGAACGTACCCAGCTGCTTAATCATGTATTTTCCTTAAGCTTTATTAAATTTTCTAAGTTAAGTACTATGGGGATTGGTTTACTTCTAATTATCCTCTCCAAAGGGATATGGGATAAAGTGCAAAAAGCTTATTCTATTACCTTACTCATGTTGACATTGGGTAGTATACTGGCACTTCTTAAAGGGCTAAATATAGAGATAGCTTTTATACTCATTATGATTATGGTGATTTTAGCACCTGCTAAAGAAACCTTTTATCGTATTGGCTCTCCTATAGAGCGTAAGCGCTGTCTATACTACTTTATAATACTTGGCTTTATGAGTAGCCTATATATTAGTCTATATAACTACTTTACACAAGCTACCTTCCATCTTTTAGTTAAAGCAGATTTAACGCTGCAAAGTCTAGATATTATTATATTTATCTTCTTTGTAGCTTTAGGTAGTATACTTCTAAATGCTTTCTCTGTACAGCGTTCGGACTTTAAATACGCTACAGATGAAGACCTTGTAAATCTATCTTTATTTCTAAAGAAATACGAAGGTAACGCCATGACACACCTTCTATTCTTAAAAGACAAATGTTTCTTCTATGCAGTTAACAATACAGTACTTATTGCTTATAGACCTTATAAAGATAAGCTTATGGTATTAGGTGACCCTATTGGAGAAACCAAAAATTTTAAAGAAGCTATTAACGCCTTTAGACTTTTCGCAGACCAATATGATATGGTACCTATTTTCTATGAAATTAATGAATCTATGTTACCTATATACCATGAAAATGGCTTTAAGTTCCTTAAACTTGGCGAAGAAGCAGCTATTGACCTAAATACCTTTACTTTAGCTGGTAAAAAAGGCGCTCCACTTCGTACTATAAAGAACAAAATGAATCGGGGTGAGTTAACCTTTAAACTTCTAACACCTCCTTTTGACCAGGAACTTGTTGAAAGGCTTAAAAAAATTTCAGACTTATGGCTTGAAGGGCGCACTGAAAAATGTTTTTCTCTAGGTTCATTTGATGAATCCTATATAGAACGAGCACCTATAGGTATTATTAAGGTAGAAAATGAAGTAGTAGGTTTTGCAACCATTATGCCTCATTACAGTAAACATACTGTCTCCATTGACCTAATGCGTATTATACCAAACCCACCAAATGGAGCTATGGATGCGCTCTTTATCGGCCTTATTGAATGGGCTATCGAAGAAGGTTATGATTACTTTATCTTAGGAAAAGCCCCACTTTCTAATGTAGGGGTAAATCAATTCTCTACTACTAAAGAAAAAGTAGCTAAGTACATTTACAATTACGGCAACAAAATCTATAGCTTTAAAGGCTTACGTAAGTATAAAGAGAAGTTTTATCCTGAATGGCGAAGTGTCTATCTGGCCTATCCTAAAGGTACACATTTACCAAATGCTCTTATCCAGCTTACTAAGATGATAAGTGGCTCAGATAAAAACTCCATAGGATAGGGGGACATGAAAATAGGCTCCTGCATAATGCTTAAATTATGCAGGAGCCTATCTTTTAATTTTTTCCTAATTATTATTTTGTTTATAAGTTTTGCCCAACTCTACGTAATGGTTTGCTGAATCATATAAACTCTTTATTTGTTCTTCTGTGAGTGGCTTAATTGCTTTAGCTGGAGATCCCAGGACAAGCATACCATCTTCAATAACTGTCCCACCTGTTACTAGAGCACCTGCTCCAATGATGCAGTGCTTGCCTATCTTAGCCCCATCTAAAATAATACTGCCCATTCCTACTAAAGTATAGTCTCCAATTGTCGCACCATGAATAATAGCCCTATGCCCTACCGTTACACCTTTTCCAATAGTTACAGCATGTTCATAGCCTACATGTATCACACTACCATCTTGAATATTACTTTCTGGACCTAGATATACTGGAAGGCCTTCTGCACGGATGACTGCATTATACCAAATACTACAGTCTTCTCCTATAGTAATATCACCTACTATGCGGGCACCTTCTGCTATAAAGACTGTTTCATGTATCATATAAACACTCCTTAGTCTATACCAAATTTGTATCCTACACCCCATACCGTAAACACATACAGAGGGTCTCTAGGATTCTCTTCTATTTTCTCACGTAACTTTCTAATGTGTACCATAACAGTATTATTATTCTCAAAATAAGGCTGTCCCCATACACGCTCATAAATAGTTTCTGTTTTAAAGGTAATGCCTTTATTAACCCAAAGTAACTTGAGGATACCATACTCTGTAGGTGTAAGTGGAATCTCTATCCCGCTTTTATAGACTTTTCCAGCCTCTAGATCCATAGTAAGCTCATCTTCTTCTAATATATTTTCTTTTCCTTTAGAAAAAGCATTAAGCTTAGTAAACCTTCTAAGCTGAGCTTTCACTCTTGCAATAAGTTCAAGTGGATTAAAAGGCTTAGCTAAATAGTCATCTGCCCCTACAGATAAGCCCATAATCTTATCAATATCCTCTGTCTTAGCTGATAACATAATAATAGGTACATTAGAATTTTTGCGTATCTCCATACAAGCATCTATACCATTAACTTCTGGCATCATGACATCCAGTACAATAAGGTCAACTTCCTGTTCACCTATTACTTTAAGTGCTTCAAGTCCTGTACCTGCTAAGATTACTTCATAGCCTTCATTACGCAAATAGATCCCTACTAAATCACGAATTTCTTTTTCATCATCTACTACTAATATTTTTGCTTGTTCCATACCTTCACCTCACTTACGCTTTTTTAAGCTTCACATTAAAACTAATTCTATCCTCATCAAGTTGCGCCCAAATCTTACCTTCATGAATCTCTACAATATTTTTAGCAATGGCAAGACCTAAGCCGCTACCACCTGTCGTACTATTTCTAGAGCTATCGCTTCTATAAAATCTATCAAACAGCTTATGAATATCGTCTTTAGCAATTTCAGTGCATCTATTACGCACTGTTACATACACAAACTCCCTTGTCTCTTGAATGACTACTTGAATAACCTCACCTTCTTGTGAATACTTAATGGCATTCTCAATAAGGTTCTCAAATACTCTTGTCATCTTCATCACATCTACAGTTACACCCGTTTCTTTAGCTGCTACATGGAATGTAATAGTAATATTTTTATCTTCTGCAAGTGGCATAAGCTCTTCAATCAGCTGATTCATAAGTGTTGCAATGGACATATGTTCTTTCTTAAGCTGTACATTACGATTACTAAGCTTGGTGTACTCAAATAAGTCTTCAATAAGTACTTTTAATCTTTCAGATTTATTATAAGCGATTTCTAAGTACTTAGCACCCTCTTCCTCATTTTCATACTTATTCTCCTTTACAAGCCCAATGTATCCAATAACAGACGTTAAAGGTGTTCTTAAATCATGTGCCACATTAGTAATTAGCTCATTCTTAGTCTTCTCTGCTTGAGCACGTTCTTGCATTTGCTGCTTTAGCTTTTCTTCCATCTGTGTCATGGCCTCTGCTACTTGTCCAAGCTCGTCATTCCCCCTCTTTTCAACTACAAAGTCTAAGTCACCCTTTGAGATTTCACCTAAACAAAATGCTAGATATTCAATATACTTCATTTTCTTCTTAGTCCCATATAACAGAACTGTTACAAAGATGATGACCCCACCTAAAAAGCCAAGAATATCTGATGACTCTGTATACATTGAATGGGTGACACCTGTTAGGGTTGTATTATTAATGAGATAGTAAATCTCTCCATTTAAAATAATAGGATAAAGACTTGTCTGTTGTTCTTCCTTACTAGCATCTGAAGAAGTCGAGGCTTTTCTGATCGCCTCTAAAATATCAATACTCTTAATAAAGCTATCTCCATAAATGATGGTTCCTTTACTATCAATTAGAAGATTCTGTGTATCACTTGCATAATCAATTCCATCAAGCCCCTCTAGGATACGTACAATAGCCTTCTGTTTCAATTCTTTATCTGTAAAACCTATCTCTATTAAGAATTTGTTAATCGTACTATTTACTTCCTCTTCATTCCACTTATCTTCTACCTTAAGCTGAATAAGCTCTTTATAAAGCGCATTAATGCGCTCATCCGAAATATCATAAAAATTAGGTTTAACTGCTTCAATAGCTTCTATATGGCGTGTTCCTGTGTATTCTAAGGAAACACTTTCGGAAAGGTAGTCCCTCAGTTCATCTATAAATGCCTCCTCATTACCCATACGCCTTAAAAGGTCATAAAGCTCGTCTATATCTAACCTTACATGAGTTGTGACAGATTCTAGACCATTAATTTCTCTTACTGCAATTGTTAGCCGCCTTTGTAAGTAGGCATTAGCACTTTCATAATCTTGATACTGATAATACCCTATTCCTACTTCATGCGCCAAACCTAAAATAATTAATCCGCCTAAACTTGCTACTATAAACCCTATAAGTACCATCCATAAGATTTGAAGTCTTAAACTCTTGCCAATCTTCTTACCGCAGGTAGCATAAAGGGCGCAGCCCTTTTCTTTAAGCTGCGCTCCTAGTTTTTTCATAGTATTTTTCTTAGGGTTTTTAGGGACTTTATCTTTTTTTCTTCTCATACCCTATACCTCTTTCTTATCGTGTAACGTACACCTCTCCATACACAGAACTGATATACATTTTCATAGCTTCATCACCAAAGTAAATGCGCTTTAGCTGTTCACCCATTGTTTCACTTTTTACTTCAAAGTCTGTATAGAAATTATTCATATCTTCCTCAGCATAACCTTCTGTCTTTCTTTTAATCTCAAATCCAGAAATATCTGCCGGAAGTACTGCATGCACATTAACATCATTACCTAATACTTCTATACGCTTTGGTGTACCTGTTGGGTAAAGTCTTACATTTCCATACTCACTTTCTATAGTAGCTGTTTCAATCATACCTTTCAAGTTTGTATCTACATAATCAGAAGCATTTATTAAAATATTATAGGATGTATTACTATCTACAAATAAATTGCCACCTTGTGTATTCATTGTAATATCTTTTACTTTGCCTTCAATTAATACATCACTATATCGATTATCAACCTTAATTTTAGCTTCTAAGTCACTATTAATATTAATGGTCTTACCATCTGAATTGTAGATATTATTAACATGAACTTGCTGAATTTGTCCTGTAAGGTTAGTATTACATTCACCTTCTATATACATGACTGCCGGTGTATTGGAATGGATTTTAATACTACCATTTCCTGAATTTCTTGAACGAATGTCTACTTGATTGTAGTTCCCTTCTAAATCAAGGTCAATAGCACCTACATTTAGAACTAAATCATTAATATTCGCTTTAGAAGCATATGAGAAAGATTTATGATAGTTTAAAGTATTTGTAACAACTTTCAGTGTGTTCATATCTTTTTCAGGTAAATAGACAGTAAGCTCCTGCCTGATGTTGTTTGTAAAAAGATAAACTTCTGGCCCTTGAACTTCTTTTAAATTAATGTAAGAAGATTTCCCCTCACTTGTCACATCAAGTTTATACTTTGGCTCTGGTATCATAAGTCCATGACCACTTGCTTCAAACTCTACACGTGCTTTACCTTCGGTTGGCATAATACGTACAGGTACATCTGACTCAATATAGACATTTTCAAGTGCAGCTTGATTTAAATCAGCACTTTCACTTGCTTCATATACAGTCTGATTATTCTTATACACTTCACCAAATGTAACACCTGTTCCAACAACACCTATTCCTGCAAGTACTAAACACCCTGCTAATAAAAATTTCAATACCTTCATCGTTTATGCCACCCCTCTTTCTTTTCTTTCCTTAAGGCGTCTATAGCCTCCTACACATAAACGTTTAATCCAAATAAAAATCATAAGTATTAGACAAAGACCAGCTCCGCCTCCTCCAATAGCAAGTAGACTACCAAAGAAGCATAACATACCTATCTGCCCCATGCCTGCTACCACTGTAAAACCAGCAAGTCCTAAACCAAGTACGCCCATGCCTACTGCCATGCCAATACCCAGCACTGCAAAGAAACCTACAAAAGCAGCAATTGGTATCCCTATAAGAATAGCAAGTGCTAAAAGTATACCATTAGCTATAGAAGCGCTAATTTTTTTCTTTTTCTTCCTAAATGCTTGCTTCTGTGCTGTATCAAAAGAAGCATAGGAGGTATCACGCTCACCTGTTTCTGTCTTCTTTTGTTTATCTCCCATATCATAAGACTTATACGTATTACTTTGTTCATAGGTTTGCTCATAAGCAACCTTTACAGGATCTTCCTTCTTCTCTTCTTGTATGTTTTCTACCGTTTCCTCACTGCTATATTCATAAGTCTCATTTTCTTTTATGACTTCATTATAGACTTTCTCTTCCGTTAAAGAATGCGTACTATTTTTTTCTCTTTGAAAATCTTCATCATCCAGTACTGGTAGGAAATCTACATCTACTATCTCTTTCATCTTCCCTCTCTCCTTCATTCATTTAATCTTATAGTTTTATATTAAAGGTAACTTCTTAAAGTCCATGCCCCCTATTACTTAAGATTTCTTAAGAACTTTCTATGCTTTTATTCAGATAAAATAAATGAAAAAGGGGCTACCTTAGCCCCCTAGAGTCTTTCTTACTGTATAAGTTCTATACCTACCATCTTCATCAAATATTTAGCATTTGTTGTAGTAGATGGCCCAGCCTTAATACTATAGTCAAATTGAATTGTGTCTTCTTGATAAGTTTCACTAAAGTGATAATTGGTTACATCTATAGTATCATTTAACTGACAAAGCTCCATATCATGAGTAGTAATGGCTCCAATGGTTCCTAATGAGTCAAGTGCTTTCACTACACTTGTCGCTCCAAGAATACGGTCATTAGAATTAGTACCTCTAAAGATTTCATCTATCAAGAATAGCATTTGCGTATATTCTTTAGCAGCTTCTATAATCTGCTTAATACGTGTAAGTTCTGCATAGAAAGTCGAAATCCCATGTGTCAAGTCATCTCTAATACGCATGGAGGTATAAATCTTCATCATACTGCAAGCAAGTTGGTCCGCTAAAACTGGTGCACCTGCATAAGCCAGTACAAGATTAATCCCGATTGTACGAAGGAAAGTGGTCTTTCCTGACATGTTAGACCCTGTAATAACAAAAATTTCTTGATCCATATTGACATCATTACATACACGTACAGTTTGCTTAATAAGAGGATGCCCCACCTGTTTTCCTGTTATAAACCTACCTTCTGCTGCTACTAATGGAAAACTTACTTTTTCTTCTACATGCCCTAGCACACTAAGGCTAATTAGGCTCTCTATCTCTCCAATAGTCTCTAAGTAATGCTCTACTTGCTGACCATAAGTCTTTCTCCAATCTTCTAAAGCAAAAACTATTTTTAGATCCCATAATAAAATAGCATCAAGTGGAATGGCTACTATAGGTTGAGTGGTTACATTCGCTTTACTACTGATTTTCTCTAACTTTTTAAGTGCATCTAATGCATTAACCTGATCCTTAAAGAGCACATTAGATAGCTCCTTTAAATAAGGACTTATAAATTCTTTTTCTTTCAGTACTTCTAATATATATACATACTCATTAAGCTCATAAATAATAGTCCCCAGCATCCCTTTTACTTCACCAATACGTGGTGCATGGAAAAACTGAAAGCCATAGCTTATAAACATCAGTATGAGCGTTCCAGTAATAAGTAGATGAATATGAGCTACATAGCCTACTGCCCATAAAGCAATAATCACCCAAGGTAAAATGGTAGCTACTCTTCTCCATCCTTTGCCCTTAAGGAAGTCTCCCTCCGCTTTTGCATAATTTAAGAGCTTTTCAGGATTGTTCATGGCCTTTTTACGTTTAGCTGTCGCACCTTCTACCTTTTGACAGAAGTCTAAATCCTGCATAAGTTCTTTTATAGCTTTCTGACGTTCTACTATTGCTTCCTCTGTAAAATCTGGTGCTAGAAGCACACTCGCTAATTTCTTTCTCCCATACCAAGTATGGGTTGTATTAATTTTTTGGAATAAAGATCTTTCCCCTAAAATATCTAGGTCAAGGGCATAAGGATGAACTTCATCTAATAACTCCTCCCCTGTATCAGGGAAACTATGCCACTCTTCATTCATACGTTTTACATACTTCTCATTAATCAGCTTCATACTTTCATAGTAATCCAGCTTCTCTTTGATTTTCTGATGTCTATATACTAAATAAATAAAACTACCATAAAAAACTATAGCAACAGCAAAAACCATAAGATGGCCCTGCATCTTTACAAGTAGATAAGTCATGTATAAACTGGCAAGTAACACGATCAGCCTTAAGTTAGCAATACGACTATAAATCTTATTTTCATATTCCCATAAGACCTTATATTGGTCTATGCGTTCTTTAAACTTTTCCTCCATCTTCTTGCTCCATTCTATTAGATTTACTCTTATTATAACCTAATCATCACAGACATGGGATTTTTTTGCTAAACTTATTAAAATCATTACAGTATTCTAGGTAAGTAGAACTTTTCTAGAATATAAAAAAGGATATTCCTATTTCTAGAAATATCCTATTAAGTATTTTTACATTTCACGTCTACCTTGAAGTGCTCTTGATAATGTAATTTCATCCACATATTCTAGGTCCCCACCTACTGGTACACCATGTGCAATACGTGTTGTTTTAATGCCAAGAGGCTTAAGGAGCTTACTAATATACATAGCAGTTGCTTCCCCTTCAATATTAGGGTTAGTAGCTACAATAACTTCTTTGATATTTTCTTTTTGAATACGTTCAAGTAATTCTTTAATCTTAATATCACTTGGACCTACTCCCATCATTGGTGAAATAGCTCCATGAAGTATGTGGTAAAGCCCTTTGAATTCTTTAGTGCGTTCATATGCAGCCATATCTCTTGAATCTTCTACTACCATGATTTGCTCTTGGTTACGTGTATCATCTTTGCAAATTGGGCAAAGCTTATCATCTGTAATGGTACAACATCTTTCACAATAACTAATATGTTCTCTAGCATCCATAATGGTATCTGCTAAATGTTTTACTTTATCTTTTGGTAAGCTAATGATATGGAAAGCAAGTCTTTGCGCAGATTTTGAACCGATTCCAGGTAATCTTGATAACTCTTCAATAAGAGAGATCATTTTATTGCCATAGTAGCCATTCACTAGAATAGGCCTCCTGTTGGCATACCACCTGTTAATTTGCCCATTTCTTTTTGACTAAGTTCGTCAGCTTGACGGATTGCTTCATTTACTGCTGCAAGTACTAAATCTTCTAATGTTTCAATATCATCTGGGTCTACAACGTCTGGTTTGATTGTAATAGATTTAATTTCTTTATTACCTGTAGCGACAACTTCAACCATACCGCCACCTACTGTTGCAGTTACTTCTGCTTCACCAATTTTAGCTTGTGCTTCTTCCATTTGTTTTTGCATTTTTTGTGCTTGTTTCATAAGTTGTTGCATGTTAGGCATGCCGCCGAATCCTGGTCTAGCCATTGTTCTAATCCTCCTAATTAATGGTTTCTATTTTATAATTTATTTTTGAATAAATATCCCTAAGTGTACCACTGATTGAATCAGTTACATCATTTTGCTGCATCTTCGTGCCATGAACTTCTTTTGTTTTCATCTCATAGTTGTTGATGGCAATTGGCACAACCTTAACCTCTTTTTGCATGGTTTTATTAATAAGAGCCCTTGCCTCTTCTATGTGAGAGTTAATGCTTGGTTCCATATTAACACCATGTACAATGTAAAATATATCCCCTTCAATAAGACCTGCTGAAGTAGACTTAAACACAAGCCTTGCTGCTGTACCTAACTGATTTTTAATAGTATCCCATTTCCCTACCAGCTCTTTAATATCTTCTGGAACAGCTTCTGGAAGTCTAGTTGGTACAATTTCCTTCTCAGGCTCTTTAGCACTTACTTCTCTTACTACCTGCATAGGTTCTCTGGCTTCTAACTTTTCAAGCTTAGCTTGAAGTGCTAGAAGTTTATCTTCAATCCCACTACTCGCTGCATCTGTTACAGCTTCACTCAGTTTAAGCACTGTAACTTCTAGTAGAATACGTTGGTTAGAAGCTACTTTAATCTCACTGTCTAGTTCAGAAAACACTTTAATATAGTGCATTAAAGTACCCACCTCAGTGCGACTTGCTTGTTCTTCTAACTTGGCGATATATTCCTTGCTATAGTCTAACACACTCGCCTGACCCTGTGTAGTCTTTACGACTAACAAATTACGTACATGTACAAGTAGATCTACTGCAAATTGCCTGATACTGCGGCCCTGTATATTAACCTGATCACATACTTCAAGTGCTTTCGTACTATTATACGCTATAAGTGCATCAATCATATCAAATAAATAGTGTGTATCGACTGCACCTACTAAATAAAGTACTTTATCTACTGTAATATGCTCATCGAAGTAGAAAGAAATACACTGCTCTAAAATACTTAAAGCATCTCTCATCCCACCATCTGCTAGACGTGCAATATAATCTAAAGCTTCATCTTCTATATCAATATGTTCTTCATTCATATACCCATGGAGTGTATGACTAATCTGACTAGCAGGTATACGCTTAAAGTCAAAACGCTGGCATCTTGAAAGAATAGTAACAGGAATTTTCTGCGGGTCAGTAGTTGCTAAAATAAAAATGACATGAGCAGGTGGCTCTTCTAATGTTTTTAAAAGAGCATTAAAGGCACCTGTAGAAAGCATATGCACCTCATCAATGATATACACTTTATACTTACCTACTGCTGGGCTATATTTAACTTCTTCATTAATCTCACGAATATTATCGACCCCGTTGTGAGATGCTGCATCCAGCTCAATAATGTTAATGCTTCCCCCATCTTCAATTTGCTTACAAGCTTCACACTCCATACAAGCCGAACCATTTGCCGGATTCGTACAGTTAACAGCACGTGCAAAAATCTTGGCAATAGTTGTTTTCCCTGTTCCTCTACTTCCTGTAAAAAGGTAAGCATGAGAAATGCGCTCTGTTTTAATTTGGTTTTGAAGCGTTCTGACAATATGCTCTTGGCCTACAACTTCATCAAAGGTTCTTGGCCTATATTTTCGATATAGCGCTAAATAACTCATGGCTCATTCCTTTCTCATTCTTGGTATGATTTCTCCTTATATTATACCACAAAACAAGCTTTCTTACAGCACTTCATCATAAGCCTCAGCTTTAAAACCAACTACTACAGCATCATCTGTAATAAGAAGTGGTCTTTTAACAAGCATACCATTTGTAGCAAGTAATGCTGTAGCTTCTTCTAAAGTCATATTTTTTACTTTATCTTTAAGTTCCATTTCTTTGTAGAGTTTACCTGATGTATTAAAGAATTTTTTAAATTCTAATCCACTTTTCTCAATCCACATTTTAAGTTCTTCTTGCGTAGGTGCATTTTCTACAATATGTCTATCCTCAAACTCTACACCTTTTTCTTTAATATAATTAAGCGCTTTCTTACATGTTGTACATTTTGGATATTGTATAAATAAAGTTTTCATTTTGTCTCCTCTTTCTATTATGATTCTGTGTCCAATTATTCACTGCTTGTATATACTACTATATAAAGTTTTTAAGCTCTCTTTTACATGAAAGGATCTGTTATAAATGAATAAAGTGCTCTCTTCCTCCAGCAAAACTTTCGCTAAAATAACCGATGTACTTGAGCTTGCTCTAGAAGAATCTCCTAATCTTAATGCAGAATGGAAATTAGATCTTCCACCTTCTTTTAAAACCCTTAAAAACAGCTGTACACCTTATGCTTCTACTCGTTTACGTGTATGGCTTCTTACTCCATCTACTCCAGGAGAATATGTCATTACCTGTAAACTTCGTAAACGTTGCTGTGGCAGACGTATTATCTCAACCAAGACTTTTACTGTTATTGTTGACAAGTAGTCAAATTTTAAACAAATGGCCCCTGAAAGATTAAAAAATCTATCAGGGGCCTATCTCATTATGTTTATATACTTTATTAAATCCGTGCACTCAGCTTCGACAGCAGCCCATAAGCGTTACCCTAGTAGTTAACTCCGACTAGGCACTCTCACGGCACATAGAGCGGGCTCGCTTAGTGCTGCTTCCTTCCGGACCTGACACGGTTCACGAGTGCCTATTGCGTAAGACCTAATCATCAACATCACTTGCTAGGGGCAGACCCTACAGAATACTGCCTCGGCTAGAGCATCACCCCTGCTACAGCGGGTTGCAGGTACAGGGCGCCGCTACCTCCCCGGCTAGCACGGAAATTGGTTGACATATGAAAATGTCACGTTATTAGTATAACCACTTTAGTTCACTCTGTCAATGCCCGCTTAACCAATAACTTTTAAGAAACGATCATAATGATTGTTTGTAATCACTTTAAATAATTCTAAGATACATCTAAGTGTAGAAGCTGGATCAAAGTTCTTCTCATGAGCATGGAACACCATAGAAGTCATAACTTGTCCAGTTGGTGTAAGGACATATTTTACAGTTGGGTACTCAAGATGAATTGTATTAATTAATTTAAGCATTTCATCTCTTTTTTCTTCTGGCACTTCTGGTACAATAAGTGCTTGCATTGTTACATAAACTGTATCATCTATAATGAGCATAAATTGCTTTTTATCATCTTCTCTAACAGGGTATAAACTTCTAAAAAGAATTGCATTTTCTTTTTCTTCTTCCTTAAACATGTTGATACCGTTTGTTTCAATAAGAAAGTCTCTAAAAATTCTAGCTTTTTTATGTTTTGCTGTTACGTTCATTTATAATTCCCCCATTTCTTTTATTAAAACCATTTCCTACATTATACCATTGTTCAGACTACTCTCCAATTACTTTTTTTGTCGCATTTTCTTAAAATAATCTTTAAGAAGTACCGCACTTTCTTCTTCACATATACCTCTTATAACATCGCATCTATGATTAAGAGAACCCATCTCTAAAATATTAATAACTGAGCCACCAAAACCAGCCTTAGGACTACTTGCACCATATACTACCTTTGGAATTCTGGCCTGTACAATAGCTCCTGCGCACATTGGACAAGGCTCAAGGGTAATATAAATTGTACACTCCTCTAATCTCCAATCTCCTATATACTTGCAAGCCTCATCAATTGCCATAACTTCCGCATGAGCCAAGCTGTTCTTATCCGTGTTTCTCCTATTACATGCCTTTGCAATAACTTCTCCATTATGCACAATAATAGCTCCTATTGGCGTCTCATCCAGCTCATAAGCCTTTCTTGCCTCTTCTAAAGCCATCTCCATATATTTCTTATGTTCTTGTAATAAAAGTTCCTCTTCCACACTTATGCCGCCTTTCTTAAATCTATGAACCAACCTTTACCTTTGTATACTAAGTTATAAATATCAAATAATCTAATATAAGAGAATTTCCATATCCCATTAAAGGAACTGGAAATTTCCCAATTAAAGTAGACAATAAAACAAAGTTCTAATACAAACCCATACATACTGACACTCATCTAAAGTTTCCCGGTGGAACCAGTAGAAAAGGTATAGGTAAGCCCTAGGTATCCCCTACTGACTACTAGGTCAACTATTTCAATCACCCCTCTATTCTATTTAAAAATGTATATTTTGTATAGACCTGCACACACTAAGTACAATATTTCCAGAAACAGGTGATTAACATGAAGCTTACATCTAATCTACAAGATAACATACATGCTCTAAAAGCTATTCTACCTATAGGTAAAAGCTTTGATCTCCTTGAAAAAACACTTAAAATCCACGGACGTAATTTTCACCTTTATTTCTTAGATGGTTTTGCAAAAGATACTAATCTTGAGTATGTCCGTAGAGATATATTTACTCTCCCTAAAGAAACTCTAGATCAAATCCATACTGCCGAAGAGCTTATTGAATATGCTATCAGTTCTATAGAGGTCTCTACAGAAACGGATTTAGATAAACTGGTTACAGCTCTTCTAGCTGGTCAGACCATCCTCTTTTTTGATGGATCCCCCTCTGCGGCAGTTATAGACCTTCGCACCTATCCTACCCGTGGTATTAGCGAACCAGAAAAAGAAAAGACTATTCGTGGTGCTCGTGATGGCTTCGTGGAAACTATTGTCTTTAATACAGCACTTATCAGACGACGTGTGCGTGACCCACATCTTATATTTGAGATGATGCAAATTGGTTCTTTGTCTCATACTGATGTCGCTATTGGCTATATTAGTAATAAGGTGAATAAAAAAGCATTAAAAAAGGTAAAACAGCTTCTTAATGACTTACAAATTAACTCCCTTACTATGGGCGACCAAACTTTAGTTGAAGCTGTGCATTCAGATTCCTGGATTAATCCTTTTCCTAAAGCACGCTATACAGAACGCCCTGATGTAGCTGCAGCACAAGTATCCGAAGGTAAAATAGTTATCTTAGTTGATAACTCTCCTACTGCTATTATTGTTCCAACAGGTATTTTTGACTTTACTCAGGATGTAGATGACTATTATGTACCCGTACTGACAGGGAATTATTTACGTTTTATACGCTATGCCATACTGATCTTTAATCTCTTTTTAACCCCTGTATATGTCCTTATTGTTAAAAATGATCAGTATCTTCCCTCATCTTTGAGCTTTTTATTGCCTGATGAACCATTAAATGTTGCCCTCTTCATTCAGTTTTTGGCACTTGAAATTGCTGTAGATGGCCTGAAGATTGCTTCCTTAAATACTCCAAGCTCTCTTGGCACATCTCTATCTGTCATTGGTGGGCTTATTCTAGGTGAATATGCAGTCAAAACCGGATGGCTTATTCCACATACCATCTTTTACATGGCTATTGTTGCACTTTCTAGCTTTACTCAGCCCAGTATTGAACTTTCATATGCGATCAAATTTATGCGTATGTTACTTCTACTAGGAGCAGGATTATTCAATATATGGGGCTTTGTCATTGCCCTTATTATAGACATTATTTTCATTGCACGTACTAAATCCTTCAGCGGTGAATCCTATCTCTATCCCCTTATTCCATTTAACTGGACAGCCCTTAGGACACTTTTGTTCCGAACTAAAGTAAAAAGTAAACAGCATGTAAGAAATAATTAATCACAACTTAATGCAAAATTTGTACCTCTACACTCCTTAAAATGATATACTTAAATTAAATATCATTATTTTAAGGAGTGTATTTTATGAAAAGGTCTAAGTTTATATTTCCTATATTACTTACTCTTATAAGTTGTAACAGTCTGATATATGCCTCTGAACTCCCTACTAATATAAACAACACACAGGTAGTACCTGCTGCTACATATGAGGATAACACTTTCTTCCCTGTTAGAATACTTAACGATTTATTAGGTCATAAACTCTCTTGGGACCCGGCTACTAAATCTACAGTTTTACAAAGTGCCGATTTAACTGTTTCTCTTTCTGTTAATAATACTGAAATCCTTGTTAATCAAGTTCCAGTAACTCTTTCAAAGGCACCAAAACTCATCGATAATGTCCTTTATGCACCTGCTGAATTTTGGAGTAAAGCCTTTAACCTACATGTCTCTTTACAGGATAATGAATTTATCCTGATACCTACAGAAGAACCTACAATACCTCCTAACAAAACCGAAACACCTAAACAAGAAGAAACAGAAAAAACCGTTCAACAAACCATCCTTCCTCTCTTTGAAGGTTCCAATACTTACTATACAGGCCAACAACTTATTATACGTTTGGACGAAAATCCTTCTACAGGATATGTATGGCAAGTTACCTTTCCTGAAGGCCTCCAAGTTATTAGTGATCACTTTGTACCTAATAAGCCTGAAGTTGCCGACTCTCCTGGTGAACACTCTTGGGTTATTAAAGCTACAAAAGATGGTACCTATACTATGGAATTTAAAAAACTTCGTCCATCAACCCCTGATTCTGTCATTGACACCAAGACTTTCAAGCTTAAAGCAAAACCTACCACAGCCCTTCAAAATTAAATATATAAAAAGAGGTGGGACAAAACCAATGTTGTTTTGTCCCACCTCTTTTTTATTCCTGATGCTGACCTTTTACATTCCTTCACCCATCTGCATTTCCATCCTACCCATATCATTAGTAGGTGCCATGCTCGTAGTTCCTAATAAGCTAATGGCTACAACTGCTATTACAGTAATACCGCAAGCAACCCATGCCCACCATTTTCTATACCAGGCATTTCCACCTTTAATAACAACAAATAAAAGCACAGGTAAAGTACTTAAACCAATTACCGCTCCTTTTATAATCTCACCTTTTGCACTCATTATACCTTGCCAAAGTTCTGGCATAGTCATAAATAAGGTAATTAAAATAGGAATAGCAATAAGCATAATACCTATAACCATAGTACCTATTTTGATTTTAGGCTTCTTTGCAGAAAGTTGCATATCATATGCTTGTTCCTTGCTTGTTTCTAGTTCCATACTAAATCCCCCTTTTAAACATAAGTATAAGATTATACTAACACAAATTTGATCTATTTAGTATTACATTCTAATTACGCTTCCTGCGTATTGGGTGCAGACATTTCACTGTCTTTATTTCCTATAGCTTTGGTAATTAATTTAATCAGTTCCATTTGGTCTACTAATATCATATGATTGGCCCTAGCAAACTGCTTGGCCTTGTCTGTGTAGCCATTCGGCGTAATCACCAAACTCTTGTTGGCCCTATATAAATTCTTACTACCATAGGCTGCCTGGAGTGGCTCTAAATTAACCTCTGCTTCTTCACTTATGCACTTAATGCAGATGACATCACGATTTTTCCTTACAATTAAATCACACCCTAAATCCTTGTCCTTCTTAATAGGGTCTATATAGTAACCTAATTTCTTATAAAGCTGTGCCACATACTCCATAAACTCACTGTTCTTCATATTCTTTAGCCTAGTTATATCAGAATGGATTAAAAACACTTTTTCTCTATCTCTTCTAATAGCTTCCATACCTAATAACAATAAAGCTACTATCATAATTTTAGTCACTGCTATAACAATATTATCAGATTTTAATATAAATAAAAAATACATGCCTAATGCTATAGTAAATAAAATAACTCTTATAAATTTATCCATTTTTCTCACCTCTTGTTAAGGAGTATGGGATGATTTTCATAATTTTATTCACCATCTAAATTTTTTAACCACCTTGTGATATTAAAGAAAATCTCTTATATCTTTATCCATATAGAAAAAAACTGGATGATAACCAGCTTTAGCCAGTTATCATCCAGTTTTTCTTATGATATAGAACGTTCCCGACTGGAATCGAACCAGCGGCCTACCGCTTAGGAGGCGGTCGCTCTATCCTACTGAGCTACGGAAACGTATAATCTCTTTTATATTACGCCTTTACTTCTCATTCGTCAAGTAGGTTAATTAAACTTAAGTGTAATTATATTTCATATAAAAAAGCTGCCAAAAGGCAGCTCCTATTCTTAACTCATAATCACTTTGCCTTGTATCCAGCAAGTACCCATAAAGCGCATACCTACACTTGGCATACCTATAAGTTCCCTCTGGCTGATAACAACTTCCAAGTTAAGATCATTTACATCTAGTGAAAAGATATACATCTTCTCATCTGTTTGACTATTTATACGTTCTTTAATCTCTAAGATTTCACCAAGCACTGCATAAGTTGCTTCATCTATTGTCTCTGGAATAAAATAACCGCTCATTACACTTAAAAAGTCTTCTTCTCTTAAACGTTCTTTAAGCTGGTCATCTAACTCCTTCTCTTCTTTTTCAAGCATTTCCTTAGCTTCTTCATCACCATTTTTCATCTGTTGAAGAATAAGGCGCAGTTTCTCACGTTCTTCCTTTTCAATCTGCTCTTCTTCTTCATCTTTTTCTATCGGCAATACAATTGTACCTTCTGAAGCAATCCCTACTATATTAACCTGTGAACATGTTAAGTTTTTCTTGCGTGCCTCTAAATATTCCACTACATTTTGAAGCCAGAAAACAATCTGCATAGCTGTCTCTCGCTCTTCACAAACTACATAATAGCTTTGGTCTCCGCCGTCTCCATCATCAAATCCCTCTACCTCTACATCCTCTACATCAAGAGCAGTATTCGCTTCAACATAAGCATCACAGCTAAACACTTGAATCTTAGGTTCCTTCGAAGATTTGTTAACGCAAACACGTGCCATAACATATGTATTTTCTGCTATCTCTTTCATGTACTCTGCTAATATCTGTTTAGCGCTAAGCTGAATAGCTTCTTGTTTTGTAGGATTACTTAAAATTTCCTCTAAAATGTCTTCCATCATTTCTTTTTCATTTACTTGGGTAAACCCTATTGCTTTTAGTGGAGATTCCATAACCAGCCTCCTCTCCATATGTTATTATTTCATTATACATGAGCACATCTTACAAGTGCAAGTAAATGGCTTGATACATTGTATGAAATTTTTCTATATTTCATACTTACTATAGCATAAGTCATAAAAAAGAACTACCTAGAAAATAAAGGTAGCTCTTCTACTATCTATTAATGTTTTACCCATCTGCCTACCTGTCCGCAGTTAGGACATCTTACTGAATTATTGAACTGACTATTATAAAGCCCTACTACATCCATAAAAGTATTATCTACGCCTGGATAGAAGGTAGAGTTCATAGTATTAGTAAGGTGTTCAATGCCTGTCATGTCATACCCACAATTCTTACATTCAAACTGCCTCATAACAACACACTCCTTCTTATTCTTCTAGCAATCTTAGTTTAGACAAATTTATTAAATTTATTCATAACCTTTATAAGTAATCTTTTAATCTAAATAGTCAAAAAAATACAATATAATACTTTTAATATCGAAACGAAAAGAGTCTTGCACTGATCCTAAATCTATATTATAATTTATAACCTATGCATTTTATGCATTCTATACATTTACATTATAAATAACGGAATCAAAAAATCGCCCTTAATTTAAGGGCGATTTTTTATTTAAATTTAACTGGTTCTGATTCAGTTGTTAAAGCATCAAATACAAAGCCTTGTTCTTTAAGTCCTTCTACAATAGCAGGGAGTGCTTCTACAGTAGTTGTTTTTGCTGCAGCATCATGCATTAAGATTACTGCATTATTGTTGTGTTTAGCTTGGCTAAGTACTGAGTCTACGATAACTTGAGTATCTTGTAAACCTTTAGCAGCATCTTGAGAATCTACGTTCCAATCATAGTATACATAGCCCGCTTCTTCTACAGTAGGGATGATTTTTGTCATAATGTCACTCCCGCCATAACGATGACTTACACGGTTATTAGATCCGCCTGGGAAACGTAAAATTTTAGTTTCTACCCCAGTTAAGTCTTTAATATGGTCAGATAAACTTTTTACATCCGCCATGAAAGCATCCACATTTTTATAAATCTCTGCATAATCATGTGTACTAGAGTGAATAGCAATAGCATGACCTTCATCTACAATACGTTTATATAAATCATCATATCCTTGCTTCTCTAATACAAAGAATGTCGCTTTAATATTATTAGCCTTTAAGAAGTCTAAGATTTTAATTGTATTAGCACTTGGACCATCATCAAATGTTAAATAGGCTATTTTTTTATTTTCTTCTTCAACAAGTAAATCTGAAAGGTTCATGCCACTTGTTTCTAAATCTTTAATTTCTAGATTAAGTTCTTCAATCTGTTTTGCTAGTTGATCATTTTTAGTATTAAGCTCTTGTAATTGAAGCTCTAAATTAGCTTTAGCAGCCTCTGCAGTTTGAAGTTCTTCCTGTACGTCTTTCAGAACTTCTTTTTGCCCCTTACCTTTTGTCATTAACCATCCTGTACTACCTAAGAGGCCAATAGATAATACTACAAACAAGATCACAATCCCTATCCCATTATTTCTTCTTGCCATTTCTCTCTCACCTAATCTTTCTCATCACATTTATTATTTCATACTATCTGGAATTACAATCGGCTCGAAACGCCATAAGATTGATTCTAACTTCTCTGACTCTTTCTCTAAACCTTCAATTTGGCCACCTAGTGCTTCTATCTCTTCTTGTAATTTGATTGTCTCTTCTTCGACACGGGTTAAAGCTTCTTTAGTATCATTAACTTTTTTATTCATAAAGTAGGTCTTTCCTCCTACAATAACGAAAGCTATTACAGCTACTCCAAATATTATAGCAGCTATTTTTTTACCATTATTCTTCTTGTGTACTCTTCTTGAATAACCATATGTACTCATAGTCTAAATCCTTCCTTTTCCGCTCTGCTAAACTCACTAAGTCCTTGTCCTATTACTATTTATTAATAGCTTTTTTATTATATCATATTTATGATAAAAGAAGACATATTTCCCCATAGAAAGTTTTGTAAATTATACCTCGAAGAGATGTTCTTACAGGATAAAAATATGCCCCCTAGTTCTTTCACACTCTCGATTGCCCACCTGCATTAATATGACTTGAAAAGGACGTCAGAGAAGGTTATGTATTATATAAAATCTGTTGTAAAACTGCTATTTACACTTGTTTTAACCGTAGCTACTACCTCAATAGAAATTCTAGCCTTATAAGTACCTACTTCGGTATTATCTTTATCTCACCTTCTCATGCTGTAGACGTACAACAGGTCACCCAACTAGTTTTTTAAGCACAAAAAACTCAGCAAATACAGTTCCCCCTTAAAATAACTGTATTTACTGAGCTTTTATGGTGGCAAATAAGCTTGGCTTTTTAAGCTCATTAGATTCACCTATTAAGAAGTGAAAGGTTTCTCTATAGGTAGCGTATAGGCACTAAGTGGGTCTTGTCCGTCCCTATTGGTGAAAGGGATGCCACTGCATGTATCACGTCAAGGCGAGGAGGTAGCACGTAGAACATATACCCCTACTGCAAGATGGACCGTAGCTTCTTTATTAGGAGCATCTTTATAAACTCTTATAAGCACTTTGCTTTTGGGCACTGCACCTTTAGAGCATTACTGCCACTGTAAAGCTCCAAGGTTTTGCAAGATGGTAGACTTGAATTTAGAAGGGGGGCTAAATCTCTATCTACCTCTTGCATTATTGTAAGCATTCAAACGACCTAGGATATGTTTTACTGCTTACATATACTATATAGTCTTATGTAGGCATTTTTCTTCAATTTTTTTATAAAAATTTTATACTTTCTATTTTTTGCTCCTAATCATACCTATGCCACAGTCTAATAAACTCCCTAAAATAACACCTACTGTATAGCATGCTAAATCACTCCATAAGAAGCCATAACCCAGTATTAATCCCCCTAATGTCGTAGCTCTTATTGCATCAATCCAGGGAGCATGATATAACTGACTTACTTCAATGCCAAAAGAGAAAATAAGTGCACCTAATGCTACCCATACTGTAGACTTTCGTTTAAATAGAAAGGCTAACCCTAAGACAACCATCATAGCCCATAAGGTATCTCCTGCATAGGCTCCTATCAATATTGGTAGGCCCTCTACTTTTCTTGATAAAATCCCCAGTACCATAACCATTGCAACTAATACCATATACAATAGCCTATTTCTATCAACTTGCTTCCATTTCATACCTTTCCCCCACTCTATTAATCTAAAATATCAGCTTATTATAAAGCATATACTTTCAATTATATAGAGATTTATTCTATTCATAAACATAGTTTAATTTTGAACTAAAAAGATTTTTTCTTAGTCTCTTTATACGTAATACTGTGCTTGTGCTTTCCACATCTGAGCATACTTACCATCTTGTTCTTTTAACTCTGTATGTGTACCTTGTTCGATTAGTCTTCCATTATCAAATACAGCTATCTTGTCACAAAATCTGCAACTTGATAATCTATGAGAAATATAAATAGCTGTTTTATTTTTTACTAGTTCGTTGAACTTAGCATAGATTTCATACTCTGCATAAGGATCTAACGCCGCTGTTGGTTCATCTAATACTACAATTGGTGCATTTTTATAAATAGCCCTTGCTATAGCTAATTTCTGCATTTCTCCACCCGAAAGCTCGGTGCCTTCTTTATCAAAATTTTTATAAAGCGAAGTCTCTACTCCTTTATCTAGACTTGCCACTTTATCTCTTACTCCAGATTTTTGGAGGGCTATCTCCAGTTCTTCTTGATTACAAGCTTGATTGAAAGACATATTTTCTTGGATTGTGAATGAAAAAAGTTTATAGTCTTGGAATACAACTGATAATAATTTTGTATAATCATCAAAAGCATACTCCTTCACATTGACTCCATTTATTAAAATTTCTCCTCTTTCAGGCTCATAAAGCCTACAAAGTAATTTGATAAAAGTAGTTTTTCCTGCTCCATTTTGTCCAACAATAGACATTTTTTCTCCACTATTTAAAGTTAATGAAACATCTTTTAAGGTATAATCTTCAGCTTGGGGATATTTAAACCATACATTTTTGAATTCAATGTTTACGCTACTCAATACTCCTATTTCTTTACTACCTTTCTGTACCTTAATTGGCAAGGCCTCAAATTGTAAATAAAGGTCAAGATATCTACACATTTGCCTGATTTCAATAAACTGAGTTAAAAGTTGTGATACTTGCGTTGAAAAATTATTAGTAGCTGAAATATACATAGCAAAATCTCCTACGCTTATAGCTCCTTTAAAGACTTTCCACACCATATAGGTGTATACAATAATCATCTGAAACTGTAAGTTGATATTTGATATTCCCTCATATTTACCCTGCATTCCAAATACTTTTTTGAAACCGTCTAAACTTTTTTCGTTAAACTCATCTATCTTGCTTAAAATGTAAGGAGGCATATTATAAATTCTCACATCTTTTCCCATAGAAAAATCTGAGGCTAAGGAGGCATAGTAACTAAATCCTCTATTTAAAGGAATAAGTTCTTGATTAAATTTAAACTGAAGAGCCTGTAGTCTTTTAAAAATGAAAGAGTTAATAAGTACAATCCCTATAATAATACCTACTAATCCTACATTGATTGTAGATATAAGAGCTACTAACCCTATAAGCGTTAATATAATTTGTAATAGGTTAATGAATCCCCCTATCATTCTCCAGAGGACTCCTTGATTCGTAATAGGGAATAAAGCCCGATCCTTAAGATTTAAAATCTTAGGATTTTCTAAGCTCTCGAAATCCATACTCATAATATGCCTTCCTAAGTGCAACTCAAATCCATTCACTAATTTTGAATTAGCAATATCTACTTTAGTTGCAAAAAAACTATTGATCAAATTAAATACACCGTTTCCAATAACTACTCCCCCTACCAAAAGAGCAAATATGTGTATTCTTTGTTGTCCCATTAACTCATCTAGGATAAATTTAGGCATTACAATATTAATAAAAGGTGCTATAGCTTTAAAGAAAGCTGCAATGACTATAAGCGGTATATAACTTGGCAAAATAGTGTTTACAAGCTTTAAAAAATAGCTGATTATCCTAATATCCCCTTTAAGTCCTTTCATATCCCACTTCTTCATCCTCACGCACCCTCCTCTTGATAATATTTAGCTTGAACAGCAAACATATCTGCGTATTTTTCATTAAGCTCCATTAATTCATCATGTGTACCATATTCTACAAGCTTACCTTGTTCAAACATGGCTATTCGATCACAGAACTGTGTAGAAGCTAGTCGGTGTGAGATATAAATAGCGATTTTATTCTGTACCATTTGATTAAAATTCATATAAATCTCATGTTCTGCTAATGCATCTAATGCTGCAGTTGGCTCATCAAGAATCATAATTTCTCCATTTTTATAGAGTGCTCTAGCGATAGCAATCTTTTGATTCTCTCCTCCTGATAATTCAATCCCTTCATCATCTAAAATCTTTTGGATAGCCGTATGTACACCTCTTTTGAGACTTTCTATTTTTTTACTCATTCCAGCTTCTTCTAATACCTGAGCAACTTTGGCATAATTAATATGCTCCTTTTCTTGCAACGCAACATTTTCTGCTACTGAAAATGCTAGTGTCTTAATCTCTTGGAATACTACAGAGAACTTTTTATAATACTCTTGTTTATCAAAACACTTAATATTTATGCCATTTAATAAAATTTCTCCATCTGTTACATCATAAAGCCTACATAACAATTTAACGAAAGTTGTTTTTCCAGCCCCATTATGTCCCACTATAGCTAATTTTTCTCCGGAGTGAATGATTAAGTTTAAATGCTTATAAACATACTTTTCACTATTAGGATATTTAAAAGATACATCTCTAAATTCAAAGGTATAAGGTCCTTCTGGCACAGACATTTTATGTGTTTGCTCTACCTCTTCTTCTTTCTCAATAAAACTTCTGTAATCACAGATATTAAGATTTTGTGCTCTCATATAGGCTAAATCTTTCATCATCATCGTCATCCATCCAGCAAACCCTGCTACCGTTGTAAAATACATTGTAAAATCCGGAATAGAAATTTGCTTATTCATTACTAAATAAATCAAGTAACTGTAGATTACGACTTCTCTAATAACTAATAAACTAATATCTACTAATCCTACATTAAAATACTTCCATTTAATCTTCTTATGTATGGTTAATCTCCTATTTTTGTACTCCACAAATCTTTCAGCAATCCAGTCTCTAATACCTAGCAACCTTAGTTCTTTACCATATGAAAAATCATACATAACATGGTACAAATAATTAGACCTTCTATCATTTTCAGAAATAATATCTTTCTGGTCATGTTCATATTTTTTAACTCTAAAGGTAATAAAATAGGAGATAATTACATTAACAACAAGGTAAAGGAGTACCCATATGTTTAGTGTAGCTATAATAGTGACATAACCACCTAAAGCAATTAAATTTCCTACTAATGCAAATAACTTATGAAGCATGCCTTCTATACCTATATCATTACTTCCTAAACATCTAAAAGCAGTTTCCATATCATTTAGGAAGTCTGCATCCTCAGTATTTTTAAAATTGGTCATCATACACTTCTCTTGATGCTTCCTAATAAACTCAAATCGAATCTTTATCATGTGGGGGAAATAAAGGCTTCTTAACCATGTTGTAAAAAAACCTACTACAGCTGCAACTAAAAAGAATGAAACAAGTAACGCTACTAATTGCTCTAGCCTTTTAGCACCTAATAACTCTTCTAAAATCCATTTTGGAAAGAAGATAAGTATGAAGGGTTGAATAGACGCTAAGAAAGTATATACTCCGAAATAACCAAATACCTTCTTATCATATTTCCAGGCTCCTTGAATAACATAAACTACATTTTGCCAAGTTGTATACTTAGACACTTCTCTTTTCATAAAATCTCCTTTTATCATTTATTATCTCTTCCTTAAAGTATCATCCTAAAAATAAAATAGTTGATATACCCTTCCTCTGCTTTTCCGTTGGCAATCTTAAAACACCTTGTTGAAGCATTTCTTCTAATACATAAGGAATTAGGTTTCTTATTATTGATTCTTGCGTTAAACTTCTTAATGCCTTATGCACATGTGAAGGATAGCCCCTTCTCTTTATTTCATAAATCTGCTGCCCATATTCTAAACTTAATTGTCTAACCTCATCTGAGGGTCTAGGTAAAATGCTTTCTAATTTTTCAACTTGACTTTTATTTTCAAAGTATACGATATTAACTTTGTATCCATGATCTTCCTGTATTAAATACTCCTTTTCTATTAAACGGCTATAAACTTCTTCCGTTACTTCATTTTCAACAAGTTTACCTTTTATGAAATACATCATACTTACATAATCACTATATTTGTTATCTCTCCATCCTCCATTCCTTCCACTCCAAAAAGTCCATACTTGCCATCCTTGTACTTCCTTTTCATCTTCACTCCCTCTCCCCATATACATACTTATATATTTTTGTTCATCATAATTTACTTGTAAAGCTTTATCAATCCTTGCTATAGCAATATATTTACCTCCATCTTTTCTATATATAAGTACGTCCTCATCTTTAATCCTTTCATCCTCTTTAAAATTCAAAAATTGTGCAACATAAGGAATAAGTGTCCATAATAAACAATTATAGTCCTGATCAGGGTAGTAAAACCCAATTTTATTAATTTTATCTTCTAAACTCAGAAGCTCTTTGTAATACTTCTCATAAAAAATCTTTGCATATTTTTTGTTTAATTCATGTATTGCTTCTTTTTCACTTAATAAAGGCTCTTCAATAACGATTTGCGTTCTGTATTTCCCCCCGGGAAGTCGTTCCATAAATCCATATTCTTCAAGTGTATGGATTTCATCTTCTATAAATACAGGGGATACCCCTAATTCTTCCGCAATTTCTTTAATACTTCGTGGCTCATGATACGCTGCATAAGCTATATTTTGTGTGATGACTTTACTTAAAAAATCACTTGTATCTCCTCTTTCGCCTGGTATTCCGCTATGCCCCATAGACGCAAATCTAATAGGATTAATTCCTAAACTTCCCACCGTTCGTATTGCTCTCATTCCCACCTTCAACTCCTTCTTTATATCAAAAAGATTCCACTTTATTGTACCTTCAGATAAATCCATTCCACTTGCAATCTCTTTTATTGACTTTCTTTTATAGTAATAATCAACAATTATATTTCTTTGCTGCCTAGATAGATATGCAATCTCTCGTCTTAATAGACCTTTCGTCTCCTCATCTATCATTTTCTTGTATATCTCTTCTGCACAGTTATTCATTAATGGGTCTTCTAACGTAGTCTCACATTTTTTCTTTGTTTTTTCTTTTAAATATCTTACCCAAACATTGTGTGCAATTTTAGATACATAGTTGTTTATATCAATAAAATCTTCCTTATAACACAGTACTTGATAAATCTCTAAAATAATTTGTGCTGCTAACTCCTCTGCTTCTGCTAGATTTCCCATCTTTTTAAGTGCAAAACCGTACATAGGTCTCATATAATATTCAATGATAGAATCTGCCTGCATTTTCTCCATTCTTCTTCTCCTTAATAATTCGTTACATATATATAGTGTACTACCCATGCAAAAGGTTTGAAAAAACTTTGCTTTATATAGGAAAATATTTAAGTATCTTATAAATATATTTTTTATCTGTAAAATAAACAAAAAAAAGGTAAGCACTGTATCTTGAACTGCTACCCGTCAAGTAGACAACTAAAAAAATAAAAACTTGGAGTTGTCAATAAAAAGTAGACACAAAGTTAAGTTGATTTTATGAATTTAATTCTTCAAATTGTGCAGGTGAAATATACCCAAGAGCAGAATGAATTCGCTTTGTGTTATAATACAT
>NZ_JACRSY010000015.1 GCF_014384995.1 Zhenhengia yiwuensis | reverse complement strand
CAATGTGGTGCAAAATGGTGCAACAGGAACCAGTATGGTGAAAGGAGGTGAAAAAGATGCAAGTGGAGGTGAGAAGTGATGGAAAAGTTGAAATTAGTGGTTATGTTAATGCTATTGATAGGTATTCGAAGGAACTTTACGGCTCGAAAGGTAAATTTATTGAAAAGGTCGCACCTACAGTATTTCAAAGAGCTTTAGAAAAGGCTCGTAATGTAGATATGCTACTGAACCATGATGTAAGACGAAAGCTTGCCAGTATAGAGGAGGGAACTTTAGCACTTAAAGAAGATAATATTGGGCTTCATGCTAGGGCGGTCATTAGTGATACTGAAGTTATAGAGGAGGCTAGGTGTGGAAATTTAAAAGGTTGGTCTTTTGGCTTTAGGGCTTTGAGTGATAGCTGGGAAGATGATGGTAGCGTGGCTAAAAGGACTTTAGAAGATATTGACCTAATGGAAGTATCCCTTTTGACAATTGAACCAGCATATATTGCTACATCTGTTCAAGTGAGAAGTGAAGATATGGAACAAAGATGCATCAGGGATAAACCCAATGGAAAGGAGAGTGAGGAAGAAATAGAAAAACAAAGAAGTTTAGTAGCTACTAAGGTATGGTTATTAAAGAATGTATTATTCAGTTAATTGTTGTATAATGAAAGTAAACTATGTGTATTGAAGGTATAGAGATAAATTAGAATTTAGAAAGGTGACTATTACATATGAATAAAAAAAACTTAGAGGGCATTTTATTTTTTGTTGCAGGCATTTTATTTTTTATTTCTGCTATTATAAAGAAAGATTATATGTCAATACCATTAGGGTGTTGTTTTGTTATCTTAGGTATCAGTAGAAGTCGTAAAGAGAAGTAACATACAAATTCCAGTTTGCTGAGTTATTTATATTAACTACAATAATTAATTAATACTATTATAGTACATCCAAGAGGTGTACTTTTTTTATGCCCAAAATTAAACTTGAAAGGAAACTAGATGAAACAATTACTGGAAAAAAGAAGCAAATTAATTGAACAAATTGAGGCTATTATGAATGTAGCCGAAACAGAAAAGAGAGCCTTCTCAAAGGAAGAACTAGATAAGATTAATGGTTATACAGATGAAGTCAATCAGATTGATGCCACAATCCAAACCCAAAAAGAAGCTAGAGCATTGATGACTATAATTAAAGAGTCAGCAACAAATGATAAGCAAGATCAACCTTCCCTTTTAGATGAAATCAGAGCGTTACAAGCTGATGCGAATAAAGAAATTGAAATTGGTACAAGAGAAGTAAGAGATGGAACACATACCTTTTCAGATACGGCAGTAGGCTCAGGTAATGCACCAACTGAGATTATTTCTAAGACCACTTTTGCAGACTACATCTTAGATAAGCTTGCCTATATCTCACCTTTATATGGAGCTGTACGTCATGAACGCTTTGGAAATAGTAAACATCAAATTCCAGTACAGGCAAACAAGTTAGGAAAGTTTGTCCCTATGAAAGAGCTTGCAGAATATACCAAGCAAGTGGCAACCTTTGAGCCCATCAAGCTAGAAGCCCACAAGTTTGGAACGCTTATTACATTTTCACAAGAAGCACTTGAAGATACTGGCTACAATGTGGAGGGAGAATTAATGCGACAGTTAGCTGAATCATATGGATTAACCTTAGATGAGTTAATTGTAAAAGGAAATGAAGAGTATAAGGTGAATGGGCTTAATGACTTTAGTGTGGATGATGGGGTTAAAGAAGTACAGTTACCAGCTAAACTTACACCTGAAACTCTAACTGAAATGTACTTTGCCCTCCCTATTCGTTATCGCCATACAGCAACTTGGGTTATTTCAGACCAAACAGCTAAGGCCTTAACAGATATGAAGTTTGAAGATGGTAGACCGGTACTTGTAACATCATTCAATGGAACACCAGTAGGATCACATACAACTATTTTAGGGAGGCCCGTTATTATTAATGAACATGTGGCTGAGCTGACAGAAGCTGGTTCATCCATTTTCTTTGGAGACCTAAAACGTGTTTTAATTGTGGGTGAAAGAAAGGCTTTATCACTTCAAAAGTCTACAGAGTATGGATTTATTAGAGATGAAATCGCTATTAAAGCTAATATGAGGTTAGATATTAAAAAGGCTTTAGGCGAGGCAATGGTTGTAGGTAAATCTAGTGTGGTAGCTAAGAGTAAAGGAAAAGTAGCATAGTCATATGAAACTTTCAGAAGTAGATTTGACGATAGTTAAGGAGTATCTCAGGCAAGATAGTGATGAGGATGATAGATTAATCACAGCTATTATAGAAGCTTCAAAATCTTATATTTGCAATTATACAGGGCAAAGTATAGAACAATTAGAAGAACATGAAGATGTGACTGTTGCAGTGTTGGTGCTTATAGCTGAGTTTTATGATAACAGAACAATTAATGTAAATGATAGGTTGAATTTAAGAATGAATACTATGCTGGAAAGTTTGCTTGGGAGGCATAGTGTGAATTTATTGTAAATGAGGTGAAAGGTGCACTTTGATGTAGGAAAACTAAACAAACGAATAACATTCATAGTCTACACAGAAACAATAAACGCTATAGGCCAAACAAGTCTGTTAGAGCAACCCATAAAAACTGTGTGGGCTAATATTATGCCTATAAGAGGCTTTGAACAAACCCTAGAAGAACGGTTAAGACCTGAAACAGTCTATAGGGTCTTAACAAGATATCATAGAGGCATAACACCTGACATGAAAATAAAGTATAAAGGTAGACTCCTTCATATCACAGAGATCATTAATGTGGATGAGGGAGATTTTGCTTTAGAGATTACAGCCACTTCAAAGGAGAATAGGAATGGCAAAGGATGATGTATTCCAGTTAAATGGGCTAACAGATTTACAGAAGAAATTATCTTTTGTCACTAAGAGTTACCCTGACGAAACAGAGAAGCTTTTAACTAAAATGGGAAACCAATTTAGAAAGGAAGTTAAGAAGAAAACACCTGAAAGACCACAAGGTACGAGTAAGAAGAAACTTATTAATTCCTATAAAGTAAGTAAAGTGAAGGGGTATGGTAAAGACCTATATGTAGAGTTTAGGTCAACCAGCCCTCATTTTCATTTAGTAGAACGTGGACATAGAATTGTAGTAGGTGGAAGAGGTAGAAAGAAGAGGGATACGGGTAAGCGAGTAGCTGGAAAGTATATGGTTAAGAGGACTACTTTAGAGTTTGAAAAGGAACTTCCACAGCAAGCTGAGAAAATGGTGAATAGGGTAGTGAAGAAACTTTTATGATAGGCTATCAGGATATTTTAAAGGCAGTAGTAAAGAGACTTAACACCACACACCCTACCATACCTATTTATGGTGATGAGGTAACAGAAAGCTATAAGCTACCTTGCTTTTTTACCACACTACTACCGATTGAAAGTGAAACCCAAACGAAGAATTACATATCTACAAACTTACTCATTGTTATTTCCTATTTTTCAGATTGTAAGGATAGCCTTAAATGCCTAGAGGTAATGTCAAAGTTAAAGCAAGCCTTTGGAATTTGCTTAAGTGTGGAAGATAGGCACTTTACAATACAAGATAGTATGATTGAGAAAGTTGAGAATGATGTTTACCAATTTTCTTTTCACATTACCTACCATGAGCTTATTAATTTTGAACCGGATAATGAACTTATCACAACAATTGAACATCATATAGAAAGGAGCAATAAATGAGTTTACCCAATGTTATGATTAACTTTAAACAGACAGGTGCAACAGCAATCCAAAGGGGAGAGCGTGGAATAGTAGCACTCGTATTGAATGGAGAAACACAAGAAGTACATGAATTAAATAATATAAAAGATGCAGCTGGAATTGACCAGCTAACAGACAAACAAAAAGAGTATCTACAACTGGCCTTCATGGGATATATTAAACCTCCTAAGAAGGTCATTATTATTTTTAGAGGAAGTGAGGAAGAGAATTATAGTCAGGCTCAAGAAATATTGGAATCTCTTAAATGGGATTACCTCTCTATACCTGAGATTGAGAGTGGGGATGTAGCTAATGTAGTTGTGTGGATGACATCTTTAAACAAAAGGTGCAAGGTAGTCTTACCTCATGCGACTACAGCAGATACAGAGAAGGTCATTAACTTTACTACCTCAAATATTAAGACTAGTGAGGGTGATTATAGTACAGCAGAATACACTTCACGAATAGCTGGACTTTTAGCTGGAACACCAATGACGATTAGTGCAACTTTTGCCCCACTTAAAGAAGTAATAGGATTTGACCAATTGACTAAAGAACAGATGGATGAAGCTATTAGTAAAGGTCAATTGATCCTATATCATGATGGAGAAAAAGCGAAGATTGCAAGAGGGGTAAATAGCTTTACCACAACAACACAAGACAAAGGAGAATCCTTTAAGAAGATAAAAATTGTGGATGCTATGCACATGATTGAAGATGATATAAAAAAGACTTGTGAAGATAGCTATATTGGTAAGTATTCCAATAGCTATGATAATAAATGTGTGTTGATTACAGCTATTCAGGCGTATCTTGATCAGTTAGTGATGGATGGTATCTTAGATGCAGACTTTAAGAATGTAGTTGAGATTGATGTAGAGCAACAAAGGAATTATCTGAAGAGTATTGGTGTGGATGTGGATAATATGAAAGAGCTTGATATTAAGAAGGCTAATACAAGAGATAAGGTATTCTTGAAGTCACAGATTAAGATATTGGATGCGATTGAGGATATAAGTTTGAATGTGACTATATAGAAGTAGACTTTAAAGAATGAATTGTATATAATAATTAAAAAGCATTAGGGGAGTATACGAATGAAGCGATTTAGGTTTATATATAACTGTATTATACTAAGTATAGTGTTAGTTTTAGGAGTAATGTATTTAAGTAAGATTTTCCTAGGTATTTCTTTTATTAATGATGATATCTATTTATATTTATTAATTGCAATACCATTGATGATTACCTTTTATCCATACTGGGGAGGATTTGGTGTAGGATTACTTTCATTGGTATGGCGAGGTGTTGCAGCTATATCTATACTATCTATAACTTTTTTAGCAGCATTTTCTCAAAGTGGACTGGGAGCAAATTATGCTTATATGAAATCACCAAGTCAGGAACAAGAAATAGTCATTAAGCAATATATTACAGGACTACATCATTTTACAAATAATATTGAGATATATAAGAGAATAGGGGTCTTTTTTAAGAAAGATATCAAGAATGCTATTTATATAGATGAAGATAAAGTAGGACTGAGTGGAGGGGGGGAAATTATAGATGGAAGTAAATTTGAAGGCAAGGAAGAATATACTATAGATAATCAACTTATCTTCAGGTGGATAGATGATGAGACTTTAAAATTGTACTACCAAGGTCCACAAGAAAAGAATGGAAAAAAGATAAGTATACAAAAAACTATAGACCTATAAATTGAATAAAGTAGATACATAATAGAGAAAACTGTATAGATTAGTTATGATATTAAAGGGCTCACAGTAGCCCTATTTTTTATACCAAACGAACGGAACAACATGGATAAATACAACGCACAGCAAGTAATGAATGGAACTTGGGGAGAGGTGTGGATAGACGGAACCTATATGGCAGAAGTCACAGCCTTTGAAGCCAAAGTTTCACTCGATAAAACAGATGTCAACATGACAAGAAGATTAGCAAAAGCGCAGAAGGTAACTGGTTTTTCGTGTAGTGGTTCGCTCACGATGAATAAGGTATCTTCTTTTTTTATTAAGAAATTAAATGAAGATATGAAGCAAGGTAAGCAAACAGCTTGTACGATTATCTCAAAATTAGATGATCCGGATGCCATCGGCTCTGAGCGCATCGTCATAAAAGATGCAGTTTTTGATGAACTTATCCTTGCCAATTGGTCAGCTAAGACATTAGGAGAAGAACAAATTAATTTTACATTTTCAGATTGGGATTTATTAGATATTGCAGAATAGAGGAGGACATAACAGATGTCATTAATAGATAAATTACTTCAAATGGATAATACAACACTTACAGAAATGCCAAAAAGAGAGGTGGAAGTACCTAGACTAACACAAGTATTAGGAGAACCTTTTAAGGTGGTATGTCAAGCAATCGATGGAGAAAGATATGCTGATATTCAGAAGGCATCCATTGACCTGAATAAAAAAGGTGGAGTGCGTAATATTAATCTCTTTGATATGCAAGTACTAACAGTTATTGATGGTGTGGTTGAACCAAGACTTAAAGATAAAAAGCTACTCCAACACTTTGATTGTGTAACCCCAAAGGAGCTAGTCAAAAAGCTCTTTTTAGCTGGTGAGATTGCAGAGCTTTCAAATGTAATTACTGAACTATCGGGCTATGACAAAACAGAAGAGGACGAAGAAGAAATAAAAAAGCAATAAGTCAGGATTGGGAGCTACAGCTTATGTATCTCCTTTTTAAATATAAAAATATGAAACCAAGTGAGTTCTACAAAATACCACTTGGAGAAAAGCGTATTCTTGCCTGTTTTATGAAACTAGAAATAGAAGAACGACAAAAAGAATTAAGGCAGATGTATGGGGGTGATTAATGGCGAATATTGTTGATGCGATTCTTAGATTAACCGATAACTTCACACCTACACTTGTTAAAGCCCAGGATGGTCTAACTAAATATTCAAGACAAGTACAAAGGGTGAGTAAAGACTTAAATAAAATAGGGAATAGCATAACCAATGTGGGAAAATCACTCACGCTAGGTGTAACAACTCCTATTGTAGGGATAGGAACAGCCAGTTTAAAAGCTACGATGGATTTTGATAAGTCCATGTCTAAAGTACAGGCTTTATCAGGTGCTACAGGTGAACAACTCATACTCCTTAAAGACAAGGCTACAGAACTTGGGGCAACCACAGCCTTTAGTGCCTCACAAGTAAGTGAAGCGATGCAGTATATGGCTTTAGCTGGATGGAAAACGAATGATATTTTAGAAGGAACAGCTGGAATTTTAGCGGCTGCAAGTGCCAGTGGTGAAGAGTTAGCCAAAGTAAGTGATATTATTACCGATGGATTAAGTGCCTTTGGATTAGAAGCAAGTAAGGCAAATCATTTTGCAGATGTCCTTTCAACCACAGCAACCAATGCCAATACCACAATAGGTATGATGGGTGAAGCGTTTACTTATGCTGGTTCGGTAGCTGGGGCATTAGGCTATAGTGTGGAAGATACAGCTCTTGCTATTGGTATAATGGAGAATAGTGGGATTAAAGCGAGTCAGGCAGGTACAGCACTTAGAACCATGTTAACTGAACTGAGTGGAACACTTGAGATAACAGGTAAAAACTTAGGTACATATGTGATACAAACATCTAATGCTGATGGAACAATGAAACCCTTCAGGGAAACATTAGAGTCATTAAGATATGCTTTTAGTCAGTTGTCAGAAGCTGAAAGAGCAAGTATGGCTGAATCCTTAGTAGGTAAAAATGCAATGGCTGGATTATTAGCTATTATGAATACATCAGATGAAGCTTTTAATAGTTTAGCCACAGCAATAGATAATTCAACAGGTTCAGCCGAACGAATGTCTGACGTCATGTTAGATAACTTGGCTGGTCAACTTACTATTATTATGAGTGGTGTGGAATCATTGGCCCTTGCTATAGGTGATAGATTGACACCATATGCTAGAAAATTAGCTGATAGTATTCAAAATGTCGTTACTACATTTAATAACATGAGTGACGAGCAAAAAGATACAGCCTTAAAGATAGGAGCATTTATTGCTATTATTCCTGTGGCTATTTTAATATTCGGCAAGATGGTCAAAGGGGTAAGTGGTGCTATTGGAGCTTATAGTAAGTTTTCAAAGAGTGTCCAAAAAGCTGGTTCAGTATTTAAGGTTATCTTTTCACCAGCTAATAAGATTGTACTTATTATGACAGCTATTGCTTTAGTGGCTGTACTTGTCATTAAGTATTGGAAGCCTCTAAAAGGATTCTTCCTAGATTTAGTAAGTAAGATTGGCAGGTATCTTGAAGCTTGTGGTGTGGACTTCAATAAGATGAAGGAAACATTCTCTAAAGTAGTACAGGCTATAGGATTGGCTATTCAAATTCTAGTAAGCTTCTTCATGGGACTATGGGAGAAAATCAAGCCTCTTGTTGAACTTTTTGGTATGAGTATCTTTGTAGTATGTCATGAAATAGTAGGAGCTTTCCAAGGTATGATGACAGGTGTGGGTAATATCATCAATGGGTTAATGAGTTTGTTTGGAGGGCTTATTGACTTTATAGTTGGTGTGTTCACAGGAAATTGGAAACAAGCATGGCAAGGTGTAAAAGATATCTTTAGTGGGATCTTTGAAGGCATAGCTGGTGTATGTAGAAGTGTGATGAATACCATTATTGGCTTTATTAATGGAGGAATTAGAGGACTTAATAAGTTAACCAACATTAAACTTCCTAGCTTCTTAGGTGGCAAACAAATAGGCTTTAGTATTCCTGAAATCCCTATGCTCTACAAAGGAACTGACAACTGGCAAGGTGGTACAGCTATGATTCATGATAGAGGGGCTGAAATTGTGGATTTACCAAGAGGAACAAGAGTCTATCCACATGATGAAAGTATTAAAAAAGCCTTTAATGATGGTGCAAGAAGTAGTGGTAGTTTTAACATTGCAAAACTAGCAGATACTATTATAGTTCGTGAAGATGCTGACATTGATCGAATTGCTAATGCACTCTATAACAAAATGAAAAAACATGTCTTCAACATTGACTAAATATTTTTTGAATATTAAAATATATTAAATAAAGGCTAGGAGGAAATGTAATGAAGATACATAATGAGAATAAAAGAATCTTTATCCTATTATTATGCACAGTAATTATATTAGTCATTTTGTTTGGGGGATATAGGATATATAGAAATATTACACAAGATCATATTTTAAATATATCGTTAGATCCATTGACAACACAGGAAAAGATAGAGGACTTTGAGTTTTTATATAAAACGATTGTGGAGAATTATCCATACTTAGAAGTCAATAAGCGTACGTATGGTATTGATTGGATAACTAATAAAGAGATGTATATGGAGCGAATTGAACGTGGTAATTTCCTTTATATTATGCAATGGGTATTAGCTGAATTAAATAATGGTCATACCCATATCTTGAGTGAAGATGATGTGGCATTTATGAGAGAAATTTATTGGGATACTAAACAATCAGGGGGGTGGCAAGGGATGAACTTTGATGTGCTGAATCATCCATTAGTGCTAAAACGCTACAACATAAATTCAACCTTACCTGATACACATAAACAGATGGTACAAGGTGAAGATCAACCTATCATCAATGCAGTTGTAAAAGATATTGTAGATGGGAAGATAGCTTCTATCTATATTCCACAGATGATTAATGATACAAAAATGCAATATGATAGGGAGCTTATTAAAAATTATCTTAAAGAGGTTCAGAACTATCAAGCAATGGTGATTGATATTAGAGGTAATGGAGGAGGTAGTTCGAATTATTGGCAGAGATTTTTATTGCCTGAAATATTGGGAGAACCATATGAGGTTACCTGGTATAACTTTTATAAAGATGGAGATTATATCAAGAAGTATTTTCAAGAAAGTAAAGTGATTCCAAAAAAGATAACACAACTGGATAAAACTAATTTGCCCAATCTTCCTGAGGAGGTTGAAGAAATATTTACATACTATACTCCAATGCATTTAGAAGCAATTCCAGCAGAAGATTCTATAGCGTTTAAAGGGAATATCTACCTATTAGTAGATGATAATGTTTGCTCTTCAGCAGAAATGTTAGCTGCATTTGCTAAGGATACAGGTTTTGCAACACTTATTGGTGAACAGACAAAAGGAGATGGTATAGGTTCCGATCCGCTTGTTGCAATATTGCCGAATAGTGGATATGTGTTTAGATTTACAAAAGCAATGGGTGTAACTGAGGATGGAACATGCAACGAAGAACATCCAACGATACCTGATTACATAGTTGAAGATACAACTCGCATAGAGGGAAGTTTGGAAGATCAATGTATTCAGAAGGTGTTAGAATTGGAAGGAATAGATAATTAAAACAATAAACTACAGCCTTATTTTAGAAGTAGGGCTGTTTTTGTATTGTGAAATAGAGGAGGACTATTTGGATTACTATTTATCATTTAATAACAATGAGGAAAGGCTAAGACTTCCAGTCATTCCTTCCTCTTTTGAGGTTTCAATACCACACCAAAATACTACTATAAATATTACTAATTTAGGAGAGATCAATCTAATAGGCAAAACAGGACTTGCAACTATGACAATAGAATCTTTCTTTCCAAAGCAACAGTACTCATTTTGTCTATACAAAGATTTCCCACATCCATACGACTGTATTAAGCTTCTCTTAAAGTGGAAAGAATCAGGGAAACCAATTAGAGTCATTGTTACTGAAACACCAATAAATTATGCAATGGCTATAGAAAGTATTACCTATTCAGAAGTTGATGGAACAGGTGATGTTTATTTTATTTTAGAACTAAAGGAATATAAGTTTATTAAGGCAAGTAATGTGACTACTACAACCACAGCGAATGGTATAACCTTGAAAGTGCCTGAAACCAAAAGGGAAATTAAGACCACACCAAACGAATATGTAGTTAAGAAAGGTGATACATTGTGGGGGATAGCAAAGAAAGTAACAGGCGAAGGATCTAATTATAAGGCCATAGCAAAAAAGAATAATATAAAAAATCCTGATTCATTGAAGGTAGGGCAAAGGCTGGTGATATAATTCCAAAGGTAGTATTAAAGAATAAAAATGGACTTATAGATGTAATGTATATGGTAAGTGAGATTACTTGGAGTGGAAGTGTGGAAGAGGTAGCTAGAAAGTTAGAACTTAACTTTTTATATCCTTTGCATGACCACTATGCCCCTAAAGTCTATCCAAACATAGGTGAAGAATTATTCCTTTATGATGATAAAGATGTGGAATTATTTAGAGGAAGAGTATTTTATAATGAACGATTAGGTGAACAAGGGACAATCCAAGTAACTGCCTATGATGATGCAATAAGACTGGCAAAAAGTAAAGGTACATATAACTTCAAAGGTAAGACAGCTGAAGCGATTACAAAAATAGTATGTAACGATTTAGGTATGGAAATAGGTCAATTAGCTCCTACAGGAATACCTCAAAAGATGCTTTGTAATGATGAGGGAATGTATGAAATTATTCACAAGGCCTATGAAGGGGCAAGTAAGCAAAATAAAAAGAAGTATAGCATTGAGATGAGACAAGGCAAGTTATGTGTGGATGAAGTAGGTAAAGAAATTGTAGAAGTACCTATAAGTTCAGATACCAATATCCTAGAAAGCTCCTACTCAGAAAATGCAGAAGAAGTCATTAATAGAGTAAGGATTTATGATGAGAAAGAACAGTACATAGGTGTGGTAGAAGATAAAGAGCTTATTGATTTAGTCGGTATCTTCCAAGATGTATACACTAAAGAACAAGATAAGCAAGCTGGGACAGTAGCAAGTAATATGCTTAGAGGTATAGAACAAAGTATGGAGTTAACCACACTAGGCAATACTTCATATGTTAGTGGGAAATTAGTAAATATTGAAGACTCGTCAACTAAACAGATGGGTCTATTTTTTATTGTGAGTGATAGTCACAGTTGGAGTGGTGGGCAATATACCACAAATATGTGTTTAAGAGTTGTGAGAATACACTAAATTAGTTATACTGAAATGTATAATACAGAAGGAATATTTAGTGGGGGGATAGAGATGCTTATACTTGTGCAGTTCTGTGTAAATGCAGACATTATAGAGTGTCCAGCGTTTATTCTAAATGATTTAAAGTCCTATCAGAATGAATTTACAGAATGGCTCTATGATAAAACAAATGACCACGCTTATTGGATGTATAAGGATGGAGAAAAATATGGATGTAGTTATCGCTCAGAAGCATTTGTAGAATGGCTTAATAAATTTATTTTAGATAAACATGAAGAAAAGGCTAAAGTTGTAGAACAAAGTGTTGATGAAGATGGATTGGTTTGTAGAGCAGAATATCCTAAAGATATTACAGCATTAATCCATACTGAAATAGAAAGTTTTAGAAAATGGCTTACAAACAAAAATAGTGAGGGCATTTGTAAAGAGGAGGAGTATAAAAAGAAATACGGCATGAGGAAGTATATAGGGTATGCTTCAGCGGAGTGGATAAATAGTTTTATTTTAAATGAGAGAAATGAAAAAGCTTATGTTATAGATAAACAGATGGATTACGATGAAATGAAGGCAATGCCTAAAATATTTTTTTAAATAAGAAATTAGAGGTATTAGAGAAAATTATAAATGTGAGGGATATACATTATACAAGTAGACATTTTATGAATGGAGGGGTATCTTGAAAGATACAAAAACTGAATTTTATCAAGCTGTAAGCTGTGGTCAAGAAATAGAGTTTAGTTATAATGGTAAACATTATTTTGAAAGTAGAGATAGCAATAATGATTGGTATATATATTGTGAAGAAAGTAAAGAAAAACAACGTTTTATATCCTCTAATGAATTACTCCTACATGCTAAGTTTGCAGATAAAAACATTAATGATATTTGGGAAGATATTATAATCGACTATATCCTATAAATATAAGTTCTCAACCAATAAAATAATATTTGTTTTGTGAAGGAGTACTATTATGAAGCAATATGAATATAAGTTTTCTTTTTTGCCTGAAGCAATAAATGATTGTGAAAAAGTATCGGACCTTGAAACAACTTGTGAAGTAAAGGGGAAATATCCTTGTCCATGTTGTTGTTATAATACATTTCCTGTTCCTAAAGAAGATGCCATCGCTTATATATGTCCTGTATGTTTTTGGGAGAATGATGTTTTTACATCAAGCGATGATGAGCCCAGTGATGAAAACCGAGGAATGACATTAAACGAAGGACGAAGAAATTATAAAATATTGGGAGCTTGTAGTCAGGATATGCTTATACATGTAAGAGAGCCAAAGTCAGATGAATTCCCCAAATGAGCATAATACTAGGGTAATCATGGAGTATTTAACCAACCAAATAGTGATTTTACTAGTTCTAAAATTAATTCAATAACCTACTTAATAGTACTCTTAGTAGAAATTTACTAGGGGTATTTTTTATACCTTGAAAGGAGTGATAGCCATAAATAATCCATATACAGGACTATTAAACATTATGCAAGAACAAGGCAAAAAATATAATCCACCAGCAGTTTGTATAGGTAAGGTTATACAACCACAACCCTTGCAAATTAAGACTGGTGAGATGGTACTGTATCAAGAAGATATACTTATTTCAAGTGTACTAGTAGATTTAAACAATAGGCCTATCAACTTAGAACGAGGAGATTTATTAGCTTTAATGCCTACAGAAAATAGACAATACTATATTGTACTTTGTAAGGTGGTGAAGCTATGAATTTATTTCCCTTTTTAAAAGAAACAGAGCAAAACCTATTAATCACACCTAAATTACATAAAGAATATGACTTTGACTTCTCGAATGGTCAACTAACAGGAAAAGTCTTAGAAGGTAAAGAAGCTCTTAAAGTGTGGATATATAAAACCCTACTAACTAAACGTTATAAGCACATTATTTATAGTTGGGATTATGGTCAAGACTTAGAAGAGATTATAGGACAGGGTTATGAGAAAGGCCTTATTAGAAGTGAGGTGGAAAGAAGGATAAAAGATTGCCTGCTTATTCATCCACACATTAAGGAATGCAATAGTTTTAATATTACACTACAACAAGACAAACTAAATGTAGATTTCATAGTCAATACAATTTATGGGGAGGTAGATATAAATGTCCCTAACATATGATGAATTATTACAAAGGGCTCTTAGGAGGGTATCAAGTCAAATAGATACTTCTGAGGGTTCTTTTTTATTTGATGCTATAGCACCTTGTGTGGCTGAACTTTATGAAGCGTATTTGTATATAGAGGAACTTGAAAAGCGAGTATTTGCAGACACAGCTTATGGTGAATATCTTGAAAGGCGAACAGCAGAACGTGGTATCTACAGAAAGCCAGCAACTTATGCTATTAGAAAGGCATACTTTAACATTGATGTACCCATTGGTTCAAGATGGGCAAAAGAAGAACTGGTGTATACAGTTACTGAAAAGGTACAAGATGGTGTATTTCTCACCAAAGCGAACCAAACTGGTGCAATAGGTAATAGATATAGTGATAAATTGGTGAATATGGACTTCATAGAAAACCTAGAGAGTGCAATTTTAGGAGAAGTGGTGATTGCTGGTGAAGATGAAGAGGATGATGAATCATTGAGGTTAAGGTACTTTAATAGTTTTGAAAAAGAAGCCTTTGGAGGGAATAAACGTGACTATGAAGAGAAGATTGGAAGTATTGATGGAGTTGGTGTGGTTAAAGTTTATCCCGCATGGAATGGTGGAGGAACAGTTAAGGTAAGGCTACTTGATTCGGAACATAATGTACCTTCAGCTGAATTAGTACAAATGGTACAGGAGTTAGTTGATCCAATAGAAACAAGTGGAGAAGGATTAGGTATAGCACCCATAGGACATAAAGTAACAGTAGAAGGTGCAGAAGAGGTAGGGGTACAGATAACCACACAACTTACCTTTAAAGAGACTTCATGGGAAAATGTGAGGCAGGATGTTGAGGGTGTGGTAGAAAAGTATTTTAGAGAGTTAAGGAGTAAATGGTCAGAGGATGATGTGGTAGTAAGAATAAGTCAAATTGAAGCAAGGCTACTAGATATAGAAGGAATCATTGATGTGCAAGGAACTAAGCTAAATGGAAGTAGCAATAATCTTTATTTAAACGATGAGCAGGTTCCAGTGCTTGCAGGTGTGGTAAATGAGACTGAATAAATATTTACCTGACTTTGTAAGTAACATTAGAGAATTTCAAGAGCTAGATAAAGCCCTAACACCTGAGCTAGATGAACTTAACCACACAATCCAACAAATCCAACAGAATCAATTTATAGAAACAGCTAATCATGAGGGGCTAAGTTACTATGAAAGAATGCTTAAGATAAGACCTGATAAAGATATGGAAGTTAGAAGGTTTAATATCCTAGCTAAGTTCAACTCTACAATACCTTTTACAATGAGATGGTTACAAAATACCCTAAATAGCACCATTGGAAAAGGAAGTTATCTACTTGATCTTGACTACGTTGACTACACTTTAACGATCAGCATTATGAAACACAAAGAGTACCTTATGACACATCTAAGGCAAGAGTTAGAGGATAAAATTCCAGCTCATTTAATTTTAGTCATAAATGTATTAAGTCCTGTAGATATACCACATTATGTAGGTACATATATCCAAACAAGTGACACAATAGAAATCTAATATAAAGGAGACAACATGAGTGAATTTAAAACTAAATCCATAACGACAAAAGGAATGGAATTACTTTCAAAAGCTCTTAGTGGAGAGCAGCTAGAATTTACAAGAATAGAAATGGGAAGTGGAAACTTTGAAGGAGACATTGGTTCGGCAGAAGCATTAGTTGAAGTCAGACAAAGCTTGCCTATCAATAAAATAACAAGAAAAGGTAGTCAAGTTACCTTAAGCACATCTCTTAAAATTGAAGATATAACCACACCCTTTGAATGGACTGAAATTGGAGTCTATGCAAGGGGGGAGGATAATGTAGAAGTGCTTTATATGTACGGACACACTACTAATAGCTCTTATATCTCAAAGGATTCTTTAAATGAGAAGATGATTAATGTAACCGTACTTGTAGCAAGCACCACACAAGTTACAGCAGTCATTGATAAGAGTCTAGTCTATCTAACAGCTGAAGCTTTGAAGGAGCATGAAAGTGATAAGAAAGCTCATCAGGATATTAGGGCGAGTGTGGAAGAAATTCAAAGACAAGTAGAGGTACTAGATGTATCTTGGGAAGGTATTAAAGATAAGCCTACAAAGTTCGAACCAACTGAACATATCCACACCAAAGCGCAAATAACCGACTTCCCCTCTTCACTTCCAGCTAGTGGAGGTAATGCAGATACAGTAGGTGGAAAACAATTTAATTGGTCTTTTGGTACTAAAGCACCTACACATCTATGGGGTTCAGAAGGTTCTAGTACAGAGCAATATGTTTATCAGCCTAGTCAAGTAAGAGTAGGTCATGCAGTGAACTCAGATAAAATAGGCAATGTGTCAGCACAAAATATAGCCGTTTATCTTGGCTCGAATCCAAGTACATCTATTATTAATAATCCAGCACATCATCAAAACTATGATTGCTGGGTACATAGTACGCAAGCTACAGCTCTAGGATTGCCTGATGCAGGAAATTGGCACCTAAATTATAAGAAACATAATAATACTGATGGGTATGGTACACAAATAGCTATGCCATATGGAAGAAATGAAATGTATATGAGGTCTTCGTCAGGCAAGACGTGGACAAGATGGGAGAGGCTAGGAGGAATGGGCATGCAGATAAGAGCAAGTAATCATGTAAAAATAACCTATAGTATTCCAAGTATGGATGTTACACCTATAAGTGCAGACAATGAAAAGAAATCCCATCGGAAGATCGCATTGCCTTGCACAAGACTGCCTAAATTAAATGGTTCGGCTAGAATTAAGGTGACAACTACTTGGACTGGTACAACCAAATCCAATGCATCAGCAGCAGGGAAAGCAAGTGGGTATTGTGAAATATTCCTAACAGCCTCTACCTTTTTAACAGATAGTCACAGCGTTAAAAAATCATTTGCTGATGCACCAGTAGGAACAAGTTTAGAGTTAACACAGAACCAATCCCATGCAAAATCACCCAATTTGGCAGGGTTTATAACAATTGGTTTATCTGCTATGAATGATAACGGTTATGCAGAAGGTATTCAAACGGTTCAAGGAGGAGGCGCATTAAATGGCACATTAATACAATGTGGTGATGTTTGGTTTAATGATGAATCAGTAGATATTATGATTGCACCAACTTTATCACCACCTAGCTGGACTTCTTTTACTAAGCTCACTATGTCAGGTAAGGTAGAGATTTGTTATGACGAATTGAATGTATAAATAAAAGAGAATCTTAGACACTTAAGTTGTAATAAACTTAGGTGATTTTTTATATCGAGAAAAGAGGTGACAACATGAATTTTACAGAATTACTACAGACTTTTGGCTTTCCAGTAGCTTGTGTGGCTTGCCTTGGATTTTATATTGCCAAAGTGCAAGCAGAACAAAGAGCAGATTCAAAGGAACGAGAAGAAAAGCTACTTACACAGCTAGGAGAAATGTCAGCTACAAATAAAATGCTACTTGAAACAAACGCAATACTGGCAAGAGATATTAATACAAAACTCGATCAGATTGTTCAAAATATAAAACAGTAAGAGAGGTACATAAGATGCAAATCAAAGAAATGTTCATTACACCAAACCCATATAGTAGACCACAGAAGAAGATAGGACAAATCAAAAATATCGTTATCCATTGGATTGGCAATGCTGGAACGACAGCAGAAAATAATGCGAAGTATTTTGATGGATTGAAAGTAGGAAAAAAGAACTCAGCTGGTGACTACATCTACGCATCATCTCATTACATCATAGGCAATGATGGTGTGGTAGTAAGATGCGTTCCTGAAAATGAGGTGGCTTATCATGCAAGTGATGCAAATACCTATTCAATAGGTGTGGAAGTTTGTCATCCTGATTGGTCAGGAAAGCCTACACAAAAGGCACATGAGAGCCTTGTTAGCCTATTAGTAGAACTATGTAAAAAGTACAAGTTGGAACCTACACGGGCCATTATTCGCCATTATGACGTAACAGGGAAGACTTGCCCTAAGTATTATGTGGAAGATGTGGGGGCATTTAAAAAGTTGAAGGAAGAAGTAAAGGGTAAAATGAAGGAGGATAAAGAGCTTGTTGAAGCGGTGAAGGTGTTGCAGAAGAAGGGGGTTATTAGTAGTCCTGAGGTGTGGATTAATGGGGTTTATACGAGGGATAATGTGAGGTCGCTTATACTAAAATTATCATATACCCTATAAAGAAACTCAAAATAATAAACTGCTATATACAATCCAAGTTATGAGTTATAATTACATCATATGAATTAAAAGGGGGATTAGTATGCTAAACAAGATAAAGCAACCTGTCATTTACTTAATATGGAACTTGTATATGTGGGGAATTATTTTGGTTGAAAGTAAAATAGTAAACTATGCACAGAGCCAAATAAAAAGGACTGGTCAAATGGAGTGGAGTTATTTAGGGATGTTGGCTCAAGTAGGTGTGTGGATATTGGTAGGCTTAGGTATAAGCTGGTTAGTAAGTAAAAAAAGTATTTCCTCAACAAGAGATATACGATTAGAGATATGTACTATATTAATTCCAAATGCTCTACTGGTGTTATTAACATTTCCATTGGGAGTTTTAATACCAATGCAGCGTCTGCTTATAGTATCTATGGGGAATTTGCGATATGTAGGGGGGCTTATAGTTGGGGTGGAGATAGTCAAATTTATTAAATATATAAAGAATAGAAAAGAGGGTTAAGTACCGATATAACATTAAATTAAGTAGCCAGCCATTACGGTTGGCCTTATTTTTTGCCTAAAATCTTATCCATATTAGTATATGCTTTTAAGTTTTAGAATAAAGAAAGGCGTTATTAGTGCCCTGAAGTGTGGCTTAAAGGAGAGTATAGTAAGAGCAATGTGAGGTCATTAGTAATGAAGGTTGCAAATTATAGCGGATAGAATTTACAAGCAATTATGATTAAGGTATACTGAGATTGACGACTAGATGTTTGATTAGTTGAAATTATTTATATACTCTACCGTTGGTTTACTTTGCTTTTAGCTTAGTTCTACTGATAGTTGGTTGTTTATTATATATCTGCCGATTTATTCTATAGTAGGAGGTGTTTAGTGATGCAAAAAATAAACAATGAACATTTTGGACAGTTCTTAAGTCAATTAAGAAAGGAAAAAGAATTGACACAAAAACAACTTGCAGAAAAGCTATATATTTCAGATAAAGCAGTTAGCAAGTGGGAAAGAGGATTGAGTTTACCAGACATATCATTACTTATGCCATTATCTAAAATATTCGATGTCACAATAACAGAATTGCTAAGTGGAAAAAGAATTGAGCCAAATACACAACTTACAGTGACGGAGGTAGAATCTTTAATGAATAGAACAATTGTTTTATCTAAAGAAGAAAAAGAGGAACAAAATAAAGCTAAACGAAGTAGAAAAGTTCTTTTTTTATTTTGCATTTCATTTGTTGTTTTAGAAGTGACTTTAATGATTTCGTTGGGTTATACAATAGATTCTCTTTTTGAGAATTTAGCTAATATGGAATTGCTTATGTTAATTTTTGGACTTTACTTCACATTCTTTACAAAAGAAACTTTGCCTGTTTACTACGATGAAAATAAAATAAACGTTTATCATGATGGAGTTTTTAGAATGAATGTTCCTGGAATTAGATTTAACAATAACAATTGGAAACACATACTCAAAGCTACACATACATCAATTATGTGTATTTTTATTTTATTTCCTTTGCTATATTTAGGAATCTCTTATATTTCTCCAATGCTATGGGAAAAGTTTCAGTTGTTTTTTACACTTGGTTCTGTATTTAGTATGTTCCTGACAATTTATATTGTTGGGAAGAAGTACGAATAACAGTATAAAGTAAGTGCTATAAGAAGTTAAAGTAAAAAATGAAGACTAATAAAATAGTTAATCTATATGCCAGCCTTCGGGTTGGTTTTATTTTTTTGCCATATAATATTACCCACATCCTTATAAATATTTTTCTAACCCCTATACCTATATACTTCCTACCCCTTAGAACTTTTCTTCTAGGGGGTTCTTTTTTATTTCTAAGGGGGGCCCTCAAAACAGGGAGGGGGATATAAGGATGTGAGGATAAATAATATATCTATAATAAAGCTTATAATATGTTTTATAGTATCGTTATTGTTAAAGAAAGAGGTAGATGGGATGAGGACAATAAAAAACCACCTGAAATTTATTCGGTGGTAGTTTCAACAATCGGTTTATCATGCTTTTCAAACAATAACTCTAGAGCTTCATCGACTAGCTTAGATTTATTAATTCTTGTTTCTTGAGACAGTTCTTCTAATGTATCTAAAAGACTTATATCTACTGATGTTGAAAAATGTTTACGCTTTACTGGTCGCGTATTTCCTCTTGGCATAATATAAGCTCGCCTCCTATTATTGATTTCTTATTATATCACATATAAAAACTTAAATAAACCTATGGAAATATAAGCAAATTTAATAAAAAGCATTTAAACTTAATTAAGTTTGATTAAACATGTTGACGTTTAAAAGTCTTTGAGCTATACTGTGAACATAAATAAAACAGCTCGAAAGGAACCACATCATGCAAAATACATCAACTCAACTGGAAGGACTTTGGATAGACATTAATATCCTTAAGGATTCCAATTTAACACTTCAAGAAAAATTTACTCTAGCAATCATCAAAGCATTAGACAAAAGCAATGGTTGCTTTGCATCAAACAAGTATTTTGCAGAAATCCTTCAAGTAACACCTAAAAGAGCAAGTGATATTATTCAATCACTCATTACCAAGAATTACATAACCTCAACTATTGAGGACAACTATAAACGAACAATTCGTGTGCTTAAGAATGCATTGCCACAGGAAGAAAATATGGAAGAGGAGGTACCTCAAGAACAACAAGAACTATCAACCACACCAAGCAAAAAGAAGCCACTCATATGGAAAGGCTTTGAACTTAATAAGATGGCTGAGGATGCAATCGAAAGGCTTAAAAGAAGATTCCCTGAGCTAGAAGCTTTCCTAAAGGGGGAGCCTATAGATCAGGCTCAACCCACTCGCTTTAGAACGAATGAAGAACTGGCAAGCACCTATAGGGAAGTACCAACTGAATGGTGTGGCGTAAGTCAACTACAATTTACATAGAGGTGATAAAATGACAAATAGAGAACTAGCAGTAAAAATTGAACAACTAACTAAGCGATTAGAGGAAATTGAAAAAAAGAAGGAGCATGAAAAAGCACTATACTCAGTTGAAGAAGTAGCTAAAAGGTTAGGGGTAACTAGGGAAGCTGTTTATCAAATGATTAAGAGACAGGAAATTCCAGCTATTAAGTTTGGAACTATAAAAATACGTGCAGTAGATATAGAAAAAATCGTAGGAAGTACATTGTAATGGAACGATTTAGTATATCCATAAGCAGTAGAATGAAGAAGCAACTAGGACTTATGGCAAAGGCTAATTTTAGAAACCTAAATGGTGAGATTAATAAGGCCTTAGATGATTATATAAGGAAGAATGGTACAAGTGTGGTAGAAGATGCACCAAATTGGTGGGAGTGTGAATCAAAAGGGCAAGAATGTCAACCACAGCAACACCTAATTGAACCAATCAAGCACAAGCAAGCACCAATAGTACGCCAAAATGCACCAATTATAACCACACTACACAATACTGATGAAATAGAAGAATTTTAAACAACAGGGAGCATGACAACATGGCAAACAATGTGAAAAATTTAGGACTTGATATGGGTAACAGCACCATTTGTGTGGCTGGCATAAATGATAAAGGTGAGATAATAAAGGCCTACACGAATAGCGTATATTCAATGGATACGGCTCTTATAAGTGGAGATATTATAGAATGTAAGGGAGTTAAGTTAGCACTAGGGGTAGGGCAGACTACCCTTAGTAATGTGGACAAGACAAATAGAGAATACATAGAGCAGCAAATATTATGGGCAGTACATAGTTTATATGGAAGTGGCACATATTATATTAACTTAGGTGTGGGCTTACCAATCAGCATCTACAAAGCTAAGAAGGAAGAGTTTAGAGAGAAGATAAAGGCTCTTGGAACAATAGAAGGTGTGGTTAATGGAAAAGAGATATCAGTAAACCTTGTTGATGTTAAAGTACAAGCAGAAGGGTATGCAGCACTTAGGATTCTGACAAATTATATAGACAAAGATAATACCACACTTATTATAGATATAGGTATGAAAACCACAGATGTTATCCTAATAGAATGGAATGGTAAATTTATAATAAGCAATTATGGAACAACTAATATTGCCCTTTATGATATGTATAAGGTATTACAGGATAAGATTGCTAGTGAGGGTGTAGAAGTTACTATAGAGCAAATCGATAAAAAGCTTCAGTCCAATAAGCCAATTATTAGGACAGAAAAAGGGGACTTTAATTTAGTTGAGCATTTAAGTGATGCACTTCACGTTTGCCGAGATATCATGAAGGATATTGAAAATAAGTTTGGCAAAACCATTTTACATGACAAGATTTTTGTTGGTGGAGGGGCAGAGAAGTTTTTGGGGGCTGTTGAAGGGAAGGTTAAGAATAATGTAGAAGTGGAGAAGGAGTTGAGATGGTATGGTAATGCTGTGGGATATTTATGGAATACCTAAATCTAAAGAAGGATATCTAATCTTAAAAGGGAAAATTAGATATTTTAATTTATATAAGTATGTAAGTAGATAAATATTGATAAATATTGATAAATATTAATCGTTGTCGATTTATAGGCTTTAATATAATATAATGCTATAGATAATTTTGTTTTAGGAGGGATTGTTATGGGAGAATCAATACCTGGCATTAACTTAGCTTATAGAACGATAAAAAGCGAATCTATGAAATTAGGGGAATTCAAAAAATGTGAGCTACATTTACATACCCCTGCATCTTATGATTATGAGTTGATACGTGGAAAACTATATAAAAATCTTAGTGTAGAAGACTTGCTGTATATAGCAATACAGCAGGGGGTTTATGGGAATGATTGTAGTCTTCAAGTGCTACAAGAGAAATTTAATAAATTAAGTTTGGAAGTAGAGACATTTCCAATAGATAATATAAAAGATTTTATTGGGTATAGTGTAATTGCATATAAATTATATATTGAGCAAATCGATTTAGTAGTTATATGTGACCATAATACAGTAGAGGGATATGATAAGCTAGCATATATGTTAGAGTATTATTATGAAACTAAGTTCAAATATACTATGCAAAAACACTATGTAGATATATTACTAGGTGTGGAAATTTCATGTTCTGATAAAAACCATTTAATTGCTATCCTTGATAAGCATTATAAAAATAATATACGTAATTATTTAGAGGAAATATTATTAAATAAGAACTGTGAAGAAGGTACATATATAGATAGTCGAACACTAATTGAAACATTAAGTAATACATATAAAGCAATAACATATTTGGCACATCTAAACTCATCTGAACTTTTAGGGAGTATTGCATATAATAAAGCATTATTTAGTTGCAGGGATTTAAATTTAATAGGTATAAGTAGCCTAGATAAAATTCAAGGTCTTGAAAAACGGCTTAAAAGTTACAATTCTAAAAAAGATTTTACATTTGTATTAGAAGGAGATGCTCATTGTATTGAAGATATCGGTAAAAAAAACACGTGGATTAAATTTCAAAAGAAAGATTTTAAATCATTAATTAGGGCTATAAGGAATAGGGCTATTTGTATACGGGCGAACACACCTAATACAGTAACAAGATATATAGAGGGAATACTGGTAGTGCCTAATAAAAATGGTTTTCTATGTAGTAATCATGATCAATTATATAATTCATTTTATACTGCTTTTTCGCAGGATTTAAATTGCCTTATTGGTGGAAGGGGAACTGGAAAGAGTACGCTAATTAAAACATTAGAAGTAGTATTGACGAGAAGATGCACTAATGAAATGGAACTTAATCAAGTAGCTAATAATAAAATAATTTATTGTTTATTTCATATAGAAGATAAAGAGTATATTATTTCATTTATTCCTCAAACAGATGATCAGGCAATGTATTATGGGGATAAAAATAAATTTAGACATATCGAGAAAATGAACGATGGTATTAGGTTAGGAAACGAATGGGTTCAGGTTTATGAGTGCATTGGAGGTGAGTTTAAAAGGTTACCAGATGATATAGTAGATATTATTTTAAATAAAATATTTAGAAGAGCCTATAGCATAAACGAATTGGTTAATCAAATAGCTGAAGGTAAGATTAATGATTTTATAAGAAATACTGTAACATATGGAGTACAATATGAGGGGATAGAAAAATATGAGTTATTATTTAAAAAGATCCCTAATCAGTCTTTTGCTAAAAGGTTAAGAAGTGACTTAATAAATGAAATGATCCTTTTTATTGAAGATAGGAAGAAGAAAATTGAAGAGAGTATTTATAACTTTAATACACAGTATAGAGATATAATACAGATTCAATACTCACCAAAGTTGAAGGATTCAATTGATTATCTCGAAGATATACTAGATTGCTTAGAGAAAAAAGGAAATATTAATTCTACATATCTTACTTGGAGGGGAGCACAAGTTTTCATCAAGGAATGTGTGGATAAAATGGGGTATCTAAATTTCTTGAACTATCTTTTAAATGATAAATATAATGAAATAGAAAAAGTGAATAGTATAGTTGAATACCAAGATAAAGAGGTTAATTTCTATCAGGCAGAATACAATTTAGATGAAATTAAAAAATCTAATATTAAAGGAACATATAAAGACATTAAGAGTAGAATAATTAAAGATAGAAGTAAACTAGAATCCTCTATAATAAAATGTCTTAGAGCTACAGACGACTTTACAATACTTTTTAATATTAATTCTAAGGAAACACATAGCCCGCTTCCTTGTATAATGAAAGATATTAAAAGTTTATCACTAGGTCAGAAAGTAGTTGCACTTCTTACTTTTGTATTTAATTTTGGACTCTCTAACAACGATAATACTACATTAATTATTGATCAACCTGAAGATAACTTAGATAATCAGTATATTTATAAGAATTTAGTATCTAGTCTAAAAATGATAAAAGCACATAGACAAGTAATAGTAGCAACACATAGTTCAACTATTGTAACTAACGCAGATGCAGAACAGGTAATTGTAATGGGATCAGATAATGAGAAGGGTTGGATTCAAAAAAAAGGATATCCTTCAGAAAAGAATATTATTAAACACATTATTAATTATATGGAGGGTGGGATAGATTCATTTAAACACAAAAAGGAGATATATCAGATTTTCATACCATTAGAAATAAATTAAAATTGAAGGCTAATAAGATGATAAAGTTCCTGAAAAAATATATTTAAAATAGATAAATAATAAAAAACTTAAAAGTAGAGATAATAAGATAAAATATTTTTGGTATTATAGTCAATACAAAGTGTCAGCTAAATATATAAAATTAATTATAAGGAAGGCAGTTAACCACAACTGCCCTTTTTTATTTCCACTCAATAAAATACATATTTCAAACTTTTAAATCCACACTAATTACTGAGGTGAAATTTATGAACAAAAACGAAGTGTGGATAGAAGCAGGTTCAAAGTTACGCAATATAAGAAAGAAAAAAGGTTTATCGGTATTTCAAGTTAGAGACGAGTTAGGAGTGCCGCTTAGTTATATAATAAAGTTAGAACGTGGTAAGGTGATGCCTTCAGAGGCAATAATAGTTTCATTAGCAATGCTTTATGAGATAGATAGAAAACAAATATATGATATGTATCAGTTAATTGAAAGTAATAGGGCAGAAGAAATAGCATCATTATCACCATATTTGAGGCAGATTGCTAATGATCGTTCAATTAGTAAATTAGCAACACAAGAATATTTTGATGAAGTTTTAGATGAATTGAAAGAGATAGCAGAGAAATATAGGATATAAATTAGGCCTTATTGTAGGTCTTTTTTGCACACTCCTATACATATTATCTGCTCTATATCTCACACTAACTATATGAGGTGGCATATATGAAAAAAAATCAAATGTGGGTGTGTGCTGGTGAGAAATTAAGAGAATTGAGGAAAGAAAAAAACTTATCAGTACATAAAGTTGGAAGGCAATTAGGCGTATCAGGAAATTATATTAGCTTAATAGAAAGAGGGAAAACCTTACCCGGAGAGTCAATGTTAATAGGTTTAGCTGAATTTTATGATATTGATAAGCAAGAGTTATTTGATATGTATGGAAGGATAGAGAGTGAACAAGTTCCCAATATTATTGCATTACCTAGTTCAATAAGAAAAACACTTAATCAAATATCTAAAGACAAATCGCTTTCGAATGAAGAAATAGATGAAGCTATACAAGCACTTCGTGAAATGGCAGAGCACTTAGCAAAAGAAAAGGAGAGATAGATATGTTTAATAAATTTCTAGAATGGTATGAGGAAACAATGGTGGAGATATTCCCATATAATTTTCTAGTTCATTTTGAAGAGGTTATTCTGATACTTGCGGGTATTTTTATAGGGATTCTTATTATGGCGGCATTTGGGGCAAATTTTTTAAGAGACTTGTATAGTGTAGATAATCATGGTATTCATGCATTCAGAATGATTAGGGTTAAAGAGGGAAGGAAGACGCTGTACAAGGTTTCCTTTAGAAGTTTTTCTAAAGCCTTTCAACAGTTATTGCTTTTGGGATTTAGCCCAATTTTCACATTTAAAAATTATACTAAGAGAGATGAAAAGAGGACTAAACGATTTATTATAAGTATGTTTATTATGGGAATATTAATGATAGGCTTTGCTGTATTATCTATATGTACAATATTTCATTCCAAGCTTTAGGAAAAATAGCTTAATAGGATAAAAGCGATTAAAAAGCTCTAAGTGAGGGAAAAATGAGGGAAAGTACTAATGATAAAAATGATAAAGCTCTAGAACCCTTGTAAATCAAAGGCCCTAGAGTGAATTTTTTTTGAAATCTTAAGGACATGGAAACCACATTATTATTATGCAGATGTACATTTCTACAACTTTCCATATGCTTTTGGGTTACTCTTTGCTAAAGGATTGTATGCGCAGTATTTAGAGCGTCCGGATACTTTCCCAAGTGAGTATGAAAAACTGCTAAGTCTTACTGGTAAAATGAAAATTAAAGATCTTACAAGTGCTGCAAATATTGATGTTCATGATATTAACTTCTGGAGAGCATCTCTTAAAACAATCGAAGAAGATATTGAAGAGTTTATTAAATTAAGCTATGAAATATAAGTTTTAAGGAATATGAGAAAACACCTAGACCTAAAAAGGATTAGGTGTTTTTTATTTTAAATATTAGCAGAATCTTAACACCCATTTTCTATAAAATATGATATGATTTTATAAAATTAAAAAAAGAAAGGATGACATGAGTGGAATCATCGTCGGGGAATATATTATTCCAATTAGCTTTAATACTTTTATTAACAGGAGTGAATGCCTTTTTTGCTTCAGCAGAAATGGCTATCGTATCAGTAAATAAGAATAAGATCAAAAGACTAAGCGAGGAAGGGAATGCTAAGGCCAAATTACTTGAAAAATTAATAGAGGAACCGAGTAATTTCTTATCTACTATACAAATAGGTATAACACTAGCGGGCTTTTTCTCGAGTGCATCAGCTGCTACAGGATTATCGAGCTATCTTTCTAAATTTATGGAGACTGTACATATACCTTATTCAAGTGAACTTTCTATGATAGGTGTGACCCTAGTGCTCTCCTATTTTACCTTAGTATTTGGAGAGCTGGTACCTAAAAGGATTGCTTTAAAGAAAGCAGAAACAATTGCACTATTTTCTGTCAGCGCTATTTATAGTATTTCTATAGTGGCTAGGCCTTTTATTAAAATCTTATCTTTATCAACAAGTCTTATTTTGAAATTAACAGGTAATACAACTGAAGATATAGAAGAAAAGGTATCAGAAGAAGAATTAAGAGCTTTAATTTACCAGTCAAAAAAAGATGGGTGCATTGAAGCTGAAGAGCAGCAAATGTTAGAGGGTGTATTTGAATTTAATGATAGAATGGCAAAAGAGATTATGACCCATAGGAAAGATACCTTTGTTATCAATATAGAAGAACCTATAGAAGAAATTCTGGATAAGGTTATAAAGCTTCACTATTCTAGAATACCTGTCTATAGAGAAGATATAGGCCATATAGTTGGTGTGCTTTATGTAAAAGATTTAATAGCAGAAGCGAGAAAAGTAGGTTTTGAAAATATTACATTAGAAAAGATTCTTCATACACCTTATTTTGTTCCTGAGACTAAAAAGATTAATGCACTATTTAAAAGTTTTAAGGAGAAAAAGAAGCATATAGCTATTTTGATTAATGAGTATGGTGGATTTGCAGGCATAGTAACCATGGAAGATTTAATTGAAGAAATTATGGGTGAAATTCATGATGAATATGATGAGGAAGAAGAAGGAATAAAAAAAATAGGGAAGAATACCTTTTTAGTAAAAGGGTCTGAAGCTATCTATCATATTAATCATAGCTTAGGTATTCAATTGCCTAACGGAGATTATGATACATTAAATGGTTATTTAGCTCAGCAGATAGGTGACATACCAGAAGAAAATGTAGATATTGAAATGGATCATATACACTTTAAAATTATAAAGATGAAAAGTAATCGAATAGAACAGGTTCAAATACAATTTATGGATAGTCTATAACTTCTAGTAATTATCTAAAAAAGAATTAAATATTTTGTAAAGTTAATGAGTCATATTGACATGAAAACTAGTTATGTTATACTGAGTTTAGTAAAAATTAGTAAATATATACAAAGGTAAAGGACGGTTAATATGACTAAAATTTATGAAATTTTCCCAGTACCTCAGCAGCTTACTAATCTAGGGGGAGAAGTAAAACTTACAACAGAGATCAATGTAGTTATACCAAAAGATTTAAAAGATGCTACATGGAATAAACTTCAAGAAGTATTAGAAGAAAAAGGTTTAGCTTATAGCGTTTCAGGTGAACTTGTAGAGGGAAAAACAAATTTATACTTAGCCTATACAGAATCTGTAAATGAAGCGGATATAAGTAAAATTACAAGTAAAGAATTACATAAGTTTACTAAATTTGAAGGATATGAACTTGTAATAGATGGAGAAGATGTAGCACAAGTTGCTATCGTTGGATGTGATGCAGAAGGACTTCATTACGGTGTAGTAACTTTACATCAAATTCTTACCCAAGTACAGGGTATGAATGTTAAAAAATGTATGATACAAGACTATCCAAACATTTTATATCGTGGGTTCATTGAAGGATTCTATGGTTTCCCTTGGACACATGAAGATCGTATGGACCTTATGGCATTTGGCGGAGAGTATAAAATGAATACTTATATCTACGCTCCAAAAGATGACCCATATCATAGAAAACACTGGAGAGATTTATATCCAGAAGCAGAGGCTAAGCAAATCGCTGAACTTGCAGCAACAGGCCATAAACATAACTTAAGCTTTATGTGGACCATTCATCCAGGGGATACAATTGATCTTAAATCTGAAGAAGATTTAAATTCAGCACTTGCTAAATTTGAACAACTTTATGGTTTAGGAGTACGTCAATTTGGTATCCTCTTTGATGATATTGGTGGTATTCCAAATGGAAAAGACCAAGCAGATTTTATTAATAGCATTGATGATCGTTTTATTAAGGCTAAAGGGGATATTAGACCACTTATTACTGTAGGAACAAGATACTGTGAAGCATGGGGTCCATCTATGATTGGTTATTTCAAACCATTTGTAGAAACATTACATAATGATGTAGAGATCATGTGGACAGGTGCGGCAACAATGTCAAATATCTCAAGAGAACAATGTGACTCCCCAAAACGTACAATTGAGTCAGATAAAAACTTATCTATTTGGTGGAACTACCCAGTAAATGATTACTGTGATGCTAAAATGTTAATGGGTAAAATTGAAAACTTAAGCTCAGATATTGATAATGTAAATGGGTTCTTCTCAAACCCTATGAATCAAGCACAAGCTTCTAAACAAGCACTTTTCTGTATTGCAGACCATAACTGGAATACACAAGCATTTGACCCTACTGCAAGCTTTAAAGCATCTTTTAGAGCACTTGCACCGGAAAAAGTTGCACATGCTTTAGAAATTTTTGCATCTAACAGTTGTTATCTTTTAGATGATGGAGGGGTAAGTGGTGACTTCCTGTTTGATGAATCATGGTACTTAAAGGAAGATGTTAAAGCACTTCAAGAAGGTGTAGCAAATGGAACAGATGTAACGGAATATGCCCAAAGACTTCTTGCGAACTTTAAAGAAATGGAAGTATGTGCAGACGTTATTATGTCTGAATGTGAAAATAAACGTTTAGTAGAAGAGCTTACACCATTCGTAGCAGCATTTAAGCTTGCAGCTCAGGCAGGACAAAATGCTATTCATGCTGTAGAAGCGTATAGAGTAAAAGATGCACTTAAAGTAGAACTTTACAATGAAGCAGCATTAAGTGATCTTCATGCAATGGATGACTGTAAAGTACTTCGCTTTAAAGATGGCAGAGAACAATACTTCGTTGTAGATGTAGCAACACATGTTATTAAACCGTTTGTAAGAGAGATAATTGGAACAGTCGCTGTAGCAGTGGGTATTGAAAATGCACCGCTTACATTACATTATGATAAAAAGAACATCGCTTTAAGTTCACTTGGTGTAACTGTGACAAGTACAGGAGATGCAAGTGAGTATGAAGCATGTGAGAATGTTATTACAGGCCAAATCGCTGGTCGTAAATGGTGCTCTAGAGATTACCACCCATACATTACATTAGACTTACAAGAAGTTAAGAATATTAAACAATATCGTGTTGTTAACTGTGGGCATCATGAGGCAAAAGAAACACAAGTGTGGAATACTCGTGAGTTCCAAATCTTAACAAGTATTGATGGCGAGAACTTCAAAGTAGTAGATGAAGTAGTAGATAATGCAGCAAATGAAGTAACACATATGCTCTTTGATGCAACAGATGCAAGATATGTACGATTACAAATTATTGAACCAGCTCAAACAAGTATAAATGGCAATGGGCATACACGTATTTATGCATTTGAACTCTTTGATGAGGCTTATCCAGATCAATCTAGAAAAGTATTACCTTCAGAAATTGAGTTTTCAGCAGAGGGGCGTGTTGTGATTCATAATGTGAAAAAAGGCGATGTTATCGCGATTTATAATACATTAGAAGATAAAGAAGCTATCATGGTTTCTAAAGAAGTTGTAGAAGGTGAAGACCAAGTAATCTTTACAGGCCTTAATATAGAAGGAGATAGAGTGTTTGTAGAAAGAACTTCTAGAAATTATCTCCCAAGTGTTAGAACTTCAAAAGGATTAAGATAAATAGGAGCGAAATGTCTTGTAATAGACCATTATAAATGGTTTTTACAAGACATTTTTTCTAAGTTGTCTATCAAATAAAGATTCATTAAAGTAAAAGGTAAGAAAGAGTTTTAAAGATTATACAAACTATACCTTATACGATATTTTTATTAACTTAAAAATGGTACATATAGTGTAAAAATCATATCAGAAGATATGATTTTTATAAAAGAAAGACATTATAAAATTTTACTAAATGATAAAGTTGGTATAGTACTTAATGAGCTTTTAGAAGGTAGTAATGAATGAAGCGCATAGAGATACATACAGATTAGGTTGTAAGAAGATTAGGATGTATATTGAAAAAATTAAAGAGAGTAAGGTAAAGAAACAAATCTCAAGAGAGATATTAGAGGGTTTACCAGCTTGGTTTGGAATTCCTGAATCCACAGAGGAATATGTTGAAGAGAGTAGCAACATGCCTTTTTGGGCAGTGCTAGAAGAAGAAAAGACTATAGGATTTATAGCTATTAAACAGCATAGTGAAGATGCAGCGGAAGTGTATGTCATGGGGGTCAAGGAAGACTATCATAGTAAAGGTATAGGCAAAATGCTAATGGGAGAATGCTTTAAGTTCTGCTTAGATAAAGGAATAACATTTTTACAGGTGAAAACATTAGGCGAAAGCCATCCAGATAGACATTATGCAAAAACAAGAGCTTTTTATAAAAAGATGGGCTTTAAAAAACTGGAGGTACTGAGCACTCTATGGGGAGAAGCTAATCCTTGCTTAGTCATGATAAGGTATATAGATTCAAATGAAAGAGTTGTTCAGAAGGGGAAGTAGACTAGATGAAGGGTTAAAAGAAAAGTAATTGGAGAGTTATAGAATGATTTGAATAATAGTCGATAATTATTATTGACAACAAATTATTAATAAGATATGCTCAAATTATATAGAAAGTATATGTAATGAGGAGGGTTTTTTATGGAAACAAAAGATAAGGTATTAGAGCTTTTAAAGAATAATGCAGAGCCTATGAAAGCAGCTGAGATTGCTGAGAACTTAGGGATAGATAAGAAAGAAATCGATAAAGCTATTAAAACTTTAAAATCAGAAGACGTTATTACTTCACCAAAACGTTGCTACTATACATGTGAATAAAAATAATAAGATATCGAATACTAAAACAGACTATATCATAGGAAGATAGGATGATTTAGATGTTTGGTATTCCTTTAGTTGAATGGATAGGTTATGCAGCATCAGCAGTTATTGCTATTTCATTACTAATGATAGATGTTGGGAAGCTCAGAATTATTAATTCTATAGGATGTCTACTATTTGTAATCTATGGGTTACTCGTACATGCCTATCCAGTAGCTGTAGCTAATCTAATTATTGTATTTATTAATTTATATCACCTTTATAAATTAAATACTGAAAACAGGAAGAAGAGTACATAAGTACTCTTTTTTTATTCTATGAAAGTTATACCTCATTATAGTTATTTTTATCTATTTGAAAATAATGTAACATTTGGTATATAATAATAAGGTAAAAATGTAGATTTAGGAACATAAAAAGTAGCAAATACGTCTTAACTATAAGGAGATTTATATTACATAAAGGAGAAGCGTTATGAAAAAAGTAATAGCAATGCTATTGATGGTCATATTAATGGGAAATTTAGCTGGGAGCCAGACATTTGCTAAGCAATATAAAGAAGAGATGCGTGCAGTATGGATTGCTACAGTAAGTAATATTGACTTTCCAAAAGTAAAAGATAATGCTGCTATGCAGCAAGCAGAGTTTATACAGAAGCTTGACGAATTAGAAGATATGGGGATTAATACAGTGATGGTACAAGTAAGGCCAAAGGCTGATGCACTTTATTATTCAACTATTAATCCGTGGTCAGATGTATTAACAGGAGTACAGGGGAAATACCCAGGGTACGATCCATTAGCGTTTATGATTGAGCAGGCTCATAAAAGAGGAATGGAAATTCATGCGTGGTTGAACCCTTATCGCATTACATCTTCAGGAACAGATTTAAGTGCTCTAAGTGAGGGGCATCCAGCACGACTTAATCCATCATGGGTTATGACTTATAATAATGCACTTTACTATAACCCAGAAGTAGAAGGTGTTAAACAACATATAGAAGATACAATAGAAGAAATTATTAGAAACTATAATGTAGATGGTATTCATTTTGATGATTATTTCTATCCATCAGGTTATCCACTTCCAGCTGGAGAAGGGCCAGATGGTGTTGTAGCCGATAGCAGAAGAGAACATGTCAATGAGATGGTAAGACGTGTAAGTGAAGTGATTGAACAAGTAGACCCAGAAGTAGAATTTGGCATTAGTCCAATGGGAATATGGAAAAATAATAATACAGATCCTACTGGTTCAGCTACAGGGGGAAGTCAGTCTTACTATACGGTATATGCAGATACAAGAACATGGATTCAAAATGAGTGGATTGATTATGTAGTACCACAAATTTATTGGGAGACAACACATAAGACAGCAAACTATGAAACACTTGTTAGCTGGTGGGCCAATGAAGTAAAAGGGACAGACGTAAAACTCTACATAGGACAAGGTATCTATAAAGATACTGTTGCAAAAGAGCTGACAAAGCAGCTCGATATTAATAAGCGCTATAAGCAGGTAGAAGGAAGTGTATACTTTAGCCTAAAAGATTTACTAAATAATAGACAAGGTGTAGCTGATCAAATTCGTACCTACTATACAGGTGATGTGCAGATACCAGAAATACCAAGTATACCAGAAGTACCAAGTACACCAGAAGTACCAAGTACACCAGAGATCCCTAGTATTCCAGAGGAACCAAGCGTTCCAGAAATCCCTACTAAGCCGGAACTACCTGAGCTTCCGCAAGATTTACAGATAACACCAGTCGATTTAAAAGGAATAGTGACAGGGAATAATCTGAATATAAGAAGTGGACCAGGTACACAGTATACAAGTTTAGGGAAAGTACATAGTGATACAGTTGTGGATCTTACAGGAGAGGCACAAGGATGGTATAAGGCAGTATTAGCAGATGGAACTGCAGGATGGTTAAGTAGTGACTATGTAGCACCTATTCCAGTGGGTAGTGAAATTAAGCTAGTACTAGATGGTAAGCTTATTGTACCTCCAGTAGCTCCTGTTATTAGAAATGAAACAACTCTTGTACCATTACGTGTGATTAGTGAGAATCTAAAAGCATTAGTAGACTGGAATAAAGAAACAAAAATGATTACTATTACAAAAGATGGTGAAGAAATCAAACTTGTAATAGGAAGTAAAGTTGTATGGGCAAACGGTAATGAAAAGAGCTTAACAACTGCTCCAACAATGATAGAAGGAACAACAATGGTGCCTATTCGTTTTATTAGTGAAAACTTAGGGGCCTCAGTAGACTGGAATAGTAAACAAAAAATTGTAAGCATCTTATCAAACTAATATAAAGAGGATGATGGTGGTGAGTAAGCTGTTTTGTGAGATAAGTCCATTTACTTATAAGATTTCAGTTCAAAAAGAGATTCTAAAGAGGAACTGTATGAATTTACTAGGTGGAAAAAGTTTAGCTAGAACAAAGTCTAACCAAGTACTGCCTATATTGGTTTATAGTCATAGTGCATTAATAAGAAGAAAATTAGGTAATGTAGACAGTAGATTACAAGAAAATAAAGCAGTTAATCTAGCTTTAGCGGCACCAAAAGTTGACAAAATACTGATTAAACCAGGAGAAACTTTTTCTTTTTGGAGTCTTGTAGGCAGATGCTCTGCAAGTCAAGGTTATAAAGAAGGATTAACGATTAGTAAAGGAGAGCCTTCTAGTGGAATTGGAGGAGGTATGTGCCAATTTACTAATTTAATTCATTGGATGATTTTACATAGTCCCCTTACTATTACTGAACATCATCATCATGGCAATTTAGATTTATTTCCAGATTACGGTAGGCAGATTCCCTTTGGGACAGGGACATCTATTCATTATAATTACCTAGACTATAGATTTATAAATACTACAGACAATACATTTCAGCTTATGATTGAAGTTAGAGAAGAGAAGCTTAAAGGACAGCTCAGATCTTTAAAGCCTTTGAGTAGCACTTATCATATAGAAGAGCGAGATGCTTACTTTAAAGAAGAAGCAGATGGTATTTATAGATATAATAAGATTTATAGAAGACAGTTTGATAAAACAACAGGAAACTTATTAAAAGAAGAACTTATAATAGAAAATCGTGCAAAGGTTATGTACGATAAAAGTTATGTAGAGAATAGAAAAGAGTATATAGGCCTCTAGAGACCTATATACTCTTTTTGTCTTATTTAGCATCTGGATCTTTAATACCTGCTTTTGAAGAAATATGACCTTTTGTATTACCTGTTTTTGGATTACTGCAACTGCATCCATTATCTTTACATTTTTTGCTCATTTTGTAACCTCCTAAAAAGTTTGTATACCTTCTTAGTATTTTCTGCATTTCTAAAAATATGCTTTATAATTTTTTTACTGAGCCACCTGAGATAAGGGTGCAGTTTATAATTTTTCTACCTAGTTTAAAATCAGGTGTACTAATTTTATGTAGCATCGTTGTAACGCATGCTTCTGCCATAGTATTTACATCTACAGAAATAGTTGTAAGAGGTGGCGAACAAATATTAGAGTAAGTGGAGCTAATTAATACAGTCAGAAGATTATGTAGTCATACAGGGGAGGATTTATTCAAATAATGGAGAGCCTGTAACAAATAATGAAGAAACCAATAAGGGCATAATAACATTAAACTCAAAAGCATGTATAGGGGCTTTAAGGGTTTATACAAATTTAGTTAATAAAATGAATGTAGCTTTTAAGAAAAAAGAGAGAAGTATTAGGACAAAAATAAATTAATTTAGCTAGACAAAGGCTATCTTATTCTATAGGATAAGGATGAGATAGTCTTTGTTTTGTAGTAAATTAAAAATATTCTAGAGGTGAGAATGGAATGAAAATAGGGTTGAAGCATTATTATGGTGACTTACATACACACACAGGCTTTTCAGATGGAAAGGGGACACCAAAAGAAGCTTTTGAGTGGGCTAAGGCAAGTAAAATGGGTGATTTCTTAGCGGTTTCGGATCATGAAGGATCTATAACGATGCAAAAGTGGATGGAAACTTTAAAGGCGGCAGATGAAGCAACAGATGAAACTTTTGTAGGGATTGCCTCTTATGAATCAGGTTATAGTGAGGAGTTTAGAGATGAAGATGGTGTGGCAGTAGTAAATGGAGGAGAACTTAATCTATTTGGGACAGATGCCCTTTTAGTAGAAGCAGGATATCCAACAGATTTTAAAGATTTTTATGAAAAGCTTAGGAAGCATAAAGGGGCTATTGCTTTTTATAATCACCCACAAGAAGCAAGTTGGCCTACAGATAAGATATGGAACGCGTATGACGAATTTGGAGTCTATGAAGATGGCATAGACGATTATATCGTGGGTATGGAAACTTCTAATGAAACAAGTGCCTATAATCATATTCATGAACTTGTTTATACGATAGCGCTAGATAAAGGGTGGAAGTTCGCACCTTATGCAACTACAGATACTCATAGTGGTAATTGGTTAAGTGGTTTTGAAAATAGAACAGTTGTATTAGCTGAGTCACTTACTAGAGCGCATATTATAGAAGCTTTTAGAAAACGTCATGTTTACGCAGTACAAGATAAGAATTTCCAGGTGGAGTTTGCAGTTAATGGACGAATTATGGGAAGTATTTTAAGTCCAAAGGACCATACGTATCATATAGAAGTAGAAGTTTTACATAAAGAACCGCACGAGGGAGGGGCCTTTAAGCGTTTAGAGATTATTTCAGATTATGGTCAGGTGGTAGCATCTTGTGAAAGAAAAGATTTCCATATGAAATGGAACGTTACATTAGAGAGTGAAACGGCAAGATATTTCTTCTTGAGGGTAGTTAATGAAGAGGGGAAAAAAGCTTGGAGTGCACCAGTCTGGACAGGAAGAAAGCCTGATGAAAAAGTGGAAGCAGTAAAGGGAAGACGTATACGACCTGAAGCCATGAAGGTCATTTATGCATCTTCTGAAAAAGACTCCTGTAAAGCCTGTGAAATTCTAAATCCAGACACAAAGACTTATTGGGAATCAGAAGAAACAAGTGGAGAAATTATTATTGACCTAGGAGAAGAAAAGGAACTTATAGGGATTGGTTATAGGAAAAATTATATTGCTTATGAAGATAAAGAAGCGCTAGCTAAGCTTATGGATGGTTATTGCTATGAAGTAAGTAAAGAAGAGCAAGAAGGATATGAAGAAGTAGCAAGCGGACGTGTTAGAAACTATGGAAGTGAACATTATAGGAGTTTTCAGCCTATTAAGGCACGTTATGTTAAGATTAAAGCTTTAAATGCAGTAGAAGAAGGTCATGTAGCAGTGGGTAACATTTATATTTATGAAATGTAAAGGGGAATAAAAATGGCGAATTTATTTGAGGTAGGATTATTTGATGAATTAGAAGCAATTTATCCAGATACAAAAGGAGAGAGTGGGGATAAGGTTTATAGAGTAAGCGGAGCATCTGGCACTTATGCAGGTGTTCATATGGTGATCTCAGGACTACAAGCAGGCCAGATGGTAAGCTTTGAAGTAAGAGGGCCTCATCAAGGCTATAAGCTTTTTGAGCTTATTCCTGTACCAGTAGAAGATAATACAGGACTTGTAACACGTACAGAAAGATTTGATGGTAAGTATAATCCTTATGTTATTCGAAGGGCACCTTTTATGATATATGAAGTCTTACAGCCTATTAGGAATTTGGCTGTAAGTAAAGGACAGAGTGTAGCTGTGGCCTTTAGAGAGGCTATACAAGTAGAAGAAGATGTAGAAAATAAGTGGGAAATCTATGTGACAGTAGAAGGTATCACTCAAAAGCTTACTTTTATTGTAGAAGCTAAGAAAGTTAAAGTTATGCCAAGTAATAAGACAACACATAAGTATGTGAACTGGATTAATATGAGGAATATAGGTGCTTTTCATAAAGTAGTAATGTGGTCTAAAGAGTGGGAAGACTTAGCACTTTCTTATTTTAAATTAGCAAGATATGCTAGACAGAATATAGTTTGGCTACCAGCAGATCTTTATTTTGAGTTAAATGAAAGTCAGCATCCAGTTCTGAATGAAGAAAAACTAAGTACACTTATAAGACTTGCAGATGAAGCAGAGCTTTACTGGCTAAATGGAGCTAATTTATGTGGTCGTAAAGATGGAGATTGGTGTGCAACTGAGGCAGAGACTATACTCTCAAAACGTATTATGCCAGGTGAAGGAGAAGAAGACTTTAGAAATATGACCACTCAGCTTTATAAATATATTAAAGAAAAAGGCTTAGAGAATAGATGGATTCAAAGTTTCTTTGATGAGCCACTTGATGAAAGTGCAAACGTTTATCATAGAGGTGCAACCATTATTAATGAGACGATGCCGGGTATTCAAGTTTTAGATGCTAATAAGGCAACTGAAAGTTTAGTAGGAGCTATGGATATATGGTGCCCTACATTAGACTGTTATGAAAAAGAGTTTGAATTTTATAGAGATCGTGTAGAAAAGGGAGAGGAAGTATGGGTATATACTTGCCTTGAGCCAACAGGTCCATACCTTAATAGACTGTTAGATATGGAAAGAATAAGGCCAGTACTTATTGAATGGGCCAATAGCCTTTATCCTGTTAAAGGATTCTTACACTGGGGTGGTAATTGGTTCGCTGTAAATCCTTATAAGCAGTCTTGCGTATGCATGGGGCAAGAAGACTATACGAACTTTAAACTTAATTATAGTGCACAGCTTCCAGCAGGTGACTGTGGTGTGATGTACCCAGGTGATTTGATGCCTTTATCTACAACAAGATTAGAGGCACATCGTATAGGCTTTGAGGACTTATACCTTATTGAACAATTAAAAAATAAAAATGAAGCATTAGCTAAAGAAATTGTAAACACTTTAGTTAGAAGTTATAAAGATTATGAGACAGATATCAGTCTTTATAGAAAAACGAAGAAGCGCTTATTAGAAGCATAAATCTTTAGCCTAATGCACACCCTAAAAAAGTAATCCTAATAAATGAGGTGACAGACAACATGGGTGAAGCAACTAAGTTTGATATTCCACAACAAGGCTCACAAAAAAGCAGAAAAAGAAGTGGGCTTGAAAAGGATCCAGGAACAAAAGCAACAGATTTCAAAAAACATTGGAATAAAAACAGTGCAAACAATCATTAAGAACTAAAAAAAGGTAGGTATACTGTATAGAATAAATTCTGTGCGGTATACCTACCTTTTATTATACATTAGAAAAAATTTTTATTTTTAATAGATAAAGAGATAAAAATGTAGAGAAAAATAATGAAAGTATAGGAAGAAGAATTAATTATAAAAATAAATTAAATAAATTAAAAATGGCTAGAAATTATACTTATTTTTTTATATAATTGAATCAATTGTATAGAAGGTATAAGGAGGATGTTAAACAATGCATATGATTTATAGAATAGGTAATGGGGAAACCATAAAATATAGTGCTAGAGAATTAGCAAAATACTTAACTCTAGTGACTGGTAAGGATTGCTTTCAAATTGTAGAAAAATCAAGTTATGATAAAGCTTTACAAGGAATATGGCTAGGTAGTGATGATCAAATAGGTGTAAACTTTGAGGTAAAAGATAAAGCTTTAGATGATGGTATTGCTATAGCAATCGTAAAAGGTAATGGATTTATTACAGGGACAAATGAAAGAAGTATTCTAATAGGTGTTTATCGTTTCTTAACGGAGTTAGGATGTAGGTGGTTAAGACCTTGTAAAGATGGGGAAGTACTGATACATAAAGCATTAGAAGATATGAATGTTGAACTTAAAGAAATAGCATCTCTTAGACATAGAGGTGTTGTAATTGAGGGGTCTAATACATATGATAATGTAAAAGATATGATCGAATGGCTACCCAAATTAGGTTACAATAGTTATTTTATTCAATTTATGCATGCCTACTCTTTCTTTAAACAATGGTATATACATGCAGAGAATCCACTTAAACAAAAAGAATTTTTTGATGATGAAATGGCAGAAGAATTTACAGAAGGATTAGTAAAGGAAATTAAGAAAAGAGGTCTTATTTATCATGCAGTAGGTCATGGATGGACATGTGAAGCCATTGGTGTACCAGGACGTGGTTGGGATGCAGAGAAGATAGCTTTAACAGATGAACAAAGAGAGTGCCTAGCTCTTATTAATGGAAAAAGAGAGTTTTATGGGAATGTTCCACTTAACACCAATCTTTGTTATTCATCACCTAAAGTACAAGAAGCATTTACAGATGGCATTGTAAACTATGCTAAAACACATAAAGAAGCAGATATGATTCATGTATGGGTAGCGGATGCTTTTAACAATCATTGTGAATGTGAAAGATGTAAGACGCTTACACCAACTGATTGGTATGTACAGATTCTTAACTTATTAGATGAGAAATTAACTGCAGAAGGATTAGACAATAAGATAGCTTTCTTACTTTATTTTGAACTTTTATGGACACCGATCAAGGAAAAATTACATCATCCAGAGCGCTTTGTAATGATGTTTGCACCAATTTCTAGAACTTTCACTAAGTCCTTTGAAGATGTAGAAGAAGTACAAGAAGAACTTAAACCTTTTGCTTTAAATAAGATCACATTACCACATACAATTACTAACTATTTAAAAATTCTTAAGGAGTGGCAAGCATGTTTTGATGGAGATAGCTTTGACTTTGACTATCATCTAGGACGTTCTCACTATGGAGATGCAGGTTACTATGAGATTTCAAGAATCATTAGTAAAGATGTTAAAAATTTGCGTAACCTTGGGCTTAATGGCTTATTAAGCTGTCAACAACAACGTACTTTCTTCCCTACAGCTCTGCCAAACTATGTAATGGGTAGAACACTTTGGAATGTAGAAGCAGAATTCGAAGAGATAGCGAGAGATTACTTTAAATATGCTTTTGGTGAAGGATGGGAGCTTGTAAAAGAGTATCTCATGCAAGTATCAGATATCTTCGATATGGATTACTGGCAACTTGAATCAGGTGGTTTAAATCAAGCATACTCAGAAGAGGTTATTAAAGTTTGTGAAGTAGTTGATAAGTTTGAAAGTGTAGCATTAGCACATCAAAATCATGAACATATAACAGAGAATTTATCTTGGAGGTATATCCTTTATCATTTAGAGTACACCAAGTTATTTGCAAAAGCTTTATCAGCTAAGGCAAAAGGAGAAACAGAAAAAGCTAATGCATACTGGAGTGAGTTTGCACATTATATTAATAGACATGAAGATGAAATGCAAAGAGGATTTGATGGCTTTAGAATACTTAGTATAGGACGCTGGGCGAGTCATTTTACAAGAAATAATTAAAGAAAAAAATGGCTACTGCACTAACTGCTTAGTGCAATAGCCATTTTTAGTACTTGGAAAAGTAACTGTAATAAGTGTCAATGAGAAGACTTAAAGCATAATCATAAAGGATGAAAACAATTTGTCCTAATAGAATCAAAATAAGAAGGTCACCATAAGGTACATTAGGAATAAATTTTTCAGCAAGTATTCCGAGCCCATCAAAAGCGTGAGGACTAATAAGCGTTTTTATAAATTTAAAACCAATAAAAAATACACTATTGAAGAAGGCTAATTTTAGTATCCATTCAAATGATAGGTGATTGAGCTTTTCAATAAAGTACTTGAGTAGACCGTATATGCCAAAAAATAAAATATAAAGTACACTAATATTAAGTGGCATAAGAATGAGGCAAAGTATGCTAGAAGTTATATAAACCAGTAAAGAAGTTTTGACATTGCCACGGATAAGTGCAATGGGTACCATAACTGAAGCAATTGTAAGTAACGTAAGTGTATTAGTTGGAAGGAGAAAAGTAAAATATAAAGCGACAAGGGTTAAGGCAGAGAGCAGAGCGCCTGTAACAAGTTGTTTAGTTGTCATTTTACTTTCCTCCTTTACAATGCTTACAAGGAGATATAACTTTATTATAGCGGTCCATCATACCGAGATTAATAATATTTTGTAAGATAGCTTTATGACGTTTAAGAGGCAGTTCATTAAGTAATGTGCGACAGTTATACCCGCAATTTAAGATAGTAAAGCTAATTGGATCTTTAACTTTTTTAATGAGCGTTTCATAAGTAAGATGTTCTGTATTATAAAGCTGGCAAATAGGGTTAAATTTATTTTTAGCCATATCCTTTTCAAGATCATCTAGAGCATCTAACATATAAATCCATTTGCCAAGGGCGTAGCCAAAGTCAAAAAGTTTTTCCCGTAACTTAGGACTATCATTTTCCAAGATATAAGGATATTCTTTAAGTATATTCCCTACAATTAAGCTAAAAGGATGACAGATTTCATCAATAGATTCAAAGTCTCCAGTTTGTTCAAGTTGATAGAGCTGCTTTAGATGGATTTCTATCATATGATTTATTTTACGAACCTCTGGTTTGAATTTTGCTTTATAAGGAGCGAGTAATTTTGCCAGTGACTCGCTTTTAAGGCTACGGTCATCTTGCATATCATCTAGAAGTTTGTAGTAAACAAGAGCCACATTCATAGAAGCGGTATAGTCAAGGGCCTCATTGCGTACTATCAAGGGCTTTTTAGTTCCAGGGTGTACAAGACAGCTTCTTTTTTGAATATAGGCTTTGTCGGGACTTAGACCATCTAGTAACATCCCCATTGCTACTAGATCATAATTAAGTACCATACGAGGAAGCTGACCAAAATTCCCTTTAATATGATGGCAAAGTCCACAGTAGTAGCTTTTAAAAGCGTTAAGCTGGTGTACCTTGAGTTCTTCTTTAAGGGGTGTAACATAACCAAACATGTAGAGCCTCCTTTAAATACAGCTAATCAGATCCCCGCCCATACATTCACAGCAAGTATCCAAACAAATAAGATCACAGCAGCTAAAATTGCAGCAATCATCACAGCAACAGCAGCAACAGCCATTGCTTTTTCTATAATGTCGCCCATTGTAATAATCATCACTGTAGCGACCTCCTCTTGCCATAAGTTTGGCTAAGTGGTTTTGATAAACTGTATTACTTGGATTAAGTGCAATAGCCTTTTCAAGATGGGATTTTGCAGAATCAAACCAAGCTTTGTGCAGGAGAATTTTACTATATAAAAAATGCCACTTATCGTCTTTGACTGAACTATGTGTAAGGAGCTTTTCTGCTTTTTTAAACTCCTTAGAGCGGATTAAATCATAAACTTCTTCGTAAGTGGAAGACAAAAAAATCACCTCATTATTCATACATCTTTTTTATTTTATTCTATTATAACAATTAAATTACATAAATACTATATAAAAAAGTGTAGCACAGTGCACAAAAAGGGTATAAAATAAATGCAAATAAAGAAGATAGGATGAAAAGAATGGATACAATCATTTGGCTTATAAGTAATCATCAAATTTATGTAGGAGATTTTTATAAAGGAGAGCTTAAAGCGATACCTTTCGAAAAGTCAGACACATGGGAGGTTTATGGAGCAGACGATATAGAAAAGTTGGTAGACTATATGAATTATCCACTTCATTATAATCAATTTAAAAAGAGTAAACTGGTTATTCTCTTTGATGAAGTAAAAGTATATGAGCTGTTAAGAAAGATTGAAAGATGCTTTAAAAATTGTGAAGCTATTGTCATAAAACGTATAGAACCGTTCCTACTACAGACTCTTTTAAAAGAAGGAATAAGGGCTGAGCAAAGGATAGAGTTTGCAGGAAGAAATTATGAGCTGGTAGAAGAGGGAGAAGGGTCCTTACTAAGACCTTGTTTAGAAGAAGAGGAAGATGGTGAGACTGTAGAAAATCCTAGTCTTAATCCTATGGCTCTCTATGAATATATTCTTCAGCTTATAGAAGAAGGACAAATAAAGATGCAATCAGTAGAAGAAGCGTTTAAGTACGACCTTATTTTAAGCCCAACAACTCTTTATATAAAGGGTGGACAGAAGGAAAAGCGCTATCTACAAGTTGAAGATATAGTTATGAGGGACACTATAGTAGCAGATGGTACTGTCCTTAATAAAGGAGAAGAACTTTTTAAATATAAACATCATGTGCAGAAAATGTTTGGGCGTATTAAGACAGAAGAAATAGCTAAACAAGTAACGAAAGCAGGAAAGATACACTTTGTTAAAGCTTTTGATGAAAATCAGCTTATATGGGTATTGAAGGATGAAGTGATAGGGATTATTGGAGAAGCAGCAAGCACTCATGAAGAGGTCATGGAGTGGTATCAGAAAAATATGGTTCGGTAAGTAAAGGTGGTTAGAGTGAAAAAAGAATTTTATAAGATGGGAATATTACTACTCGTATTAAGCTACAGTATTTTATACTGTGGAGAAGCATTACTTAGACAGAATTTTCTAGGAATCTTTAGATGGATGATGGAGTATCCTTTTAGTTTTTTTATAAATTGGATGCTTCTATGGCTATTACTTTTAGGCGCATGCGTGCTTTGTAAAAAGCCTGGGAGAGGTGTGCTTATAGTAGGGTGTATCTATATGACTTTCTGTGTTATTTCCTTTTATAAGTTTATCATTAGTGGAGAGTATTTAACACCGGCTGATTTAATACTAGCGGGAGAGGCAGCAAGTATTAGTAAGGAAATGAATATACAGCTTGAGAGGCATGTAGTTATTGGCATCCTTTTAAGTTTAATAAGTATGCTAGCCGCATATAGATGTAAGCCTCTTTCACTCAGGCGTAAACATCGTATGGTAGGTGGAGTACTGTTTGGCACCTTATTTTTTACAACAGCTATCATTGGGGCTAAGGTATGCACTTCACATGAGGAAGTACAAAAAGAGGAAAAGAGCCTTACTATTAATAAACAGTATAATGACAATGGTTTTATGATAGGTTTTACTCAGGAGGTAGTGGATTTAATCATTGAAAAGCCAGAAGGGTATAGCGAAGATACAGTAAAGAATTTACTTATGCCTTATAAAGTGGACAACCCTAATAATCATTTTGCTAAGCCTAATATTATTATGATTATGAGCGAATCTCTATTTGATTTAACGAACCTTCCAGGTATTTCTTATTCAGAAAACCCTTTAGCTTATTTCCAAAATTATGGAGAGAATTATGTAAGTGGTAGTATTGCAACAGAAGTTTATGGTGGACGTACTTGCCAAACAGAGTATGAAGTCTTAACAGGGCACTCTGTCTATTTTACAGACCCTCAGAATATAGCCTATATGAAGCTTGTAAATGAGCATACACCAAGTATTCCTAAGCTTCTTCAGGAAGAGGGGTATAAAACTTTTGCAGTACACGGATATGAAAAGGCTTTTTTCTCAAGAGATGAGGCTTATAAAGATTTAGGTATTGAGACTTTTATTGCAAGTGAAGATCTTATAGACCCTACTCTTGCTAGAGACTATGTATCGGATGATGCATTAGTAGATAAGGTAATCGAGCTGTATGAGAACAATCAGAATGAACCTCTCTTTTGTCATGTTGTAACCATGCAGAATCATATGCCTTATACAGATATTTATACAGCAAATGGTATCCACGTTGAAGGAGATAATCTTACAGCAGAAGAGAAGAGCCGCCTTACTACTTATGCTAATGGAGTTAAGGATTCTGATAAAGCACTTCATAAGTTAATAGCCTATTTTGAGCAAGTAGAAGAACCCACTATTATTGTCATGTATGGTGACCACTTGCCAGCCTTGGACGAAAATTATGAACTTTATGAAAAGTTTGATTATATAGAAGGAAATTTTGATGAGGCGGACTGCTATAAGCTTTATCAGACACCTTTTATCATGTGGAATAATTATAACTTACCTGCTAAAAATATGGGTGTTATAGATGCGTCCTATCTTGGAAGCCAAATGCTTCATTATATAGGTTATGATAAAGACCCTTATATGAACTATTTAATCGAGGTCAATAAGCATTTAAAAGCTTACGGGCAGAACTTTCAAATAGATCAAGATGGAAAGCTTAAATCATTAGAAGCATTATCAAAGCTAGAGCAGAGTGTGTTAAATAACTTATGGATGATACAATATAATAGGTTGGCACTTGACTAAAATTATGCTAAGCTAAAAAAAACTAAAAGATAAAGGATGTTAAGACTAATGAGTAAACAACTTGATGCACTTAGAGTAGTAAATAATGAAGTGATTTTTGAAAAAGCTAATGGCGAAAAAATGGTTATGCCAAACCTTACAGCCTTGTTAAAACTTTATAATGAGACGAGTGATGAAGCTATTAAAGAACGTGCTAGAAAAATTTTTAACCATGAAATTGGTAGTTTATTAATTTGTGAAATTATGATTGATATGCAAAATAGTACGACACTTAATCGTCTTGAGACAGGAGAAATTAGCAAGACAATGAGACATGTTAGTACTTATAACATTATTTTAGAAAGTCATCTTGAAAAAGCTAAAGAACAGTTTGAAGCATTAAGAGCTCAAGGTGAAGTAGAAGGTACATTTGAAGAAGCTGTATTTGCAACTTTCCCATATGGAATAGTTATTGAACGTGTTAAATTCCCACAGTTTACAAATACAGAATATGTTAAAGAGATAATCTAATTAAATATGAAAGGAATGTTAATATTTGATAACATTCCATAAAACTATCTTATAAATTGTTAAAAGTGTGTTAAAATGATAAATGTTCGAAAAGACGAAATGAAGTAGCAGCTTAAGGAGGGTAAAAGATGCGAAAAATATGGACATTATTCATGGCTAGCACACTTTTTTTGAGCCCAATTTCTATATTGGCTGATGAAGGCGAAAATACAGGCATTATATTAGGTCAAGAAGGTAATCCAGAAGGCGATAATCCAACAAATGAAGAAGGAGTAGAGGAAAATACCCAGGTGCCGCAGCTACCGAGTGATGAATTGTTGGAGCAGGATGAACAGGTGCCACCACAAGAAGAGGGTGCATTAGAAGAACAAGTACCAGAAGCAGGTGATGGAACAGACGAGTTGTTGCCAGAGGATGGGACGATAGATGGGGAACAACCAGAAGTAGAGCTACCCGTTATTGATGAGGATAAAGTTGTATTAACATTAGATAGTACAACGGTCTTTCTTTATGGAGAAGTAAAAGAATTGCTTTTAGCACCTAAAGTTGTAGCAGGACGTACCTATTTACCGTTAAGATTTGTAGGTGAAGAAATTTTAGAAGCAAAAGTAGACTGGAATCAAGAGACCAGACAGATTACAGTAGAGAAAGATGGTAAAATTGTTGTTTTATCTACGACAGAGCCAAAAGCCTGGATAAATGGTGAGGAAATCGTAGTAGATGCTATGCCAATTGTGGAAAATGGGACAACTCTTTTGCCAGTACGTTTTATGTCAGAGCAGTTCGAACTACTGATTGAGTATGATGAGGCTACACGTACTATACAGATTGAAAAGCCAATTGTAGTGCCAAATACACCACCAGTTGCAGCTTTTGAATTTTTAGAGGAAAGTTACATAGCAGGTCAAACCGTACAAGCACAAGATATGAGCTTTGACCCAGATGGGCATTTTATTAAGGAAACATTATGGATGATAGATGGTGATCCATCTAAAACAGCAGCTTCACTTGATAAGATTTTCAAAACGCCTAAACAAGGTTATTACGAAATCTCATTAAAAGTAAGAGATGAGAAAGGCTTATGGAGTGACTGGGTAAGCCAGACTATTATGATTCTGCCAAATGAGGCTCCAGAAGTTATAGAGTTTGAAGCTGATCAGCGTGAATATAAACAAGGTGAGCCGATTACATTTAGTTTTGAGTATGAAAATGAAGAGTGGGAAAGCATCGTGGCTGAAAAATGGACTTACCGTGATGCAAAAGATGCAGTAAACAATTACTTATTTACAAAACCTACTGCTATTTATACAGAAGGCGAATATATTGTAACTTTAGAAATTAAAGATGCTTACGGTAATTGGTCACAAAAAGCACAAACAACTGTAACCGTAACAGATGAAGTACTTAAAACAGAATTTGAAGATAAATTTACAAATGGTCAAATTGGAGATACACTCGATAACTTTGAAAAGACTAACTATCAAAATTACAAAGAAGCAGATGCTGTTTCTTTAGAAGATACTAAAGGAACAATGTTTATGAGCAACTCACCAGAAGTAGTAAGTCAGAAAGGGCTCCTTTATGAAGATACGCTTATAGGGCAGGGACGTGTGCTTTTCCATCATATTAATAATTTTGATCCAGTAGATAATCAGATGGATAGAAAACGTCTTGTAGTCATTGCTGAGAATCGTACAGAAGCACCTGTAACAGGGACTATTTCTAAGCTTACAACAAAAGGGCCATCAGATGACGTATTATTTGTAGGCCAACAACTTCTTTTAGATTATTTTAATAATACAAGTAGTCAAATACTTACTTTACAGCCAGGTGCACGTACTGTTATTTATGACAGTCAAAACAAAAACTGGTTAAAAGGTCAGGCTATTTCAGGCATGTTTGATGTTGCATTAGAAGGTCCTGTTACCTTTACCGTCGCTTTACTTGGACAAAATGACAAAATAGAAGATATTCCTCTTATGCCAAGGCCAGTAAGAGATGTTCATCCAAGGGGAACTTTCGATGTACTAGATAAAAATATTTTTGTAGACCTTAGGGATGAGGATGAAAATACAAAACTTGTAATTGGTAAGGGGCAAGATGAATGGGTTACAGGCTATGATGCCCTTTTACAAGAGAGTGTAGCGAATAGAGGAAACTTTGGTATAAACTATCACATTACCATTACAGCAGAGGAAGATACAGCAGTTATTTTAAATCCTCGTGGTAATATGTTTAAAGGTGCAATTAAATGGGAACAAGATAAAGCTTATCTTGCGCCAAGTGTAGGCTATTTCCCAAGTTCAAATAGAGGAGCATTTGTAGGCGTTGTTAAAGCAGGAGAAACAAAAACTTTAACTTATATGCTTCCAAATGGTTCATCTGCACCAGTATTATTTGGATTTATTCCTGAAAGCAACTGGAGATAAGAAAAAAGCTATTTTATTGTTGGAAAAAAATACAATAAAATAGCTTTTTATTTTTTGCTTTTTTGCAGATAATAAGCTTCAAAGGAGGCATTCATATGAAAAAATATTTAAATATATTAATGTACATGATCGCAGCTTTTACAATTGTTTTCTTCTGTGTAGATGAATTAAAAGTACAGGCTTTAGAAAACGGAGCACCTGAGACAGTAGAAGAAAAAATTGTCTATTTAACTTTCGATGATGGTCCAACAGGAAAAGTTACAGAAAAAATATTAGATGTCCTTAAAGAACATGATGTAAAGGCTACATTTTTTGTTGTAGGAAAAGAAATTAATCAAAGAGAACAAGTACTTAAACGTATTTATGAAGAAGGGCACAGTATAGGACTTCATACTTATTCCCATAATCTAAAATCTATTTACTCAAGTGATGAAAGCTTTATTAAAGAAATGGAACAAACTTCTCAAAAAATTAATGAAGTATTAGGAGAAGAAGTTAATAGTAAAATTATTAGATTTCCAGGGGGGAGTTCAGGTAGATTAAGTGAAGGCCTTCTTAATAAGTTACATGAAGAAAATTATAGAATCTATGACTGGAATGTCAGTCTTGAAGATGGGGTGAATCCTAACCTGTCTCCAGGTGAAATTGTCCAAAATGCTAAAAAGTGTAGTCGTAATACAACGAAACGTATTATTTTAGCCCATTGTAACTCCAATAATAAAAATACCTACAATGCCTTACCTGGTATTATCAAATACTATAAAGATCAAGGTTATACTTTTAAACCTATTGATCAGAATACAGAAGAATTTTATTATCGCATTAAAAATAAAAACTAGAAAAAGGCCTAGAAGCTATGAATTATGATAGAGCTTCTAGGTCTTTTTCTAGTTTAGCCTATACCTCTTTCAATTAAAAGTTATTAAGACTTCGCGAAGTAATTAAGCAGTTTAATAATGATATAAATAATACCCATTACTAAAAAGATGCCGCCCATACCACTTAACATAATAAGAAAGCCTTGCTCAATCATATGCATACCTCCTTTTAGAATGCAATAAAAATTATCAGAGTAAAAGTGCTAATATGAGACCTCCTGCAATAACAGAAGCTACCTGACCAGCTACATTAGCGCCTACAGCTTGCATAAGAATAAAGTTATGTGGATCTTCTTCTTTAGCGAGTTTTTGAATAGTACGTGCAGACATAGGGAAGGCAGAAATACCAGCAGCACCTACCATAGGATTGATTTTTTCTTTTCTAAACAAGTTAATCACTTTAACGAAAAGCACACCACCTATAGTATCAAAGATAAAGGCGATAAGTCCCATACCAATGATAAGAATAGTACTAGGGGTTAAAAAGGTGTCAGCCTTCATAGTAGAAGCGATAGAAAGTCCTAAAAGAATGGTGACAATATTAACGAGTTCATTTTGAGCCGTTTCACTTAGGCGGTTAACCACACCACTTTCACGTAATAAGTTGCCAAACATAAGGAAACCAATAAGTGGAATAGAATGTGGTGCAATAAAGCCAGAGACTAAAGTAACCACTATAGGGAAAAGAAGTTTAGCCTTTCTTGAAACAGGCTTAGAAGTGTAAGTCATATGTATACAACGTTCTTTTTTTGTTGTGACCCATTTAATAGCCATAGGCTGAATAAGCGGTACAAGGGCCATGTAGGAGTAGGCAGCAACAGAAATAGGACCTAAAAGAGAAGGTGAAAGCTGACTTGCTACAAAGATAGAAGTTGGGCCATCAGCAGCACCGATAATACCGATAGAAGCAGCTTCTTGTAAAGAAAAACCACAGCAAAGTGAAAGGATAAGGGTGAAGAAGATACCAAATTGAGCGGCAGCTCCAAGAAATAGCATAGAAGGTCTCTCAAGTAGCGGCCCAAAGTCAATCATAGCGCCTATCCCTATAAAGATAAGAAGTGGGAAAAGTTCTGTTGCAATACCTGCATTAAAGAGGAGGTCCAGTATGCCTTGAACAACACTGCCTTCTGAAAGTTGGCTAATAGCACCCGATAGAGGAATGTTTACTAAGATGACGCCAAATCCCATAGGTAAGAGAAGTGTAGGTTCATATTGTTTAGCAATAGCGAGGTAGATAAGTAGAAAACCGATAAGTAGCATAAAGATGTGACTAGGAGTAAGTTGTTGGAAGCTTTCTAACAAAATTTCCATATTTAACACCTGCCTATGTAGAAAAATAAAATTATATATAATATGTATATTAGAATGGAACATATAGCATGTCAAAGGATGTTAAGAAAAGTTCAAAAATTCTTAGCACATCCTAACCGAAGAAATTAAAATAGATAAAAAGAGTAGAAGTTCAGAAGGGAAGCTGATATAATAATACGGTTTTAATGCATATATGAGGAGGTAACATGAGTCAGCACGATAGAATTAACAAGAATACATCATTATTTTTACTTACATGGCCTATTTTAGTAGAATTATTGCTACAAATGCTTATAGGTAATGTAGACCAAATGATGATTAGTAGATATTCACAAAATGCTGTAGCAGCTATTGGAAATGTGAATCAGATTATGAATCTGCTACTGATTACATTTAATATTATTACAATGGCAACGACTATTATGGTATCGCAATATTTAGGCTCTAATAATCAGGAAAAAGTATCGGAGGTCTATTCTCTTGCTACATATACAAATCTTTTCTTTAGTATGATCTTAGGTGCTTTAATGGTATTTGGGCACAAGCCTATGTTTAAAATGATGGGTATGCCACTAGAGCTTTATAGCGATGCGACGATTTATATGGTTATTGTTGGGGGACTCATCTTTTTACAAGGTGTGTTTATGTCCTATTCTGCTATTTTCAGAAGCAATGGCTTAATGAAGCAGACTATGATTATTTCTTTTGTTATTAACTTTATTAATATTATAGGAAACTTTATCTTCTTAAATGGTTTATTAGGCATTCCAAAATTAGGTGTAACAGGTGTGGCTTTATCAAGTGTAATCAGTAGGTTAATTGGCTTAATTGTAGTAATGATTATCTTTAATAAGAAATTAAATGCGAAAATTAGCTTAAAGTATTTAAGGCCATTTCCAAAAGAGACATTCAAATCCCTTTTAAGAATAGGATTACCTTCAGCAGGAGAGTCTATTTCTTATAATGTGGCACAGATGTGGATTTTATCCTGTGTAAATCGTATGGGAACCTATGTGATTGCAACACGTGTTTATAGTAATATGATTGCAAACTTCTCTTTTGTTTATGCTTCGGCTATTTCTACAGCGACTCAGATTATTGTAGGGCATTTAGTAGGAGCAGGCGATATTGATGATGCAGACGAATTGGTTATGAAGACCCTTAAGCCTACAGTTCTTGTATCTCTGATTATGTCAGTTATTGTATTTCTATGCAGTGATTTTATTTTTAGTTGGTTTACAAATGACCCTGTCATGATTGCACTAGGTAAGCAGATTATGTTTATTGAGATTTTCTTAGAACTAGGTAGAACGTTTAATCTTGTTATTATTCGCTCCATGCATGCGGCAGGAGATATTAAATATCCTGTTACAATTGGTATTATTTCGATGTGGGGGGTAGCTGCATTACTTTCTTACATATTTGGCATTATACTAGGCATGGGGTTAGTAGGTGTATGGATGGCCATGGCAATGGACGAACTTTTAAGAGGTGTACTTGTTTATAGAAGATGGAAACAAGGCAAGTGGAGAGGCAAGGCTTTAGTTTAGGCTATTGTGATTAAGTTCTACTTACTATATAATGATGTAGAGAGAATATTCTCACAAAGTGTGGGAAAGAAAGGAGTAAGACCATGAGGAAAGAAAGTAATATAGGGCTTTATATTGGACTACTTTTAGTATTAGGCGGTATTGTATGTTTCTTAGATTTAAATGGATTATTACCTGGGGAACTCTTTAGTCAGTATATTAATTTAATTATAGGTACTGTTATTTTTGTAGCTTATTTAAGGAACAAAAAGTTTTATGTACTTATGATTTCGAGTTTCTTTATTTTTAACGGATTACTACTTATTTTAGATAAATGGCTTATTGGATGGAACTATTTAGCAGGTGTATTTTTAATACCTGGACTTATGTTTATGGTAGCTTTTATAGCAAAGAAATTTCTTGCTTATTTAGTGCCAGGTGCACTCCTTACATCATGGGGAATTTTCATACTGCTTATTACAGCAGATGTGTTAAATGGTTTTTCTATGATTGTAGGCATGGGCTTTATCTTTACAGCTTTAGGCTTTCTAGTTATTTTCCTTTATGATCGGGAGGCGTGGTCAGGTATACCATCCCTTGTATTAGGTATTATAGGAATTATTATGATTACACTGGGGCTTGGTGAAGTATCAAGATTAATTTTATTTAACTTTACAGCTATTGCAGTTGTTCTTATTGGTCTTATACTTATTGTAAGAAGCTTTATAAAACCTAAAGAGCGTTCTGATGAGGAGGAAGATTGATGCCTATTGGAACAGTAGAGAAGGTAGAGGAAGACTATGTCATTGTGTCTATAGAACGACAGGACATGTGTGGTGAGTGTCATGCCTGTGAAGTGTTAGGTGAAGTTAAAAAGTGCACGCTAAAATGTGTCAATGGATGTAAAAGTCAAGTTGGTGACCAGGTAGAAGTAGATGTAGAGCAGCATTCCTTTATGAAGGCAACTTTTATTATGTATGGGCTACCACTTATTGGCCTTATCCTAGGAGTAGGGATTGGTTATAAATTTTCAGAGGGTATTGCTATTGCACTAGGGCTAGGACTTATGGCACTTACTTTTGGGATGATTAAGTATGGAGAGAAGTATAATAAATACGCTAAGATGCTTCCTACAGCTAAAAAAGTGATCGAATAAAATAAAAAGGGACTGTTGCATGAGCAATGGTCCCTTTTTTGTAGCTTCTTTTAAGGTTCAAAAAAATTACCTTCTTGCATAAAATCTTTAGCTGCCTGTGCCACAGAGCGTACAGTTGGAACGGCAGCAGGTGCAGGTGGTGAAAGAGGACTGCTACTTGGTGTAGGCATAGAGGTTGTTGGTGCAGTAGGGATAGGAGGTATAGTAGATAGAGGGGGCGGAGTTGGCATAGGTGTAGAGGTTCGAGATGGTGCGGGAGAGCGACTCACTAAGGAGAGCCCTTCTAGTAGCAAAGAAAGTTCAAGATTAGGGGATAAGTCAGGATGAATTTCTTTTATATCAATAGAAGAAAGTGTAGCTAGTCTAAGTGTACTCATTAAATTAGCATATACTTTAGAAGCATTAAAACTATTATGGTCAAGGCTGTAATAGTCATAGAGTGTAGCAGGGAGTTGAAGACTACTTATAACGGGTATACTAAACATTTCTTGCTCAGGCAAACCAAAGAGTGTATAAAGTTTATCACCATCTTTATAGTGAATCCAGAGACAATCTAGATAGCTAAGGAGAGAAGGTGAAGTAGCAGTTACAGGAAGTGGCAGAGCTAGATCTTTAAGTGTTAAAGTATCTAGCAGGTGAAAGGCAGGATGTCCATAGGTATCTGTTGTAAATAAAACATATAGTTTTTGACCATGTAAACACACATTCCAATCACTAATAGGAATATTAGAACGAACTAAAGTTCTAGAATCATAAGCATTTTCCGTGAAGGTGAGACAATTTAAGGTGTAACCTTCTTCATAGAGTGGGTATAGAATATAGAGAGTATCCTCCACTACATAATAGGAAAGTTGACAATTTAAAGGTAAATTTGTAATAAGATGTGTAGCCATAGGAGAGGCTGCATTTAAAGATTGATGGACAAGAGAACGTCCATTTCCATTAGGATGTATAACAGTATAGAAAAGGTGTGGCGTTTCACCAAGTATTTGAATAGACATATTTTCAAATTGATACATATTTTTAGTATCTTCTAAAACAGTACGTTTAGTAGGTGAAGTTTCAAAGGAATGATAGTAGGCAGTCTGATGATTTGTATTTTGGACAACTACGTGAAGATTATCATGATGATCTAGTGTAGCACTATAAGTTAATGCACTGCTAGGATGAATAAGTGCAGGGCGTAAGAAACCCTCTTTGTCATAAATTTGATAAAAAATTCCTTGTCTAGGTTTTTCATCTACAATGATGAAGCGTGTAGATGTACGAAATAAAAAAGGCATAAAGGAACCTCCCTATAGAAGTACTTTATACCATCATATTGATTTTAAAATTAAATTATACATAAATGTCACCATCCTCATAGATTTTCCATATTATAGTATTGAAAACGACATTTTTATGACCCACCTTAGCAAACATGTAGGAGGTTTGGAATTATGAGCAAATGTTCAAATACAGACACAAGATTTTTCAAAGCACCTAATGCAGGTGTTTGTGATATATGTCATCCATGTGACACAATGACGAAGCTTGAAGCAACTGCAATGTGTCCACCTATTGGAGAACCTAAATGCATTTTAAGGCAACGATTTTAAATATAAAAAATAGTAGTTAAAGTATCTTCACGTTTATTGTAAATGATAGATTTTATAAAAGTTTTTAGCACTATGTTTTTAGACATAACACTTATACTATCATCTTTTACAGCTTCAATGGCTGTTACAAGCTTATCTTTAAATTCAGCAACCTTTTGAGGGTTTGTATCGTTATTGCTATGAGTATTAATCAGGTTTGTTATTTCACTTATTTCTTTTTGAAACATCTCTTTATTTGCTTTATATTCTTCAAGTGTATCAATATCATTTAAATATGCTTTTTTAGCACGTTCTAATTTCTGATTTAGTTTACTCAATTGAGTTTTATAAAGTTCAATTTCATCATCTTTATTTTCGTATTCTATATTTAACCCTTTTAATGACCAAGTCTCATTTACAATGTCTAGTGTAGAAGTTAATGTTTTAATAATATGATCCTCAACATCTTTAATCTTTATATAGTTACTTGTATTACATGAGCCTACTTTATATCTACTGCATTGATAGCCGTCAGCGTTTCTTATACTTCCATCTTTTCGTTTGAAGCGAGCTGTCTTATAAACTAATGTTCCGTTGCAGTCAGAACATCTAAGAATACCACCTAACCAATGGATATACTCCGTGCTTCGTGGTTTTACATCTTTATGCCATGTTCCTAAAACTTTTTGTGCTTCATTCCAAGTTTGTTGAGAAATAATAGGTTCATGTGTATTTTCTACGGTTATCCATTCACTTTCAGGTTTTACAACTATCCTAGAACCTTGACAATGTGTATAGTTCCAACGTGTCACACCAATGTAAGCAGGGTTTTGAATTATATATTTTATCCTTCGTGCCTCAAAAGGGCTACCTGTTTTGCTCTTAATACCTAACATATTTAAATGCTTAGCTATTGAGCCTATAGATTGTCCATTTATGCACATGTCATATATTTTTTTTATGATTTCAGCCTCTTCTTTGTTGACAACCCTTTTATTATCTACAATATCATAACCTAGAATGGGTTTTGATTGTACGCCACCCCTACGAGCTTTTTCTGTCATTCCCTTTATAACTTCATCTGATAAGTTAAGAGAGTAGTATTCAGCCATAGCTTCCAACATAGCTTCAAGAATGACACTAAACTTATCATCTTCTAGTTGTTCTGTTATAGATATCACTTTTATGCCACATTCTTTACGGAGAAGGCTTTTGTATACTACAGAGTCTTCCCTGGAACGTGCAAAACGGTCAAATTTATGAACTAAAATAGCATCAAAGGGTTTTGGCTTTTTCTTTGCCATAGCTATCATATTTTGAAAGGCTGGTCTTTTTTTAGCAGAAGTACCAGTTATCCCTTCATCTATAAATATATAATGGTCGTCTATTTGATAATTATTTTTCTTTGCATATTCAATTAATGCACGTTTTTGAGCATCTGGTGAAAACTCTAATTGTTCATCAGTAGAAACTCGTATATATAAAGCTGCTGTCATCTAAATCACTCCTTTTGATGAACCTATAACGGACAAAGGTTCAAAATATAATGTGTAGTCTTTGCATCTATAATATAGACCATGCTTTTGTTTATAATAATCAATTGCTTCACAGAAGTAATTTTCTGTTACATGTAAGTACTCACACATATCTTGTAAATTTAAGCAATAATTAAGTAATCCTTGCACAATTTTATCTGGTGGAACTAAATCGTTAAAGGAACATTTCCTTGCAAAACGTTCTTGCTTCAAATTATTAATATTTCTAATATCTGTTATATTCCCTACAGTAGCTTTTGCATGCCATATCTCCTCGCTTAAATAACATCGCTTTTGAACAGATGTTTTAAGTATATGTGAGTTTAAAGCTATTTTTCTCCCTTTGCATAGAGCTTCTGAATTAGAATGTAATTTTTTTTCTCTTATATCAAGGCCAAGTTTGTGTCCTTCATCAAGTAAGTATTCATGTAAATACAAGACTAAACCTCCCCTAAAACTATTACCAGTTATCCATATCAGCCAAATCTTGATTAATTAGTTCTAGTTCTTCGTTAGTAATATTATCATTGTGAGCTGCTATTGGTATTAAATAGTCATTAGTGCAACGATTATGCTCCATATCTAACACAGTATTTACTGTATGCTGCCCTTTTTCATCTAGAACTCGATATTTTTTTACTAGCTCTTTTTCATTTTGAGAGAGAGAGAGACTATTATTAGTTGCTTTAATGGTAACTGAATCTTCCCATCCCATAAGAAAGCCAGGAGAGCATTGTAGGACATTGGCTAATTCCTTTATTTTGTCTATCCCCATATTTTGAATATCCTTACTTTCATATCTAGAGACAGTAGATTCAGCAACATTTAAGGCATTGGCAACATCTTTTAATGTTAGTCCTAATTCTAAGCGACGTTTTTTTATTAATTTATTTACGCTTGTAGTCATTACAAAACCACCTTTCACGTATTGAGTATACTATATTTTTGCGTATGATGCAAATAAAAACTTGCATAAACGCAAAAATAATTATTGACGTAACAAGAAAATTGTCGTAAAGTATCAATAGAACTTGCGAATAAGCAAGAAAAAATATGAAAGGAGTATGAAAATGAATGTAAATAAGATTAAAGGTAGAATGGTAGAGTTGGGGTATACACAGGAATTATTGGCAAAAAAATTCGGAGTGGATACATCTACTATAAATAGAAAGATTAATTATAGTGATGGTTCAAAGATTACTGTAGCAGAGGCACAAAAGCTTATTGATATTTTAGAAATAGATAATCCGATGGAATATTTTTTTGTATAAATCTTGCGTATACGCAATATCTAGTGGATGTATGCAAATAAATCGTAAAAATGCTAATAGGACAAAATGTGACCTGAATATATTGATATGGGGGTGATTATATGAAATATATCTTTTTACTAGAAGTAGATAATAAAGTCAAGCCTTTTGAAGAAGCTTCCCCTCAAGAACTTAAAGCACTAAATGATAAGGTTAAAAAATCATTTGAAACCCATATGGGACTTAAGTACATAGGTGAAAAGGAACAAACTACTTAGGGTAATACAGACATCCCTCAATGTACAAAAGAAAAAGTTTTACATATAAATGATATAAATCACATTAGTAGATGATGAAGTTCATCTACATAAAAAGTGGACAAGTATTAGAGGAGGAGAATCAAAATGCCAAAGAATGCATTAGTTAAAGTACAAGGAACACAGCAATTTATGGGAAAAGAAATCCCTGTAGTATTAGGTGGGTTTGGAGAAAACTGTAAAGTAGTTACCGATAAGATGGTAGCTGAAATACATAATACAGAAGCAAGAGAAGTTAGAAGGTTAATAAAGGATAACTTGAAACGATTTAAGGAAAGCATTGATTTTATTGACTTAAAGAAAGGCGTGGGCGACACCCACACGTTGGATTTAACAGAATTAAGTTACTCCAAACAAGCAATAACTCAAGCTGAACACATCTATCTCCTATCAGAAAGAGGATATGCAAAGCTAATCAAAATCATGGACACAGATTTAGCTTGGGAGATACATGACCAATTAATGGATGAGTATTTCCATTTAAGAGAAGAACAACAAAATACATATAGTCATTTATCCAAAGAACTACAAGCCATATTTGCAATAGACCATAAGCAACAGGAAATGGATAGTAGAATTACTAAACTTGAAAATACCATGACTATTGATTATGGACAACAAAATGATATACAGGCACTTGTATCCAAAAAGGTAATTAGTGTATTGGGCGGAGCAGATGCCCCAGCTTATAAAAATAGGAAAGTATCAAAAAAAGCTTTTAGCCAACTTCACAGATGGCTTAGAAATGTATTCGAAGTCAATTCATATAAAAATATCGCAGTTAAAGATTTTGAAAGGGCAAAGGAAATTATTCCTCAATGGGAGCCAAACGAAGAGCTACAGTTAATGATTAAAGGTGCTAATGCACAAATGAGATTAACTTAAAAAGGTGTAATAGGACAAGCTGTGTATTTAATAATATGTATTAGGAGGGGATACATAATGAAAGTAATATCATATTTAAACGATGTACCTTTTGATGAATTGAGCTATGAGGAAAAACTTGAATTTTCTACAGAAGTTCAAATTAGAATGCTAAAGATGGCAGGATATACACCTATAGAGGTAGAGGATGAAAGTGACAAAATAGATTAATTCTTTCGTACAAAAGATGACTCTTTATTTTTTTGCGCTTTTTTCATAAAAAAGTACAGAGTTTTACACTATCAAGTATATTCTGGCTAGCTAATATTATTACAAAAAATTATAGAGACTGTAATTTTTTTAGGGAGGATTATTAAAGTATGTCAAGATTAACTTTTATTGCTAAAGGTAAGATTGGTGACATTTTAGCAGCATTGGAAAAGTCAATGAAAGATTTAAAAATACAGGAAGAGGAGGAAGAAGAGTGAAACACGGCAAGGCTCCAACAGTTAGGCAAAAGAAACTAATAGCAGATGCAGGTTTAAACTATGACAACTGGTTAGTAGAAAGAGATTTGCCTACAGATATGATTATAATTCATAGACTTACAGGAAGTGGGTACAAGCTCATTAAAGAAGATGGCCAATATGTTAGAAAAGTGAGGCTTGATGATTAATGGAATATACCATAATACTCGGTTTTGGATTTCTATTAGGCGTAGCTTCTATGTTAGGTGCGTCATATATAGCTAGAAATGAAGAAAAGAAGAAAGGTGATGATTAGATGGAAGAATTAACAAAAGAAGAAAAGGACCAATATATCAGAGATATGATTAAGAACTTAATTCATGACCAAACAGCATTTAATATTAATCGCTGGGGTAGCATGAGTAATTACCACGAAATGTGGGGGCTTGCGTTAGAAGAATCAGAAGAGGCAAAAGAACAACTTGCATGGGTAACTAGATACAAAGAAGATACTTGGAAGATGATTAAGAACAACGAGCCAATAGGAGATATTCATTACTCATTACAAGTTATCATTGGCAATATTGAGTTAGCTATTCAGGAACTTATTCATGAAGCAGCAGTTTACAAAAGAGCATTAGATACAATGAAAAACGCACCAGTAGCCGACCAAAGCAAAACTGATGCGGATAAAAAATAAATTATCGGATTAATTATACCATAAAAGGAGAAGAGAAGATATGAAACTTGTGTTAAAAGTTTTAGAAATGAAAAATTTCAAGGGTATAAAGGAGAAAAAAATTCTTTTTGAACGCACAGAAACTAAATTATATGGTGCGAATGCAACCGGAAAGACTACAGTAGCCGATGCTTTTATGTGGTTATTATTTGATAAAGATAGCCAAGACAGAAAAGATTTTGAAATTAAGCCTTTAGCAGAAAACAATGAACCTATTCACTTTTTAAATACTGAAGTATCTGCAGAGTTTGAATTTGATGGTAAAACTTTTAGCCTATCTAAAGTGTATAAGGAAAAATGGGTTAAGAAACGTGGACAAGCCGAACAAGAGTTTAGTGGGCATGAAACTACTTATTACATAGATGGAGTTCCTTGTAAAAAGTCAGAGTATCAGAAATATGTTGATGAAATTATCAAGGAAAAAACATTCAAGTTACTGACTAACCCTTTAACTTTTGAAGCTATGAAATGGCAAGACAAGAGAAAAATTCTATTTGAAGTATGTGGGACAATTAATGATGTGAGTGTTCCTGGATATGATAAGCTTCAACAACGTCTTAATGGAAAAGATGTAGATGAGTTCAAAAAATCTCTAGCAGCAACTAAGAAGAAGCTTAAGAAGGATATAGAGGATATTCCACCGCGCATAGATGAATTAAGAAGAGGCATAGATGAAAGCTTGGATAAAGAAGTGGCATTATTAAAGATTGCCAAAAAAGAACAGGCTATCCAAGACTTTGAACAGCAGCTTGAAGCTTCAGAGAAAGCGTTTGAAGTGGTGCGAGATAAACAAAAACTCATATTATCACTTGAACGAACAAAAGAAGAGATAATTAGAGAGCATAACAAACAGCTATATGGAGAACAAGGTAAGCTAAAAGACCAATATGCTCAACTTAAATCAACGCTTAATAGTAAGCAGATTGAGCAAGATAGGCTTGTAAAGATAATCGAAATTAAGAAGCAAGACAATGTGCTACTAGAAGGACAAGTAAATGAGCACCGTGAAGAGTGGCAACGTATAGCAGAAGAAACTTTCGATGAGCACAAAGCTATTTGTCCTACATGTGGCCAAGACTTACCAGCGGATAAAGTACAAGAATTATTCGTTAAATATGAGCGAGAAAAGGCTGTAAGACAAGAAAGAGTCGTTAACTTGGCAAATAGTAAGAAAGCATCTATTGCTAGTAATAATAATGAAATTGCTCGTTGCGCGGAACTATTTGAAGGCATAGCTCAAGAGGTAGTGATTATTAATAAAAGTTTAGCTGACTTAGAAGAAAAACTTGCAGAACCCATTGAACAAACTGTATGTGATACATCTGAAATAGATGCTCAAATAGATGAACTTAAACAAGCAGTAGCATCCTTTAATCAGTTAGATACCTCTAAGATTAAGGAAGAAATTAAGATAGCTCAGAAGGATATAGCGCTCTACAATTTAACAATTACTAAGGCAGATAACCAAGAAAAGACTTTGGAACGCATAAAAGAGTTAGGGGAACAGCTTAAAGAACTCCAAGTAAGTTTAGCGGATGTAGAGCAGCAAGAAATCTTAGTAGAGGACTTCACAAAAGCTAAAGTCGATATGCTTGAAGAGAACATCAATAGTAAGTTTACAACAGTCAAGTTCAAGCTTTTTGAAGAACAGATTAATGGTGGGTTGGTAGAGTGTTGTGAAAGCCTTATTAATGGTGTGCCATTTAGCAATGCTAACAACGCAGCCAAGGTTGCAGCAGGAATAGATATTATCAATGTATTAAGTAATCATTATGGTTTCTATGCCCCTATATGGCTAGATAATCGTGAGAGTGTTACGAGTATACCAGATACATATAGTCAAGTAATCAATCTTATTGTAAGTGAAAAAGATAAAGAATTGAGGGTAGAATAATGGGAATTTGGATTAGAAGTCAGGATAAAACAACTCTTACATTTTGCAGAACAGTAAAAGCATGGCAAGGCGGGAGAATAGTCAATACCTTAGGTAAGGACTATATCCATTTAGGAGATTATGAAACTCTAGATAGAGCAAAAGAAGTTCTAGCGATTATAGCAAACTTTGTAGAAAATAATTCAAATGATAGAACAGTATTTCAAATGCCATTAAATTAATAAAAACTAGGAGGAATAGAGAATGTCAGAAAATCAAGTAGCAGTAAAAAAACAAAGTGAAATTACAGAGCAAGTATTCGGAAAGGTAAAGCAGCTCCAAGAAGCTGGCAGTTTAGTGCTTCCTAAATCTTATGCAGCAGGTAATGCACTTAAGAGTGCTCAACTTATCTTGGCTGAAACAAAGGATAAAACAGGCAAATTAGCTACAGAAGTATGTACTAAAGAAAGTGTAGCGAACTGTTTATTAGATATGGTCAAAATGGGTCTAGAGCCTAGTAAGAAGCAATGTTACTTCGTTATCTATGGAGATAAACTACAGCTTATGACAAGTTATTTTGGTAAGTTAGCAATTGCTAAACGTGTAGCAGATCTTGAAGAAGTAAAGGCTTTTGTTATCTATGAAGGTGATGAATTTGAAATGGAATTTAACCTTGACGACTTAACAATGCAACTTAAGACATACAAACCTAATCCGTTAAATGTAAATCTAGATAAAATCACAGGAGCCTTTGCTATTCCAGTTTTTAAGGATGGTACAAGAGGAGATTTAGTTTATATGAGCTATCAGCAGATTAAGAACTCCTGGAATCAAGGTTATGCAAAGGGTAACTCTGGAGCACATAAGAACTTTACTGATGAAATGTGTAAGAAAACGATTATCACAAGGGTTTGTAAGACACTTATCAACTCTAGTGATGATGGAGATTTAGTTGATACATATGGTGCAACGGATGAAGAAATTCCAGTACAGCAAGAGCAAAAAGAAATGACAGCAAGTAAAGAATTTGTAGATGTCCCATTTACAGAAGAAGAACATGTCTCAGCAACAGTAGTAAAAGACGTGGCTCCTAATGAGTGTCCAATTTAGGAGGGGCTTATGAAACTTAAAGTATTAGCTTCTGGCTCAAAGGCAAATAGCTACATATTAGAAAATGAAACGGAGGCCCTGGTAATTGAAGCCGGGGTACCGTTTAAGGAACTGATAAGGCATGTTGACCATAGGAAGATAGTAGGTTGCTTAGTGTCACATGAACACAAGGACCATGCAGCTTATGCAGGGCAGTACTCAATGAGAGGGATTGAGGTATTTACACCATACACAATTAAAAACAGTCAATATGAAAGAGTTTTAAGATTTGGTGGCTTTAACTATATACCCTTTAAAAATCATCATGATGTACCCTGTTACGGTTTTAAAGTAACTCATAAGGAATTAGGTCAATTAGTATTCGGAACCGACACAGGCTATATTGAGTACAAATTTAAAGACATTAATCACTGGCTTGTAGAATGCAATTACTCAAAAGAAATACTAGATAAACGTGTAGAACAGGGATTTAATCCAGCTTTAGCAGACCGTATAGTAAGGGATCATATGAGTTTAGAAACTTGTAAAGACTTTTTTAAAGCGAATGACTTAAGCAAGACTAGAAGCATCGTTTTATTACACCTAAGTGACTCTAACAGCGATGCTAAACAGTTTAAAGATGAAATCTATAGCTTAACAAATAAACCAACGTATATAGCTGAAAAGGGGCTAGAAATTGACTTAAGCCTATGCCCCTTTTAGAAAGGGGTGAATAATTTGGCAAGACCTAAAAAGGATGGGCTTGAGTATTTTCCATTAGACGTATATGCAGGTACAGATGACGAACTTGAACTTTTAGAAGCAGAGTATGGACTTGAGGGGTTTGCCATCTTTATTAAATTACTTCAAGCCATTTATAAGAATGGGTACTACATTAACTGGTCAGATAAAGAGAAATTACTCTTCTCAAAGAGAGTTAATGTAGCATTAACCCTAGTTAATGATGTAATAACTACCTGTTTAAAGTGGGATTTGCTTAATAATAGGCTTTATGAACAACATAAAATTCTAACTTCGCATGGCATTCAGCAAAGATTTTTACTAGCAATAGGTCGTAGAAGCGCTGTAGAAATCTATCAAGATTACTTACTTTTAAGTGAAAGTGAGGTTTCTGCAACAAAAAACCTAGTTATTGTTACAAAAACCCCCGTTAATGCTGACAATAATCCCCAAAGTAAAGTAAAGGAAAGTAAAGAGAAAGTAAAGGAAAGTATAGCAGTAGCTGCTGACCATACTTCCGTTATACAAAAAATTTTAGAAGATGGGTTTGGAAGATTAGTTAGCTCTATAGAGATAGAAACATTGCTAAGTTATTTAGATGATGGCATTCAATTGGATTTAATAGAAAAGGCTGTACAAGAAACCGCTAATAATGGTGTTAAAAATATCAACTATGTTAAGAGTATTCTTAATAGATGTATTGAGCAAAAAATTAATACCCTAGAGCGCTACCAGTTAGCTCAGAAGAAGTTTAAAGAGAAAAGCAGTACAAATACACAAGAGAATAAAGAACCTTCTACGGATGCAATGAGGAGGTTTTTGGAGGGGGAATAGGATATGACAAAGGAACAATGCGAAGATATACTCGTTATGCTAAAAGCTTGTTACCCTAATTTTAAATTAGAGCTTAACAGTAAAGAGAGTAGGTATTGGGTAGCTAGCCTGATTGACCTAGAATTTGAAAAGGCTTTTATAGCTACTCAACAACTTACTAAAACATCTAAGTGGGCACCAAGTATTGCAGAAATAAGAGCGGTATACACTGAGTTATTACTTCCTGATCTAGTGGATGCAGAGCAAGCTTGGGGAATCGTTGTACAAGCTATTAACAAACATGGTGGTATTTATTCTACTGATGCAGCTATGAATGAATTACCAAGGCAAGTCCAAGAAGCTGTTAAATGGATAGGTGGTATTAAAGCCATAAGCCAAGCTGAAAAACCAGATGTACTTAGAGGGCAGTTTATAAGGACTATGGAGGCTGTTAATAAAAGAGTAACAAAAGAACTATCATTAGGGCCTAAATTAGGAAATCAAATAGACCAGATTAGGTTAGAGACCAAACAACAAGAGGCGTTACTTGCATTAGATACTAAACAAGGTATACCTCAAATAGAATATGGTCCTATAACAGATGATAGTAGGATTGATTATAACATAAGGCAATGTGGAATGCTTCGTGATGTGTATGCGAGAACTCAGCAAAAGTTAAATAAGGGGGACTTATCGTGAATAAACGAATGAAGAAAAAGGCTTGTACATACAAGCCTCTAAGTAATAAACAAAGGCTTAAAAATCAGGCTAGGGCAATACGTCAACTTTACAAAGAAAATGAGCAACTTTCTACAGAGAATAAAAGTTTGAAACATGCATTAGAAATTGAGAAGAATTACTCTTATGATTTAATGCAGCATAAAAAGCAACTTGAAAATAATCTTAAAGAGCAACCTAAAAAGTCGTTCTGGAAGAAGGTATTTAAATGAAAAATAGTAGAGCAAAAGGTGCCAGAGGAGAACGTGAACTTTCTAATCTATTAAAAGAACATGGATTTAGTACACGCAGAGGTCAACAGTATTGTGGAGCTAATGGTGATGCTGACGTTGTTGGTCTACCTGGTATACATATTGAATGTAAACGTGTTGAAAAACTTAATATATACAACGCACTAACACAGGCTGAAAATGACTGTAAAGAAAATGAAGTGCCTGTAGTTATGCATAGAAAAGACCGAGAAAAATGGATTGTAACAATGAGCCTGGATGATTGGATTGAGATGTATAAGAAACTCAACCAAGTTACATGTAGTGAAAAAAAGTAGAATATATCGAAGTTGTAGACGAGTTTGGAGAGCTACAACTTCGGTTTAAGTAAGGAGGCGTAGAGGTGGGTAAAACAAGAAAGCTTAATCAGTTAGATTATGAAACAGGAAAAGTCATTAGGACATTTAGTAGCTTAAGTGAAGCATGTGATGAGTTTGGGATAAGTCTCTATAATATATGGCATGCAATCGAAAAGAAAAACGGTATTATGCCTATTAAAAAGCTAAGATTTGAGTACGCAGAAGAGAGGGTAAATAATACCAAACGTAAAGTTAAGCAGCTAGATTATGAGACAGGTGAACTTATAGAAACATACAACAATATGGAGGATGCAGCTTCGGATAACTTTATATCTGTAAAGGCATTAAGAAAAGCTTTAAGTAAGAGAGACGGATACATGCCTGTGGCTAAATTAAGATTTGAATTTATCTAAGACAGAAAGGTGGTAACGTAATGAACAGGAAACAACGAAGAGAAGAGGCTAAGAAAAATGGCATTAAAAATAAGCCTATAGCATTTAAGCCGCCTGTAGCTAGTATCCCCTACAAGGATGTACACAAGGTCGTAGAAAAGGAAATAGATGAGATAAGACTAGAAGCAGCAAATAGATCCTTGAATATGTACATGGGTGGTAGTGTAGTCACTCTTATAGAACAATACGGTTGGTCTCTAGAAGAAGTCGAACAGTTTATAGAGCGTGTCATAAATAAACTAGAAGCTGTATGTGCGAGTAGGCTACAGTTTGAAGAATTAATGAACCTTTGCGGGAGCTACGGGATGAAGCTAGATAAAATCAACTGGGAAAAAGTTGAAAAAGACGCGCAAACAACATTAAGAATTATAGATTTATATGAGGAGATGAAAGAAGTGAGTACAAAAACAGATGTATTTTCATTGTTGAATAAAGGTGAAACAGATTGCGCAAAGATTGCTAGTGAACTTTCTGTAAGTAAAAAGACTGTTGAGACCTATAAGACAGCATGGAATAAAATGCAGAAAAAGAACGAACAACCAAAGGACTTATCTGAAATGAATCCTGCTGAGTTTGCGGACAAGCTATTTGAAAATGAGGTAGAAGAAATTACATCTGACCAGGCAACAGGAGAACTTCAAGAAGATGTAAAAGAAATAGCTAAAGGTAATACGATAGAAAAAGAGAAAGAGGTGCAAGCAATGGAAGAGAAGAAAGTATTAGTAGTACCAGCAAAAGAACGTAAATTTGAAGTTAAAAGAACAGTAGAGATTGCAGCAGAATTTGGTACATACACAATTCAAAATCAGGTTGCAGATGTAAAGCTTGAAACAATAGAGAATGGGCTAACAAAAACAGATTTACTAGCATTTGCGGAAGAATTACAAGCAGTAGCAGCCGAAATGTAAGAAAGTTTATCAAAATTTAGGAGGGAAAACATGAAGAGTGCTATTGAAAGGCTGAATAAAGTATTAAGTTATTCAGAAATACAAGCAATTAAAAGCATTGTAGATGAATTAGGAGAAGAAGATTCTTGCGTTATAAATATTTCGAAAGTTGTTGAGAATGTAAAAGTAACAAAAAGCGTTGCAGTAAGTGCCTTGAAATTGTTGGAAGCTACAGGAGTAATTGAAACTAAATCACTCGGCATGAAAGGCACATACATAAATGTATTTCACAAAGACATACTGAAAGCAGTCTCAGAAATTGTTTAAACAAATCAACTTTTTAGAAAGTGAGGTGATATCAATGATAATTTGGAAAGATGATATGCCCTACATAGTAAGAGAAATGGAAGATTTAAAATATATAGTTTCAGAAGATATCTTTGAAGCTTTAAAAGAGTTCATTGAAGATTATGTTGATAATAGCGAAGAAGTTGAAAGACTAAATGATGAAATAGAAAGTCTTGAAGATGAACTTAGTGGTTGTGAAGATGAGTGTGGAGAATTAGAAGAAGCACTTGAAGAGTTAAGAGATAAGTACTCAAATTCAAAGCAAGTCATCGAAATACTCAAAGATTTTATAGATGTTATGGATGATGCAAAAATGACTAAAGATCAGTGGTATTACTGGGATAGATTAAAGGATGCAGTGGATAGTTTATAAAATCAATTATTTATGAAACGGAGGAGGTTAGGATGGATATATATTTAGTTAAGAGTACTAAATGGTCAAAGCATAATGGATACACAACATGGTGGGGGCCAAATAGTAGCGGATATGCATCACAAATAAAGTATGCAGGGGTTTACACAGAGGAAGAAGCAAAACGATTAGAAAGGGTACATGGAAAGGATGTATGTATAGCAGTATTGTTCGATCAGGAGTTAGTGCAGTTGGGAATCCAACAAATGGAGAGCGAAATTAACTTAGAGCAAGAAGATATCAAAAGATATGAAGCCTACATCGTGTCAGGCAGACGAAGGATAGAGCAGAAGCAGCAATTTTTAGAAGCATACAAAGAGAAGTATGTAGAGCAATAAAAGTGAATTTTTGTGAGATGGAGGGGAAAGGATGGAGCTAGTAGAAGTCTTATCAGATGAAGAGCTAAAAGTAATTCAAAGAAGTGATGATAAAGAAGTGGTTGGAGAAATCATAGGATTTAAAGATTTTACAGCGATAGGAGATACAGCAGTTAGAATCCATAATCCTATTTTAAATGGGTTATATAGAACGGAATTTGGAGGATGTTATGTACATTATGTAGTAGTTAGCATTATGGATGTAGTCGGAGGAAAGTTAGCATTTTGTTATTCAATGTATTAATTAATAAAAGTAACTTTTGTAAAAAATAAAGGGTTCACTAAGTGAATCAATCTCAGTGAACCCAACAAGTATATAAACAAAACTCTATTTGATAAAAATCATACTTTAGTATAAAAATATGTCAATGCGCTATGAAAAAGTAAAAATTTAAAATAAATAAAAATAATTATTGTTGGTGCCGGCATTAATGTCGGTACCAGAACGGAGGATAAAAATGAGTATTATGTTTAAAAAAGTAATTATGCATACATTAGATACGCCATTAGATAGACCACTGTTATCTAAAGAGTGCTTAACCTTAACAGATGATACAGAGGCTTATATTACAAGTTATGTAGTAGGTCTATTTGAAAATCATAGCATGGCTAAAGCGGTGTTTGAAGACAGCTCGCCATGGCTAGAGGTTATTAAAAGCGGTATTAAAGATTTTTATAGTTTTTCATGTGATATGGCTCAGCAATTTTTTGCATACCTACAAACATTTGAAAACATTCCAAGTGGTGACTTGATTGTTACTCAATTTGAACGTGATGCAGTACCATATGTGGCATTTATTAAACTGAACTATAAAGAAGCATACACTCATGCAATGGATCACAGTATAGAGAGTAATCAAATCATAAAGCATAAGAGTATATTTCCTGAGAGCACTAGCAAAATTCAAGAGGCAGCTATTATCAACTTAGAAACACTAAATATCCTTTTGCTAGATATTCATAAAGAGAAATATGTGCACACACTATTAGGCTGTACAGCACCACTTTCTACAAAACAGAAAATCAACGTTGTAGAAAAGGTTATTGCAGAAGCTATTGAGGAAAACTTTGAGAATAAGATAGAAGCCCTTTCTTTTGCTAAAAGTAACCTGGCTAAAAGCATTGAGAGTACAAGTAGCATCATGATAGAGGATGTACTACATGATACATTTGGTGATAAAGAAGAAATCATAAACGTTTGTATGGATACACTTGAAGAGCAAGGTATAACAGAAGAGGCTATTGAATTACAACAAGCTTATAAAGTAGGTAAGAAATATACCACTCACAAGTTGAAAACAAATACTGGCATTGAAATTAAATTACCTGTTCAAATACTTAATGATCCCGATGCTGTAGAAATCATTACTAATCCGAATGGAACGGTGGAAGTAAGGCTTAAGAATATAGAATCGCTGATTAGCAAGTAGAATCTAAGTTTTGTTGAATGAAAGGAGAAATGAAAATGAGTAAATGGTGTTATAGTTTGAACGGAGAAGATTATTTTGAGTTATATGATAGTAAAGAAGAAGCTATAAAAGAAGGAGAAACAGAAGCACGAGAGTATGAGAAGGACTCATTCTTTGTGGCAAGAGCAATCACATTTCAGCCATATATATATGCCGAAGATGTTATTGAAGAAATCCAACAAAATGCATATGACAATGGTGGAGAATATGCTGAAACATATCTTGATGATGTTCAAAGAAAACATCGAGATGAACTAGAAGAAAAGCTTAATGAAGTGCTTAGTAATTGGATAAATAAATATGGATACAAACCTAATTTCTATAATGTTGAAGATGTAGAGACATACAGGTTGAATAATAGAATCTAAATTTAGCAAGTTGAAAGGAGAAAAGAATATGGATAAAGGTGGATGTGTATACTGTAATGACTATAGAGTTCCATTGATTGAACATGCTCCTTCTGTATACATTGATATTAACAAAAATCTTGTGTGTAGTGCTAATAAATGGTATGGCAAGAAAATAAAGTATTGTCCTATGTGTGGAAGATATTTGAGAAAAATAAAATAATTTTTTTGGAAAGGATGAAGATATGAACGCATTTGAGTTAAAAGAAATGCTTAGTGAATATACAGATGAAGAGCTACAAGCATTGCAACTTAGGGTGTTTACAAACATGGATATAGGAGAGGGTGAAACCACTATAGTAGATTCTGTAGAAGTTACAGATTGGGAATTACTAATAGAGGTTTGACAAATAAAATAATTCTTTGTTAAAGGAAGAGTGAGATTATGGAGAAAATTGATAACCCACAAGAAATATACTTTTCAAAAATGGGTATGGATACAGTTCTTGTAATTTTAAATGATGAAGTGGTAAATCCAAAATGGAATAGAGAGCCACATGATGTTGGAGTAGATGAAACAATAACATTAGAGGATATACAGAAGCAGTTCCCATACCCAGGACTTTTAGTCATAGCTGAATCACCATTAAGTGGTGCAATTTACAGATGGGGTAATTATTCAGATATGGCATGGTGGCAAGTAGGAACGATGGCAGGATATGCTTAATCAATAAAATTAGTTTTTGAGGAGGCGTTATGGTGATTGAGTATTCTACAAAGGCAGAGATAGCAAAAATATTATTAGCGATTCTAAAAGAATTAAAGGGCATTAGAAAAGCTTTAGAGAGTAAATAAAAATTGATTTTGGGAGGAGTGAAAAGGATGGGCGCGATGTATGATTACGATAATGACGAATTTTATTATGAGCCTACTATGGCAGATGAAATATTCAATAGGGCTAAAAAGGAATTAGAAGAATGTTTAAAGAAAGAAATTAAAGATCAAATAAAATCTACTATGGATTATAATTTCAAACTTAGACAAGAAAATCAAGAGTTAAGACAACAAATTGCAAAGCTAGATAGTCGCGAGAGGGACTTGGCTAATAGAGAGGCACAGTTTGAACGAACTGCACTGAGAAAGGTATTTTCTGAACTTTTGAAGCCGCTAGAAGAACAGATGGAAGTATATAGTGTGGACTATGAGTATGTAAAAAAAGATAAATGCGATAAGTGTGACACAAACAGAAGGATATACTACAAGAGTCCTTCAGGTAAAGATGTTTACGAAGAGTGCTCATGCAATAAGTCTTATAGAGTTTATAGCCCTAAACCAAAGATAGTAAAGACTGTCAACATATTTAAAGATCGAGATAAAAGTAAGTTTGCTTTCAACGTAAAATATGAGTCAAGAGACTATGATGAGGGATACTGTAAATTTGAAGTTGATAAGCTAATCGAAAATATAGATGATATGGGTGACTTGAGTAAGCTAAATGAATATCAAATGGAGTATAGCACAGGTTTTAAAAACAAAGAGGATTGCCAAAAATACTGCGACTACTTAAACAAGAAATACAGAGTTCCTAAAACTATTTTAGATAAGATTATTAAATAAAAAACTACTTTAGGAGGAGTACATATGAACGAGTACAGCAGATTAAAAAGAGCTATGAGGTTTTATGAAGAGGCTAACTTAGAAAAACTTGAAAGGGCAACTACACAGGAAGAGAGAGAAAAGAGGCTTAAAAGAGTAGAGGCTATTTCCAGATGCAAGGAGATTATGGCAGAGGTTAAGTAGTATGTAAAAAAATTTGATTTTGGAGGAGCAAAAATGAAACCAGATATTATAGGAAATAAATTTTATTTACAAGTTACTAATATTCAAGGATTTAAAAACCTAGTTGATGAAGCCAATAGGTTATCACGAGAGCTCAATCAAGTGATGCATAAGTTAAACAATTTCGATTTAGAGGTTGAGTTTAGCACAAAAGGTAAAGATGATAAATAAAAGTACTTTTTAGGAGTGTGAGAAAGTGTACTTTGAAATCACAAAATTTATCAAGGGGCATCAAAAGACATATGTCACATATAGTCATAGGACAGAATCATGGCACATTATGGGTGATATTAGAATAGGCGGATACAAGTTTAGAATGATGGCAGTTAAGGACCTTATTGATGCCGTATTCAGGCAAAAAGAACGTGTAAGTTATGTTGGACAGTAAAATGATTTTTAGGAGATGATAGCATGGACAATACATGTAAAGAAACATGGTACTTTAAGGACAACAAAGATAAATATACGGTTGATATGTTAGATGAAGAAATTGAAGAAGGGGCAGGAGTAACACTTAGAGAGTTTTTAGAGTATGGAATACAGTGTGAATACATACAAGATGTTGAAGATTTCACAAAACTAACAACAAGTGAAATTTCACATATGGTTGATTGGATAGATTACTTAGAGACTAAATAAACATTGATTTAAGTAGGTGTCAGCATGATAAAAGAAATAGAGAAATATTTCATTAAGCAATATATGAAACAGGATGTTAGAGTGCTTCCAGGACATTGGCCAGATTTTAAAAGCAAGCAAGAAGTAGATGAATGGATACAGCTTATAAACAGAGTGATGAAAGCAATGAAATAAAATTACTTGAGAGGAGTATATATGGAGCCTAAAGATAATCTTTATAGCAAAGCTGAAGGGATTCTCTATTCTTATCCGAGATTGGCATTTGAGATTAAGAACTTAGAGATTGAAATAAAAATGATTGAGAATGAGTACACAGGTATTAAAGGAAAATCAGATGAAATAGCTTCACGTACTAATGCTGTGTCCAGTTCAGTAGAAAATGAAGTTATTTCTAAAGAGGCTCGTATAGATGCATTAAAACGCAAGATCAATCATAAGAGGTTACTTATTGAAAAAATAGATAATGCTATCGATGCTATTGCTGCAGAAGATGAAACGAGTGCATTACTTATTAAACTTAAGTACATAAAGCGTTTAGAATGGAAACAGATAGAAATGCAAATACCTATGGATGAAAAGTCTCTTATGAGAAAGAGAAGTAAGATTATAAAGGATAAACTTATAGGGATGTTAGCATAACTTTTAAGTGATATATAGGTCACTAATAGGTTACTAATAGGTAACGCATAAGTAACTTTAATCATGCTAATATATCAATATCGAAAGCTTAACGGTTACGTCTTCCATAAGAATGGTAAATTGTCCAGTTGGAGGACCACTAAAAAAGAGAGTCTAAAGTGTGCATAGGCTCTCTTTTTTTACAGTTTATTTTAGCAAAAAAAGTTTCAAAAAAAGTTCTTGCAATTTAGTTGCAGTTGTAGTATTTTATACTACTACTTTCCTTTACTTTCCTTTACTTTACTTTGCTTTACTTTACTTTAGGGATTATTGTATACATTTTGTTGCAAGAACTATAATTAATGCAACAAAAACTATGGTTTATGTATACATTAATTATTTATTAACAGATTACTTAAAATTTATTAATATAAAATGTACATGAGGAGCCTTTTGGGTTCCTTTTTTATTGGAGTTGATAGTATGAAAGAATGGGCTAAAGGATTTTATCAGTCAGGAGCATGGAGAAAGTGCCGAAAGGATTATCTTAAATCTAAGTTTGGACTATGTGAACGGTGTGGCAAGGCTGCACTAATAGTTCATCATAAAAAGTACTTAACACCAAAGAACATTAATGATCCTAATATTACTTTAAACCATGATAACCTTGAAGCTTTATGCAAAGAATGCCATGACAAAGAGCATGAATGGAATAAGAAAGAAAAAGAGGTCTTGAATGAGGGCTTAGTGTTTGATGAAGATGGAAACATAGTCAGGGCATAGCCCCCCGGGTGCTTACCTATAGGGGTGACTGGCAGTAACCGTAGAGGCAAACATCTATTTTTACGGGAACCATATTTACAGATGTGAAGGGGGGGGATTACATGGCTAGAAAAGTGACAGGTCTTACAGCTAAAAAATCACAAGATGAACGTATTAATCAAGAAATAGCTAGACTTAACGATATTTTGAAAAACATACACGAATCTAAGAGGAGTATTGCTAAGGGACTGATTGAAAACATAGCCTTTATGTCAGTCACCCTCACCGATTTACAAGAAGTGATTAAGTTGCAAGGTCCTATTGTTAAGTTTGAGCAAGGTTCTCAGAAAATGCTTGTAGAAAACCCAGCTCAAAAAAGTTATAACACTATGGTCAATAGATATACTACAGCAACAAAGACGTTATTTGATTTATTACCAAAAGATCTAGTGGACATTATCCCAGTGGTCCATGAGGAAGAAGCTAAATCGATAGATAAACTACAAATGTTTCACGAGAAGTATAGAGAATGACGTATATAGAGCAGTACTGGGAAAAGATTAAAAGCGGTGAAATAAATGCTTGTAGAAAAGTTAAGATAGTATATGAGTATTTAGTTTATTGCTTACATCATGATATGGTTTGGTTTGAGTTTAATGAATTAAAAGGGAACAAGCCTATTGAATTTATAGAAACCTTTTGTAGAAATACTCAAGGTAGAAATTTTGGTAAACCTCTTAAATTAGAGTTGTTTCAGAAAGCACGTAGACAGGCTACATTTGGTTTTGTACATAAAGATACTGGATTAAGACAGTATACAGAAACAATGCTTGTAGAAGGTCGTAAGAATGGAAAAACAACAGAGAACGCTTGTGATAGTGGGTTTATGTTGATTGGAGATGGAGAAGGTTCTGCCGAATGCTATGCCGTAGCTACTAAAAAGGACCAGGCTTTAAAAACTTACAATGAGTTTTCAAAAATGGTATCACTAGATGATGACCTAAAGAAGTATGTAGTTAATGGAAAAGCACAAATAGAATACCCTTCTACATTCTCATTTATGAGAGCATTAGGCAGTAAAGATTTGGATTCATTCAATGCTCACTTTGTAGTTATCGATGAATTGGCGGCTATAAAGAAGCGTTCAATTTATGATGATATGAAGCAGTCTACTTCATCCAGAGATCAACCTTTAGTAAGTAGCATTTCAACAAATAACTTTGTAAGAGACAATATATTTGATGCTCAATATGAATATGCTTCACAAGTGATTGACTTCATGGAAGATTTCTTGAAAAAGTCTAAGAAATATGGACATGAAAAAGTAATAGAAATGGTAAAGCAGCAAGAACGAACAGGTGATGTGTTGTTTCAAGGCATTATAGATTTCGAGTTTTTGCCATTTATCTATGAGTTAGATGATAGAAATGAATGGGAAGATGAATCGTGTTGGATAAAGGCTAATCCTGGACTTGGTCCTATTAAAAAGATAGAAACTTTAAGAGGATATGTGAGGAAGGCCAAGAAAGATTTAGAGTTCAGAGCAACTGTAATGGTAAAAGATTTTAACATGAAGGAAAATGCTACAACAAGGTGGTTGCTATGGGAAGACTTAGAAAATCTAGAACTAATAGGACTAAATGAAAGACCACAAGGAGATGAGTTTTGCTATGGCACATTCGAAAAGGCGTTTAAGTCAATGGGATTTAACTATGGAATAGGTTGTTTTGACTTTGCAGAAACTACAGACTTAGCTGCAGCAAAGATTCTTTGTATGAGAGAAAATGACCCTAATATTTATGTATTATCCATGTATTGGATACCAGAAGATTATGTTGATAGTAGAACAGAAGAGGACAAGATACCTTATAGAACTTGGGTGAATAAAGGATTTATGAGAACATGCCAGGGTTATAAGGTTCGTAAGGCAGATATACTCGCCTGGTTTCAAGAGGTTCAAGATAAGCTTGATATTTATATATTTGATGGCGGATATGACCCTTGGCATGTATCTGAAACAGAAGAAAAATATCTACAGAATAATTTTGGTAAGAGCACATGGAAACCTGTAAGACAAGGACCACATACATTAAGTGGACCGATGCATGAGCTTAAGGAAGACTTGAAAGCTAATATAGTAGTCTATAATGACAATCCTATTGATAAATGGTGCCTTAGTAATATTGAGGTTAAGACTGATACCAATGGGAATATACAACCTGTAAAGCCTGGTTATGGTGATAAGAATAGTAAAATACAAAACAAGAAAAAAATAGATGGTGCTGTAGCACTTATTATTGGATATGTAAGATTGAAAGAAAGATGGGATGATTACCAAAATATGATTTAAAGGAGAGTGGTTGAGATGTTTAGGAGAATTACTAGGTCAGGTGATAATCCACCAGTTAGAAAACCTTATAAAGTACAATTTGATACTTTCGAAAAAGCGTTAGATGCAGTTGACTCATTATTAATAGATACTACACTACCAACACTTATAGTAAAAAACAACCTATATTCAAAAGATGAAGTGCATAAAATGAGAAGAAGGGAGTTAATTAAAGAATATGGGGGAAATGTAGTGTTATTAAAACCTCATGAAGAACTACTCAGTACGACAAAGCTAGATGAAAGCGTAAAGAACTTTATAGATTACCTTGAAAAGTCTACTTTTAGGAGAAATTATGATGGTAAGAACATAGTGGATACAGAAGAATTCAAGCACTTAAAAAAAATAATTAGCACTAAGTAAATTTATAACATGAAAAGCGTATAAGTGAACGTGAAGTAGTGTTGATGCTTAGTGCTTTTTATATGCCCTGAAATAAGGCATTAAACTATTTCAATAGGATTTGGAGGTTAGAATATGGGACTGTTAGAGAGAATCTTTAATGCCAGTACTAGAAGCCCTACTCAGCATTATACATATGTAAAAGGACTTAATAATAATCAAATTAACTTTACACCTTTCAACGGTAATTTATTTGATAATGATATTTCAAAGAGTGCCGTAGGTTGTAATGCAAGAAACATTGCTAAGCTTCGTCCTGTTCATGTTAGGAGAAGTGGTGATGTAACTGTAAATTCACCCAATGTAAGAATAGCAAGAATGCTAGTTCAACCAAATGAATTTATGACTATTTATAGTTTCCTGGAGAAAGTAGCAACCCATTATTTTATATATAACAATGGAGTCATCTATTACGATAGGGAAAATTATAAAATGTATCCGATTAACCCTAGTCGGATTGATTTAGTCGAGGATAGTAGCCACAACGTTTATGCAAAATTCCAGTTTAAAACCGGATGTTATGCGACAGTGCCATTTGAGGATTTAATTGTCATTAGAAGATACTTCAATGAGAATGATTTTTTTGGAGATGCAGATCGTTCGCTTAAGCCTACTATGGAGGTTATTAATACTACAGACCAAGGAACTGTTAGTGCAATCAAGAAGTCAGCAGGGTTACTCGGCTATTTGAAGTTTAATGGGAACTTAAAACAAATCGATATTGATAAAAAAGTTGAATCTTTTGAAGAAACTTACCTTAATGCTAAAAAAGGTACAGGTATTGCAGGTTTAGACAACACTACTGAGTTCCAAGAATTAAATATTAAACCATATGTGCCTAATAAAGCTCAGAGTGAGTGGTCAGAGGATAGGATATATTCTTATCTAGGTACAAACAAAAAAATTATACAGGGGCGTTTTGATGAAGATGAATGGAATGCCTATTATGAAACAACATGTGAACCTTTTGCAATTCAAGCAAGCCAGGTATTAACAAGTGTTATCTTTAGTGATAATGAGTTGGGTCATGGTAATGAAATATTTTTAGAGAGTAACAGATTGCAGTATGCAAGTACTGGAAGCAAGATTAGAGTTGCAACGTTACTTACGAATATAGGTGGGGCTTCTTTAGATCAAATATTAGATATTTTCAATATGCCACAAATAGGTGGTGAAGAAGGAAAACGAAGAGTGCAAACACTTAATATGGTTGCAGCAGATTTAGCTGATCAATATCAAGTAGGAAAGAAAAAGAAGAAGGATGAGGAGGAAGAAGATGAGTAATGCAGTAGAAAAACGCTATTCACCTTCTGAAGCTGAGATAAGAGCAGCAACTGAAGGGGAGAGAAGAACTATCGGGGGATATGCTGTAATGTACAATTCACCAACAGTTATAACTGATAGATGGGGAGATCAATGGTTAGAAGAATTTTCAACAGGAGCATTTGACGAGAGTATAGCTACTAGAAGTCAAAAGGCTCTATGGAATCATGATACCTCCAAGCCTTTAGGGAGTTGTAAGGCTAATACACTCAGATTTAACCCGGATGTAATGGGATTAAACTATGATGTTGATGTTCCAAATAACTCATGGGGTAACGATGCCTATGAGAGTGTTCAGAGAGGTGATGTTGACGGTTCGTCATTTGGCTTCAGAGCGCTCGAAGATGTTTGGAGTAGGATTACATACGAAGGCAAAGAAATGCTCAAGAGAAGCATTGTTAAGGCTGAATTATTTGAAGTGAGCCCATGTACATTCCCGGCCTATGGAGATAGTGAAATATCCTGTAGAAGTAAAGACACTTTTAAAGAATCTGAGCAAGAAAAAGAACTAAGACAAAGATTAATTTTAAAAAATAAAAATAAGATGAAAAGAGGTATGTAGTATGTTTGAAGAACAATTAAAAGCTTTAAATGGACAATTAACAACAATTGAAGAAAGAAGAAGTGCTATTGACACTGAGCTTACAGGAGATGGGAAAGTAGATTTAAAAGCAATAGAAGAAGAGCTTAGAGGTTTAGATGATCAAGAAGCTGAAATCCGTGGAAAGATTGAACTCATCGAAAAAAGAGCGAAAGCAAAACTGGTAGCAGCTGGAAAGGTTCCTGTTACTACAGTAGAAACTGGAGATGAGCATAGAGAACAAACTATTGAAATCGAAGAACGTGCAAAGTCTCTTAAAGAAGGTAGAGCTATTGCTACCACAGGTCTTGTAATTCCAACACATAGTAGTGGCACAATCAATGAAACATTTAATCAGGTTTCAAGTATTGTAGATCTTGTTAAAATAACACCTCTTATTGGGGGAGATTCTTACGAGCAAGCGTATGTAAAATCATATCCAGAAGGTGATTATGCAAATGAGGGTGCGGATTATTCAAATGGGGATACACAATTTGGATATGCACTTATGAATAAGACAAAAATTACTAACTATACAGAAGTAAATGAAGAGGTTGAAAAACTTCCATCAGCGGATTATGTATCAAAAATTGAAAATGGTGTTGAAACAGCACTTAAAGCTAAACTTGCCAAGCAAATTATGGTAGGTACTGGTTCAACAGGGCAAGTAGTAGGTATTTTCTCTGACCAAGCAACAGCAATTGAGGCAAGTAAGGATATTGAAATTGCAGCTATTACAAATACAACTCTTGATGATATCATCTATAGCTATGGTGGTACTGAGAATGTCGAAGGTCAAGCTTGGTTAATCCTTAACAAATTAGACCTTAAAGCATTTGCTACACTTAGATCAAGCGATGGTAAAAAAGTTCATGACATTAAACATTATGGTAATGTAGGTACAATCGATGGCATCCCATTTGTACTTAATTCAGCTTGTAAACCAGTATCGGCACCAGGAACTTCTGGTGGAGAATACTGTATGGCATATGGACATATTCAAAATTATGAACTTGTAACATTCTCAGATACAGAAGTTAGAAAATCTACAGACTACAAATTTAAATCTGGCCAAATAGCATTCAAAGGCAATAGAATGTGTGGTGGAAATGTAGTTGCTTGGAATGGATTTATTCGTGTAAAAAAACAAGCGTAGTATCTTCAGAAATGAACCTTGATGGTACTACGTATGAAGAAATGACAGTAGAAGAACTTAAGGTCCTATGCAAAGAAAGTGGCATAGATGGGTATAGCACCCTTAAAAAAGCTGAATTAATTAAAGTATTAAAAGAAGGCACGAACTAGTGCCTTCTTTTTTGTTAGGAGTAGGTTATGTTAGAAAAAGTTAAAAGAGCTCTTAGATTGGATGATGATGAATTAGATGATGAGGTACTTGATCTAATTGAAGCTTGTAAAGCTGATTTAATGCTTTGTGGCGTAATCAATATAAGTGACGAGGATCCACTTATAATTCAAGCTATCAAGACGTATGGAAGAGCAAATTTTGATGTGACTAATCCTGATCATGAAAAATATATCAGAAGTTATGAAAGTTTAAAATCTCACTTATCACTATCAGATGAGTATACGGTGGTGAATACCAAATGAGGGTATCAAGATTAAATCACAGAGTTACCATACAACGTTATGCAGAGTATGAAGATGATCATGGTATAAGCCGAGAAGGTTGGGTTGACTTAAAAACAGTTTGGTGCAGCATGAATAATCTTTATGGGAAAGAGTATTGGGAAGCTAAACAATATAGTGCTGAAAATACTATAGAGTTTGTTATTAGGTACAACGCCTGTAAGGATTTAAGTGTCAATGGCTACAGGTTAAAACAAGGCAATAGGTTATTCAATATCACTTCAATCGATAATGTGCAATATAATAATGAAATGCTTAAAATTAAGGCTATAGAGGTGATTGCTTAATGGATTTAAAAGACTTAGATAGAGCGTTTGAAAAAATGATTAAGCAATTTCCACAGGCTAGAAGAAGGTTAGTTGAAGAATGTGGGGAGAAGATGTATCAAAAGGTTTTATCAAACATAAGTCAAGTTGATGAAAAGACAGGCAATCTTAGAAAAGGTGTTAAAAAGGCAGTAGGTTCTAGAGGTGGATATAGTGCAGTAAGACCAGATTATAAAATTGCACCACATACTCATCTTATAGAGAATGGACATAAAATTGTACGTAATGGGAAGGTAGTAGGATGGGTGTCAGGCAAGCATATGTATCGTAATGCTTTAAATGAATTAGCAAATGAACTTGAACAAGATTGTGAAAAGATGCTTGATGAGTTAGTAGGTGATTTTAATGGTTAATATTTTAGACATTTTCTACTCACTAATAGGTGAAATAAGAAAATGCGTGCCAGACAGTAAGCATTATATAGGCAACTTAACGGAGGGCTTTAAAACGCCTTCTTTTTTATATTTATTAGTCTTTAATAAAGACACAAGATGTAGCAAATTTGTAAAAGATACTGTCTTAGACATTCAAATTATCTACTTTGGCACTAATGATAAGTACAGTAAAACTGATCTAGAAGAAAAACTAAAGGTTATGCACCAACTTAAGCAATTTTTAAGCACGTTTCATTTGCAAGTTAAAGATAGGAATTTAAAGTTTTCTTACAGTTTTAATGATGCAGACGATCAACTTGCTTTAAATATGCAATTTAATTTCAAAGACGGATTAGTAGACACTAAATTTGATGAAGAACAAGCAAGAGAAATGATTGAAAGAATTTTTATTAATGAGAAAGAGGTGATTTAATGCCACTACCAAATATTTTAATAGAGTTCAAATCAAAAGCTAGTACAGCCATTAAACGTGGTGAACGAGGTATTGTAGCGATTATTGTAGTTGATGAAACGCATGGCGTAACGAAAATCGAGGATGTTACTCAAATTCCAGCTAGCCTTACTCCTGCAAACAAGGCATATATTGAAAGGTGCTTTTTAGGTGGGGTAAGGCCAGTACGTTCAGTAGTACTTATTGTATCTGATACTGTACAAAACGGGTTAAAGGTGCTGGAAACACAAAAATTTGATTATGTAGTAGGGCCACATGATATGGAGAGCGAAGCCGCTACAGCCATGGCAACTTTCGTAAAAGGCCTTAGAGATACAAAAGGTATTAAGGTTAAGGCAGTGCTTCCTAATACTAAGGGAGATCATGAAGGCATTATTAACTTTACAACAGATAATATTGTAGTAGGTGAAACTACCTTTACAACAGCACAGTATTGCTCACGTATTGCGGGGTTACTTGCAGGAACGCCACTTCAGCAAAGTGCTACATACTACCAACTTTCAGAGGTGGATGACGTACCTAAGTTTACTAAGGCAGAGCTAGATAAAAAGATTGATGCAGGTGAATTTGTTATCTTCCATGATGGTGAAAAGGTAAAAGTAGCAAGAGCGGTAAATAGCTTAACTACTGTAGGTGCTACTAAATCTGAAGACTATAAATCGATTAAAATTGTAGATATTATGGACCTTATCTATACAGACATCAAACGTACTTGCGAGGATAGTTACATTGGGAAGTTTGCCAACAACTATGATAACAAGTGTAATCTTATCGTATCTATCCAAGCTTACTTAGAATCGCTTAGAAATGATGAGTTATTAGATCAAGATATCTATACTGGCATTGATATGGCATCTCAAACCAACTACCTTAAAGGTAAAGACGAGCCAGTTGATGATATGACAGAGCAAGAAATCAAAGAAGCAAATACACAAACATTCGTATTCTTAGAATCACGTTTTAAAATCCTTAATGCCATTGAGGATATTCAAATTAATTTCTTTATTTAGGAGGTGGCTAACGTATGGCTGCTATGTATGATTCAAAACGAGCGATAAATGGTACATATGGTGAGGTTTGTCTTGAGGGTGAATTGGTTCGTGAAGCTACGGGGTTAAAAGCTGATATGGCCCTAGAGTTTATTGACGTTCCTATGTGTGGAGACCTAGCTAAACACCAGAAAGTTAGTGGTATGAGTGGTAATGGCTCAATTACAATGACAAAAGTTAATTCAAGGATGGCTATTAAGTTATCTGATATGCTTAAAAAAGGTAAAACACCTACATTTACTATTATTAGTAAATTAGCAGACCCAGATGCGTATGGTGCGGAAAGAGTAGTGCTTAAAAACTGCCAGTTTTCTACACTAACACTCGCAGACTGGACAAGTGGACAAGTAGGTTCCATTACTCAGAACTTTACTTTTACAGATTGGGATTATTTAGATATTATTGAACCAAGATAGAGACTAGGGAAACCTAGTCTTATTTTTATAGGAGGGATACTATGAGTATTATTGATTTATTACTTGAAACAGATGTAGAAAAACTTCAAGCGAAACATAATAAAAATTATGAGATTAAAAGACTTAGCAAAGTATTAGGTGAAAAGTTTGTAGTGACTTGCTATGCACTCACACACGAGCAAGTGGCTCATCTGGGAGAGATCAGTAAGACTAATACAGCTATGAAGTTAAATGCTGTATTAGAAGCTTGCAGAATTGAAGGTAAGCGTTTTAATAATAAAGAATTAATGGATAAGTTTGGGGTGGTTACGCCAACAGACTTACTTAATAAGCTATTTTTACCTGGAGAACTTTATGAACTCTATGAGATTATAAATACTTTATCAGGATATAGTAAGGATGCTGTGATAGAAGTAAAAAACTCATAAAGGAAGGCGATTTCATAGCTAATATCATGTTTTATGCATGGATAAAGCATGGGATAAAGCCTTCCGAAGTTTATAAAATGAGTTATGGTGAATTAAAGCTGTTAGGAAGCTTTTATGAACTCGAAGTTGAAAGTAGACATGGGTCCCACTAAATGATATTATTATGTATAAAATAAAGACTATTTAGAGGTGGGTTATGAAAAAGTTATTCTGTCTATTAATAGCAAGTGTTATGATGTTTTCAATGGTAGCTTGTGGAATGAATGAAACTGAGGAAGTGGCTGTCGGTAACTCTGATGAAATAGAGCAATTTGAAAATCAAGGCTCTCAAGAGGACGTTAACCAAATTCAGGATGAAACTACTGGCGATGATGATATTACAAAATGGGATGAGGAATTAACCAAAAAAGTATCTGATTACATGTTAGAGACATGGGGAGATCCTGAGTGGGGTGCTCCTTGGTATAAAAATATCATAGAAATTAAGATGTTTAATGATGATACTGTAAGAGCAGTTTTAACTTGTGATATTAATGATAAAAGCACTCTTGAGACAATTGCACAAGCAGTTTTCCAATATGAGTATTGGATAGACACCATTTTAATTCATGATGAAAATGGTGAAACACTTCTATCTACTACTAATCCATTTAATATGTCTGCATATGAAAAAATAAATTAATGTATTAGGCACTTGCTAGGCAAGTGTCTTTCTTTTTTGTAAAAAGGAGGTGGTTAAGTGGCAAAAGACGTAAGTATTGCATTTAAGGCAAGTGATAATCTTACACATAGTCTTCAAAAAATGAGAAAAAGTGTTGATGGGCTGTCAAGAGATGTTACGGAATACAGGAAGATACAAAGCCAAGCATTTGATAAAAAAGTAGAAGTGAAATTAGATATAAAAGAAGCACAACAAAATCTTAAGAAACTTAATAGCGAGATTAAAAATGGTTCTGAAGGTGCAAAAATAGCCTACCAAATGCAACAGAGGGAATTAATAGGTCTTCAGGAAGAATACAAAAGACTTACTAAAGTAGCAAATGATGCTAGTAAGGCTGAATTGAAACTTCAGGATGACTTGTATAAGAGAAAAAACCAGAAAAACACAATGTCCACACTTAAAAATTTAGCTAGTGCAGGGCTAGGCAATATGGTGGGAGATGCCCTAACAAGTAGCGTTAATCAAAATATTACCTCTATGTATGGCTCAGAAGTTGGTAGTAACATTAGTTCTATAGCAGGTGGAGTTTTAAGTGGGGCCGCTATTGGTGCTATAGCGGGACCGATTGGTAGTGCAGTGGGGGCTGCAGTCGGTGGTTTGACAGGGGCTATCAATGCTTTATCTGAGCAACAACAACGTGATGATGATAGGTTTAGAAATGAAGTGCAATCCCTTTATGGCAAGGTGACCGAACAGCAAGAGCAAGACTTACAAAGTGGTAGTACAATGGCAAGCGAGAGGGAACAACTTGTAATGGGATTGGGAACTTTGCTTGGTAGTCAAGAAGAAGGGAATAAGTTATTTGAGGAAATTAAAACATTTGGAATAGAAACTCCATATGAAGGAACGAGTATGGTTAATGCGGCTAAACAAATGTTAGCCTACGGCATAAAAGCTGAAAATGTTATGGATGACATGAGGATGCTTGGTGAAGTAGCCATGGGTGATCAGAATAAGTTTAACAACTTAACCTATGCTTATGCTCAAACTCAATCAGCAGGGAAACTTACCGGCCAAGACCTATTGCAATATACAGCAGCAGGGTTCAACCCATTATCTATATTAGCCGAAGAGCAAGGCCGAACACTTGCAGAACTTAGAGAAGATATGAGTAATGGACTTATTAGTGCAGAGGATGTTACAAGGGCTTTTCAAATTGCTACTACTGAAGGTGGTAGGTTTTATGGTGCTATGAATGCACAAATGGACACATACGCTGGTAAGATGGCAATGCTTAATGATTTGCAAGCTGAAATAACATTAGGATATGGTGAAGGTTATAACGCTAAACGCCAAGAGGGTATGGAGAAAGAAATAGAGCAACTTAGTGGTAAACTTGGCGATAAAATGAGAGAAGCTAACAGCCTTATAGGTGAGTTTAAAGCAGACTTAGAAAATAAGTATCAACAGTCTATTCTTGATGCTATGTCGAGTGCTATGGAAACAGAAGAGTACAAAATGGCTAAGCGTGAAGATGATGGAGCTGAAATGGGAAGAATTCTCGCAGAAGCTCGAGCAAAGGCAGAGATTGAGTACCAAAATAGTGAAGGGGTAAAACTTTTGCAAGAGTCTCAAATGAGCTTAGTACAAAGCATTCAAGCTGATGTTGCTTTAAATAGTCAGTATGTTGAGTTTGGTAAACAAATGGCTAATCAGTTTAGTAAAGGTTATGCAGGTGTAATTGCTGATTTGCGAGCAAGTGGTGCTCTTAGTCCACAAGAGATTAATAATCTTGCAAAAGATAAAGGATTTAATGTCCCTATAGATAACCCTGTTACAAGCTTATCTAAACAAAAAGGGTTTCATGCTACAGGACTAGATAGGGTTCCATATGATGGCTATGAAGCGGTTTTGCATGAGGGCGAGAAAATCCTTACAAAAGTAGAAGCAGATAAGCGAGACCGAGCCCTTTCTTCAGGTGGAGTTAACATTAACATAGCTTCTATGGTTATACGTGAAGAAGCGGATATTGAAAAGGTAGCTTATCAACTCTATTTAAACCTAGAAAAACGTGCAATGAATACATCTTTAGGATAGGAGGTATCTATGGATTTTTATTTATCCTATAACAATAATGAGGAACAACTTCGATTGCCTGTTACACCTTCTGATTTTGAACTGTCACAAAGGAACAATAATACAGTTATCAATATAAACGCACTTGGAGAAATCAATCTGATAGGTAAGAAAGGTCTTGCATCTATTTCTCTATCAAGTTTTTTCCCAGCACAGGAATACTATTTTTGTAAGTATACAGGGTTTCCTAAACCTTATGAATGTGTAAAGATGATTCAGAAATGGAGGGACTCAGGTAGGCCTATTCGTTTAATTATTACAGGCACATCTATTAATTACGCTATGACTATTGAGAACTTTATATTTTCAGAGCAAGATGGTACAAGAGATGTTTATTTCACCTTAGAACTTAGAGAATATGTTTTTACGAAGCAAGTTAAGCCTACAAAGGTTACAACACCTAATGGTACTCAAGTTACTGTTCCAGCTACAAAGAGGGAAGCAAAACCTATACCTTCTAAGTACAAGGCGCAAAAAGGTGACAATATGTATACTGTAGCAAAGAAAACGACAGGAAGCATGAGTAATGCTAAGGCCATAGCTAAAACAAATAAAAGAGATCAGTATAAGGGCATGGATTTAGTTAAGGGAACGGTGGTGTTAATTTAATGCCAAAAGTCTATTTACATCAAGAAGGATTATACAGTGACATTACGCATTACATAAGTAAAATAACATGGGCTGGTGGTAAAAGTCAGGTTGCTAGAAGATTAGAATTAGACCTTATTAATAGTGTGCTCGATAAAAATATACCAGACATTTATATTAAAAATGGCAGTATGTTAAAGCTTTTTAATGATGATGGGAAATTGTTATTTAAAGGATTTGTCTTTTTGAATAGTAAATCCGGTCAGAATAGTACAGTCAATGTTGTGGCTTATGACCATTTGATTTATGCCATAAAAAATAGAGGTGTCTATAACTTTAAAAAGAAAACGGCCGAGGAAATGACTAGAACCATATGTAATGACTTCTCAATACCTATAGGTAATATTGCTAAGACTGGCATTAAGCAAGATATCAAGGCAAATAACAAATATATTTATGATATTTTTATGAGTGCCTACACAGGAGCAAGTAAGCAGAACAATAAAAAGTACATGGCCAAAATAAGGGATGGTAAGCTTGATGTTATTGAAATAGGTTCTGTCATGAGTACTTTTATGTTATCTGATGAAAGTAATATTATGGACAGTGGCTACACAGAAAGCATTGAAAATATGGTCAATCGAGTTCGTATTTACGATGGAAAAGGTAATGCAATCGGCATGGTAGAAAATGCTGAATGGATTAAAAAGTATGGAGTACTGCAAAATATTTATACGAAAGAAAAAGATAAGTCTGCTAACACAGTAGCCCAATCAATGCTTGTAGATGTTCAAAAGACTGTTCATGTAACGGCACTAGGATATGTTGATTGTGTTACAGGCAATGGTGTGCAGCTTAAAGATAGTGCGAGTGGACTGACAGGCGTTTTTTATATTGATAGTGACACGCATACATGGTCAAATGGACAACATATTATGAAGCTTAATTTAAACTTTAAAAACATCATGGATGAGAAGTAGGAGGTGGATATATGAAGAAGGATCCGTATGTAGAAATACTAATGATGATGCAGAAAGAAGGTGCGAAATCAAATCCACCTTCTTTTTGTTTGGGTAAAGTGGTCTCAGAGACTCCCTTAGAAATAAAAGTTGATGAATTACCACTTGCTGCTGACGACTTCTTAATAGCTGATTACTTAGTAGAGGGTTATAAAAGAAGCCTACAAGTTACATCTCAAGGGACAATGAGTAATAATGGTGAATCAAGTATACAGGGCAATTTAACATCAAGTACACAAAATACATCTGGTGGTTCAGGAGAGGATTCCTTTGCAAGCCATAATCATTCTATTAATAATCAAGCAACTTTCAATGGCTCTTGTGAATCAACTGGTCCATACACATTAAGTGGCGAGTCAGAAGTTGAATTTAAGCCCTATTTAAAGAAAGGTGACTTACTTGCTTTAATGCCCATGGATGGAGAGCAACTTTATATTGTTGTGTGTAAGGTGGTGAGCCTAGTATGAGTCTATTTCCTTTTATAAATCAGGAGGTTGAAGAGGATCAGGTAAAAACAAGTGTAATACCTGTTGAATATGAAATAGATTTTGAAACGGGTAAATTGACTGGTCGACTTGTCAAAGGTAAAGACGCTATAAGGATTTGGGTACATAAGGCACTCTTAACTACAAGATATAAGTATATCATTTATTCATGGGATTATGGGCATGAAATTGAGGAGTTAATTGGTAAAAACTATAATCATGATTTTATAAGTGCTGAAATAAAACGATTTATAGAAGAATGTTTATCGGTTAACCCATATATTTTAAGTATTGATAATTTTTCCTGCAGATTTGAAGGAAAGGAGTTATTTTGTGACTTTACCGTTCATACGCAATTTGGGGAGGTGAGTATTAATGAATCCTATACCAACCTATGAAGAAATTTTAGAAGGTTGTTTAAACAAGGTTCCTAGTGAGATGTATAGAGGGGAAGGCTCTATTATTTATGATGCTTTATCTCCAGCAGTATTAGAATTAGCTCAAATGTATTTAGAAGTATCTAATTTGTTAGATTTATCTATGCCTGATACGGCAGTAGGTACTTACTTAGATAGGATTGTTTCAGGTTATGGATTAACACGTAGGCAGGCTACTTTTGCTCTAAGAAAAATATCTTGTGATCAAGCTTTAGAAATTGGGAGTAGGTGGAGTGTGGATGAAACAACATACATTATTATAGAACCTATGAGCGATGGTAATTATCTAGCAAGGTGTGAACAAGTAGGGAGTATTGGGAATAGATACAGTGGCAAAATGGAGAGTCTAGATGGAGCGAGTGATGCTAATGCTATATTGATAGATGTTGTAGAAAGTGGACAAGACATAGAAACTGACGAATCACTAAGAAATAGGTTCTATGAGAGTGTTCAAAGACCAGCTACCTCTGGAAATGTCCATCATTATAAAATATGGGCCACAGAGGTTGAGGGTGTGGGGGATGCCAAAATATTCCCCTTATGGAATGGTCCAGGTACAGTAAAGGTACTTATCACGAACGCAGATAAGCTTCCAGCTGATAGAAGTTTAATCGATAAAGTCGCTTCACATATAGAAGAGGTGAGACCGATAGGTGCAAATGTAACAGTAGTAGCACCAACGTCTAAAAAGATTAATATTAATGTAAC
>NZ_JACRSY010000014.1 GCF_014384995.1 Zhenhengia yiwuensis | reverse complement strand
ACGGACCGCTGGTGCATCTGTTAGGCTGCCAAGCCTATAGCAGAGTAGCCAAGTCTGGAACTGATAAACGCTGAAGGCATCTAAGCGTGAAACAGACCTCAAGATAAGACTTCCCATCCGAAAGGAGTAAGACCCCTTGTAGACTACGAGGTAGATAGGTTGGAGGTGTAAGCATGGTAACATGTGTAGCTGACCAATACTAACGGTTCGAGGGTTTGACCTAAAAACAAGGTTAACTTGTTGCAGTATTTGTTTTTGAGAGTATAAGTATTATACTTTTAGGAATACTAATTAAATACTCAAATATTTTTGGTGACGATGCGCTTTAGGGAAACACCCGTTCCCATACCGAACACGTAGGTTAAGACTAAAGCGGCCGATGGTACTTGGCTGGAGACGGCCTGGGAGAGTAGGTGGTTGCCAAATTTATGGAGGGGTTCCCGAGTGGCCAAAGGGGGCAGACTGTAAATCTGTTGGCACCGCCTTCGAAGGTTCGAATCCTTCTCCCTCCACTACCAAAGTGCAAGATGTAATCTTGCACTTTTTTTGTATTTTAAAATAGTGTATCATAATAAAAAGAATTTCAGGACATTAGTAAAAGGAATGAGGATAGGATATGTATTTTGATGAAATGGGTGATAGAAAGAATCATACTATTATTATGCTACATGGGGCAGGTCTTCCATTAGGATTTTCAAGACAATATAGTTTAGCTACAGAGTATCATCTAGTATTACCACATTTATATGGTAATGGAGAAGAAGCTAGTAAAGATTATACATTAGATAAGTGTGTAGAAGGTGTGTTAGATATTATAAAGTCTCTTGGAAAAGACAAGATAACGATTGTTGGTTTCTCTATAGGAGCACAGCTTATTATTCCTATACTTTGTAAAGGAGAAGCTTATTTTGATAAGGCTATTTTAATAAGTCCATGGGTATGTAAAAGTGAAAAAGCACTTAAATCAGTCGTAGAGAGTATGAATCAAATGGGAAGTTTAATGCATATAAAGTGGGTTGCTAAGTTACAAGCTCAGATGGTAGGAATGAATCAGAATGATAAAGAGCGTTTTATTACTTATTGTAAAAATACAACAAAAGAGAATCTTATTGCTATGGTGAAGCAAGGTGTTAACATTGAAGATTACAATGAATATAGAGACTTAAAGATTCCTATGTTAGTTTTAGCAGGAAGCAAAGAGAATGAGGAGATACATGCTTCAGTTAAGCTGCTTCAAAAGCTTAATCCAGAGTATTGTAAGATTCAGATATTAGAAAAACATGGGCATGATATTCCCTATAATAAATCACAACTATTTAACACTATCCTATTAGACTTTTTAAATCATAAATAGACAAAGATAGTCGACAGGAAATAATTGTAAAAAATTTACAGCTATGCTATACTGATACAACCTAATTTTAGGAGGGACAGAGGATGAAAAAGTATGGGGTATACGTTGTAATCAGTATAGTAGGTTTAGGAAGTATACTAGGAGTAAGCATGCTTAGAGAGAGAGAACGTAAAATTGATATTCAAGCTTATATAGGAAAATCTTATGAAGAAGAACTTCCTAAAGAATTAGAACAAAAAGGTATAGAAGTAAAATACGGAGACAATAATGAAATTTTAGCCTTACTCATTAACCGTAAAAACTATGAAGTAGATTCAATTGAAGTGGGAGATTCCGTAGATAAGATCGAAGAGATTTATCCAAAAGAGTGGATTAATAAGGGTGAACACACAGTTAAGATTTCTTATGGTAGGGAAAGTCATTATGGTGTTGCAACAGATTTTATTATCTATGTAATAGGTAATAACAATAAAATACAAAGTATTATTATAGGAAAGACAGCCGAATTTATAGATTCACCACTACCAGATTCTAATAGGCAAGCTAAAGAATTACTTCAAGGTAAGTGGCGATCTCAAGATGAAAGAGTATTAAGTTTTGAAGAAGATTTATTTAATGATACCTACATGGATGTATTATGGGATCAACAAACTTATAAAGTAATAGCACCTAACAGACTCATGCTATCTAGGCAAAAAGAAGAGCAAAGTGAAAAACTAACTTTGAATTTTTGGTTAGATGAGAGTATACTATATCTCTTTACAATTAATGAAAAAGGCATGCCTATTGAGGAAAGTATAGAAGTATTTTCAAAGTTTTAAAAAGTAGTTTAATAAAAAAATACGAATAATAATTTCACTTAAATTGACTATATTTGAGTCAAATTGTACAAAAAAATGAAGACAAATTCCTTGATTATTTATTATACATGTGTTATCCTAATCATGTAAGTTAAAATATTGGAATTAAACGATGGTAGGCCGCATGTTCTATAAAACACTGGACCGAAAGCGTTTTGTAGTACAGTGTTTTAGCAGTAACTTTTTTTTAAAATAAGGAGGCCTAGCACATGGTAGGTAAAGTTAAATGGTTTAACGCAGAAAAAGGTTTTGGATTCATTGAAAGAGAAGATGGAGATGACGTATTCGTACATTTCACAGCTATCCAATCAGAAGGATTCAAAACATTAGAAGAAGGTCAAACAGTTGAATTCGATATCGTTGAAGGCAACAGAGGACCTCAAGCTGCTAACGTTATTCGTAAATAATGAAATAATAAGCCTATAAGCATATGCTTATAGGCTATTTTTATGTATAAATTAGGTATATTTTTTATTGCTTCTTAATAAGTTTAATAGGGATTAATAAAATTAAGGAGGAGATAGAATGTTTACAAGGGAAGAAGTTAAAGCCGCAAGTAAGGAGCAGTTAAAAGGACGTTGGGGAATAGTAGGAGGCCTTTTTCTTGTTATTACAATTTTGCTTATAGGAATACAGTTTATTCCCTATATTGGTTTTTTAGGTAATTACATAATAAGTGGAGCTTGTACTTTGAGTTATATTATTATATGTTTTAAAGTTATTCAAAGAGAACCTCTAGGAATAGAGGATGCTTTCAGTGGCTTTAAAAACTTTGGTAAATCAATAGGACTTTTCTTTTGGCAATTACTATGGGTTTTTTTATGGACACTGTTATTTATCATTCCTGGTATTATTAAATCTTATAGTTATTGTATGAGCTTCTATATTTTAGCTGATCATCCTGAAATAACTGTACGAGAAGCTATGAATGAAAGTAAACGTATGACTCAAGGGCATAAAATGGATCTTTTCATTTTGCAGCTATCATTTATAGGATGGGGAATATTAGCAACATTAACTTTTGGAATAGGGTACTTTTGGCTTATACCTTATATGCAAGTGACAATGGCTAATACTTATAAGAAGCTTGCTAATCAATAGGAATTAAAAATAGGATACCTTATATAGGTATCCTATCTTAGTTTAAAGTACATAATTAAAAACACACCAGTAGTGGCATGCACTGCCTAGCATAACAAAAATATGGAATAATTCATGAAAGCCAAATATTTTAGAGATATTTGGCTTTTTTAGACCATAGATAATACCACCAATAGTATACATGATACCGCCTAATGCTAACCATGTAAGACCACCTGTATTAAGGGCTTTAGAAAGTGGACTTAATGCAAGAACAGCAACCCAGCCCATGCCAATATAAAAACCTGTTGAAATCCATCTAGGCATATTAATCCAGAAAACTTTAAGGGTAATACCTATAATAGCAAGAGACCAGATTATGGTAATAATACTAATTTGCCATGCACCTGTAAGAGCAAGTAAGCAAAATGGTGTATAAGACCCTGCAATAAGTATAAAAATCATAGAATGATCTAATTTCTTAAGTTTAAGTAAAACAGCTTGATTAGCTCTAACTGCATGGTAAATGCCACTAGCTGTATAAAGTGCTACAAGGCTTAAACCAAAAATAGTAATAGACACGATAGCTGTTGTAGTAAGTGGCGAACCTTTGCCACCATATATAAGTAATAATATAGTACCGATAAAAGAAAGACCGGCACCTATAAGATGAGTATAAGCGTTAATAGGTTCTCTAATGTATTGATTCATTGAAACATCCCCTAACCTTGACAAGTAGTTTTAAATACTACTTAATATTATAACTAAAATATATCATAATATACATATTGTAGTCAATATAGTTTCTATAATAATTTGGCTTGATTTTATAAAAGGGATTAGGTATGATAAAATCAAGAAACACAAGGAGGCTACGGACATGGAGAGTAAATGGTTAGAAGAAGAAGTTGCTAAATTAGGCCTTGAAGAATATATAGGACTTGGAGATATTCCAGACCTTGATTTATATATGGATCAGCTTATTACATTGTTTGAAAGCAAGCTTAGTCATACAAAGCGTTATGAGGGGGACAAGCTTTTGACTAAAACAATGATTAACAATTACACAAAAGATAAGGTATTAATGCCTGCACATAAAAAGAAATATACTAAAGATCATATTATTCTTATGATTCTTCTTTACCATCTTAAAGGTATTATTAGCATTGGAGACATAAAAGATTTATTTTCATCCTTAAAAATAGATGAGAACTTAGATAGTCATAAATTAGCAAATTTTTATGAGGCATATTTAGCATGCCGAGATAAGGAGTTATCTTATTTCAATTTTGGAATTGAAAAGCGTATAGAAATGGTCAATGAAGAAATGGAAAAAATGCAAATACACGATGAAAAGGTAGGGGCTATGTTGTTAGTATGTACTTTAATAGAGCAAGCTACTTACCATAAAAGGTTAGCAGAGCACATTATAGATAAATGTATTAAGGGAGAGGAGTAGTCATTAGGCTACTCTTTATTTATTGGATAAACTAGTATAAAAGTTGATAATTTATTATTAATGTCTGAAATTTGTGTTGACAAATATTGTAACAAATTAGATAATTAGATTTGGGAAAGGATTTTATTTTGAAGATTATTCCTAAATAGGCGTACAATTATTTTTTATAAACGAAGGAGGATTTCATAATGGCAACAAAATCTAGATTTCCAAGAACAGAAATTGGTGCGAATAACCCTATCTTTGGACAAATTCGTACAACAATTGAAACAGCATTTTATGGTAATAATGTAACACCTGTAACTTCATTAAAGGAAGCTTACAAACTTGCAAAAAATGCTCCGGGAACAATCGTGACAGATATTCCTGTTTATAGACCAGATTTACTTGGTTTAGATGATGATACAAAAATTCTTCTCTTCAATGACGGTGCAGTAAGTGGGCGCGCAGCAGCAGCTCGTAAAATTATGGGAGAACCTGGTGTAAATCAAGGTGAATATGCTCTTAAAATTAGCGAAGCAATTTACAAAGCTCGTACTAAAAAACTGTATCATGCACAAGCAATCGTAGGCCTTGATAAAGACTTCTCAGTAAAAGCGCATCTTTGTATCCCAGAAACTCAAGAAAATATTATGTACTCTTGGTTATTGAATTTCCAAGCTATTAATGAAGAAGTAGCTAAAATGTATGCAGAATCTAAAGAGTATCCAGAAGGAGATCTTTATATATTCTCAGATCCAGACTGGTCACATCCAGATCATCCAATGGGTCTTACATTCTTTGATCCAGAACATAACTGTGCTGCTATCTTAGGTATGAGATACTTTGGAGAACATAAAAAAGGTACATTAACCCTTGCGTGGGCTATGGCGAACCGTCATGGATATGCTTCATGCCATGGTGGACAAAAACGTTATAACCTTGGTGAAGGTAAATCATTCGTTGCTGGTGTATTCGGACTTTCAGGTTCAGGTAAATCAACTCTTACACATGCTCGCCATGGTGGTAAATACGATATTACAGTACTTCATGATGATGCTTTTGTTATTTCAACAGAAAATGGCTCATCAGTAGCTCTTGAACCAGCATATTTTGATAAAACTCAAGATTATCCACTTACATGTGAAGATAATAAATACCTTGTTACAATGCAAAACTGTGGTGCTACAGTAGATGAAGATGGTAAGATTGTACCAGTCACAGAAGATGTTCGTAATGGTAATGGTCGTGCTGTTAAATCTATTCTTTGGTCACCAAATCGTGTAAATAAATTTGAAGAACCAGTTAATGCAATCTTCTGGATTATGAAGGACCCTACAATTCCACCAATCGTTAAATTAAGTGGAGCAGAACTTGCTTCTGTAATGGGTGCTACACTTGCTACAAAACGTTCAAGTGCAGAAAGACTTGCTCCAGGGGTTGACCCTAATGCGTTAGTTGTTGAGCCATATGCTAACCCATTTAGAACATACCCACTTGTAAATGACTACGAAAAGTTCAAAGCATTAGTTGCTGAAAGAAACGTAGATTGCTATATCGTAAATACAGGGGACTTTATGGGTAAAAAAGTAACACCAAAAGATACACTTGGTGCACTTGAAGCAGTAGTAGAAGGAAGAGCTACATTTAAGCCATGGGGACCATTCTCTGATATTGAAATTATGGAACTTGAAGGTTTCATACCAAACCTTGAAGATGAAAATTACGTTGAACAATTACAAAAACGTATGCAAGATCGCGTAGATTTCATCAAATCTCGTGATACAGAAAAAGGTGGCTTTGATAAACTTCCAGCTGATGCTTTAGAGGCATTACAGAAAGTTGTGGATGAAGCACACACTATTTAATTTCATACATAATAAGAGATAAAAAAGGTAGTACTAGCTTTTAAGGCTAGTTACTACCTTTTTAATTTTATTAATAAATATGACAGAAAAAGTATAATTACTTGCAAATGTAGGAGGCTAGTAATTTTTCAACTTCTAAAATATCTGTTCCTCTACTAAATTCAATAGAAAAATGTGTTCCTTTAGTGTATAATTTAATTTCGTTATCAAATTCGAAAACTCCACCTTTTTCGACCCCGAAATAGTAGATGGAATGGTAAGGAAGTGAAATGAGTTGTTTTTTTGTAGACAAAGCTTCTTTATCAATAAAGATGATACGTTTGTTAGTAAAACAAATTTCATCTAATACAAGACGATAAACAGCCTCAATAACCTCACCTTCTATAAGGTATCGCTCAAATTGAGATGTATTATCTGTCTTACTACCACCAAATAATCCCATGTGTATAACCTCCTAAAAATTAGATAAACTTTATGAAAAGTATAATCTAATTTTTAGAATTAGTCTATGCACTTAGTAACTTATATAATGAAAGGATTTACACATAATAGGGATAAAAGTTTATTTTAGCAACTTAAGGAGACATCATGAAAAACAAAACACATTTAAAGCGTGAACTGGGTCTTGCCGCTGCAACGTCCATTGTTGTAGGAAACATGATTGGTTCAGGAATTTTCACATCGCCGCAGAGTCTCGCTCAAGTGGCAAATCCAATAGTTACTGTCTTAGCATGGGTAATTACCGGCCTAGGATCTATTTTATTAGCCCTATCTTTTGCTAACCTTGGGACAAAATATCCTGCAACAGGGGGGCCTATTGTTTATACCCATAAAGCTTTCGGTGAGTTTATGGCATTTCTTGTATCATGGACATTCTGGTTAGGATCTTGGATCGGAAATGCAGCTATTATTACAGCAGTTATACGCTATCTGACTACATTCTTCCCAGCACTTGGGACAAACGGTATTTTAGCTTTCGCTGTTTCTTCCTTATTATTATGGATATTTACTTATATTAATTATAAAGGTGTAAAAAATGCAGGCTATGTAAGCATTATTACAACAGTAATTAAAATAGGTGTTATTTTAGTTTTTATGGTTATTGCATGCATTGGATTTGATGCAGCAAATCTTACAACCTCTGTATCTGAAGAGGCAAACAGCTTAGGGGCACTTCCAGCAGCTATTGCTATTACACTATGGTCATTTGTAGGACTTGAAAGTGCGACTATATCAGGGGGAGAAATTAAAAATCCAGAGAAAAATATTAAAAGAAGTACAGTTATTGGAACGGGGTTAGCTGTACTCATTTATATTTTCTTATCTGTTCTTGCAATGGGAAGTATGCCACAGAATATGTTAGCAACTACACAAGCACCTCTAGCGGATATTATGAATTATGTAACAGGTGCTACATGGGGTGGTTACTTTATTTCTGGTGGTATTGTTATTGCCGCTGCAGGTGCATTAAGTGGATGGGTACTCACAACTGCAAGACTTGCTTATGCAGCAGGTGAAGATGGGCTTTTCCCTAAATTCTTTGCAAAAGTACATCCAAAATACAATACACCAGTTGTAGCATTAGTCATCACAAGTTTATGTACAAATGCATTATTACTTTTAAACTATGTATCTAACCTAACAGAAGCTTTTGACTTTATGATTAACTTAGCAACATTATCCTTCATTCCAGCTTATGCCTTAACAGCATGTGCAGAGATCATACTTACATTTAGAAAGGAACACAAATTAACCTTATTAAGTTTCCTTAAGCATGGGTTCCTTTCATTAATTGCTTTTGGTTATGCAATTTACATCATCTATGGTGCAGGCTCAGAAAGTGCTATGTGGATATTTATTCTTATGTTAGTAGGAATTCCTTTCTATGTTTATAAGAAGTTACAAGGTGAAGTAGGGCATTCTATAAAATAAAGCATGAAAAAACACCTTAAAGTAGGTTTGAAGTCTACTTTAAGGTGTTTTTCTATATTAAAGAAAAATATTAAGCAGTAAAGGTACGTTTAATATTTTCAAGTAATGCACTATCAGTTAATACCTTAAGCCCTGTTAAAGCAAGTGTTTTAGCTCCAAGGCTGATAGAAGCATCTGCTTTAGGTGAGATACAAGCTGATGCAAATTCTACTGTATGAGCAGGAATTGGCGTATCTGAAATACTAAGAGTAGGGTGAATAGTTGGTATAGCATGGCTAACATTGCCTGCATCTGTAGAACCCATTGCGCGGTCTACAGTAGAAACTGTTTCACCTAATTCTTCAAGCGTAGTTGCAAAAATATCATCTAATATAGCATTTGGAGAAAGGTTATCTAATACGTGTTGAATATGGGTGTATTTAGTAGTACAGCCTGTAGAAAGTGCGCTACCTTCTGCAATACTTTTAACCTTTCTAATAACTTCTTGTAAACCTTCACTTGTAGCAGCTCTAAGATAAAAACGTGCTCTAGTATAGTCAGGAATAATATTAGCTGCCTGACCGCCATCTAAAATAACCCCATGAATACGTACATCAGATGTAAGTTGTTGTCTTAAAGCAGCAATACCATTGTAAAAGAGCAGTAAAGCGTCTAAAGCATTAATACCATCTTCAGGGCAGCTAGCCGCATGGGCAGGCTTACCAAAGAATTCAAAGTCCATAGGTGCAATAGCAAGAGAAGATGGTGTTTTTTGATTGTGAGAACCTGGATGGATCATCATAGCTACATCTGTTCCTTCAAATAAGCCAGCTTTTACATAGCTTGCTTTAGCACTTCCATTTACGCCACCTTCTTCAGCAGGTGTGCCAAATACTTTAATAGTACCTCCAATATCATCAATAACTTTACTTAGTGCAATAGCGGCCCCAATGCTTGTTACACCAATAATGTTATGACCACATGCATGCCCAAGGCCAGGGAGTGCATCATATTCGGCTAGAAATCCAATAGTAGCCCCCGCTTTACTACTAGATTTGGTAGCGATAAATCCCGTTCTATGACCAGCAATATCTGTTATTACATCAAACCCATGTGATTGTAATTCTTTAGAGAGTATTTCACACGCAAACTCTTCTTCATTACTTATTTCAGGTCTAGCATGAATAGCATGGCTAATCTCTACTAAACGCTCATTAATTGCAGCAACTGTATCTAAAATTATTTCCCTAGCAATCATTTTCGTTACCTCCGTAAGTATTTTATTCATTTATATTTATAAAGACAAATTATTCCCTAACAAGTTATATACACACTCTGTATACCCATACAAGTATTTTAAAATACTGGAAGCATTGCTCCATCATAAACTTCATCAATAAGTGCTTTTACTTCGTCTGTTTGATAAATCTCTACTAAACGTTTAAGTGCTGCATTATCTTTATCACTTGTTCTAACAGCAAAGATATTATAGTAGTTGAAAGCGTTTTCTGATTCAGGATCTTCTATATAAATAGAGTCTTCAAGTGGTTTAAATCCAGCGTCAACAGCTACCCCATTGTTGATGAGCGCTAAATCTAAATCTGGAAGTGAACGTGGAATTTGGTTAGCAGCCATATCTTGAATTTTAAGATTCTTTGGATTGGCTGTTACATCTTTTAATGTAGGGATGAGACCAGCTGCATCATCTACTTCAATAAGACCAGCTTCTTCGAGGAGAAGAAGTGCACGGCCACCATTTGTAAGGTCGTTTGGAATAGCTACAAGCCCACCTTCTGCAATGTCAGTCGCATTTTCAAGTTTGTCAGAATAGATGCCCATTGGTGCAAATACAGTGTTGCCGAGTGCTGTAAGGTCTAATTTATGTTCTTCTTTGAACTGTTCAAAGTAGATGTTAGTTTGGAAAGAGTTAATGTCAATTTCACCTTGGTCTAAAGCCATATTTGGCTGAATGTAATCAGCAAAGCTAATCACTTCGAGTTCAATATTTTCTTTAGCAAGTTCTTCTTGGATATAATCCCAGATTCTAAAGTCTGTACCATTTACACCGAGTTTTATTTTAGTAGTATCTGAAGAGACATCTTCACTAGAACCACATCCTGTAAAAATAGAAGTTGCAGCCACAAGGCTTAAAGTTAAAAGAGCTAATTTTTTAAATTTCATTGTTCATCATCCTTTCAATCTATAAATAATCTAATTTAATTTAATTTAATGTGTAAGCTTCCTTGAGATGTAATCTCCAATGCTTTGCACAAGGGTAACGATAATAAGTAAGAGGATAACAGTCACAACCATAATGTCTGTTTTGAAGTATTGATAACCATATTGGATAGCGAAGTTTCCAAGACCACCACCACCAACGCTACCAGCCATTGCAGAGAAGCCAATAAGACTGATAAGTGAAATAGTTACAGCATGCACGATGTTGGGAAGGCCTTCAGGAATAATAACTTTAAAGATAATCTCTAAAGGACTACTCCCCATAGCTTTTGCAGCTTCAAGTACACCTTTATCTACTTTTTGAAGTGCTACTTCAACCTGTCTTGCAATAAAAGGTGTAACCCCTACAATAAGAGGAACAAGTGCCCCTTTGACACCGATAGTTGTGCCGACTACAAAGCGTGTAAAAGGTACGATAGCAGCAATCAAAATAACAAAAGGAATGGATCTAAAGACATTAATCACTTTAGAAAGTATGCTGTATACTACTTTGTTCTCCAAAATATGTTTAGGACTTGTAATGAGAAGGATAAGTCCTAAAGGAATACCGATAAGAGAAGCGATAAGACCAGAGATCCCCACAGTAACAAAAGTTTCGTTGAGGGCTTTAATCATTTCCGGGAAATACTCTATAACATTAGGCACTAGTTCTTGTAATAATGCGTTCATCATCTATAACCTCCACTTCAATATGTTGTCTAATATAATCAAGCGCTTTTTGTACTTCTTCTTCACTACCATGTAAATCAATAACGAGGTTCCCAACTAAGATATCTTGCAGTTTCTCAATATTACCGAAGGTAATATTAGCAGTTACTTTAAAGTGTTGAGATAAAGCAGAGATTAAAGGTGAACCTGTAGAACCTCCTATATATTTTAAGTGAAGCATCTTAGCTATTTCACCTTCATGAGGTAGGCTTAAACGTTCAAAGTGCATATCTTTTGCCAGAAAATCTTGAGTGATTTGACTTTGTGGTTGGGTATACACATCAATAAGCTGGCCAACTTCCAGAACACAGCCATGTTCCATAACGGCAATTTTGTTACAGATTTCTTTAATCACTTCCATCTGGTGTGTAATAAGTACAATAGTAATACCTAACTCTTTATTGATTTTTTTAAGTAGAGCTAGGATAGACTGTGTAGTCTGTGGGTCGAGTGCAGAAGTAGCCTCATCACAGAGTAGAATTTCTGGGTTAGTAGCTAAGGCACGGGCGATAGCTACTCTTTGCTTTTGACCACCACTTAGTTGTGAAGGATAGCTATTTACTTTATCTTCTAGGTCTACAAGCCTAAGGAGGTCTTTAACTCTATTGACTATAGTTGATTTACCAAGCTTTTGACTTTTAAGTGGATACGCAATGTTTTCAAAAACTGTTTTGCTATGCATTAAGTTAAAGTGTTGAAAAATCATGCCAATTTTTTTACGTATATGGCGAAGTTCTTTTTCTTTAAGCTGTGTAATGTCCTGGCCCAGGAGAAGTACTTCACCAGAAGTTGGCACTTCAAGTCCATTAATACAGCGGAGCAGTGTACTCTTGCCAGCACCGCTATAACCGATAATACCGAAGATATCACCTTTATCTATTGTAAGTGTTACATTTTTTAATGCATCTACATGAGCTTCTTTACTTTTGAATGTTTTACTAACGTTTTTAATTTCAATCATTTTCTAGGCCTCCCTATAAGTTTTTTAAGGCAATCAAAAAACCCCGTCTCTATAGCTTTTTAATGCTATAGAGACGGGGTATATATACACCGTGGTACCACTCTAATTCATCTATTCCTCACGAAATAGATCTCTTCAAGTACGTCACCTAATAAGATGAGTATACTCTATCGCTATAACAGGCGAATCCTGTTGCAGCCTAAACCCTATAAGGGCAGTCGGTGCACCACTCCAAGGCCATATTCAGTTTATTATTCTCTGCTTCTTTTCAGCTACCGAAGCTCTCTGGTAAGAGACATCCTAAACTTACTCTCCTTTTCAAGGCGTTTGTACGTTCATTTGATTAATGTGAAGTTTAGCATAAGACAAAAACCAATTGCAATATATTTTTTGAAAATAGGATAAGAATTGTGAATAATAACTATAAAATAAATTATACAATGGTGCAAAAATATTCTATTTTACCTATAAGAAAAATATTTTATAGGCCTGAAGAAGCTGTGGTACAATAAAAAGAAAATGGCACTTAGGAGTAAAAACATGGAAAAGTGGATGCAAGAAATAAGACAGTACAAGCCTTATAATGAACAAGAAGAAAAAGATAAAGCTTTAATTTTAACTTGTATGGATGCATATGATAATTTGCTTACAAGAGAAAATCCAGTAGCACATTTTTCAAGTTCAGGATTTATTGTTAATAAAACAAGAGACAAAGTACTAATGATTCATCATAATATTTACAATGCATGGTCATGGACTGGTGGTCATACAGATGGAGAAACAGATTTTTTAGGTGTAGCCATCAGAGAAGCGAAGGAAGAGACTGGCGTTCAAGAGGTAAAAGTTCTATCAGAAGGGATACTTTCTTTAGATGTACTACCTGTACCAGCGCATATTAAAAAAGGTGTGTATGTATCAGCTCATTTACACTTATCTATTGCATACCTTGTAGAGGTAGATGAAGAAGAATTACTTAGAGTTAAACCAGATGAAAATAGTGGTGTTAAATGGATTGCTATAGAGGAATTAGATAAGTATGTAGACAATGAGCCAGACATGCTTATTCTTTATAAAAAGTTTCTTGAAAAAATGAAAGTCTATAATTTATAGTTAGAAGTATGAAACCTGAAAAATTTAGTCACACTATAGTAAATGTAGGTAATATTTTCTGTAGTGGTGTTGTAAACAGATACAATTGTATCTATAATACTATAAGAGATAATGAAAACAAAACAAAGGAGGCGGGTAAGTAATGAGCAAACCAACTTTTTATATTACAACCCCTATTTACTATCCAAGTAATAAGCTTCACATCGGACATTCGTATACAACTGTGGCAGCAGATGCCATGTCAAGATATAAAAGACTTCGTGGATATGATGTAATGTTCCTTACAGGAACAGATGAACATGGTCAAAAGATTGAACGCCGTGCGGCAGAAGAAGGTGTAACACCTCAAGCATTCGTAGATGGCATTGTAGATTGGATCAAAGACCTTTGGAAAACAATGGACATTAGCTATGATAAATTTATCCGTACAACAGATCAAGACCATAAAGCTACTGTACAAAAAATCTTTAAGGCACTTTATGATAAAGGTGATATCTATAAGAGTGAATATGAAGGTATGTACTGTACACCATGTGAGACATTCTTCACAGAACATCAACTTGTAGATGGCAAATGCCCAGACTGTGGTAGACCAGTTGAGAAAGTAAAAGAAGAATCTTATTTCTTCAAGCTTTCAAAATACCAAGATCGTATTATTAAGCACATTGAAGATCACCCAGAATTTATCCAACCACAAACAAGACAAAACGAAATGCTGAATAACTTCCTTCGTCCAGGTCTTGAAGATCTTTGTGTATCTCGTACATCATTTAAATGGGGTATTCCAGTAGAGTTTGACACAGATCACGTAGTATATGTATGGCTTGATGCTTTATCAAACTACATCTCAGCACTTGGTTATGGTAGTGACAATGATGAGCTTTACAATAAGTTCTGGCCAGCAGATGTGCACCTTGTAGGTAAAGAGATTATCCGTTTCCATACAATCATTTGGCCAGCTATCCTTATGGCGCTTGACCTTCCACTTCCAAAACAAGTATTTGGTCACGGATGGCTTGTAATCGATGGTGGTAAAATGAGTAAATCTAAAGGTAACGTAGTAGATCCTAGTGCACTTGTAAGTCGCTATGGTAGTGATGCAATCCGTTACTTCCTTCTTCGTGAAATTGCATTCGGACAAGACGGTAACTTTACAAATGAAGCACTTATTTCACGTATCAACTCAGACCTTGCTAATGATCTTGGTAACCTTACATCACGTACAGTTGCTATGATTGAAAAATACTTTGAAGGAGGCGTACTTCCAGAAGTACATGAAGGTAATGAGTTTGATGCAGATGTACAAGAAGTTGTCCGTATTCAAACACAAAAAATGGAAGAAAATATGGAAAAACTCTTCTTTAACAATGCCCTTGAAGATATCTGGGTAATGATTAGAAGATTCAACAAATACATTGATGAAACAATGCCATGGGTACTTGCAAAAGATGAAGCAAACAAACCAAAACTTGCAGGTGTACTTTATACATTAGCAGAAGGATTACGTATTGTAAGTATTATGATTGAACCATTTATGCCTCGTACACCAGAGCTTATCTGGGAACAAATTGGCTTAAGTCGTGGGGAACTTACAGCTTGGGAGACAATCCATACATGGGGTACAATGCCAAATTCTGTTCATGCTAAAAAAGGCACAAATATGTTCCCTCGTATTGATAAAGATAAAGAGTTAGCAGAACTTGAAACAGCTATGGAAGCAGCAAAAGCTGCAGTAGCTCCAAAAGTAGAAGAAAAACCTGCTAAACCAGCTAAAGAAGAAATTACAATTGATGACTTTGCAAAAGTTGAACTTAAAATTGGTGAAGTAATTGAATGTGAACGCGTACCAAAAGCAGATAAATTACTTGTTTCTAAAATTAGAATTGGTGATGAAGTAAGACAAATCGTATCAGGTATTGCTAAATACTATGCTCCAGAAGAATTTGTAGGTAAAAAGGTAGTTGTAGTAACTAACCTTAAACCAGTTAAACTTCGTGGTATTCTTTCAGAAGGTATGGTACTTTGTGCATCAGATGATGAGGGTAACTTAGTAGCAGTGGGACCACTTGGTGAAATGGTTCATGGTGCAGATGTTAAATAATTTATAAATAAAAAGGTTGATGTAAATAATGTTTACATCAACCTTTTTTATATCATGATCTTTTAAAATGTTCAAATTCAGATACAAGTTTACTAACGCTATTTTTGTTTCAGAAGCTGCATGGCTACTTTATTGAATAATGTTTTCAATAGATATAGCTTCTTTCTTAACCTAAATATTCTTGTGCAAGGATTTCTTCTAATGTTCTTGGGTCATTAATAGCAAGATACATATCATTAGCTAATATATTTGCCTGGTCCATATTGGTTTGCCATGTAAAAAGGCCACCTAAACAATTATCAGCAACATATTGGCCTTTGAAGTAAATAGAAAGGCCGTTATCAAAGGCAAGGAAGAAGTTTCCGAATTGGTCAACGATATAAGGAGCTTTAGCAACATTATCCCATCTTACAGTATAACCATTTGTGTTAAGGTAAGACCTACGGATTTCATCGAAGGTCCTTGTAATTGTGGCACCATTTCTGCCGTAAAGAGGAAGACCAAGTAGAAGCTGTTCTGGAGGCATACCAGCATTAATAAGATTTTGAACATATAAATCAGCACTTATATTGTTAAAGGCAAGGTCTGATGGAAAAAGATTAGAATGATGTCTTGCACCTTGGGCGCCTGTTACACCAGCTGTAAAGTCATAGGCCATAATATTGAAATAGTTAATAATAGGGGCAATACCTGCAATATCTACATTACGAATATAAGATGCATCCCCAGTGCCAGCTACACTAATCCAGGCATCGGAACCTAATACATCACGTAATGCTTGGAGTAAGAGTGTAAAGTTTTCTCTATCTTGAGGTCTTGAAGTAATACCAGCGGCACTACTACCAGGATACTCCCAGTCAATATCTACCCCATCTAAGTCATATTCATCTACCCAGCTTCTAACTTCTCTAGCAAAATTGTAGCGAGACTGTGGTGTAAGAGCGGCGTCAGAGAAGCCATCATTACCCCAGCCACCAATACCTAATATAACTTTAAGATTAGGGTCTGAAAATCTAAGGTTAGCAAGTTCCTGAAGATATCTTCTAGAATATACATCTAGCGACCCATCAGGCTGAATAAGTGCAAAAGCATAAATAACAAAGTCTAAAAGAAATGGGTCTACATTTTGAGGGTCGCCAAGAACATATTCACCTACTACTTTTTGGATATTAGGACAGGCTGGGTTAGTAGGTTGGTTGGAAACACTTTGAATTTCAGGCCTATAACCTTTTTTAAGAGAATCTACAATAGTCACAACGTGGGAAGCAGTTAATGGAGAAGAGATATCATCATGAATGATAGCTCTGAGAATTTCACTAGGATCTATAATATAAAGAGTAGTATCTGTGGTTCGACTAGGGAGCTGTACGATTTGAATATCATTTTGATGAAGGATTTCATCCGGGCCCCTTAATAAACTAGTATGTTTAAGATAGGATGTAGGGGCATTACAAACAACTGTCCACTTATTATTACTACTCATTCCACGAAGTTGAGGAAATTTATAACCTATTTGAGGAATACGTGGCATGAATAAACAACTCCTTTTTTATGGTATATATTAATAATATTTCAAGATGTTTCCAATGTTGCTTGTTCAAAGCCAAAATAATTAAGTTTTGCAAAAAAAATAAGGAACAAGTAAAATAAAATGAAGAGAGAGAAAGTATTTTAAGGTAAAAGGAGCAAAAAAATGAGATTAGTAGAGCTAAATAAAGAAAAGGAGTTATATGAAAAACGTTTTATAGACTTAATGTGTTATTGCTTCAAAATGTGCACAGAAGAAGATTTTAGATTAGATTGGCTTCTATCAACTCCAGATAGAGAGACTATTCTTGGATTATTAGATGAAGAAGTATTAGCAAGTTGCATTACTATACCATATAAGACTATTTATATAGAAGGAAAACCAGTTTCTATGGCAGGTGTTGGAGGTGTAACAACAGCCAGTACGTATAGAAGTGGGGGCGTATGTAGTAGGCTCATTCAAGAAGGCCTTAAAGTCATGTATGAAAAAGGTGCCGTTTTTTCAATGCTTGCTCCATTTTCATATGAATTTTATCAGAAGTTAGGGTGGAAATGGTGTTATAATAACATGCAATATGTCTTCGAGGTTGACAGATTAAAACGTTTTAAAAATGAAGGACATATTTCTTATGTAACAGCAAAGAATGAGCAAGAGCTTAAAGATTTTTATGAAGCTTACATTAAGCAACTAAATGGTTCTTGTATACGTGATGATGTGCAATGGGGTAAGCGTACAAGTAAAAAATTAGACCATTACACTGTTCTTTATAGAAATGACCAAGGCCAAGTAGAAGGCTATATGATTTATAAAATTGTTCATGAAAAACTTCAATTGGAAGTTGTAGAGATGCAGTATACGAGTATGAAAGCTTTAAGAAGCTTCTTTAACTACATTTATGTTCATAATGCGCAGGTTACTACAGTGAGTATAGAAGCTAAAGAACATGATCTAATTTTAGATGTCTTACCTAATCCAAGATGTGAAGCAAAGCTTATAAGCTATATGATGGGGAGAATTGTTAATGTAGTTAAGGCCCTAGAATGCTACAATTTTATAAAAGAAGGTACTTTTATAATACAGGTAGAAGATGATATTTGTGAATGGAACAATGGCTATTTCAAGGTAACTATTAAGGCAAATCAGGTAGAGGTGCAGCAAGTACAGGAAAAGCCTGATTTTAAAATAGATGTAAGAGAATTAATGCAACTTATAATTGGATTTAAGACACTTAAAGACATAGATAAAGTAGAGGCAGTGGAATGGTATCAGAATAAAGAACATATTATGGAGTTATTTAAAGCAACTAGAAGTGAGGTAGCCTTATATGACTACTTCTAGATAAGGAGTGTGACATGGAGAAGGACATTAAAGAAGAACTTAAACTTATTAAACAAGAGCTTAAAGTACAAAGAGCATTACTGAACACGCTAGATATTCAGTTTAAAAATTCTCCTTATAATCAAAATCCAGAGTCTATTAAACGTAAGAAACAAGCTATTATGGACAGAATAGAAAAGTTAGAGCGATTAAGGAACGAAAAGGCTGGTTTTTAATAAAATAATAGTACCATACATTTTCAAATGACATAAAAGAGTAGACCGATATAAGAAAGAAGGTGAGGATTTTGCAAGCAAGAAAACCTATCTTGTTAGTAGATCAAGATGATGTGTTAGCAGAATATATTAAGGGAGTTATAGTAGAATTTAATAAAGAATATGATACAGATTTTACTATAGAAGATTGTGTAGACTGGGATTTAGTATCTATTTTTGGTGAGCAGATCCTAGATGTTATGCATAGGCCAAAGCTGTTTAGGGAATTAGAGCCTGTAGCCAATGCCATTGAAGTCTTTGAGAGACTATATAAAAGTAATCTATTTGAGATGTATATTGTAACAGCAGCACATCCTTCATCTGTGGAGCCAAAACATGAATGGATTAAGGAGTATATGCCATTTTTCCCACTTAATCATGTTATTGTATGTTCTAAAAAGCAAATGATTAAAGGGGATTACTTATTAGATGACGGTTTGCATAATATTAAGGATTTTGCAGAAGTAGGGGGAACACCTATTATATTTGATAGACCGCATAATAGAAAAGAAGGCATAGACTATACGCGTATTGGTAATTGGTTAGAGTTTGAAGAGTGGATTATGAATGAATGCTATCCAGGGCAGTATACACATTATTTTGAGAAAGAAGAAACTGCAATTTAAATTAAGAAAGGGCTGTGATGCAACGTATTTATGGGTTGTATCACAGCCCTTTTGTATAATTTCAAGCAAAACACCCATAATACTTATAAAGAGTGTCTCGAAAGGTATGTGCTTTTTGAAAGAGTCTAACAGCTTTAGCAAGCGCAGGTGTAGGCATTGCTATAGATTCTGAAAATATTGTACTTATGCATAGTGACCTTATGGATGTACCGTGAGCTATAGATTTAAGTAAGAAAATAATTAGGAATATTAAACAAAATTTATTCTAAACATTTGGGTATAATACGCTAGGGGTTCCTGTAACTATGGGCGTACTGCACATATTTGGAAGTCTTTTTTTGAACCCGATGTTTGCAGTAACAGCTATGAGTTTAAGTTCAGTTTCTGTAATGCTTAATGCATTAAATAAATAATCAAATATATAAGGAGGTATAAAGAGTGAAAGTTAATATTGATGGAATGAGTTGTGCACATTGTGTAGGACATATTGAGGAAGCGTTAGAAGGTTTAAGTGGTGTGACTAATATTGAGGTGAAGTTAGATGAAAAAGCTGCTTATGTAGAAGGAACGGTTTCTGATGAGTCTGTAAGAGTGGCTATTGAAGAAGCAGGTTATAATGTACTAAGTATTGAAGATTAGAAAACGGGCTACCATTATGGATAGCCTTTTATTTATAGAAGTGGTTTATTTTTGAGAGAATGTTGCTATAATACAAATTAGTGAGAATGAAACATTAAAAGGAGATTACTATGTATTTTGATTCACATGCACATTATAATGATGAACGTTTTGATGAAGATAGAGACGCACTTTTAAAAGATATACATGAAAAAGGTGTGGGTTATATTATAAATGTAGGGGCAGATATGCCTTCTTCTAGAGAAAGCATTGTATTAGCAGAAGAGTATCCATTTATCTATGCTGTAGTAGGAGTTCATCCTCATGAAGTAGATGAAATGACTCTAACGGACCTTGAAGAGTTAGAAGAAATGACTATGCATCCTAAAGTTGTAGGTATTGGAGAGATTGGTCTTGATTTTTACTATAATCATTCTACAGAAGAAAATCAGCTTAAATGGTTTAAAATGCAATTAGAATTAGCTAAGAAGTTAGACCTGCCAGTAAGTATACATAGCAGAGATGCTTGTCAGCTGACTTTTGATACCATTGTAGCAAGTGGAGTTAAAGAAGGTGTAATCCATTGCTTTTCAGGCAGCCATGAATTAGCTAAAGAATATGTAAAACGTGGATTTTACATTGGAATAGGTGGATCTCTTACTTTTAAAAATGCTAGAAAAGCAGTAGAAGTAGTAGAACATATTCCATTAGATAAAATTTTAATTGAAACAGACTGCCCTTATTTGACACCAGTTCCTCATAGAGGTAAACGTAATGATTCTTCCTACTTATCTTATGTCATTCAAAAAATAGCAGAAATTAAAGGTATTACAGAGGAAGAAGTAGCTAAAGTAACAATGGAAAATACAAAGAGGCTATTTAGAATAGAAAAATAGTCAGGCTGTAGAATATAGATAATATCAAGGATGGAGACAAAAGAGTCTCCATTTTTTTATGGGTAAAAATTAAGAGGAAGATAAAATTAAAAAAGTTAAAGAAAGTATAGTATAACTAAACTTAGTGTATATTTATATAAAGATGCAAAAATAGATAACAGGTGTATTAATTGTATAATTTTGGTAAATAATTTGGTTAGAGAGCTAAATTTTTAAATTTTAGTAATAGATTTTAAAAACGTGCATATAAATGTTATTAAGTAAATGTTACAAAGTTGTTAAATTGGAAAAAAGGAAAAAATTTTAAACTCTGACTAGAACCATTGAAAAATAAAGCATCCAGGGAAATGGAAAATGGCAAAAAACGTGCTGGTTAAGAGCAAGTATTACAAAAAGCTTGATTTAAAAGCCAATTTATATTACAATTTATATTGTAGCTTGTAAAAAATGAGCTATATTTTATTTCCAGTAAAGCGCCGATTAGCACGATTGAAGAAATGAGAGGGTGAAACCTTACTGCTTTGATAAATAAAAATAATACTAAACTTTAATATCAAAGTAGCAACCGAATTCAAGGAGGTAATCATGAAAAATCGAAGTAGGATAGCTTTATTGATTGTAGCGCTGTTTATGCTTGGAACAGGCACAATCACAGCGTATCAATCCCTATCGAAAACAGTTGCTATTGTAGAAGATGGGAAAGTAACACAATATGAGACATTAAACAATACTGTAGAAGATATATTAAAAGCACAAGAAATTGTATTAGGTGAAAAAGATGTGGTAGAACCTAGCCTAGACACAACAATAGAGGATGGTATGAAAATTGTTGTTGAGAGATGGAGACCTACAGTAAATGTAGACGTAAATGGTACTACAAGCACATTAAAGACAACAGCCTTAACAGTTGGTGAATTAATTGAGGATAGACATATTAAAATTGATGAACATAGTACTATAACACCAGCGTTAGATACACCTGTTGAAGATGGCCTTAATGTAGAAGTAAAGACAAGAGAAGTTTCAATTGAAATCGTTCAAGAAGAAATTCCTTTTGAAGTGAAAGTAGAAGAAACAGCAAATCTTGCACCGGGTGAACAAAAAGTCATCACAGAAGGCGTAAACGGCCTTGCAGAAAAAACAGTTGAAATCGTGCGTTTTGGTGGTGAAGTACAATCTGAAACCATCAAACAAGAAATTACTTTAACAGAGCCACAAACAAAAGTGGTTAAAGAAGGCAAAAAGAACGTTATTAAAGACTCTGCTACTGGAAAAACTTATGAGTATACAAAAGCACTTACTTTAGAAGCGACAGCTTATACAGACATTGATGGCGATAAATGGGCTGGTATTACAGCAAGTGGAAGACCTACATTTGTAGGAATGGTTGCTGTAGACCCTAAGGTTATCCCTCTTGGAACGATTCTATATGTAGAAGACTATGGCATCGCAATAGCAGGTGACACAGGCGGAGCGATTAAGGGTCATGATATTGACTTATTTATGAATACACGTAGTGAAGCAAGAAGCTTTGGAAGACGTGATAAGCAAGTTTATGTCTTAAAAGACCAGAATATTGACGTTCAGGCGGAACGTAAAAACTATTAAAATTAAATAATGGATATAATAAGGATGAGCGAAGGTTCATCCTTTTTTTCGCTTTAAAAAGACTAGGCTATGCAGAACTTTAAAATATATGATATGATAGAAAAAATAAAGGAGGAAGTATTATGACCCGAATAGCAACACCAGAAGGTACTAAGGCTGTACTTAATAGATATCCTTTTGTGTTTCAAAAGAAGTTTGGTCAGAACTTTTTAATTGATCCACACGTTTTAGATAAAATCATAAATGCTGCTGAAATTACTAAAGAGGATTGTGTAATTGAAATTGGACCTGGGATTGGGAGTGTAACACAAGCTTTAATTGATAATGCAGGTAAAGTTATTTCGATTGAAATTGATGATCAGCTTATCCCTATCCTTACAGAACAGTTTGGGGGATGTGAGAACTTTAGATTAATCCATAAGGATGTCTTAAAAGTAGACCTTCATAAACTTATTGCAGAAGAATCTCCAAATAGACGTATTAAGGTAGTAGCAAACTTACCTTATTACATTACAACTCCAATTATTATGATGCTCCTTGAACATAACTTACCAATTGAAAGTATTACAGTTATGGTTCAAAAAGAAGTAGCAGATCGTATGGCATCAGGTCCAGGAAGTAAACAATATGGTGCTATTACAGTGGCTATGAAATATTATTGTGATACTTATCTTGTAGCCAATGTACCACAAAATTGCTTTATGCCAAGACCAAATGTAGATTCAGCAGTTATTAAACTTACACTTCATCAAGAATCTATTGTAGACATCAATGATGAAGAACAACTACTTAAAATTATAAAAGCAGCGTTTTCGCAAAGACGTAAAACTCTTCTTAACACCCTTGCTTCAAATGGTAATTTAGGTCTTAGCAAAGAAGAAATTAAAAATATTTTAGATGAAAGTGGGATAGGTGCGAGCACTAGAGGAGAAACACTTTCATTAGATGATTACGCAATGCTCTCGAATTATATAGACAATTATAGAAAAAACTTAATTGACAAATAAAAAACAAGAGCATATAATAAACCTTAATTTAAATTAATGGAGGAAAAGAAATGAATTGTATAGCAATGTTTATTACAGCAAAATTTTATACATTCTTTTTTAGCTGGGGCTACTTTTATTTTAGCGCTGGTACTTTTTGCTGTGAAAAAAATAAACGTTCGCTATATACTGTATTAGGGTGATATCATTTCATATCCCGTTTCCTTAGATTATTCTAAGCTCTATGCATATAGCGTGCATGGAGCTTTTTTTATATATAAAATTAAACTAAAAGGGGCAATTCAGATGATTATTGTATTAAAAAGAGGCGTTAGGCAAAAAGATGTAACCAACTTAATAAGTGAACTTGTAGACAGTTATGAGGTACAGATTCATCCTATAGAGGGTAGTGAATGTACAGTTTTGGGTTTGGTTGGAGACACATCTAAGATTACACTAGAGGACATAGGTACAGATGAGCGTATTCATAAGGTAATGCGTGTAAAAGAACCTTTCAAAAAAGCAAATCGTGCATTCCATCCTGAAAATAGCATTATTAGAGTAGGTGAGAGTAGTATTGGTGGGGATGAATTTGCTATTATTGCAGGTCCTTGTTCGGTAGAAAGTGAAGATCAGATTACAGAAATAGCTAAGAGTGTACAAAGTGTAGGAGCAACTTTCCTTAGAGGTGGTGCTTATAAACCACGTACTTCTCCTTATGCATTCCAAGGTCTTGAAGAAGATGGTTTAGAGCTCCTTAAAAAAGCAAGAGCAGTTACAGGGCTTCCAATTGTAACAGAGATCATGTACCCTGAAACAATTGAAAAATTTGTGAAGGATGTAGATGTTATCCAAGTAGGAGCAAGAAACATGCAAAACTTTGCACTCCTTAAAGAGCTTGGTAAAACAGATAAACCAATCTTATTAAAGAGGGGGCTTTCTGCTACGATTGAAGAATGGTTAATGGCAGCTGAATACATTATGGCAGGGGGGAATGAAAATGTTATTCTCTGTGAAAGAGGGATTCGTACATTTGAAACTTATACAAGAAATACTTTAGACTTATCAGCAGTTCAAGCTGTAAAGAAAATGAGTCACCTTCCAGTTATTGTTGACCCAAGTCATGCAACTGGTCTTAATTATATGATTGAGCCAATGTGTATGGCAGCTATTGCAGCCGGAGCAGATGGTGTTATCATTGAAGTGCATAATAACCCGGCGAAAGCTTTATGTGATGGGCCACAATCTATCACACCAGATCGCTTTGCTAAAGCTGTAGATAAAATGAGAAAATATGTGGAGATAGAAGGTCGTACAATTAGAAGGGGACAATAATATGGAAGATGTAAATTATAAGGGGATAAAAAAACAGCTAGAAATATCTATAGAGAAACTTTATATAGACGACTTAGGTCTATTAGCAGGAATCGAAAAGGGACTAAATACGCAGAAGGTAGAAAAGCCTAAAGTAGGTTATCAAGGAGTAAGGGGATCTTTTAGTGAGGAAGCTGCTGAAAGTTATTTCAAGGAAAGTGAAGCATCATATAGCAGATATGACGAATTTGAAGATGTAATGGAGGCGCTTACAAAGGGAGACATAGATTATGGTGTATTGCCTATAGAAAATTCCTATACAGGAGAGGTAATAGATGTTTATGATCTTATTAGGAAGTATAACCTCTATATTATAGGTGAAGAGATAGTAAAGGTGACGCATCATCTAGTAGGGATAGAAGGTTCTACTCTAGATGATATTGGGGAAGTTTATACCCACCCACAGGCCCTAGGGCAGTGTCAAAAGTACCTAAAAAACCATCCAAAAATTATGCAGATTCCTTATGCTAACACAGCTATGGCAGCGAAGTATATAAGTGAACTTAATGATGTTTCTAAGGCGGCTATTTGTAGCCAGCGTGCGGCTAAACTTTATAATTTACACATTTTACAAGAAGAAATTAACACGAAATCTAATAATTTTACTAGATTCATTATTTTATCAAAAACCATGCAAATCACTCCTGAATGTGATAAAGTAAGTATAGTATTTACTACTAAACATACAAGTGGGGCGCTTTATAATATTTTGTCCCATTTTGCTTATAACGGACTCAACTTGCTTAAAATACAATCAAGGCCACTTAGAGAGAAGTCGTGGCATTACTTCTTCTTTGTAGACTTAGAAGGGCATCTTGAAGATGCAAACATGCTTATTGCACTTGGAAAAGTTAGCAAAGAAAGCGAGTATTTCAGCATATTGGGTAGTTACAAGCAGTATGCTAAATTATAGAAATCAATTTAGGAGGTAACTTTAAATGACTAAAAAAATCGTATCAACAGATAAAGCACCAAAAGCAATCGGACCATACTCACAAGCTGTAGTAGTAGGTGAAATGGTGTATACATCAGGTCAAATTGGCTTAAATCCAGAAACAATGGAAATGAGAGAAACACTTGAAGAGCAAGCTCATCAGGTATGTAAAAACCTTATGGCTGTATTAGAAGCAGCAGATTCATCTATTAATAATGTTATTAAAACAACAGTATTTTTAGATGACATCAATGATTTCGTAGCAGTAAATGAAATCTATGCACAGTACTTTACAGAACCTTTCCCAGCAAGAAGTGCTGTAGAAGTAGGCAAACTTCCTAAAAATGCGAAAGTAGAAATTGAAGTTATTGCACATACAAACAACTAATTAAAATGCATGTCCTAAAAGGTAGTATTAAAACACCTTTTAGGACATTTTTTTGTTCTAGGCAAAAAAATGTTCTAAGTATGTATTTTTATTCATATATATAGTATTAAGTTTGGACAAGAAAAGAGGGAGTACTATGTATTTGAATACTTTAATTTGTTTGGAGGAAAATGTAACAGGATACGGCAAGAATGGGGCGAGAGCAACAGGACATATTACTATTACATCACCTGGTATTGTAAAATGTTATGTTCAGAACCTACGCCAATTACCAAAAGAATACACAGTATACTTAATTAGTAAAGACCAAAATAAGGCAGTGCGCCTTGGATGCATTAATGTTTGTGATGGAAATAAGCAAGTAACTTGGAAAGTGGATTTAAACAATATTAAAGGAACAGGTTTAAAGGGGAAAGATATTGATAGTGCGGCAGTAATCGTAGAAGGTGATTCTATAGGGAATACCGATACAATACTTATAGGCTATACACAAGGAAAATACTTAATTACAAGTATGCTTGAAAGTGCATTGCCTAAAAAATCAGCACCAGCAACTAGTGAAACTGAAAAATGTGCACCCATACCTAAACCTATGCCAAAAGTAGAACATAAGAAAGAAGTTAAAGTAGAACCAAAGGTGGAGCCTAAGGAAGAAATTAAAGTAGAACCAAAGGTAGAGTATAAGAAAGAAATTAAAGTAGAACCAAAGGTGGAGCCTAAGGAAGAAATTAAAGTAGAACCAAAAGTAGAGCCTATAACAGAGATTGTTATGCCAGAAGGTGGACCAGGACCTGTGATTATGCCAGAACCAGAAGATGGACCAGGACCTGTAATTATACCAGAGCCAGAAGGTGGACCAGGACCTGTGATTATACCAGAACCAGAAGGTGGACCAGGGCCTGTGATTATACCAGAGCCAGAAGGTGGACTAGGACCTGCAATTATGCCAGAACCAGATCCCGTTATTATCCCACCCAAAAAGGAATGTAAATGTTATGTAATTACACCTATGAAGGATGAAGAGGGACCAGGACCTGTGACTATGCCTGAGCCAGAAAAATGCGAACCAAAACCTGCATGTGAAGCGAAACAAAAAGAAAAAGAGTGCCATGTGATGACGCCTATGAAAGAAGAGAGTAAGCCAGAATCTACTGTTACTTCTGATGAATGTGAGTGCAAAACTTATGTGCCAATTTCTGAAGATGGGGATGTAACAGAAATTGAGATTTTAAGGGGCTTACAAGAGGCATTTGCACGTGCAGCTAATAAAGAAGATCTGGCAAAAAAAGTAGAAAGTATTATTAATGAAAGTGTGAGTCCTATATATGTAGCACCTCAAATGAGACCTACTAATAATAGAGTAGATAAAGAAGAAGAAGAGTACCTTAGCCAGATAGAAAGTGTTCTTAAAAATATCCAAAATAATATAGGGGAAGAATTAAAGGAAAAAAAAACTCCATTAGAAAATGAAACAAGTGCGTATAAATGTGATATTGCGCGAGTAAGAGATATTTTTAATGATTCTTCGCCTATAGAGCCTTTTGAAGAAAAAGATTCGCATATAGAGTGGGTAAGAATTTCTATGGCAGAACTGATTTCTATGCCACAGTTTTCATATGAGTGGTGTACAAATCCTGTCATTACTTATTGCTACCATAAGTTTGGTTTCCTTATATTAGGTAGAGATAAAGATATTGAGCAATACTATATAGGCATTCCGGATATGTATGATACAAAGAGGAATTTTATCCTTTCTATAGATAAAATAGAAGCTTTCAGAGGGCGAACAGGGGATAATTTAAAACCTGGAGATTATGGCTATTGGATTGTAAGAATTTAGGTGGAAAGGAGGAGAGAGGAATACTCCTCCTTTTTGATTAAATAAAAATAAATTATAAAAAGATAGCGTAAAACTATAAAATACAAGGATAGAAAAAGGCTATAAATAATGGTATAATCTACAAGAAGATTTTTTCATAGAAAAAATATAAATATCTTATACTAAATAAAAAGAATAGGTGAGGTGGCATAATGAATTTAGCAGGCTATATTGATCATACAATTTTAAAACCAGAAGCAAAAAAAGAAGATGTACTTAGATTGTGTGAAGAAGCAAAACAATATCATTTTGCATCGGTATGTGTTAATGCATATTATACAAAATTAGTTGCAGATGCTCTTTCTGGTACAGATGTTAAAACATGTGTAGTAGTAGGCTTCCCATTAGGTGCAACTTTTAGCGAGATTAAAGCTAGAGAAACAGAAATTGCTATCCAAAATGGTGCACAAGAAGTAGATATGGTAATCAACATTGGTGCACTTAAAGATGGAGACTATGATATTGTAGAACAAGATATTAAAGCTGTAGTAGATGCTGCTAACGATAAAGCAATCGTTAAAGTAATTATCGAAACATGCCTTCTTACAGATGAAGAAAAAGTTAAAGCTTGTGAGCTTTCTGTAAAAGCTGGCGCAGACTTTGTAAAAACTTCAACAGGTTTTAGCACAGGTGGTGCTACAGCAGCTGACGTAGCACTTATGAGAAAAACAGTTGGAGACAAAGCTTTAGTTAAAGCATCAGGTGGTGTAAGAGATTTCAAAGGTGCAAAAGAAATGGTAGAAGCCGGTGCTGATAGAATTGGTGCTAGCTCTAGTATCAAAATTGTTATGCATCAAGATGAAGAAGCAGCTCCAGGTAGTATGTACTAAAAGAAAGCCAGGAGGGGATAAATATGCGTCTTAGAAGAGACCCAAGAGCAACTGAATACTTAGCACAAGATGAAAGAGTTGTTCAAGAGCCAACTGCTTATAAAGGCAAATGGCACACACTTTTTGGTAATGATAATCCAATCCATGTAGAATTTGGATGTGGAAAAGGGGGATTCATTACTGAACTTGCAAGAAGGAATCCAGATATTAACTATGTAGCAGCAGAAAGAGCTGAAACAGTTGTTTATAAAGCTTGTAAAAAAGCAAATCGTGAGGAAACGCCAGACAACTTAGTGTTTGTATTTGAAGATATGGCAAAGTGCTTAGATATATTTGAAGCAGGAGAAATTGATAGATTATATCTTAACTTCTCTGATCCGTGGCCTAAGAAAAGACATGCTAAAAAGCGTCTTACTTATAGAGACTTCCTTAAAAAATATGCCATTATTTTAGGTGAACAAGGTGAAATTCACTTTAAAACAGATAATAAAGGTTTATTTGCATCTTCTATAGAAGAGTTTTCACTTGAAGGTTGGTTAATGAAAAATGTAACTCTTGATCTTCATAATAGTGATATGGAGGATAATATCATGACAGAGTATGAGAAAAAATTCTCTGAAATGGGCTTTACAATTAATAGATTAGAGGCAGTGCCTCCTAAAAAATAATATCTACATTATAAACCTCATATACTGTAATGAATGGGTAAATGAGGTGGTAGGATGCGCTTTTTTGAAGAACTTCAATATAAAGCAAGAACCTTACTCTATGAAAAAGATAGGCAGCGGGCTATTAAAAAGCAAAAGCAGACATATAAGAGGCCGGATAAAGGACATAGCTTTAAGGAAAACAGTAAAGTCAAAGATCTCATGGATTCTTTAGATGAAATGGATGCCTATCTAGAAGAAAAAGTAGATGAATGGAATTTTAAAATTAAGAAATAATAATAAAGAAAACATTGCAAAATCAAAAACGCTATATTATGATATTTAAATATAGTCCCTACAGAGGAGGAATTAAAAATGTCATTTAAGTTTACAGATGCAAACTTCCAAGAGGAAGCATTAGAATCAAACATTCCTGTTATCGTAGATTTCTACGCAGATTGGTGTGGACCATGTAAAATGATGGCTCCAATTATTGACCAATTAGCTACAGAATACGAAGGAAAAGTTAAAATTGGTAAAGTAAATACTGATGAAAATCGTGCTATTGCTTCTAAATACAATATCATGAGTATTCCTACTATCATCTTCATCAAAGACGGTGAGGTAGTAGAAACAACAGTAGGTGCACTTCCAAAACAAGTATTAGAGCAAAAAATTGCAACTTTATTTTAAATATGAATGAGAAAGGCATCCTTTAACGAGGATGCCTTTTTTGTGTAATAAATTAAAAATGATTATTCCCCGGGATTATTGAAATGAGGTGGTGTGTGAGGAACGATTTCATCTGGAGAAAGCTTTGGTAGGTCGATACGCTTGGTGTTTAGGCGTTTATCAATCCATCTGTTTGTAATGGAGAGAATAACAGCTAATATTGGTGAAGCGAAGAACATACCTAATGGACCTGCTATAGCACCACCTACTGTGATAGCTGAGATAATCCAAAATGGTGTAATTCCGATAGATTCTCCTAATATTTTTGGTCCAAGATATAGGCCATCAAATTGTTGAAGGAGGAAGATGAAAATTGCTACACCGATAGCGGCCGGGATACCTTCAAATAGTGTTAAAATGACAGCTGGTACTGCTCCAATAAATGGTCCAAAATATGGGATCATATTAAAGAGACCCACGATAAAGGAGAGCAGTAGCGCATACGGATTTTTCATGATAGAAAGAACAATGAAACAAATGATTCCTATAATTAAAGAATCTAATGACTTACCTACAAAGAATCTAATAATAGTCGTATGTGACTCTGATGCGATACTAATAATTTTATTCGCTGTATTTTGTCTAAATAGTGCATAGATTAAACGTTTTGAACCGTTTGTGAATGTTTCTTTTTGCATAACAGCATAAGAAGCAATCATAATACCGATGATAAGGTTAAGAATAGTTCCGGTAAGATTCATAGTTCCTGAAATAACATGATCAAAGGCCTTAGAAAGTGAGGCGAAATCAACAAGATGGCTTACTTTACTTGGATTAATAATTTCGTTAACGAACTGCGTTACATCAGGGTAAGAAATATTTTGGTTAATTGTGTGTTGGAGCTGTGCAATTATATCTTTAAGTTCATCTAGATATGTTGGTAAGTTATTAAAGAGGACTTTAATATTATCTAAAATTTGAGGTACAAGGAAACGAATTGTTAAAAAAAGTGTACCAAATATACAGATATAAACAATGATAATAGATAAAAGACGAAGTCTCTTAAAATCTTTAAATGTAGTCGAATGTGTCCACTTAATTAGGTAGCGCTCAAAGAAGGCTACTGCAGGGTTAAGTAAGTAGGCAATGAGTAGGCCGTACAGAATAGGGGTAAATATAGCAATAATAGATTTAATATAAGCATACACATGTGGGATAATATTATCTGTATTAGAAGAAATACGATAAACTAAAATGGCAGCTACAATGACAAAAAGGGTATAAAGGGCAATTTTAACATAATAAGTGTCCCATATTTTCTTCAATGGTATTAACCTCCTAAAACAAGTTAACTTTATTTTATCATATATAATTAAAGAATAATAATTAAATTTCCCTTAAAAAAGCTTAATTTTATATAAGAAATAGAGATAAATATTTTTAAAAATAAAATTGAAATAAGTAGTTGACAAACGTCCTATTCTTAGATATAATTAATCATGTCTTCAAAAGGAATACGCGATTGTGGCGGAATTGGCATACGCGCTAGACTAAGGATCTAGTGCCTGTAACGGGCTTGGGGGTTCGAGTCCCCCCAATCGCATACTTAAGGTCTTACAGCAGTTGAGCTGTAAGACCTTTTTTGTATCGGTATGTGATTGAATATTTATAAAATAAAATAAATATATTTGTTAAAAATTATACTAGCTTACAAGAAGTGTAAGCTGTATAATATAGTCAGAAAGAAGACTTTTAAGTCGGTAAATAGAGAAAAATATTCAATAAAACGGTTTCGTTAACAATTAGTTTACAAATAGGTCGAATTATGTTCAAAAATGGCTGTTATTATATAAAACGAACGGACAAGTAATATAAAATATTACTTCGGGAGTAATTTTTTGTTGCTTTTATTCCCCTAAACCCTTGATTAGATAAATGTAAAGATTCCGTATTTGCATCATTTCTAAACTCCCCTAAACATATAATTACACATAAAAGTAACAAAGTTATATCCCGTAAATAGCAAACCCTTACAAAACTCTATTTTAAGGCACCATATTTCCCCAATATGGTGTCTCTTTTTTTATACTCATAAATAGTTAGATTTTTCTAAGTAGCTTGACAGTGAGAGATGCAAGTTATAGCATAAAGTTATAGTGTTATTTAAATAAGGAAGCAGGTGTTGCTTGTTGTTATTAGAGCGCATAGAAAAATGGTATGACCGAGTCGGTAAGAAGCTCATGAAAGCTATTTATATTTTACTTGGAGTGGTTGGAGTATATTTTTTCTTTAAATATATTTTTGAACTAGTTCTTCCCTTTATTATTGCTTGGATCTTAGCAAGTTTATTAAATCCAGTTGTAACATTTTTATCGAAACACTTTAAAATTCCTCGGGGAATTGGAACTTTGGTTTCTATGGTAACAGTACTAAGTGCTGTTTTTGGGATGATTGCTTTCCTTGTTAAGCAGCTATGGGATCAAATTGTAGGTTTTACCATAGCATTTCCGAACTATAAATTAGAAATGATGCTTGTACTAGATGATATTCAAGTTCAATTCCAAGGCATTATGGATAAGTTACCTTTGCCTGAGGCATTCCAATCTCTTGATGATGTAATCAATACAGTTTTAAATAATATCGGTGGTTTCTTAACTGGCCTGGTGGAAGGGACTTATAATGTAGTCATTAAAGTACCTAATGGATTATTTTTTGTTATTGTAGTGCTGATTGCAGTCTTTTTTATGACAAAAGATTATAGGATGATAGGACAATTTGTAAAAGCGCAGATTCCAGAGAAAGTAGTCAGTAAAGCTATTCTAATGAAGGATGGGCTTAAGGCGGCGTTAGGAGGATATGTAAAGACACAGCTTATTCTTATGTGTTTTACCTTTACTATCTGCCTTGTGGGATTATTTGTGTTGCAAAGACAGTATGCACTTCTTGTAGCTATAGGGATTGCTCTTTTTGATGCCTTGCCTATGTTTGGAAGTGGAGCTGTACTTATTCCTTGGGCTATTTTTCATTTGGTTTCAGGGAATATCGTTGTAGCTGTAGGATTATTAGCTATATATGGACTGATTGTGGTTGTAAGGCAGGTACTAGAACCTAAAGTGCTCTCAAGTCAGATAGGAGTATATGCTTTAGTAACACTTATGTCCATGTATATAGGATTTAAGTTAATTGGTGTGATTGGACTTATACTAGGTCCTGTTACAGTGGTGATGTTAAAGACACTTCAAGCTATTGGGCTGATTTCACCATTCAAAAAAGTAGAAGATTTTTATAATAAAGAAGAGATTAAGTAAGGAGGACAACATGAAGACAATACATGTAAACCAGATTGTAGAGATAGTTAGACAGATGTGTATAGATGCCAATTGTAACTTACCAAACGATATGCTAAAGGCTTTAGAACATAGTAGAACTGTAGAGGGGAATGCATTAGGGAAAGAAATTCTTAATGATATTTGTGAGAATGCATACCTTGCAAAGGATGAACAAATTCCAATTTGTCAAGATACAGGTACAGCTGTTGTGTTTGTAAGCTTAGGACAAGATGTTCGTATTGAAGGTGGCCTTTTGACAGATGCTATTAATGAAGGGGTAAGGCAAGGGTATAAAGATGGATACCTTAGAAAATCTATAGTAGAAAATCCTCTTTATCGTAAAAATACAGGAGATAATACACCTGCTGTTATTCATTATGATTTAGTAGAAGGAGATTCTCTAGAGATTACGCTTGCACCTAAAGGGGGCGGCAGTGAGAATATGAGTAAAGTTTACATGCTCACACCGTCACAGGGGATTCAAGGTGTAGAAAATGCTGTAATTGAAGCCGTTAAAATTGCAGGGCCTAATGCTTGTCTACCTATGGTAGTAGGGATTGGAATAGGTGGTAACTTTGAAAAGTGTACAGAGCTTGCAAAGAGGGCTCTTGTAAGAGAAGTAGGTTCGTCTAATGAAGATATACGTATGAAAGAGTTAGAGCATTCATTGCTTAAAAAAATCAATGAGTTAGGTATAGGACCACAAGGGTTAGGCGGAGATATTTCAGCTCTTGCGGTACATATTGAAACTTATCCATGTCACATTGCATCTATGCCGCTTGCGATTAATATTGGGTGCCATGTAAATAGACATATAAGTGCTTGTTTATAAGGGGGGAATAAAGGATGACGAAACATATTCATTTACCAATAACTCAGCAAGAAGCTAGGAATCTAAGGGCAGGAGAGCGTATTTTGCTTACTGGAACTATGTATACAGCAAGGGATGCAGCACATAAACGTTTACTAGAAGAAGCAAAAGAGGGTAAAGCTTTACCTGTGGATTTAAAACATATAGCTATTTACTATGCAGGCCCTGCACCTGCAAAACCTGGACAAGTTATAGGAAGTTGCGGTCCTACAACAAGTGGGCGTATGGATGCCTATGCGCCATGGATGATGCAACAAGGACAAACTGTTATGATAGGTAAAGGGCTTCGTAATGCTAATGTTATAGAAGCTATGAAAACTTATGGAAGTGTTTATTTAACCGCGATAGGTGGAGCTGGTGCTCTTTTATCCAAGTGTGTAACACAAATGGAATGTGTAGCATATGAGGAATTTGGTGCTGAAGCCATTTATAAATTAGAAGTAAAAGATTTTCCGGCAATTGTAACAATCGACAGCGAGGGACATAATTTATACATCAGAGAAGAAGCTTAAATTAATCATAAGATAAGGGGATAAGATGATGAAAAAAGCTAAAAAAATATTTGCTGTACTAAGTTTGATGAGTGCTGTGTTACTTGGAGGATGTGCGACTAAACCAGTAGAACCGCTAGAAGTAGCGGCTTTAAATGGGCCAACAGGAATTGGGATGGTTCAAATGCTTGAGGAGATGGAAGGTGCAGAAAATCCTAAATATAATATTGCACTTTATCAAAGTCCTGATGAAATCGTAGGTAAGGTTGTGAGTGGTGAATTAGATATTGCATGTGTACCTTCTAATTTAGGGGCTGTTTTATATAACAAGACAGAAGGTGGCATTAAACTTTTAGGTATGAATACATTAGGTGTTTTGTATATAGTCGAAAATGGACAAACTGTACAAAATATAGAGGATTTAAAGGGGAAAACAATTCTTTCAAGTGGTAAAGATAGTACGCCAGAATTTGTATTAAACTACATTTTAAATGAAGCAGGCCTAGTACCTGGTGAAGATGTAACAGTGGAGTTTATGGGTAATCACTCTGATATTGCTTCAAAGCTTATGGCGGAAGAAGGTACTATTGCTCTATTACCTCAGCCATTTGTAACAACAGTGCTTGCTAAGAATGAAAATATCCGCATGGCAATCGATGTTAATGAAGCTTGGAATAACCTTAATCAAATGGATTTGCCAATGGGGATTATCATTGCAAATGCTAATGTTGTCAAAGATAATGCCAAAGGAATAGAAGCTTTCCTTAAAGATTATGAGGCTTCTGTAAAATTTATAGATGAAAATTTAGAGGATGCAGCAGCGCTTGTAGAGAAATTTGGTATTGTGCCCAATGCAGCTCTTGCAAAAGTAGCTATTCCAAAGTGTAATATTGTTTATAGAGATAGCAGTGCTTCTAAAGATTCTTTAAATAAATTCTATGAAATTTTAGAGCAGGCTAATCCAAAAGCTGTAGGAGGCAAGTTGCCAGATGAAGCTTTCTACACACTGCAATAAAAAAATAATAACGAAATGCTGGGTCATTTTCTTTTGGATTATGACCTGGCAAGTTGTACATTACATAGTAGGGAAGGACATTTTAGTGCCTTCCTTTTATGCTACTATGGGGAAGGTTTTTGAGCTTTTGGGGCAAGCAAACTTTTATTATGATATAGGTATGACCTTTTATAGAGTTTTTATGGGAGTAGTGATCTCTTTTGTTTTAGGAAGTTTGAGTGCACTGATGGCTTATTTTTTACCTATTATAAAGGAACTTTTTACACCTTTTGTAACTACTTTGAAAAGTACGCCTGTAATGGCAGTAATTATATTGGCACTTTTATGGTTTACCAAAAATAATGTCCCTATCTTTGTTTGCTTTTTAATGTGTTACCCTGTTGTTTATACAAGTATTTTAAAGGGTCTTCAAGAGGTGAATAAAGATCTACTTGAAATGGCATATATCTTTAAGGTAAAGCAAAGATATATTTTAAAAGACCTTTACCTGCCGCAAGTTAGGCCTTATATAGAGTCTGCCTTGGGTATGATTATAGGTTTGTCTTGGAAGGTAGTCATCGCTGCAGAAGTATTAGCAGTACCCAAGTATTCTATGGGATATAATCTTTTGAGTGCTAAGTCTTATTTGGAGACAGAAACTTTATTTGCTTGGGTGGTTATCATTGTAATACTAAGTAGTTTGTGCGAGATGCTAGTAGCAAAACTTATAGGAAGGGGAGGGAATAAAATATGATAGAAATTAAAAATCTCTCCAAAATATATAAAGATGAATTTTTGTATAGAAACTTTAATTGTGCTTTTGAAGAAAATAAGGTGAATGTCATTCTTGGTAGTTCTGGGAGTGGTAAAACTACTTTGTTTCGCATGATGCTGGGGCTAGAAAAATATGAAGCAGGTCAAATTTTAGGGTTTAATCATAAAAAAATAGCTGTAGTATTTCAAGAAGATCGTCTTGTGGAATGGATGAATGTATATGACAATGTTGCTTTTGTTTTAAAATCATCTGTAGAAAAGCAAGAAATGGATAAGCTAATTAATAAAGCATTGGAACTTGTGGAATTAATAGATTATGTGAATTATTCTGTTAAAGATTTAAGTGGTGGGATGCAAAGGCGTGTGGTATTAGCTCGAGCTATTGTATGTAGGGATAGTATTCTTTTTATGGATGAGCCTTTTAAAGGATTAGATGATGAACTTAGATTGCGCATTATAACAAGGCTTAAGGTACATTGGAGGGAGAATAGGACAACGGTATTTCTTATTACGCATAGCCAACAAGAGGGGATGTTATTAGGTGATATTATCTACAAGCTTGCCGAAAAGCCTGTAAAATTTTACAAAATTTAAATATTATACAGATGAATGAAATCTCTTTAAGAGTATGATAAAATAGCATAATCATAAAGAAAAGGAAGACGAAAAAATGACTCGATTAAATGAACCTTATATACTTGTATTTGGGATGTCCATTTGTGATATTTTTGGATTCACCCATTCAAACTATAGAGCTTACGACTCCAATCCTGGCTCAGTAAAGATGTCTTATGGTGGAGTGTGCCGAAATATTGCTGAAAATATGGCTAGAGTAGGTGTAAATACAAAATTTATTTCTGTTCTAGGTGATGACGAAAGAGGCAAAGGCCTTAGAGAACATGCGAATAAACAAAATTTTGATATGAGTGATTCATTAATTGTAGAGGGTGCATCTACACCAACTTATATCGCGATTTTAGATGATAATGGTGAGATGGTTTCGGCTGTGGTAGATATTAGTATTGCGGATCTATTCACAGAGGAATTTGTAGATTCTAAAGCGGAGCTTATTAAAAATGCAGAGTATGTTATCTTAGATGCGGATAATCCAAAAATTGCAGAGTACATTGTAAAGAATTTTGCGCAGTATACTAATATTATTTTAGACCCTGTATCTGCTGCAAAAGCGGAAACAGTAAAACACCTTATTCCACATCTTCATACATTTAAGCCAAATCGTTATGAGGCAGAAATCTTATGTGGCTTCCCGCTTGATAATGAAGAATCTATAAGAGAAGCAGGAAGATACTTTATTGCACAAGGGCTTAAAAAGGTTTTTATTAGCCTTGATAGTGATGGGATTTATTATTTTGATGGTGAAAAAGAAGGTACTGTTAGAGTAATTAATCCAAAGGTTGTTAATGTAACAGGTGCTGGAGATGCCTTTGTTGCAGGAATTGGTTATGGATATATGAATGGCAAGAGTATGAAAGATACTGTTAAATTTGCTAATACTATGTCTGTCTTAACCATTGCACATGAAGAAACAATTGCCCCGGAAATGAGTGAGGAAGCTGTACTTCATCATAGAGAGCAGCTTGTATGGGTAGAAAAAAGCTATTAGAAAGGATCAATAGATGCTAGAAAAGTTAAAGGCTTATAAAAAGTATTTTTTGGTAGGGCTTACATCGGTTGTCATAGGAAGTATTTTGATTGTCATTTTTAAGACAGTAGATAATGCACCTAATTTAATCATGACAATTTGGGAAGCTATTAAGAATTTCTTTGGTGTTATTTCTCCGGTTATAAATGCTTTTGTAGCTGCATATTTACTGTATTATCCTGTTGTATATATTGAGAATTGGATAAATAAAGGACTTGATAAACTTGTACCTAAAAGAGATAGAGAAAAACGTAAAGCGAGTATTAGACTTATAAGTGTAACGCTTATTTTTCTAGCTGTAATAGGACTTATTGCAATGATTATCAACTTTATCATCCCACCATTGTTTGACAATATTAAAATTCTAATTCGTTCTATTCCTAAGTATGAAGCACAGTTTAATATATGGATGAAAGAAATAGGAAAAGTTTTAAATACCTTAAATGTGGATATAACCAATATTAATATCTTTAATTATGTTAAAGGCTTCCTTGTTGATGGAGGGCAGTTACTGATTAATAGTTTGGGTGGGCTGATTTCTTCTTTTAGTTCTTTTGTAATAGATTTAGTTGTATCGGTGATTTTAACGTTCTATTTCCTTAAAGATAAGGAAAAACTTTTTGCTATGATTAGTAAATTTGGAACTATTGTATGTACACCAAAGGTAAAAGATAATATAATTGATTTTGTCAAAACGTTAGATGATGTGGTTGGAAAGTATTTATTGGGTACAATACTGGATTCCTTTATTGTAGGGGTTGTATCGGTACTACTTATGATACTTATTAAACATCCATTTGCTATTTTAATAGGAGTTGCAGCGGGATTTACAAATGTTATTCCATATGTAGGACCTATTGTAGGTTCGGGACTTGCGTTTGTACTCGGAGCTTTTACAAATTTTGGATTAGGTATAACAGGAGCTGTACTTCTTTTACTTTATCAACAAATTGATGGTAATATTGTTCAACCTAAAATAGTAGGGGACAAGGTAGGACTTCTACCAGTGTGGATCTTAATAGCTGTTTTAATTGGAGGGAGTTATTTTGGAGGTATAGGAATGATAGCTTCCGTACCAACAGCTGCACTGATAGGTGTCTATATAGATCGTTTATATAAATGCAAAATAGGTAAAAAGTAAACAAGACAGTACTGCATCGCAGTAGGGGCGAGATATTTTAGTGGTTTAAAATATCTCGCCCCTAACTGTGCGGGTTGAAGCTGTTTTTGTATATATAATAATGAATGCTGACATCATGAAAACAAAAGTGGACGGCATGAATGAGGAGAGACAAAATGAAAAAAGAATCAATAGGGCAAAAGATTTATCGCAATTTGATGGATGGCATCACACATATGCTTCCGTTTGTCATTGGCGGGGGACTTCTGATTGCATTAGCATTTTTATTTGATGACTATGCAATAGATCCGTCTAACTTTGGTTCAAATACACCGTTATCTGCTTTTCTTAAGCAAATCGGGGATTTAACCTTTGGATTTATGCTACCTGTTTTTGCAGCTTACATTGCAGTAAGTATAGCAGGTCAACCAGGTATGGTAGTTGGTTTTATTGGCGGAGTATTGGCTCAGCAAAGTGGGGCAGGCTTCCTTGGAGCTTTACTTGCAGGTTTCATAGCAGGATACATAGTGGTTTTACTTGAAAAAGTGCTTTGCTTTATTCCTAAGTCTTTAGAGGGCTTAAAACCTATGTTGCTTTATCCTTTATTAGGACTTATATTAGTAGGTGCAGTTATGACGTTTGTGGTTAACCCGCCTGTTACAATGCTTAATACTATGATTACTGAAACTTTAACGGGTATGGGGGCATCAAGTCAGATTTTACTTGGTATCGTACTAGCAGCTATGATGGCAGTAGATATGGGAGGACCTTTAAATAAAGGGGCTTACATGTTTGCAGTTATCTGTTTTGATGCAGGCAACTATGCGGCTATGGCGGCAGTTATTATTGGTGGTATGGTGCCAGCTACAAGTATTGCACTTGCAACTACATTATTCAAAAATAAATTTACTAAAAAAGATAGAGAAGCAGGACTTACAAACTATATATTAGGTCTTTCATTTATTACAGAAGGAGCTATTTCCTTTGCGGCAGCAGATCCGTTTCGTGTATTACCTTCAGTAACGGTGGGTTCAGCAGTAGCAGGGGGACTTGCTATGTTCTTTGGATGTGCATCCAGAGCACCGCATGGTGGTATTTTTATCCTTCCAGTTATTGAAAATCCTATAGGATTTGTGATTGCTTTTTTAAGTGGTGTAGTGGTTGCAGCACTCATGATTGGATTCCTTAAAAAAACTGTAGTAGAGGAAGAAGTACAATAGATAAGAAATTTAAGATCAAGAAGTTAAAGGAATAAAAAGTAAGAAAGAAATTAGAGTAGAGGGGGGTTAGAAATGGGTAAATTACAAAAAGCGATTTTTGCAGGTGGATGTTTTTGGTGTATGATTAAGCCTTTTGATAAGTATGAAGGTGTAAAAAGTGTATTATCAGGTTATACGGGAGGATATGTAGAAAATCCTACTTATGAGCAAATTAAAACTCAGACTACAGGACATAGAGAAGCAGTAGAAATTACTTTTGATGAAGACAAGATAAGTTTTGAAATGCTAGTAGATATTTTCTTTAAGGTTATCGATCCGACAGATGAGGCAGGACAGTTTATTGATAGAGGTGAAAGTTATACAACAGCAGTATTCTATCAAGACGAAAACCAAAGAGACATTGTAGAGAGATACATTAAAGAGCTAGATGCGAGTGGTAAGTTTAGCAAACCTGTTGTCACAAAAGTACTACCTGCTATGCCTTTCTATTTAGCAGAAGAATATCATCAGGATTATTATAAAAAGAATCCTGATGCTTATCAAAAAGAATATATAGAATCTGGACGAGCTGATTTTATTAAACAAACTTGGACAGATTAAAATCTAAGAGCTTCGGCTCTTATTTTTTTATTCATAAATAAATAAAACAATATTGCGTAATTATATTGACAACGAAACAATGTTTCTTTGGTATTATTTTAGAATTCAAACAATTGAATCATATGAAGGGGGAGGATTAAATGAAAGAACTTTTACTTAATAAAAAGAAGCAGTTTGCAATTTATATCATTGCCTGTTTCTTACCAGTAGTAGATAGCCTTATACGTATGGGGCTATTTGGAATGATGTTTGAGGTTCTAGATAAAAAAGATATTATACTTTTTAGATGGATTGTCATCTTGGCTATAGGGGCATCTGTTTTAGCAGGTGGGTTACACATTGCAAGTAGATTAATTTTAATGGATTAGAGATTTTAAAGCTTAATAATATAGAAGATAAGTTCTTAGATAAGAGTTTAGAAGCTATTAATAAAGTTGAAAAGAGAAAAGTTGCTTTTAATATTTACAGTGAACAGCAACGTAGTTTAATGATGTTTGCAAGTTACATTATATTAGTAGGTGTTGTTGTTTATGTAGGTATTAAGATGGCTAATGGAGGGAACTTAGGGATACAAATGATAACCGTACAGCTTTGTAGCAGTTTGATATTCCCTCTTGTAGAGATACTACCACGTTTTAATGTAATTAAGTCTTCTAAGCGTATCTTTGATAAGATTACACGGAAGGAAGGCTGCTCTGTAAATGAAAATAAAGAAGGGTTAACATTTGACTTTAATCAGGTTATAGAAGTAAAGGATTTAAGCTTTAGTTATGAGGCAGGCAAAATTTTAGAGGAGGCACAGTTTACCATAGAAGCGGGTAAGAAGTATCTCATTAAAGGGGTAAGTGGTGCGGGCAAATCTACTTTGATGAAGCTATTATCTATGATTTATGATGACTATGAGGGAAGTATTGTGGTAGATGGAAAAGATTATAAGGCTATTGGGGAAAGTGATTTTAACAATCAGGTAGCCTTTGTGTACCAAGATGTATTTCTCTTTGAAGATACTATTCATAACAATATTAGCCTTTATAAAGATATACCTACCCAGAAGGTATTAGAAGCAGCCCATAAAGCGGGGCTTGATGACTTACTTGAAGGGAAGGATGGTCTTGAAACCATGCTTTTAGAAAATGGTAAGAATCTTTCAGGTGGACAAAGACAAAGAATTTCTATAGCAAGGGCCTTAGCGAAAAATGCAAAAATTCTTTTTGTAGATGAAGGAACTTCAGCTCTCAATGAAGAGATGGGGAGAAAAATTGAGCAGGAACTTCTTGGTTTAGATTGTACTGTAGTAGCCATTAGCCATCGCTACTATGAAGGGATAACACAAGAGTATGACTATGTATTAGAGCTTAAGAATCGAAAAGTTCATACGTACAGTGCAAAAGACTACTTTGGGGAGGTGGTTGTATGTTAAAGCAATTGTTTAAGGCACTGCCTATATTATGTATAGCACTAGTGAGTGCAGGAGTACTTGCCATAGTAGACTCTTATACTTTTATTAAAATGAAAGAGCTTATGGATATTGCGTTAAGTGGTGATATGACCCATTTTAAAGAAACAGCTGGCGTGTTGATTTTGATGGCTGTATGTCTTGTACCTTTATGTATTTTAACAGCAGTTACAAGAGCTTTATATAAGAGACGGGCGAACCTTAATATGAAGCGCTACTATGTAAAAGGTGTTTTCGGTAAAAATATTAGTGAATTTCATAAAGAGAATAACGCTAAATATATTTCTAGCTTAACAAATGACTTTAACCTGTTAGAGGTCAATCTAACTGATAGTATCTATGAAATTGGAGTATGTCTACTTAACTTTTTTGCAGGTATTTGGATGATTGCTACAGTTACACCTTGGGTGATTTTATTAGCATTAGGTGTTATGTGTTTAAGTATTATTTTCTCTATGGCGACTTCTAAACCTGTTTCTGGGCATATGAAGGAGCGCAGTAATTTATTCGAGGGTTATACTTCTTATACTAAAGAAGTGTTATCAGCTTTTCATATTATTAAGAGTAACAACTTACGTGAACGTGTACAAAATAGTTTTAATGAAAAGAGCGAAGAGGTTCAGCAAAAAGGATATGTTATAGATAAGATTCTTTCTTACATCCAAGCTTCAGAAAATGCTTTAATGAACTTAATGATGTATACAGTATGTGCCGTATGCGGATTTATGGCTATTAAAGGAACCATTACTATAGGTGGTGTATTCCTTGTCGTGCAAGGATTTCAAAAGGTTATGTGGCCTGTTATGAATATAACTGAGCAGTTGCCAAAGATTTTTACAGTTAAAGACTTAATGAAAAAGATTGAAGAAACCCTTAAAAATGAAGATAACTATAAAGAGACTGTAGCCTTTAAGGATTTTAAAGAAGGTATCATCCTTGAAAATGTAGACTTTGGTTATGAGGAGTCTGATAAGATACTTGAGAATGTACAGCTAGAACTTAAAAAAGGTGGGAAATATCTCATTGTAGGGCCAAGTGGAGGTGGGAAGTCTACACTACTTAAACTTCTTAGAAAGTACTTTAACCCTACAAAGGGTGAAATTCTAATTGATGGGCATAGCCTAAAGGATATTAAAAAACAAGACTTCTTTTCACAGGTAGCCAATGTAGAACAACAGGTATTCATCTTTGAAGATACCTTGAGAAATAACATTACCCTTTATAAGGATTATAGTGAAAAAGAGATTGAGGAGGCCCTTAAGAAGGCGGGGCTTACAGACTTTGTAGCAAGTTTGCCTGATGGATTAGATACTATGATTTATGATAATGGTAAGAACATATCAGGAGGGGAAAGAAGCAGAGTGGTTATTGCAAGAGGGCTTCTAGCACATGCAAGTATTATCTTCCTAGATGAAGCCTTTGCAGCACTTGATATGGAAAGGGCAAAGGAAATAGAACAAAGTATACTAGCCTTAGAAGGCGTAACAGTTATTAATGTAAGTCATGTACTTTTTAAAGATACGAAGCATCGCTATGATAAGGTGCTTAAAGTCAATCATCAACAAGTAGTGAGTATGTAGAAATATGAACTACCTAGGAGATTAGTTGTTTTAGTAAATGATATAGCACCTCTAAGCGTTAAGAGGTGCTATATGTATAGTTATATCTTAATTTATAATACATATGTCTTAGGTGGATTTCCTGAAAAATCAGCTATCACAGCATTTGCTTCATCAAGGTAGAAAATCTCGAAAATAGGATTTTCTGCTGTTTGATAGAGAGATTTTACAAGTGGGCTTGCTTCAATGATCGCTTTCTTAATTTCTAAATCATTAGAGAATGTTACCTTCCCACTTAATCGCATCCAAGCAAAAGTTGAGCTTGATGTTACTATTTCTACATAAGGAGTATTTTGCATTTCTTTATAAACTTCTTTTGTATTATTTGTGCAGAAGTATAGTTTGCCACCTTGCTCAAGCATAAATTGAAAAGGTCTTACTTTTGGTTTACCATCTAAACCTACTGTAGCAAAATATTGTACTGGATTTTCATTTAAGAATTGTATCACTTCATTCATTGTTAATACCTTCCTATTCATTTTATTGCCACCGGTTGCTTATGAATTTATAATAATATTAAAAGTATCGTTTGGAAAGTAAGCACTTTAAAGTGCTATAGGTACCTAAAAGAAACTATTGGAGGATGAGTGATGCAACGACTTTTACCACCTTGCCCTATTGAAACAACGCTATATCTTATTGGTGATAAATGGAAAGTTTTAATTTTAAGAGACTTACTTTCAGGAACTAAACGTTTTGGAGAGTTAAAAAGCTCCATAGGAAATATTAGTCAAAAGGTATTAACGCAGAATTTACGTGCTATGGAAGCTGATGGACTTGTGATACGCCAAGTTTACCCTGAGGTACCACCTAGAGTAGAATATTCATTAACTGAGTTAGGCTATAGCTTACAACCTGTTATGGATGCACTATGGAAATGGGGAGAACATTATCAGAGCATGTATAAGGATTAAAATCTGGGTCTTAAAAAGAGCCCCCTTCTATCGAAGGAGGCTCTTTTTAATGTTGAAATTTATGTGCAATAAATAGATCTATTTATATTTGAAGTTAAGAAGTAGTATGTATAAAATAATATATCTAAGATAATAGCTTAATTATTTTTGAATTGTATAAAGTCCAGGGACTAGTTCAAGTGTACGGTTCCACTCTGGAATGTGGAGCGTAACAGGTGTTTCTAAGCGAATAATGACTTCGTTTACAAGTGCTTCAGAAGGCATAATCGTAAGGTGGTTATCTGTAAGGGATATCTTACAGTTATAGTGAAGCAATTCGTCTTCTTCTTGGTGAATGTAGGATTTGGTGAGCGCAACTTCTTCAAGGCACTTAAAGTGCTCGTGGACATCATTATCACAGGCACCGCCTTGGTAGATACCATCTGTCATGTTTCTATCTGGGTAGGCGTAGCCCATGCTAACTATGGCTGGATCTGTATGCCACCAATCCGATACCATATCAATATATTGTTCACCTATAACTTGTTTAACCATTTTGCCTTTGCCAGGGCGCATTTCATCTGGAACGAATACGTCAGCTTCTATGTAAGGGTCTGTGGCAAAGGCCCATCTTAATTTACCTGTCTGATGGTCGATAACTTGCATGCAGGCACCAAGTGTATCCATAAGGTCAGTGAGGTAACATTTTTCACCTGTTAAGCGATATAAGTAGTAAGTTGCGTAGTTTTTCCAAGAAGTCCAGCCATGTGGGCTTGTCATTAGGCCTTGTAAAATCATAACGTCATACATGCTCTCCCAAAATCTAAGGGTAGCACCGCGCATACGGCAGTCAGGGATTTGGGTAAGTTCTAAGCAGCGGTGTTTATCTAACATATAGCGTGCAGCTTGGATATAAGGTGTAGGGTCTACGTGGTCATCTGGGACTTGCTCTTGCTGGATAAGAGCAAACATGCCAAGCTGCAGGCTACTACAAGAAATCATACCATCTTCAAAGGTCATCTCTCCTTCAGTTTGTATGTTATCTTTGAACTTCTCTAAATCATCTATAGCACATTTAGCACTTTCGTAGTGAATAAGAGCGCGTTCCTTATAAACAGGCTCCGCTCTAGAAATTTCTGCTAGATAAAGTTCAAGCATAGCCTTAGCAATGTAAATGACACAAGTATAATGTACACCGTAGCCACAGCGGTAAGCACCATCGTCACTTTGGTGTTTCATAACATGGCTTGCAAGTTTGTCCGCTCTATCTAGATAAAGAAGGTTACCGGTAGCTTCATAGGCATCTACAAGGAGCCCAATCATCTGGGCCCAGTTTTGGATGCGACCTGGAAGGGCAGCTTCGACAGGGATATCCTCATGGAGCATAACTTGATAAACCTCTTCAAATTTTTGCTCTAGAGCTTCATCAAGCTCAGGCTGTGGATGATACTTCCTAGCTAAGAAGGCAGAGAAAAAGCCATACCAGGATTCTGTATGCGTAGTAGCTTTCTGCTTATAAGTAAGGGCAGCTTTACGTGCCTCATCTAGATAATAAGACCAAGGCTGGCGTACATAAATCAGTGCCTCATTTATCTTATCTTGGTGAGAGGAAAGGACTTGCCATATACCGTATTCATCTAGTGTAACGCAAGTTGTATCTGTATAAACCTTTCCACTTGGGGCCTTAAAGGTGAGAGCGCCAAAGGAAGTTGCTGTAGCTTGTTCACCTAGTTCATAAGTGTATTTATCCATTTTAATGCTAGCCATACCTATGTAATGCTCTAAAGTAGGAAGTAATTCTTCCTCTGTTTCTACATGTGCAAGTAATATACGAAAGATTTTAGATTCTCTAGCAGGTATACAACTAAGAGATTGAGGGTGACGTATGGGGAGAGGTCCTTCATTTAGTAAATCCAAACTCGTTGTGTAAATACGATGCCCCGTATCACTGTATACTGGGTCATAGTAAGCACGCGAGTAACTATGATGCCAAGAAGCTATAGGGTCTTTGGATGCAAGAGCTAGTAGGCTTCCTTTTGGTGAACGCATGTATCCCCAAGCATGTGTGCTTTCACAACGTATCATAGTAGGGAAGAAGCGGTTATCCCAGTCAGGGAACTTTTCCATATAAGTATCAATACCTAACCTGAGTTCGAGCCTTTTAGGAGTAAAATCATGATCAGAGTGATTTTGCACAAATAATGTAAGTTCTAGTTGGTAGTTGCTTTCTTCATAATGCATATCAAAGAGTAGATTATTGTAGGTGCCTTTCAAACTTCCAATAGCTGGATGAAACTTAACTTTAATAGGCTCACTATCTTCTTTGGTCCATATAAAAACACTTGGGCCGCTGTACTCATCTTGCCTAAATTTAATTTCTAAATCATTTTCCCAAATTAATTTGTTGATGCTTCCATCTAAATTATAGGTAATCATCGGTTATAAATCCTCTCATAAGTGTTTAAATATAATAAATTTTAACATAAAATTATTAAATAAACAAAAAAATAACACCGAATAACAGTATACTTCTTAACAAAATATAAGAATTCTTAAAGAAAGCTTAAGAAAAATATACGGTCTTTTATAAGAACTGGCTTTTATAATAAGAGGTAAGAGATGTTATTTTTAATGAAAAGTAGGTGATAAAATGCCAAAAGGAACTTGGCTAAGCACTAAACTAGAAAAAGCTTACCAGAAACATAGCGTGAAAAAAGAGCAGCAATTTTATCAGAATATGTTACGTGGAAATGACTATAGAGGAACAGATATTATTTTTAATCAGAATACACTTGCATGGCTTGTAGTAATTGTAACAGTATTTTTACAGCTTATATCACTGGCCACTACTTATGAAGGGAGTAAAGTTTACTTTGGTGGGGTCAACTTACCATTTAAATTAAGTGCACCTCTTCTATTTGCATTAGCTATTCAGCTGATTGTATTTTGTATGAGTCATACGATTAGAAAGTACTTTAAGATATGGTTCATTATGATTTTGGTCATGGCCACAGCGTGTTCAACCTATTTTTCATACATAGGTATTTATAACCACATTAATTCACCAGTGGATTATTTAGAGGAACGTTACAAACAGATTTATGGCAATATGTCACAGAAGTATCAGCTTGTGAAAGACCAGTCAGAAAATGAAATGAAAGGCTATATATTTGATTTAGTAGGTGAAATTAATAAGTCGTACAGTAGCCTATCTAAACAAGTAGAAGAAAATAAGGTACTGGAAGAGAAGATTAATGGTATTAAGGTAAGTGGAGGGAAGATTAATGCTCAGACTAATGCCATTAAAAAGCCTAATATTAACAATTATGGAGATAATCTAGATAAGTATTATGAAGATATGGCTAAGTATAATGCTGCTGTAGGAACTATGATTACAGACACTACTAAGCAAGATGCTGATCTTAAAAATGAGCTTTATGAAAATGAGGTTAAGGCTATCTTAGGTGGGCAAAGCAAAGAGGAGTTCATTAATAAGAGTATAGAAGCAGAGACGAATAAAGAGCAGATTCAAAAGATTGTAGCATCCATGTATAAGCTTGTAGAACCTGAGGGAACAGAGACAGCCTTTGATAAACAGATGGATGCTATTCAAGATTATGCTCTTGGTTTCATGATGAGAGGAGAAGGGGATAGAAGTATTTTTTCTACATTATTAACCAATCTTTATACGGGTGTAAGTGGATTAGATGCAGAGGAATCTGCCAAGTTTAAAGAGAACCTTAATCATTTCTTAGCATTAAGAGCTGCAGATGAGGTGATTATGCAGCCTCTTGAAGTAGTTCAAAAGCAAGTTATGCCAGATGGTATTATAAGAGAAGAAGATGCTATGACACTCTATACCCAGATGCAGTCGGAGATTAAAAATGCAGCTTATCTCCTTAATCAAACAGGAAATTTAAAAGAGCAAATTAACTTAACAGATTCTGAATATGTTATGCATAACCTATATGTACTGCCTGTTAAGAACTTATTGGAGCCAGGTAGTTCAAAAGCAATGGCGTGGTTCTGTATTGCTTTTGCCGTACTTATTGATGGGCTTACTCTGCTCTTTGCACTGATGCAAGGGAGGGAGAAGACACCTCTTTTTGCTAAGAAGAATAGAGACATTGTAGGTAGGTCGAAAGAGGCTATAGAAGAGCTCCTTATTGCTACCATTATGGCAGGAGATACACAATGTAAGGAAGATGAGCGCCTAGGGCATACGCTTTTGGCGATTGAGAGCTTCCTTAAGCACTTTGAGATTATTCCAGAAGGCATTGAAAGTGGTTACTCCATGTGGTGTCCACTTGAAAAATTAGACAAGTATAATGCTTTTGTGGCTGTATTATGCCAATTTAACTTAGCAAGCATCCTTTCAGGTCAGGAGATGTATCTGACGGGAGAAGGGAATTATGATACAGATGAAAAGTATCTTCTCATTAAAACGAAGTTTATCATTTGGGCAAATCAAAAAATGTCGGATCTTGCTTTAAGACTTGAATACATTAAGAACCTTCATGAAATAGATCAAAACTATAGCGTAGAGGGGGATGTATCATGATTCTATTTGTAGAATTACTAGCGCTTTGCATGGGGCTTACTGTTTTTACGATGCAGCACAAATTCAGGCAGAAAATTAGCCTAGTAGGAAGTAAGGTAGTTTACTGGTGTACATTACTTTTTGTAAGTATCATCTTTAACAGTATCCTTTTTGCCATGTACCCAGAAAGTTATAACATTGCAAGTTACCTTAATTTTAGTACGCTTTTAGCACTATTAGGCACTACTGTAGGATGCTTGATGGTGCAAATAATTGCACCATCTAAACCTTTTAAAAGATGGATGAAGAAGTTTAATAAACAAAAAGGGAATGAGGAATCTACAGAAGAGGTCATTAAAATTAAGGAACAAAGTAACTATCTTAAGGAGCTTCATTTTGAAACCTTTTTAGAAACACTTTGTTGGCTAGCTATTGTTTTTACAGTAGCTTTAGAAATTTTTATGAACCTACTTAGAATGGTATTTCAGACTGAAGCTATTGATATAAGTCTTAGTAAAATGGTATGCCTCATGATGATGATGACAGTGCCTGTCATTGTAAGACAGATTGTATTTTATCTTTACTCCATAAGAGGCATGAAAGAAGAACAGGACTTATCAGAAGTAGAGGTTAAGTTTTATCATAAATTAAAGAAGAATAATAGCAAACTCTAGATTAAATTATCATAGAAAATTCTAGGCTAATAAATGCAATATACACATAATTAAAAATTAAAAAGGTTAATTTGAGAGAAAGAAACCATAATAAAAAAGAGAATGCTAGAAAGGAGGAGAGAAAATGGTTGTTATTGTGAGAAAACCTAGCCCAGAAGAAGAACAGGAAATGAAAAACTGTCCGACTTGGAGCTGTGAAGTTTCAGAATTTGAATGGGATTTTGAAGAAGAAGAGGTTTGTCTTATTTTAGAAGGTGAAGCAACGGTTACTTATAATGGTGAAGCTTATCAATTTGGAGCTGGAGATTATGTGATTTTCCCTAAAGGAATGAAATGTCATTGGAGTGTAACAAAACCTATTAAAAAACATTACAAACATAATGATTAAAAGAGAAAAAGGGTTCTAGAAAAAATCTAGAACCCTTTTTATTTGGAGGTTGACACTTGAGATTAGAAATAGATTTGTATAAGACTGAATGTAGTATATGGAGATAATCAAAATATTATGTAGGAGAGGGATTACTTTTATAATAACTTAAATATATATTTATAATAGAAGCAGACTGCGTTATAATTCGAATAAGAATATTATGAAAATTTTAATTAGGGGGGGATAATATGAAGCAGATAGGTTTGGTGATTATCAGTGCACTTCTTCTAACTCAAACATTACAAGCTTGCTGGATTTATAGTACACCACAGGAGAGAGTAAATAGGGCAGATATGATTGCTATTGTAGAGTTGGTGGGCCAGAGCGGTACTGTAGATAAAGGAGAGTACTTTGTAGGGCGTGACCAATCAAAGACATATATGAGAAAAGATACAGTATGGGAAGTAAAAGTGGATCAAGTCATTAAGGGATTTCATATAGGAGAATCATTACATATACTTACGGATGGTATGAGAGATAACAAGGTGAAGATGAGTACTGATTTTTATTTAGATGAAGAGATGGATCAGTATGCGATTGTATATTTAAACAGCCGTAAAGAAGGCTATTATGTAGAAGAACCTGCAGATGTGGTACCTCTTAAACAAATTATAGATGGTGACCTTGAGGCCACTTTGCAGCAAGAGAATTTATTAGATAAACCTCTTAGAAGTGAACAGACTCAAGAAGATTGGGTAACCTATCAGCAACTTCTGTTAGAACTTGAAGAAGAGAGACAAGGATTATTTTCCATTAAGATAAGAGAAGGGATAGACAACCTCTATCATTTCCTAGAACAGATTGGCTAATGCCTGTTATGTGGGAAGACAAAATTTTAGAAGTGTACTATAATTAATTTTAAAATTAAAAGTTAAGAGGGGAACTATACATGAATCTTAAGAAGCTTTTACAAGCCTCTTTTCTTATCAATCTCATTCAAATTATTTTAATTCTTATCATTATTTTTTTTATGACTTATACACCGAGTAAGGAGATGTATGTACTCCTTTATACAACGGGGATATTGACAGTATTTAATAGTACCTTATCTGTACTTGGTTATTACTTTATTTTGTATAAAAAGGAAAAGGAAGATGTATCAGAAACGATTAAAAATTTAGAGCGTTTTAATTCGACTTTAAGGGAGCAAAGGCATGACTACTTGAATCATATTCAGGTCATCTATGGACTTATGGAACTCGAAGAATATGAGGAAGCTAAAAAGTATATGGAACCTGTATATAAGGATATTCTAAAGGTCAGCAAAGCACTTAGAACAGCTCAGCCGGCAGTAAATGCCCTACTTCAGGCAAAGCTTCAAATGGCGGAAAAAGATGCTATAGATATGTATTTAGAGATTAAGTCAGACCTAAAATACATTCCGATGGAGGGGTGGGAGTTATGTAAGGTGCTTTCTAACTTAATTGATAATGGTATGACTGCGCTCAAACAGCTAGACTATGGACGTAATTTGTATATTGATATTACAGAAGATGAACTGTATTATACCTTTTACATTTATAATAATGGACCTGTTATAGAAGAAGAGGCTATACCTAAGATTTTCATAGAAGGCTACTCTACAAAGAAAGAAGAAGGGCATGGGATGGGTCTTTATATTACAAAGCGCATTGTAGAAGCGGTAAAAGGGACTATTCAAGTCGAGTCTAGAGAGGGAAAAACTTGTTTTAGCGTGAAGTTACCAAAGGATAGAGAGGAAAAACTGACAGTTTAGAGCTAAAAGTGTATAAATGGCAGCTTTCATATAGGCAGTAGGCCTTAAAAAACATAAGATAGAAGTATAAAATATAAAGGAGGAGGATAAGATGCTAATAAGTTTATTAGATGGACTTACACTTTTTAGTATTATTCTACTTATTGTAGGATTTGTTCTAATAGGCATCGAGCTGACGGCTCCAGGTATATCTGTACCAGGTGTAGCAGGTACTATTTGTCTTGGTATAAGTGTCATTTTAACAGCAGATACCATAGAAGAAGGTGTCATTATGACCCTGTGTATTTTAGCTGTTCTGGGACTTATGCTGGGTATTATGCTCTGGTTACTTGCAAAGGGCAAGCTTGTAAAACCTATTATTCTAACAGATGAACAGAAGAAGACAGAAGGTTATATTAGCTCATCAGACTTAGAGTACTTATTAGGGAAGGAAGGTATTGCACTAACTGACCTAAGGCCTTCTGGTGTAGGAAGTTTTGACGGTGTGAACTTTGATATTATATCTGAAGGACAATATGTACTAAAAGGTACTGAAATTGTAATTTGTAAAGTAGAAGGCTCAAAACTCGTTGTAAAAGTAAAATAATAAGATAAAGGGGAGAGATAAATGGATAGTGTTATTAGAAGTGTTATTATCATTGGTATTGTAGGTTTATTAATTATAGGTTTCTTCGTATTTGTACCAGTAGGGCTTTGGATTTCCTCACTGGCAGCGAATGTTAAAGTAAGTATTTTCAACTTAATTGGTATGAGACTTAGAAGAGTTATACCAAACCGTATCGTATTACCACTTATTAAATCTACTAAAGCAGGTATTGGTCTTAGCGTTAATCAGCTAGAAGCGCACTACTTAGCTGGTGGTAATGTAGACAGAGTGGTAGATGCACTGATTGCCGCAGAACGTGCTGGTATTGAGCTTCCTTTTGAAAAGGCAGCAGCTATTGACCTTGCGGGACGTGATGTACTTGAAGCTGTAAAAATGAGTGTTAACCCAAAAGTTATTGAAACACCAAATGTATCAGCAGTAGCTAAAGACGGTATTGAACTTCTTGTTAAAGCAAGGGTAACAGTAAGAGCTAACCTTGAAAGATTAGTAGGTGGTGCTGGTGAAGCAACAGTACTTGCTAGAATCGGTGAAGGTATTGTAACAACAGTAGGTTCTTCTGTATCACATAAAGAAGTATTAGAAAATCCAGATGGTATTTCAAAAATGGTATTAGGAAAAGGTTTAGATGCAGGAACAGCCTTTGAAATTCTTTCAATTGATATTGCAGATATTGATGTAGGTAGAAATATTGGTGCACACCTTCAAACTCTTCAAGCAGAAGCTGATAAAAATATTGCACAGGCTAAAGCAGAAGAAAGAAGAGCTATGGCTGTAGCTAAAGAGCAAGAAATGCGTGCTTACGTTGTAGAAGCAGAAGCTGAAGTACCAAAAGCATTAGCTTATGCTTTAAGAGAAGGTAAAATGGGTGTTATGGACTACTATGACCTCCAAAACATTAGTGCAGATACACAAATGCGTCAAACAATCTCAACAACGGGAACTGGAAAGATGCCACTAGGAGGTGGTAAGGATGGCCAAAAACAATCTTAATTTCAGTGCTATGAGTAACCTCGTCACGGGGGGAGAAATACAATTGATGGAGATGAATCAAAAACTATTAACAGGTATGAACAACATGCCTGTTAAATTCTCTAAAAAATCATCTGCTAAAAAGAAAAAGAAACATAAAAAGCAAGGGGCACATGATATTTATCATGGAGGGGAAGAAGAGTCTAAAAAAGCACAGCCTGTAGAGAAGCGTCCAAGACCAGCCTATGAAGAGCTCCCTAGAAATACTGCACAGGAGCCAGTAGAAGTTGAAAGAACTTATTGGCAGGAAGCTATGGTGTTATCTGAACTACTTGGAACCCCAGTATGTAAGAGAAGAAATAGAAGGAGATCAAGCTATAGATAATGAGTATAAAAGTCTTATTAATAGAAGATGAGGTTGGGATAAGAACACTGGTAAGAAAGATTATAGAAAAAAATGAAGGGTTCAGCATAGTAGGAGAGTGTGACAATAGTACAGAAGGTATTAAACTATTTAATAAGCTTAAACCTGATGTAGTCTTCTTAGATGTTCAGCTTAGAGAAGGTGATGGGTTAAGCTGTGCTAGCATTATGGCGGACATCAATCCTAAGGCAAAACTTATTTTTGCTACAGCTCATAGTGAGTATATGCCAGAAGCCTTTTTAGTATATGCTTTTGATTACCTTATTAAACCTTTCAATGTAGAACGTGTCAACCATACATTAGAGCGTATCAAAGACCTTCAAAAGCCAGATGAAAAACCGACTATGGATAAGATCGTCAGATATGAAAAAGGACTTGAAAAGCTTCTTGTAAAGAGTAAAGAGAGTATGAGCTTTGTTACGATCAATGATATCATACTCATTCAAAGAGAGGACAATAGTACAGTTATCTATACTCAAAAAGACAGTTTTACTACCTCAGCTAGCTTATCTGATATAGAAGAAAAGCTAGATAAAGATCAATTTATCAGAAGCCATAAATCTTATATTATTAACCTATCACAGATTACAAAAATCCTGCCTTACGGCAGATGGACTTATATTGTGAAGTTTAAAGATATCGACAAAGATGCACTCATTACAAGTGAAAAGTATGAGGAGATTAAAAAGATGTTTTCATAGGGGGAGTGTATGAAGCAGATGATTAAAGCATTGTTAGGGATTTTATTAAAGGGATTATTACTTGCATTAATAATAGGTATTGTTATTGGTATCGCCAGTTTCTTTATGACATTTAGTGTAACTACAGTACTTTTAGGGGCAGGGCTTATTGTCATGTGTATTGGCTTGTCAAGTCTGAGAGGCAATGTTTCAGGTAGGACAGATATGCGTTATCTCCATGCTAGAAGTTCTGGTAGTACCAGAGGCTATGAATATGCTAAAGAGAACTTAGAACGCTTTGAGGAAGGATCTAACTTTGCAGTGATTATGGGTATTGCAGGTATAGCACTTATTCTCGTAAGTGTCTTTCTAAGCTAGGTAGGTTAATTGACTTTAAAAGTTTAATTGTTTATAATGAAAATAGTTACTTCATGAGGGAGTAGTTTGCTTATTGATATAAGTGGCAAGTCAACATAATGATTACGTAGTAATCTGGCTTGTCTTAAAGAACAAGACTCATGTATGGTTTATTTGCCATACATGGGTCTTTTATTTTTTGTCTAAAATAAGCATAAATCTGTGGTAAAAAGGAGAGGAAAGAATGGGATTTATCGAAATTATTTTAATCGGACTTGGTCTTAGTATGGATGCTGTAGCAGTATCTATGGCGAATGGTATGGCTTATAAGAATACCACTAAAGCAAAAACACTAGCAATGCCAATTCTCTTTGGGGTGTTCCAGGGGCTTATGCCACTTATCGGTTACTTTGCAGGGGGATTATTTGCGGATGTGATTAGTAAGTATGCGAATATATTAGTCTTTGTGATTTTAGGTTTTATCGGAGGGAAAATGCTTAAGGATAATCTAGGACATAAAGATGAGGAAGAGGCAGAAACAGAAAAAGATGTAGAATCAGAAGGGAAAGTACTTACTTATAAAACGTTATTTATTCAAGCTATAGCAACAAGTATTGATGCTTTTGCAGTTGGTATAGGCTTTAGTGCTATGCAGGTGAGCATCATTCCAGCAGTAAGCATTATTATGCTAACAACAGCCATATGCTGTCTTATAGCTATTTTGGCAGGTAAAAAGGTAAGTAGTTTACTAGGTGGAAAGGCAGAGATACTAGGCGGTCTTATTTTAGTAATCATTGCAGTTAAAGCGTTATTTTAATAATAAAAGCCAAGCTAAATACAGTCTCCCCCTTAAAATAGACTGTATTTAGCTTGGCTTTTTGTGTGGCATAAGTTAGCCTGTAACGGATTAAGTAGAGAGGCTTAAGACCAGGAAGTGGAGGGCTTTTCTATAGGCTAGTCATAGGTCGTAGGTGGGTATTGTCCGTAACTATCGTTTATAGGGATGCCTATGCATGTATAAAGGTGAGTTAGGAGGTAGCACGTAGAACGTATGAGGTTGCTGGAAGATAGGCTGATAGCTTCTTAATCTGCTGCCAGATACTTAGTGTAGTTACTTAGCGTAGGTTCAACCATAAGCTTGCTGCCACAATTCATGCCTATGGTATGGTGTAAGCAGTAGTAGCTAGAGCTAGAAGGGGGGACTAGCATTAGAACTATCTTGCTTACAATGTGTAAGATGTATCTACTACCTAGGATGTGTTTGCATTTTACATATACTATATAGTCCTATGTACTAGAAATTCTTCGATTTTTTTATAATTTTTTAATGAGATTACTTAATACACAAACAGCTGTATCTGAAAAAATGATTACTTTAGAGCGTTATTTTAATTTTAGAGTCTATGCCAATAGCTCCATAGGGCTTGTAAATAAAATAGTTTTAAGTAAATAAGAGATAGAGTGAGTAAAGCTGAGCTAAAGGAAAGCAAGACTGAGTTTTATTCTGTTAATTATAGTGTTTTTATAACATTCTTACTATGTTATACTAAGTGCATTAAAAATATAGAGTAGAGAGGATGAAGCATATGGAATTAGATGAAAAAGTAATCAAGTATACTTATGGGCAGCCTATTGAAACAGATGCAGTTGTATTAGGTAATATAAAAGTAGGAGAGAATCTATCATATTTAGCTTTAGAAGGCAAAAGTTTTAAATATAAACTGAAAAAGGACATACCTGTATATGGTTTAGGAGAAAGCGTAAGGGGCATTAATAAAAGAGGATGGATTTATGAAAGTTTTTGCTCCGATGATGATATGCATACAGAGACTAAAAGGTCTTTATATGCTGCACATAACTTTATTATCATAGCAGAAGAGAAGCCTTTTGGACTCTTTATAGATTACCCTGGTAGGTTAACTTTTGATATAGGGTACAGTCAGTTAGATGAATTAGTGATTATACCAGAAACCATGGATTTAGACCTATATATTTTAGAAGGAGATACCCTTCTTGATATAGTGAAGACTTTTAGGCAGCTTACAGGAGTAAGTTACATACCGCCTAGATGGGCATTTGGTTATCAGCAAAGTAGATGGAGTTATAAAACGAATGAGGAAGTAAGGGCTGTAGCAAAAGGCTTTAGAGATAATGGTATTCCGTTAGATAGCATTTATTTAGATATTGATTACATGGAGAGGCTTAAGGATTTTACTATAGATCGTGAGAAATTTCCTGATTTTGAAGAGCTTGTAGCGGAGCTAAAAAGGGATGGTATTAGACTCATTCCTATTATTGATGCTGGGGTAAAAGTAGAAGAAGGCTACAATATTTATGAAGAAGGGGTAGAAGGGGACTTCTTTGTAAGAGATGAAAAAGGGAATATCTTTGAAGGTGCAGTATGGCCTGGGAAGGTGCATTTCCCTGACTTTTTAAATAGTAAGGCAAGAGCATGGTTTGGCCAGCATTATGCATGCCTTATGGATAAAGGAATTGATGGCTTTTGGAATGATATGAATGAACCAGCTATTTTCTATACACCAAGAGCTATGGCACAGGCTATGCAGAAGGTAGAGGAAAGTAAGGATAAGAATATTGATCTCGGCACATTCTTCGGTATTAAAGATAGCTTTAGTCAAATCATGAATAAAGAGGAATACTTTAAAGAAATGCATCACGACATGGATGGCAAATGCGTCAGACACTATGATGTTCATAACTTATATGGGTACAATATGACAAGGGCAGCAGGAGAGGCTTTTGAAAAGCTTAGACCTTCAGAAAGGGTACTACTCTTTTCAAGGGCATCTTATGTAGGTATGCATCGTTATGGAGGGATATGGACTGGGGATAACCGTTCATGGTGGAGCCATTTACTGCTTAATATTAAGATGATGCCTTCTCTTAATATGTACGGGTTCCTATATAGTGGAGCAGATGTAGGTGGATTTAGTGATAATACAACAGAAGACCTTCTAACAAGATGGATTCAGTTTGGTATCTTTATGCCACTTTTACGTAATCATACAGCGGCATGGACAAGACAACAGGAGCCTTATGCTTTTGAGCATACAGAAAGGCTTAAAAAATGGATTAAATTGCGTTATGCACTAATTCCACACTTATATAGCGAGTATATGAAAGCTGCGTTAGAAGATGGCATGTACTTTAAACCGCTTGCCTTTGAATATGAAGATGAGTATGTAAGAGAAGTGGAAGACCAGCTTTTAGTAGGAGAAAGTCTTATGATTGCACCTGTATATGAGCAGAATAAGACTGGTCGTTATGTGTATTTACCAGAAGATATGTTGCTTGTTACGTTTGAGGATGAGAAAACTTACACACTAACTAAGATGACTAAAGGGCACCACTATGTAGCCTGTGATATGGACCAGCTCATTCTCTTTGTAAGACCGGGGCGTATGCTTTTATTAGGAGCGGCAGCAGATAGTACAAAAGATTTAGATATGACGAGCCTAACAGGAATTGCTTACTGCAAAGAAGTATGTCATCATACTTACTATGAAGATAATGGGATGGATAGACAGGTACATTTAGAGGGGCATGTAACAGAAGTTGAAATTAAAAAAGAAAATAATCATTTTAATATTAAATTGAAGAACGCACCTTGTTCTGTCCTTGAAAAATTAGCTTTAACACTTTTTGATAATGAAACAGAAACAATTACAGGTATACAATACGACATCTAGCGAATAATAAACAGGTATATTAGTTATAAGGAGCAAACTATAATGAACATACCTATGAAAAAAATCGCAATCATCTTACTTAGTTTGATGGTCGTTAGTACAGTAAGTTATGCTAAAGACCGACCTAAAGAAAATTATGAAGCTTATACAAAAACATATGGAAAAATACTAAAGACCATGCATAAGGAGCTAAAAAAAGCTCCTAAAACAGGAGATGTCACCATAGATTTTCTCTATGAGCTAAGTAGTCACCACAAAGGGACCTTGGCCATGGTAGAAAATGAGTTAACTAATGGAGATAATCCTGTTATTTGGCAGTTTGCTAGAGGTATTAAACGTACACATTATAAACGAAAAGATCAGATGGAGCTCCTTATTAAACAACTTAAGAAAGAAAAGCTAGTGGATAAGGAGAAAGAAGCACAGTATCTAGCTCAATATGAGGGTATTATAAGTGAAATGCTTAAAGAAATGGAAGAAGCAGATTGCACAGAAAATGTAGATAAAGCTTATCTGCTTCAGATGATAGCAAGTCATAAGGCAACCAACAAACTAGCTGAGCAGTTTGTGCAGTATAGTTCTAATATTACTGTACAGGAAATTGCCACTAAAATGATAGAGCGTCAGACGAAAGAATTGAAACAAATGGAGAAGTTTGTAAGAGAGATAAGGTAGATAGGAAGAAGAAAAAAGAGATATACCAAAACGAGTTCATGAACTGGCTTGGTATATCTCTTTCTTTATATGCTGCAATAGAAGATTCTTTTAGATAAAATGAAAAGAGCAAAAATAAAAGCGTACTGCTAATACAAATGCAGTACGCTTTTATTTTAAGTGAAATATACGACTAAGTTCCTTACGGGCGTGGGAGATGGAGACGGGTAAGCCTTCGATAGGAAAGCCATCCTTAGTCTTAAGGAGTTCCATAAGGTGCCCGATACGAGGTAGCCTTAAATGGATTTGGCGAAGTAGAGAAGGCTTGTTAAAAATTTCGTCAGGAGAGCCACATCCTACTATCTCACCTTGATTAAGTAAATAAATATAATCACAGTACATAGGTACAAGATCCATATCATGGGTAGCGATAAGGATTGCAATCCCTAAATCTTGTTGAAGCTCGCGAATAAGTTGCATGATTTCACTAACGCCTTGAGGGTCAAGCCCAGCTGTAGGTTCATCTAAAATGAGGACTTCAGGTTCCATAGCAATAATGCCTGCTAGGGCAACGCGTTTTTTCTGACCGTAGCTTAAGCTATGGGTGGGTTTTTGACGGAGCTCATAGGTACCTGTGCGTTTTAGAGCATTTTCTGTTCTAAGATGTGCCTCGCTTTCAGGAATACCTAGATTGACTACTCCGAAGGAGACATCTTGGTACACACTGGCTGAGAAAAGTTGGGTGTCAGGATCTTGGAATACAATACCTACAGACTGTCTAAGCTGGTTAAGAGACTTAGAGGAGTAGGAGATAGGTAGATTTTTATGATAGACCTGACCAGAAGTAGGTCTTAAGATACCATTTAAATTAAGAAATAAAGTAGATTTACCCGCTCCATTTCCACCAAGGATACCAGTTGTTTTTCCTTTTTGGATTTGTATAGATAGGTCCTTTAAAACAGGGGTACCATCAGGATAGTTGAAGCAAAGTTGTTTAGTCTCCATAATAATGTTTGCTGACATAGTGCTACCTCCCAAGTAAGAAATTTTCAAGTGCAATAAGTCCTAGGAGGATAGCCTCAAGTATAACAAAATAAAAATAGTTAATCCTTTTATAAGCATCTTCATTAAGGACTTTTAAAGAGCCTGCATACCCTCGGCATTCAAGCGCAGTATAGAGATTATTATTTATCTTAAGCGTGCGGATAAGAATAGTGCTTAGAAGCATGCCAAGTGACTTAATACCCAATCGAAAGCTTTTATAACCAAGTCTTGAAGCTTGCGCAGTGTGCATTGTAAAAGCTGTATCAATAAGAACAAAGATAAAGCGATAAATTAGGCTCATCATTTCTATAAGAAAGGTTGGACATTTAAATTTTTCAAATACCCGTAGAATATCTGTCATAGGGGTAGATAAGCATAAAAAATATAAGCAGCTTACGCTTGCAAATACCTTAAAGAACAGTATGCATACTGTTTGTAAGCTAGAACTTGTAATGCCCACATAAAAGTTACCTATAGGAAGTGATACTAAGTAAACAGAGGCATCACTGGAAAACTCAAATAATAAAGTAAGGATACTTAGTAGTAAAAAGGTAAGGGGGATCGTCATAAGTTTAAGGTATAAACTCATGACGATATGCCCTTTATAAATAGTAATCCAACCCATTAAGCCGATGACAAAGCAAAACATTACAATAGAGCTTGAACAAAGGCAGGTTATAAGGAGCAGAAAAGTGAGAAGAACTTTCTGAGTAGGATCAAGAGGTCTTAAGGCGGACATATAGGCATATTTATCAATATCTTTCATCGCTTAATCTTCTTTGGCTTTGCTGTGACCTTTAAGATAACCAAATCCGTAAGCTAGGATGCTTGCGCCAAAGGCTGCCTGAAGGGCAAAGAGTAAGCTTTCAATTTCACCACTAGCAGGTTCGATAAGCGGTTCGAACCAAGGTTCATAGTCTGTAGCGATTTGCGTGATAGCTGTTTCAGCCTCACCATCGGCTCCACCAAACTCCGCATTTTTTACAAGAAATAAAGGAGCAAAGCTAATAATTACAACAAGTACAATAAGTAAGACATTCATTTTTTTCTCAGACATCATTAATCCTCCTTTGAAAGTCTGCCTAAACTGATAAGACCTTCTTGGCTATATTTTTTAAGAGCGTTAATTACAACAACAGTTAAAAGGCCTTCGCTGATAGCTAGTGGTATTTGAGTCATAGCAAAAATTCCGAGGAACTTCAGAAGTGATTCCATAAAGCCACCAGTTTGGGCTGGAAAGGCGAGGGCGAGCTGAATAGATGTCATAACATATGTAAGAAGATCTCCTAACATAGCAGCTAAAAAGATAGCAAACCACTCAGGCATTTTAGTTTTACGAAGTAATTTATAGATAAAATAAGCTGCAAAAGGGCCTACGATTGCCATAGAAAATACATTAGCACCTAATGTAGTAATACCACCATGGGCCAAAAGTAGCGCTTGAAACAATAAGACAATACCACCAATAACTACCATTACAGTAGGCCCAAACAGAATAGCACCGAGGCCTACACCTGTAGCGTGGGAACAGCTTCCTGTTACAGAAGGAACTTTTAGTGCTGACAGTACAAAGGCAAAGGCACCAGCCATAGCAAGCACGAGTTTAGTTTTAGAGTCTTCTTGAAGTGTTTTTTTCATAGAAATAATACCTGCTATGAAAAATGGTAGGCATAAAATCCCCCAGCCAATACTCCAGCCTACAGGAAGGAAACCTTCCATAATATGCATAGCCTGTGTATTCATGGTGACTAATCCTGCTACAAAGCAAAATACTCCAAAAATCGGTAACTTTCTTTTCATGATTACATCTCCCTTTTATGATACATTTTAAAATGAATTAATGCAGTCTAAGGCATGATTTACAAAGAGTTTTTGAATTTCTTTATTTTCACCAAGTCCTTGTAACAAGATTTTAGACTGAATTCCATGGTTTGATAGGATAACCTTCCAAGAATCTTCTTCGTCTCCAGCCATATCGTTGATGGCATGGTCACCTGCCACAAGCATAAAAGGTGCGAGGTAAACCTGAGTTATACTGTCTTTTTGAAGTTTATAAAGTACTTCATCAAGTGTAGGATAGCCTTCCACAGTGCCTACATAAATAGGCGCGCCTAAATGATGGAACATATATTCCAGAGCGCAGTAGGCGGAAAAGGACTCATGGTAAGTACCATGCCCCATAAAGACTACACCTTCATGTTCTTTAAGTTTAGGCAAGCTGTTTAAAGTAGCAGAAACAGCGGCTTTGTAATCATCAATAGTCGTTAAAAGAGGTCTACCAAAATGGAGTTTTTTAAACTTCGCCTTAAAAGGTTCAATCTGCCTTTTAAGTTTGTCATACTCTTCTCCACAAATAATATGTAGAGATTGAATCAGCACCTCATCATAACCAGCTTCATAGATTTTCTGTAGGGCCTGGGAAGCATTATCAATATATAAACCGTCCCTAGAAGCAAGCTTGCGAATAATCATTTGTGAGGTGTAGGCCCTAAAGAAATCATAATCTTTAAAGGTTTTATGGAGTAGATTTTCGCAAGGTTCGATTGTTTTTTTTCGTGTGTCTTCATAGCTCGTGCCGAAGCTCACAACAAGTAAAGCTTTTTTTGACATAATCAGTCTCCTTCTTTGTTGAGTTTTAAATCGCAAGAAGGAAGGCAATAAAAAAAGCTCCCCCGAAGGAGAGCTTATGTATATTTGTGCATAACAAAAAAAGCACAAAATACATATTACCTCCTTTCCCACCGAAAGGGTAATTCTCATTTTAGGTAGGTCTCCTGGCTGACGTATCATCCCTCTTATTCACCTTCCCATACAAAAAGTACAGTGGTTAAGGCAAGCCTTACGAATAAGAAGTCCTCGTCTACAGTAGCGGGGGCTGCAGTGTATCACACGTTTCCTTATTAAGCTAAAGTAGCGCCTAAAATGTCTTTGCTTAAATATATGATGTTATTCGATTGAATATGTCCAGTATAGCGAAAAAAATGTTGAAAAACTAGTCCTAATTATTCGAGAATCATTTTATCCTTAATTTTAATGTCCCAAGTTCCAACGCTTCCAGAAGTCATAAGAGAACCAAGTCTAAAATCATCATTTAATTTATCCCCTTTTTCTACATCATCGTAGAATTGTTTATCAACAGGGATAGCAATCTCCACTTTATTCATAGAATCTTTAATATGGTCATTAATATCAAGGCTTAAGTGAGACTGTTTTACTTCAATAACAACAACGTAGCGAGGACCATTGTCAGTATTATAAAGTCTAGAGATTCCACGGTCAGAAAGGGATTTGCCACAGCCAACTAAAGTAAAGAGAGAAAAGAGGCTGATAGAGGCAATAAGAAAAGCTTTTTTCATATGAGTAGCTCCTATCTTAATTAGTTTAGATAACTCTATTATAGCATATTGACTAGGTGCCTATAAAACTCTATAATGAATCAAATATTAAAAATATTTTAGCATACAAATAAAAGGAGTACATGTTCGTGACGTATCATATAACAGAAATGAAAGAGACAGATTGGTTAGGTGTGGCAGATATTTATAAGCAAGGTATTGATACAAAAATCTCTACTTTCCAAACAGAAGTCCCTACTTATAAAGTGTGGGATGAAGGACATATTCAAAGCTGCAGATTTGTAGCCAAGGAAGAAGATAAAGTAGTGGGATTTGTAGCTATAAGCCAATCCTTTGAGCGCTATGTCTATAGAGGAGTAGTAGAACTTAGTATTTATATTCATAAGGACTACAAAGGTAAGGGCATAGCTTCTGCTTTACTTGAAAAACTTATTATGGAATCCGAGAAAGAAGGATTTTGGACACTTGAATCTCTGATTATTAGAGAAAATGAAGCAAGTATAGCCTTACATAAGAAATGCGGCTTTAGAGAAGTAGGTTACAGAGAAAGATTCGGACAGATGGATAACGGCAAATGGCATGATGTAGTGATTATGGAAAGAAGAATTGCAAATTAAAGAATAGATTTAGGGAGAGGGAAAAATGGAGAAGAAGGTACAGGGTACAATTTACTATGTAGATAGTCACAAGGGAAGTGACAACAATCAGGGTACAAGTGTAGATAGGCCGTGGCAGACATTAGAACCTATCAATGCACAATCCTTTAAGCCGGGAGATAAAATTTTATTTGAAGCACATGGCACATGGTGCGGTGGACTGAAGGTGCGAGGTAGTGGACAAGTAGGGGCACCTATTGTAATAGATAACTATACTTATGAAGGGGGTAAATTACAGGTAGGTGTGCCGCAGGTAAGACCACTGATAAAAGGAGCGGGTAAGGTCCTTTATACTCTATGGCTTCATAATGTAAGCTTTTGGGAAGTGAATCATTTAGAAATCACTAACAAGGGAGAAGAGCCTTTAGCGGGGCGAACTGGCGTTATGGTAAGCGGAGATGATGATTTTGATCAAGCAGACGGAAATGCTTTGGAGCACCTTTATCTTAATCATCTCTATGTACATGATGTAAATGGTGATGCAACGACTAAAGATGGACATAACGGAGGTATCTACTATAATATTTTTGCTACAGATCAGGATAGGCCTATTAAGTTTAAAGACGTACGCGTTCAAAATTGCTATGTTAAAGATGTAGCCAGAACAGGAATATCTGTAGGCTCTACAAGGTGCCTAGGACTAAGTAGTAATTTAAGTCATCACACACCAGAAGAATTGAAGCAATATATGCATGAAGAAGTACTCATTAGAAATAACTATGTAGAGCGTTCAGGTGGGGATGCTATTGTTCCTCAATATTGTTATGAACCACTTATTGAGCACAATGTATCTCAAGAAGCAAGTATTGGAACACAGTCAGATCCTAATCTTATGTATAATGCAGCTATATGGCCATGGCAGTGCTATAGAGCTTTATTCCAGTATAATGAAGCTTTTGGCACCTATCTTAATGGAGATGGCCAGGCTTATGACTGTGACTTCTCATGGGGAACCACTTATCAGTACAATTATAGCCATGACAATGAAGGCGGCTTTATGCTTGTATGCCAAGACAATACCATTGATTCAGTGGTGAGGTATAATATTAGCCAAAATGATAGACGTTGTTTATTTATGACTTCCAATAAAGAACCTGCCTATATTTATAACAATACATTTTACATAGGAGAACACTTAGATACAAAGATTTTCTCCAATGACCATGGACCTATGGTATGTTGGAATAATATTTTCTATAAAGAAGGAAAAGCGCAGTTATTAGATTGGCATGAAGAAGATGTAACCTATGATACCAACTTGTATTATGGCTTTAGCAATATACCAGAAGATGCTCATTCAATAGTAGAGGATCCATTATTTATATCAGCAGGGGTAGGCCAGACAGGTAATCTAGCAGAAGGACCTGCACTTGATACCTTACAAGGATATAGTTTACAAACTCATTCATCTGCTCTTTATAAAGGAAAGGTAATCGAGCAGCATATGCTACCAGCTACAAGTAGATTCATAGAGGAAGATTTTTATGGTCAGCTTATAAAAGATAGACCTACATTGGGAGCTATTGAATATGGCCTTTCTACCTATACGCCTGAAACTGCTAAAGCCTACACAGATTACCAGAAACAGTTAAAGCATTATAAGACAATTATTAGAAATGGTGTTTTATCAGAAGAAGCTATTTGGCAGTATTATGAAGCACATAAAGACCAGTTTTATAAGCAAGTGCCTATTTATGTGGTGGAATGTATAGAAGAAGGCACTACTATAGAGATTAACGAAGAAAATAGAAGAAGGTATATGAAAGACTATCCAAAACTTATGGAAGAATTAGCACAAAGAAGTGAGGGGGAAGTCTTTAGCCTTACTTATCTAGATCAGTCAGTATGCGAAATGAAGTGTATAAAGAAAATCGATAGAGGCTATAAGGCCTTAAAAGAAGTGAAAACACATATAGAATTACAACTTGCCAAAGCACATAGCAACTAGGGCGGTAAATAGGTATCTAAAACTTATACCATTAGCTGAGACTAGGATTCCGGTAACTATTGCTAGGATGAGACGTCCGGATCAGATGATGAAGTATTTTTTAAAATATAAGAGGCTGTGAAATAATGAAGAGTCCATTATTTCACAGCCTTTTATATTAGACTTTAGCAGCTTATAGGTTATGAAGATGTTGATTACGGTAGTCAATAGGAGATAGGGTTGTAAACCTTTTAAAGACAGTAGAAAAGTACTGACTAGAGGAAAAACCTAACTGATAGCTAATTTGAGTGATACTAAGACTCTCTTCTTTAAGAAGTCGTTTGGCACATTTTATTTTTTGTCTCAAAATATACTCGCGAGGGGGAAGGCCTGTGTAGAGTCTAAAATTTGTTTTAAAGCGACCTTCAGAAAGGTGAGCCATATGAGCTAGGTGCGTTAGAGGCAGTTCATCGTAAATATGAGTCTTGATATAGGTCAGAACCTCTTCCATAGGATTCTCAGTAGGAGGAAGCTGGCTTTTTTCATCCTCAATCACCGTCATAAGTAACTCAGAAAGGAGGTTGCGAATACGTGTTTTATGAAAAGGTTTAGGATCTTGTCCACATTCTAAAAGTGATTCGAAAAGTTCAGTAAGTCTAGGGCTTACCTTAAAAACTCTTTTGGAAATAGTTAGTAGGCTCTTTAAAAGTTGCTGACTTTCTTCTTTGCTAAATAAAAGGTTTTGGAGCAGCTGTGTGCTAATAATTAAATAATAAAAATGTGATTTATCTTTAGGATGACTCCCAGAGCTATGATATTCATTAGGAAGAGTAATAAACATTTCACCACTATTAATGGTATAACTTATATCTTCTATGGTGTACACCTGCTCACCTTTAGTAAAGTAACTTAGTTCGATAGCCTCAGGGTGTATATGTTCTTCTAAAGGGGGACGGGCTGTAAGATGGCAGACCTTACCTAATTTAAAATTAAAAAAAGGATCTATAGATGTATAATCAATAATAGTTCGTTTACTGGTGGGGAAAGTAGTCATAAGAAAAACTCCTGATAAATGTAGATAATTTATAATATTGTAACACAGTATAAAATAGAAAGAAATATGTGTAAGCCTCTGATATAGTAAACTTAAATTCTAGAATAAAGGAGCAAGGGTAATGAAACGAAAACAGCCTAATATTCTTTTTATTATGACGGATGACCATGCAGCTCATGCTATGAGTTGTTATGGTAGCAAAGTGAATGAAACGCCTCAGATGGATCGCCTAGCTAATATGGGAGCTCGATTTGACAACTGCTTCTGTACTAATTCAATCTGTGCACCAAGCCGTGGTGTTATTTTAACAGGTAAGAATAGCCATCTAAATGGGGTAAAAACATTGGAAGATGGTTTCGATGGCCGCCAGCAAACATTACCTAAACTTTTACAAGCTGGTGGATACCAAACAAGTATTATTGGGAAATGGCATCTAGGCCATGGAGGCAACTATGACCCAACAGGGTTTGACTACTGGAATATATTCCCTGGACAAGGGCAGTATATTAATCCTCAAATGTACGACATGGGTGAATTAAAACAATATACAGGTTATGCTACAGATATCGTAACAGACCTTACAATAGACTGGATTAAAAACCGTAACAAAGATAAGCCTTTCTTTATGATGTGTCACCATAAAGCACCTCACCGTCACTGGGTACCAGATGAAAAGCATAAGGATATGTATGAAGATATAGATATTCCGTTACCAGACACTTTCAATGACTCACATGAAGGACGTAGTGATGCTGTTAAATACAATCTAATGGGCATTGAAGAGCTTACAGAGTTTGATCTTAAGCAACCTTTTCCAGAAGGGCTTACAGATGCTGAGCTTAAATACTGGAAATATCAACGTTATATGAAGGACTATCTAAGATGTGTTGCATCTGTAGATGACAATATTGGTAGACTTCTTGATTTCCTTGAAGAAGAAGGCCTAAAAGAAGATACGATTGTAGTTTATACATCAGATCAAGGCTTCTTCTTAGGGGATCATGGTTGGTTCGATAAGCGCTATATGCTAGAAGAATCACTTAGAATGCCATTCTTAATGAGCTATCCAGGCGTGATTAAAGAGGGTAGTGTTATTACTGACCTTGTAGCTAACCTAGACTTTGCAGAGACATTCCTAGACTATGCAGGTTTAGAAATTCCAGAAGATATGCAAGGACGTAGCTTTAAACCAATTTTAGAAGGCAATAAGCCTAAAGATTGGTTAGATGCACTTTACTATAGATACTGGGTATATGAAGGTGAACATGGGGTATCACCACACTATGGTATTCGTACATTAGATTACAAATTAATTTGTTACCTGAAAGAAGCGAGAGACTTTAGTGGTAACTGTCTTAAAGAAGTAGAGGATAAAGAGTGGCCACAATGGGAACTCTTTGATCTTCGAACAGACTCAGAAGAACTTGATAATGTATATGATGATGTCCGTTATCAAGATGTAGTGAAAGAGTTAAAGAGAAGACTCTTTGAACTTAAAGAGCGCTATCAAGATTACGAAGACTAATCAGTAGCTTAGGAACTATTGGTTAGGAAGAGAAAATTCTAGAGAGAGTATATAAAAATACATATAGTCTGGGGTAGAGACTAGAGAAGGTAAATTAATGTAGCCGGGGTAATGGCTAGAGAAGATAAAGTAACATACGCGGGAAAAATGAACTTAAGAAAAAGTGAAAATAAAAGCAAGACTTAACTGAATGAACGGATATAAAAATACTGCTATGTTAGACGTAGCAGTATTTTTTTGTAAGTTTTATTGTATACAAAAAATAAAAGTGATAATGTGATAGCATAAATTTTACCTTAGTAATGACTTCACAAAGCTTAGGGAAACCTTTACAATACCATTAAAATAATGGATAAAGTCTATTGACTCTTACGTTACGTCATATCCTATTATTTAACTTACAAGAGGAAAGGAGGCGCTTAGTGTGTTAAAAGAAGACTTAAAAACGGTTAATGAAGTTAGTAAGCTTACAGGCATTAGTGTACGTACTTTGCATTATTATGATGAGATTGGGTTACTATTACCGGCAGAGCTTACAGAGTCAGGTTACAGACTGTATGACAAGGGGAATCTCCTTAAACTAGAGCAAATCTTGTTTTTAAAAGAGATGGGATTTGAACTTAAACAGATTAAAGTCATACTTGAAGATCCTCATTATGATATGCAGAAAGCACTTCGTAAACAACGTGAGATTCTAAGACTTAAGAGTGAGCGTCTTCATGCTATTATGGCCCTTATTGATGAAAAGTTAGAAGGTGATGAGTATATGAATTTTAAAGCTTTTGATATGAAGGAAATTGAACGTGCACAAGAGGAATTTAAAGAAGAAGTAGAAGAAAGATGGGGGCAAACTGATGCTTATAAAGAAAGTGCACATCGCACAAGTAGGTATAAGAAGGAGGACTGGCAAAACATCATGGAAAGTATGAATGATATCTTTAAGGCCCTTGCTTGTCACATAGGAGAAGATGTAAGCTGCAAAGAAGTACAAGATCTTATTGAAGCATGGCGTGCACATATTACAAAATATTTTTATGAATGTACACCAGAGATTTTAAGTGGACTTGGCGATATGTATGTAATGGATGAAAGGTTCACAAATAACATTAACCAGTATGGGGAAGGCCTTGCACAATTTATGGATGATGCTATTAAATATTACTGCTTAAATAGGCTATAATAAAGGTAGATTATAGAAGTGAGGTATAGCAATGGAAAGACAAATCGAAGTAAGAAGACCGTATAGACACTTTAAAGGAAATCTTTATTATGTACATGATCTTGTACTTCATACAGAAACCAATGAAATGATGGTATCTTACCAAGCACTTTATCCTCCTTACACTATGTGTGTAAGGCCACTTCAGATGTTTCTTGAGGAAGTGGAAGAAGGTAGAACGGATAATGTAACAGGGCAAAAATATCGATTTGAACTTTATACAGGTAAGTAAAGGAGAAAGCTAGTGTATCTTGGAAGAGATGCACGAGCTTTTTTATTTTATTTAAAAATATGAAAGGTTTCCTAGGTTATAATTGTCTATAAGAGTAGAAGTAAAAAGGAGGGGAAAGGGTGACTGAAAGAGAATTTGAAAAAATAATAGATCGTTACACAGCTTATGTGGTTGCAGTGATTTCAAAAGTTGCCAAAGAGCGGTTAAACCGAGAAGATATAGAAGAATTAGCTTCGGATGTTTTTGCAAAGCTATGGGAGAGAAAAAATGAGCTGAATATACAGGAGGGGAAGGAAAAAGCATACATAGGAGCAAGTGCAAGAAATCATACTTTAAATTTACTCAAAAAAAGAGGATTACTATCAACCATACCATTAGAAGAAGATGTAATAAGCGATAATGCTACTCCTGAGAAAGTGTTACTAGAGGAAGAAGAAGCTACCACAATTCGTCAAGTCATAGAAAGTTTGCCAGAACCGGATGATGAGATCTTTAATAGAAGGCGTTATCTTTCTTTTAAAATAAAGAGATAAATTTTTAAAATAAATTTCCAACTTCTTAAATGTCGTATCGTATATAGTAGTGTAAAGCAAATGAAAGGGGGATAGCCGTGGAGATTGAACAGATGATTTATGAGCATAAAGATCAGCTTTATAGACTATGTCTTTATCTCGAGAAGGACAAAGAAAGAGCTGATGATTTATTTCAAGACACTTGGGTCAAAGTATTAGAAAAACTTCATACTTATGATGCATCTCGGGCATTTTATCCATGGCTTACCCAGATTGCAGTCAATACCTATAGAGATAAGTTAAGGCGCTTTAGACTAGAACTTAAGAGAAGATGCTATGAAGAATCACAGTTAGAACAGCTTGGTGATAAAGAAGAAAGTATAGAAAATACTTTTATTTATAAGGAAGAATTAGGGATGATACTAGAAGGGATTAAGGCACTTCCAGATAAGTATAAGCTGCCTCTTCTACTCGTATTTAATGAGAAGCTTTCCTATAAGGAAGCAGGAGAAATACTAGGAATCCCTGAAAGGTTAGTTAAGTCCCGGATTTATGATGGAAGACAGAAGCTTAAGAAATTATTAGGAAAGGAGGAATTGCAATGGATGATAAACAATTAGATAGATTGCTACAAGAACTTTCGGATGTGACCGTTTCACCAAGTAATAGGCTTATTTATGAGGCGAGGGAGAAAGCAAGTAGGCAAGCTTTAAGATGTGAGAAGAAGAGAGAGTGGGCACCTTTTGTCATTGTAATCCTTCTCAATATCCTTTTAGTTGTAGGGGAAACAATCTTTATGGTATGCCTCTCCACGAGTATGCAGCAAATATCTATCATTGTAGGCATAGGCGTTTTTAGTATGCAGCTTCCTATAGCAGCCTACCTACTAGGTAAGATTTATTATAAAGATAAAGAATTAGAGAGACGTTAAAGGAGGAGTAAAGATGGAATTAGGAATGATAGGGTTTTCAGCTTTCATGTTAGCTATATTAGCAGTACCTATTTTATTAATGCTTGTAATAGGGGTAGTTGTTTATAAAGATGCAAAGGCACATGACCTTAATCCTTGGTTATGGATGGTGGTAGCGGTTTTTACACCTAATTTAATAGGGGTCATTATTTATCTTGTCGTAAGGAGTAATCAGGAAAAGAAGTATACTTGTTCTAACTGCAATGCAGAAGTAAAATTTGATTATAATGTGTGTCCAAACTGTCAGGCTATCTTTGAAAACACTTGTGAGATATGCAAACATGCTGTAGGTAGTCAAATGGCCTATTGTCCGTACTGCGGTGCTAAGGTAGAAGAGAATATTGTGCACCAGACAGCAACTAAGGTGACTAAGAAAACTAATCTGGTAAAACCACTTGCTATTATTGGAGGAATTTGTATTGCAGCGTTTATCGCAATCTTTGGTTTGATGTTTGTTATGGGTGCTACAGGTGGGGAAATGTTTAACTCCTCCGTATCTATTATGTCTGTTGAAACAAGTATGGGTAATCACCTAAAGGCAAGTTTCTACTATCAAACGGGCAGAGACAGTATTAAGGTGAAGAAACAGGTAGGAGACACTTTAGTATTACGGGGAGATATTAAAGTGGAAGAAGGAGTCATTACCTTAACGGTTAAGGACCCGCATGGAGAAGTGGTTTATAATGAGGTTTATACAGGAAGTCAAGAATTGGAGCAAAAGATACCTGTTTATTCAGAAGGTAAATATACAGTAGGACTTAAGATGGATGGGGCCAAAGGTGGCTATGATTTAAGAGCTGAATAAAAGATATAGGAAGTGAGGCGTAATCCGTTAAGGGAGGCCTCGCTTTTTTGTGTTCTAAGAAAGGTTCACTTTTGCAGAGTAGAGGTCTGCTATGTATACAGTTTATACAACATAGGTTAGAAAATGAATAGACGATCTTAAGGATTGAAAGGAACGAAGAGGTACTAGTTTGGAGTTAATAAGAATAGGCTAAAATAGGGATGAACTTAGAGGGGAGATTCAGTGATGAAACAAATGGTAAGAAATTTATTAGGTCTATGTGCAGGTATCTTAATGTTAGTACAGACGTGGGGAATAAGAGCAGCAGAAAATGGGGCACCTATTCAAACTATTAAACTTGTAGCGGTAGGTGACATTATGATGCATAAGGAGGAAATTGAAGGGGGGAAAGTGCCAGGAACAAATACATATAACTTTGACTACATGTTTAAACATATTAAGCCATACATAGAAAATGCAGATTTAGCTATAGGAAATTTAGAGACACCTTTAGCAGGGAAAGAAAGAGGGTATACAGGTTATCCAGCTTTTAATGCCCCCGAACAGCTTGCAATAGCTCTTAAAAATACAGGCTTTGATGTGCTAACTACAGCTAACAATCATAGTTTAGATAGGCATTATCAGGGGGTAGCCCACACTCTTAAAGTTTTAGATGAAGTGGGGCTGGCTCATACAGGTACGGCTAGAACTAAGGAAGAGCAGGATAAGGTACTCATTCAAGAGGTGAAAGGAATCAAAATAGCTTTTATGGCTTACACGTATGGGACTAATGGGATTAGACCAGATAAAGATAAAGAATACTGTGTAAACTATTTAAATAAGGAGAAGATGCTAAGGGATATTGACTTAGCTAAGCAGCAAGGAGTAGATATTATTTGTGTGAGTCTCCACTTTGGAAATGAATATGAAAGACAGCAGAATAAAGCGCAGGAAGAATGGGTGAAATTCCTTTTTGATAATGGGGTAGATATTGTACTAGGTAGCCATCCTCATGTTTTGCAACCTATGGAACTTCAAAATGGAAAGTTTGTAATTTATTCTTTAGGTAATTTCGTTTCTGCTCAAAGAACCCGTTACCGTGACAGTAGTATTTTATTAAATTTAACGCTTACAAAGAACTTTGAGACAGGAGAAACCTTTATTGATTATGCAGAGTATGTACCTATATGGACAGATTTATCACGCATAGATGGTAGGCCTCATTTTAGAGTGTTGCCTGCTGAAGAAGCATTAAGTAATTATAGAAGTGGGCAGGACTCCTATTTAAGTACGCAAGATTATAATAAGCTTATGACAAGCTTAGCAGATACGAAAAGTATGTATAAACATACACCGTTAATATCAAAGGCAATTAAGATAGATGGGTATATAGACCAGTATTTATCTTTGGAAGAAGGCGGAATAACATTAGTAGAGGCAAGGAAGTTGGGGCAGGCACTAGGAATGGAAGTAAAGTGGGATGCACATACTATGCAAATGCTTCTTATAAAAGATGGGCGAGAATTAACTGTTTTGCCGGGAAGTAGATATATATATGAGGGAGATAAGTTCATTTGCCTTGAAGCGGCCACACGTATAATAGAAGGAAAAGTGTTTATACCACTACTTGGATTAAGTGAATATATAGGTAAGAAAGTGGAGTATACTACCACTAAGCCATGGATTAGTATTTATTAAAATAATACTAAGTATACAATTTTATGAATAAAAATTAAAAAATATCTTGCGGTCTAATCTTATCTGTGATACTATGTATAAAGTAACTTATTAATTAATAAAAATTCATATATAGGGATTATGGAGGGATAGAGATGAGTAAGAAAAATAATTTACTTAAAGGGCTTATGGTTATGCTTTTAAGCTTATCAACAAGTGTAAATGTCTTTGCATGTACAGGTGTAGTAGTAGGGAAAGATGCTACAGAAGATGGTAGTATTATCATTGGTAGAACAGAAGATATTGGGGCTGCTTATAATAAAAACTTTGTAGTTGTGCCAGCTGCAACATACAAAAAAGGGGAAATGTTTGAAGACCTTAATGGCTTTAAGATTGAACAACCTACAAAGGCTTATAAATATACAATGTTGCCAGACGTAGCAGAGCATGAAGATGGTATTTATGCAGCAGCAGGAATTAATGAACAAGGTGTAGCTATGACAGCAACTGTTTCAGCTTACTTAAATGAAGCAATTCAAAAAGTTGACCCACTTGTAGAAAGTGGACTTCGTGAAGCGGCTATTCCATCAGTTGTATTACCACGTATTAAAACAGCTAAAGAAGGCGTGCAAGTACTTGGTGAAATCGTAGAAAAACATGGTTCAGCAGAAGGTAATATCATTTTATTTGCAGACCAAAACGAAGCATGGTACATGGAAATTTTAAGTGGTCATCAATGGGCAGCTGTAAAAGTACCAGATGATATGTATGCAGTTATTCCAAATGCATTTATGCTTGGGTACATTGATTTAAATGATCAAGAAAATGTCATGGCTTCAAAAGATATCATCAACATGCCAGCTAAAAATGGTCTTCTTAAAAATCATGAAGGCAAATTCCATTTAGCGCTCACATATGGAGAAACAATGACAGAAGGCAATAGACTACGTGCATGGGGAGGTCAACATTTCTTCTCACCATCACAAAACATTGCGCTTGATACACCAGTATTTGATTTATTTATGAAAGCAGATGACAAAATCTCTGTTGATGAAGTAATGGATCTTCAAAGATACCGTTATGAAGGTACAGCAAATGATGTAAACCTTCCTGAAAATAAAGGTAAACGTGCAATTGGTACAGAGAATCAGGCAGAATGTCATATTATCCAAATGAAAGAAGAATACCCTAAAGAAGTAGGTGGACTTATGTGGATGGCAATGGGGAATGCTGAACACTCAGTTTACTTACCAACATTCGGAGGTATTACAGATACACATGAAGCTTATAAAGTACCTGGTGTAAACTATAATCCATTATCTGCTTACTGGACATTTAGAGGCCTTTCTACACTTGCAGAACTTGACCGTGTGAACTACGGTCAAGGTGTAAGAAGTTATTGGAAACAATATGAGTTAGAGCTTATTAAAGCACAAGAAGAAGTAGATAAAAAAGTAGTAGAACTTGCTAAGAAAGATACAAAAGCGGCAGCTATGTATATGACTGAAACAGGTATTGCTACAGCAGAAGATGCAATAGGTAAAGCAAATGAAATCCATAGTCAACTTTATACTTTCATTGCAAAACATGGTGGTAGAGCAATTAAAAATCCATTTGTACCAGTAGTAGAATAAGAGCAAGTTAAAAGTAATTATTTTGAATAAAAAAGCACGATATAAAGGGTTTAGCCTCTATTTCGTGCTTTTTATATTCTAAAATGCTATAAAAAGTTTGAAAATTTAGTGTAGTAGGTTAAAATAGAAAGTGAATATTTTAATAAACCAATCTAGGGGGAAGAAGATGTCTATTCAACAAATGAAACCTATTATGACATTTAATGTAATATTAGATTTACATGTTACAGGATGGGAAAATAAGTTTAATAAGCATTTTGAAGAAGCATTAAAGGACTTAAATGAAGTAAACCCAGAAGCTAAGGTGCTATGTATTGTAGGGGATATGACAGAATCAGGAAGAGATGAGAACTACGAACGCTTTCAATCTATTTTAGATGCGTGCCCACATCCAGAAACTTATATGGTACTGGGCAATCATGATGTAAGATGGCTTGAGGGAGGCTATGAAGAAGCTTATAACTGTTTTATGAAGCATACACAAATGCCACATGCTTATTATGATAAGTGGATTTGTGGCTACCACTTTATTTTTCTATCTACAGAAGAAGCACTGAAAGATGAGGGGAGAATTACCAAAGAGCAATTAACTTGGCTTAAGGATAAATTAGATGAGGGGGCAGACTCTAAGCCTGTTTTTGTTTTCTTGCATCAATCTTTAGTAGAGACATCAGCAGGTTCTTATGAGGTAGATGGTTATGCTCATTCAGGGCATCCTGATGGTATATTAGAAGATAGGGAATTAAGGAATATCCTAGCAGAATATCCTAGAGTGCTTTTCTTCACGGGACATACTCATGCTGTAGTAGATCATCCTCAAACAGTTATAAAGAAAGAGGGTATTTATTATATTAATACAGCTAGTGTAGCGTATACTCTGCAGTCAGACGGTTATGGAGAAGATAATGGAAGTCAGGGATTATGCATAGATGTTTATGAAGATGAGGTCATAATTAAAGGAAGAGACTTTATGAAAAAAACATGGCCGATGACCTGGGGCATCGACCTAAATGAAGGGATAGTTCTTCTAAGGTAACATTATCTAATCTTTTAATATTTTTCATTAGATAAAACGTCTTCTACAATTTTATCAGTAGTTATGGCGTAAATGTCTTCTCCATAGAGAGCTACATAATAACTGTCATACATTGTACCCCAATAATAGCTAAAATCCAATGACTGAATAGGTAAATACTGAATAAGTTCAGGCTCATTTACAAGGAGGTCGCGGATGGTGATACAGGTAGTAGCAAAAGTATAAGGACATACACGCTCACCAAACCATTCGATAGTAATAGAGCTAGAGTTCGGAGATGTTTCAATAATAACATCTTCAATAGGAAGATTCATTTCGTGAAGTTTAGTAATTAGAGTATTAGAGAGCAGCTCGTTTTTATAGAGGTTATCCTTTACGGAGGCATCCTTTTGGGAAGCGTCAGTAATATCATTAAGCTTACCGTAGTCTATAAAGCTCTCTAATACACTTATATCTTGGATAGGTTGATAGATTTCATCTTCGTCTAAAACAAGAGAGAGGCGATTGACCATAGAGTAAGGGTCACTGTCTAGAGTAAGAGAGTTAATATTATAGTCTTGTATTGTAATAAGATTACGTATAGCTTCACACCATTTGCTAAAGTCTTCATAAGAGTCCTTAGTATCTGTTAGTAAAGTAATAGATAAACTAAGCGGTTCTTTGATAGTAGTTTTATCAAAAGATATATCATTATAAGTATTTTGAGGAACACGCAAACTCACACTGACTTCACTAAAAGGAATAGCATGCTGATTAAGTAAAGCTTTAATTTGTGAAGCAGCCTCACGTCCTAGACGTCTTGAGGTTTCTATATCTTCTAAGTAGCGATCAAAATAGTCATCCCATACTCGTCCATTCTTATAGGAAATAGTAAAAGGCCTAGGATTTTTATAACCGTGTATATAGGCATTAGCGTCATACAGTGCAAACTTTGCATTATATGTAGGCTCATGTACAGAGAAATCTTCGCCTTCATAAGTGTGTGCTAAATAATCTTCCATTTGCTTTTTCGCATATAAAGCTGTGAAAGGATTTCCATTAGACTCATTATAAGCAAGTAGGATAACAAGGCATAAAAGGGCAAGTCCTAAATAAGTGAAGAAAATTCCTGTTTTAGACCACGTAGAACGTGTTTTGAAGTAATGTGTAAGTCGTATAACAAGATAGCCTGCACCAGATCCTACGAGTGTTAAGATACAGTAAATAAAAGCTAGGAGACTAATCATAGTAATCATATCTAGACTAAAACCTTCTTTAAGCCATGAACTGATACTGAGGATAAATGTAGTAAGTAAAGGAACAGGCAATAACTTCTTAGTAAATAAGTAGCCTAAAAGTCCTATAAGAGGCAATAATGCTAGATTCTGAAACATGTTTTGTGAAAGAGTGAATAAAACGCAGATGAGTATGCCACAAAACAGAAAACTAGACTGTGTCCATAGAAGTCTACGTTCAAGCTTTTTAATAAAGGCTTGATCGGTGTCAGTCTTTTCCTTAACAATAGGAGTAGGTAGATCTTCTTGAATAGTTTCTAAATAAGCCTTACATACTTCACATTCTAGAAGATGTTTCTCAAGAAGCCTAGTAGAAGGTTCTGAAAGGGCATGATCAATATAAAGATGTATAAAGTCTTGATAGGATTCACAAGGTAAGTACATTTTAAATCCTCCTTTTCTAATAATTTTTTTAGCTTTTGGCGGCTACGGCAGTAAATGACTCGGCAGTTATTAGGGGTAAGGGAGAGAATCTCACCGATACTTATAAAGTCGAGTTCTACATAACTACGAAGTAATACCACTTGTCTTTCTGTTTCTTCTAAGTCGTGAATAGCGCGAGTAAGATGAATGTAGTCATCTTTAAGGAGCACCTGCTCTTCTACACTTGAAGTATGTGAGGCGAAGGGGAGGGAGAGCTCCTTATTTTTACTTTTTCTATAATAGGTATGTAGGGTATGGTGAGCAATACCAAATATCCATGTTTTAAGAGAAGAGTGTCCTTTAAAAGATGTATAGCTAGAGCATGCCCTAAAAAGTGTTTCTTGTGTGAGCTCTTCAGCAATATGATAATTTGCAACTTGTGATAAAAAATATTTTAAAAGACTAGGATAAAGCTGATTACAGAGCTCTTCTAACATTTGCAAGTGCATACCTCCTTTGTAAATAATCTCTTCTTATTAGTAGTCTGACATAATAAAATGTTACAAGTAAACGAAAAAAATATAAAAAAATTTTAATGGACTAGAAAGCTGAAAATTTGGTAAACTATTAAAATGGATTAATTAGAAAATAACAAAAAGTGGAAGTATAGCTAAACTAATAATAGAGTAATAGTAAAGTAAAAGGTTGTCATATGTCAAAAAGTATGCTATTTTTTGTATGTCGTAAGATAAAATACATATTTTTGATGGGAGTTGACAAGTAAATTGAAAAAGAGATTAACAGCAACACTACTAGGATTAACAGGTTTATTAAGTATGGGAACAGTAACTTATGGACAAGGTGTAAATGTTATACCATTTCCTGAGGGTTATGACACAACGACTACAGGTGCTTCATCTTATGATGGAATGGGCAATGTAAAGAATTCGGCTTATTTTCCTGTATTTGATTTCTACAATATGAAAAGTACAGATACACTTACACTTTTACCTAAGTTTAAGACGTATCAACAAACAACAGAGTCTACATGTGGTCCTGTAGCAGCACTTATGGTACTTAATCATTTTGGAGAAACAGCTTATGAGGAATTAGAGATTGCAGAAGTTATGAATTGCAATAAAGACTTAAACTACTCTAATAAGCAAAATCCTGGTTTAGCAGATGAACAAGGTGAATATGGTACTTCGACTTCAGGGATGGTGCACTTCTTTGAAGAAATTGGATGGGATGTAAAGTCATCTCTTACAGAAGCGGATGAGGCGGGGTATACTTTCTATGATCCAGAAGACTTTAAAAACTTTGTTTTAGAAAACCTTAAGAATAATACACCGATTATGGTTGAAAATATAGATTTTGGTGGCCATTGGAGAGTAATTATTGGTTACGATACAATGGGTACAGATGATGTATTTAGTGATGATGTCATTATTATGGCAGACTCCTATGATACATCAGATCACCTTCAAGATGGTTATAATTATACAAATGCAGAAAGATTTTTCTATATGTGGTTTGATTCACATATCTTACCAGAAAATCAAAAACAACAACAATGGCTTATTGCTACGCCAAATAAATAATGAGAAAGGCATTACAAAAGGATTTGTAATGCCTTTTTTATTTGAGTGACTATAAAAACTTTATATTTTAAATTTTATAAATTAAATATAATTATTTAGATTGTTTTGTTGCGTATAAAAATTAATAATGATAAAATTTTAAAATATAATATGCAAGGTAGGGGGATTTGTATGAGGTATTGGCAAGAGGAAGAGGTTTATGATATTGAGCAAAAAAGGCAGGTGCAATCAGAAAGACTGATTAAAACCGTTAATCGTGTATATAATAATGTACCTTTTTACTGTGATAAGATGAAAGCTTTAGGTTTAGAACCTGGAGATATTAAAAGTATAGATGATCTTAGTAAGTTACCTTTTACAACAAAGCAAGATTTAAGAGATAATTATCCTTACGGGCTTTTTGCAGCGCCTATGGAAGAAGTGGTACGTATCCATGCTTCTTCTGGTACTACAGGACACCCAACAGTAGTAGGCTATACTCAAAATGATATTAAGATGTGGAGTAATGTGATTGCACGTAGCTTTACAGCTATGGGGGTAACTAAAAAAGATATTATTCAGGTAGCATTTGGTTATGGGCTTTTTACAGGAGGCTTAGGTGTACATTATGGAGCTGAACATCTAGGAGCAGCTGTTGTACCAATATCAGGAGGCAATACAAAGAAGCAAATTCAGCTTATTCAGGAATTTGGTAGTACAGTTATTGCATGCACACCTTCTTATGCACTTTACATCGGAGAAACCATGAAGAATATGGGTATTGACCCAAGAAGTACAAACTTACATACAGGTATTTTTGGGGCGGAGCCTTGGACAGAAGAGATGAGAGAGCAAATTGAAAGTATGTTTGGCATTAACGCTATGGATATTTATGGTTTAAGTGAAGTGTTAGGACCGGGGGTTGCTTTTGAATGTCAAGCTAGAAGTGGTATGCATATTAATGATGACCACTTTGTACCTGAAATTATTGATGTCAATACCCTTGAAGTTTTACCTGAAGGGAGTGAAGGGGAACTTGTATTTACTATGGTTACAAAAGAGGCACTTCCTCTTTTGAGATATCGAACAAGAGATATTACAAGATTACATACAGAAACATGTAAATGCGGAAGAACTCTAACACGTATGGATAAGGTAACGGGACGCAGTGATGATATGCTTATTATTCGTGGTGTTAATGTATTCCCATCACAAATTGAAAGTGTACTCCTTAAAGTGGCAGAGACAGCGCCACACTATGTGTTAATTGTAGATCGTATTAATAATCTAGATACACTTGAAGTATGGGTTGAAGTAAAACCTGAATTCTTTACAGATGCCATAAAATCATTGGAAAAAATAGAAAAACATATTACAGCAGAACTATTTAGCTTATTAGGACTTCATGTAAAAGTTAAACTTGTTGAACCACGTAGCATTGAACGTAGTGAGGGAAAAGCAAAACGTATTATTGACCGTAGAAAATAATGGAGAGTGATAAGGGTGATATGGCAGAAAGAAGAAAGTTTATCAAGGGATGAAATGCGCTTACTTCAAGGTGAAAGACTTCGAAAGACAGTGGCGCATGCGTATGAAAATATACCGTTTTATAAAAAGAAGATGGATGATATGGGTATTGAAGTTGGGGACATTAAAGGAATAGAAGACCTTAATAAATTACCTTTTACAACAAAGCAAGATCTAAGGGATAACTATCCTTATGGATTTTTTGCAGTACCTATGAAAAAGGTAGTACGTGTGCATGCCTCCTCTGGCACAACAGGGCAACCTACAGTAGTTGGATACACTAAAAATGACTTAGATACATGGGCAAATTGCATGGCTAGAGCATTAGTAGGAATGGGTGCTACAGAAGATGATGTGGTGCAGAATTCACTAGGTTATGGATTTTTTACAGGAGGGCTTGGCTTTCATTATGGAACAGAAAAGTTAGGGGCCACTATTGTACCTATCTCCTCTGGTAATACTAAGAAACAGATTCAAATTATGCGTGAGTTTGGTAGTACTATGCTGGTGACTACACCTTCTTATGCTTTATACTTAGCAGAAAGTATTAGAAGTATGGGGATTGACCCAGCTACTGACCTTAAACTTAGAATAGGAGCACTTGGTGCAGAACCTTGGAGTTATGAGATGCGGAATCAGATTGAAGAACTTTTAGGAATAAAGGCTTATGACAGTTATGGACTAAGTGAAGTAATAGGGCCTGGAGTAGGATTTGAGTGTACACATAAAAATCATATTCATATTAATGAGGATCACTTTATCCCTGAAATTATAAATCCACTAACGCTTAAGAGCTTACCAGTAGGTGAACCTGGAGAGCTTGTCTTTACGACAGTAACCAAAGAGGCTATGCCACTTTTGCGATATCGTACAAGAGATATTACAAGTCTGATTCCTGGAGAGTGTGGCTGCGGACGAACAACTATCCGTATGATCAAGTGTACAGGAAGAAGCGATGATATGCTCATTATACGAGGGGTTAATGTATTTCCATCTCAAATCGAAAGTGTGCTACTTAACCTGGGTGAAATTGCTCCACATTATATGCTTATTGTAGATAGAGTGAATAACTTAGATACACTTGAAGTATGGGTTGAAGGTAAAGAAGGGATTACATTCGTAGATGGTATGCGATATATGAAAGAGATTGAAAAGCGTATTACAGAAGAGATTCAATCTGTATTAGGCATTCAAGTAAAAGTTAAACTAGTTGAGCCTAAGAGTATAGCTAGAAGCGAAGGAAAGGCTAAGCGAATTATTGATAAAAGACAGTTATAATAAAACAAACACAATAAAGGGAGGAAGAAGATATGATTATACAGCAACTTTCAGTTTTTGTAGAGAATAAATCAGGTAGACTTTTTGAAGTAATGCAAATACTAGGAGATGCCAATATCAATGTATCAGCACTTTCAATTGCAGATACATCTGACTATGGTATTGTAAGACTTATTGTAAGTAACCCAGATGAGGCTTTAAGACTTCTTAAAGACCAACAATTTTCTGTACAGAAGACACCTGTCATCGGATGCAAAGTACCTAATACACCAGGTGGACTTAAAACACTCCTTACTTATCTTGCGGAGGATAATATTAGTATTGAATATATGTATGCCTTTTCTATAGGGGATGATGCATCTATTATTTTACGAACAGAAAACTGTGAGAAAACAATAGATGCATTATCTAGACATGAAATGGAATTAGTAAAAGCTAGCGATATTTATCAAATATAAGAAGGGTTATTTGAATATATAGAATATGCCACCAAGTAATTGGATAACACTTCTATTTATTTAAAAAGAAAAAGGGCTAGGCAAAGTTGCCCTATATAGTAAATAAGTAAGTTAAGTAATGGAAGAAAGCGATGCTTTTCACCGTATAAGAAGGCTACGCCTAAAATAATATCAGAGACAACAAAGCAAAGAGCACCTATTATAAGGAGAGACATATTTGTATTTAATGCGGTAAGGACCATGGTAATAATAATAAAACTATATAAAACAAGAGGTAAGCGTAGATTACCTGTATCTATAAGTTTAGGGTATGTAAGGAGTATAAATAGAGTAGCTACCCCAAGAGGAATGAAAAGAAGTAAATACTGAGTAAAAGGCTGAATGATATTAAAGCCAATAATAAAGGCTATATGGGCAAGTGAAAAGGCAATGATGCCATCTCGAAGCATAATATTATCTTTATAAGAAGCGTTATGTGTAAAACCTAATAATAAATCTCCTAGTGCACTAAATACTAATCCTGCAAATATGAAATAAGCATAATTAAATGAGAAAGCAAGAGGCCTAAATCCTAAGAAGGCAATGCCTACAAATAATAGACTTGTAAATACCTTCAGGCTAATACGTAGGCCTGATCTTCTGTTTCTATATGTAACAATAAGGAGTATAAATAAAGAAATAAAGTAGGTGTAAATGAGTTCCTTTACCATGTCAAAATACCTCCCAAAAGGATTGCTTATAACTAGTGTATGCCCTGTTTTTGAAAACATAACAAAAGACCGAGCCTTAGAAAAGGATTCTAAGGACTCGGTCTTTGTGATTTAAGCTACTTCTTTTTCTAAAGCAGTTGTAGTTGTTATTTCTTCTTGTTTAAGGTGATTAAAGTAAGCTTTAGTTTCTTTAACAACTACACCTGATAAGGCAAGAAGTGCAATAAGGTTAGGGAAGGCCATAAGGGCATTTACAATATCAGCAATAGTCCAGACAAGCTGAATTTGCAAAAAACCACCCAGTGCAACCATAAGTATAAATACTAATCTATAAGGTTTTATACCTTTAACACCAAATAAAAATTCGATGCAACGTTCACCATAATAATTCCAACCAAGAATGGTTGTAAAAGCAAAGAGTACAAGGCAGATTGATAAAGTAGCACTACCAAGAGAACCGAACACTGTACTAAAAGCACCTTGTGTCATAAGAGCAGCACTTGTATCTGTAGTCCATATACCTGTGATAACAAGAGTAAGGCCTGTTAGTGTACAAATAAGAATACTATCGATAAAAGTACCTGTCATAGAGATAAGCCCTTGTTCAGCTGGCCAATGTGTTTTTGCAGCGGCGGCAGCGATTGGAGCACTACCAAGGCCGGACTCGTTAGAGAATACACCACGTGCTACCCCTTTGCTAATAGCATCTTTCATAACAGCTCCTGTAAAACCACCCATAGCAGCGTGGCCTGTAAAGGCAGAAGAAATAATAGTCATAAAAGCGTTGGGAATAGCTTCGAAGTTAACAGCTAAAATAACACCACAAGCAATAAGGTAAAGAATGGCCATAATAGGTACAATTTTTGAAGAAACTTTAGAAATATTTTTAATACCACCAATAACAATCAGTCCTACAAGGGCAGCTACTATGATAGAAATAATTTTAGGTGAGAGACCTGTTAGGCTGTTGATGCTGCTGGTAATAGAGTTTACTTGTGAGAAAGTACCAATACCAAGAAGTGCTACAAGAACACCGCTAAAGGCAAAGAATACTGCAAGTGGTTTAAACTTTTTGCCCATACCATTTAAGATATAGTACATAGGTCCACCAGACATTTGTCCATTAGCATCTACTGTGCGGTATTTAATAGCCAATACACCTTCTGCGTATTTGGTAGCCATACCTATAAAGGCAGCTAGCCACATCCAGAATAAGGCACCAGGTCCACCAGCTGCGATAGCTGTTGCTACACCTACAATATTTCCAGTTCCTACTGTTGCTGCAAGCGCAGTACATAATGCACCGAAGCTATTGATGTCACCATCTCCGTGATTTTTTGCTGTGAAAATAAGTTTTAATGCTTTAGGTAATTTAACGATTTGAATAAGACCGAGTCTTACTGTAAGAAGTAGTCCTGTTCCTAATAGAAGAACAAGAAGGGGCCAACCCCATGCAAAGTCATTGACTTTTCCTAAAAATAAAGTGATTTGTTCCATTTTGATATCTCCTTTTAATGTTAGATTTTACTCTGCATAAAAAGGGATAGGGAGAATATGTAATTATTCAATTAGATAAAAGAATCCCTGTCCTTTTGCCTGAGAGTTTGAGCATGTATACCATGCCTTGCACCTTCGGCGCTTGCATATCGCAAGTCTCTCCAGAGTTCCGTCGGCTAAGCAGTCCCACTTATAATAAGTACCTGAGAGCGTTACTCCTTCGGTATGTCGTAAGACATTCTTCTACTAAGCTTCTACCGGATATGCCTCATTATAGCAGACGGACAAAGGAAAATACAATACAATTGTTTTAAAAACACAAACATTGTATAATTAGGACAGAATACGACACAAAGGAGAGAGTATGAATTTCAAAGAAAAACTTGTACACATTAAAGAAGTGTCTTTGCAGTGGATTGATGAAAATAAAAAAGTAGTTATACCTACTGGTAGTGTAGTAATAATAGGTTTAGTGCTGATTATGAATATGAATTTAATTCAAATTTCTTATTTTAAGATAAAAGAAATGCCGGCTCAGGTTGTCAATATTCTTACTAAGGCGAAGCCTCGAGAATATACACATTTTTATTTCAAGCAAGGGCTTGAATACTTAGTAACAGATTTATCTGAAGTGAGTCAAGAATTTCTAGAAAAGTATTTCGTAAACTTTGATGAAGCTACGAAAGAGAGAATACTTATAAAGTATAATAAAGAAGGCCTATTATTTAAGGACCAAAAGGCTTTGTTTGATGAAGTCATAAGTAAAACGCCATCAAATAATTTAAAAGAATATATGAAGCGCTTAGACATAGTCACTTTTGAAAGAGCGCTTGAGGCTTATTTTGGTAGCGAAGCAAAACTTACACAGGACAAAGTGGAAAGTCTTTATAAATTGCTTTCATTAAAAGGTGAGAAACTTCCACTAGAGCAGTTTGAAATTAATGTTTATGAGCTTTTATCCTTCCCCCATAAAGGTGATATAGAAAGCACATCTATTAAACTCTTAGATTATATAGAAGCAACGCGTGCTAAAGAAGTTCTTTTTACAGAACTTAAAACAAAGGAGATTGAACTTGAGACGTTAGGCTTATGGGTGGATATTTTAAATAAGAAACGTATCATTACGACATCAGAATATGTAGCATTTACAAATTACAATGGTATGATTAAACGTTTACAGGAAGAACTTAAGCAAATAGAACTTCAAGAAGTTGACTTAATGAATATGAAGCAAAGTGTTGATGTACAGACGGAAATGATAGTGAATGAAGTTCAAAAGGTTACTAAAGAGATTGCAGATTTAAATAACCAAATTGCATCTTATACTCAAGAAGTAAGTGAACTAAAAACCTATAAAGAAGTAGACCTTTATATATTAGATCGCTATGAAAATGGAGAGTATGAGGCTGCAATACCAGAAAAAAGTTGGCTTTTTGGAACTTATAAACCAGGTAGTCAGAAAGTAAGACTCAAATTAACTAGATCTAATGTAGTAGATGTAGGGGTACAGTCTTTTAAGGCATACAATAAAGGAAAACTAGATGATGGTTCCATCTATTATATAGAAGTTTCTAATGAACAGCTTACACATATTAAAGAAGTTGAAGATAAAATACAGACAGATAATCAGTCTATATCTGCTAAGCAGAATGAAGTGAATAAACTTAATCAAGATATTGCACAAATACGTAAGACTAATAATTATGATTCTACCCTTAGTTTACTAGAGGAATTAGAACTTAAAAAATCTAATATTGCATTAGATATTGAAAAGAATAGACTTGCTATCCAACAATTGTTTGGAATAGGAAATATCTTGGTATAAATCTATTGCCCTAGGAAATAATAACAGAAGACTATTTCCATTTAAGGAGGCATCAAGATGAAAGCAAGCGTAGATAAAGATACATGTATTGGATGTGGACTTTGTCCAGCTACATGCCCAGAAGTATTTTCTTTAGAAGATGATGGTTTAGCTGTGGCTATTGAAGGTGAGATTCCAGAAAATGTACAAGGTGATGCAGAAGCAGCTAGAGATGGCTGTCCTGTAAGTGCTATTGATATTGAAGATTAATGGTGATAAAAAGCGCCCTATTATAGGGCGCTTTCTTTTTTATGCTTCTTCTAATATAGCAAAACCGACTACGTTAGGACCTGTATGGACACCCATAGATGGACCTACCGTCTCCAGTGAAATGAAATTAAGATTAGGATGACTTTTTAATTCTTCTAAAAGAGCGTAGCCGTCTTTAAGTGCATTTCCTTGAAGTATCCATAAACTACATTTTCCTTTATCTAAGTAGCTAAGGATAATTTGTTTTACTTTAGATAGAGCTTGTTTCCTTCCTCGCGCTTTACAATATGTAAAGAGTAAACCCTCATCGTTAGAAGAAATAATAGGTTTAAGGCTAATAAGTTCCCCTAGTGTTGCTGTTGTTTTACCAAGGCGTCCGCCGCGTTTTAAGTATTCTAAAGTATCAAGGGCAATATAGCCATGTGTACGTTTTCTTACATCTTCAAGTTTAGTTAAAATACTTTCTACGTTTTCACCAGCTATAGCTAATTTTCCTGCTTCTATTGCAATAACACCTTGAGGATAACCTAAAGTAAGAGAATCAAAGAAATGGAAGTTAACATCTGTATGATGTTCACCTAAGATTTTTAAAGCATTAAGTGTTCCAGAGAGGTTAGAAGAAACAGTGATGATAATAAAATCAGTGAAGCCTTCAGCTTTAAGTTTAGCAACTTGCTTTTCGCAATAAGCTAAGTCAGGGAGAGAAGTAGAAGGGATTTCTTTTTGAAGATTTGCATACATTTCTTCAGAGGTAATTTCTATCTTATCAAGAAATTCTCTTTCTTTATAGATAATACGTATAGGGAACATAGTAATGTGATACTGATTAAGTGTTTCAAAGGTTAAATCTGAACAGCTGTCTGTAATAATAGCGATTTTCTGCAATGTAAGTCTCCTTTTAAGTGGGTAATTTATAATTTAAGAATAACTTATAAATATGAACAGAAAATGATTATATAAAAACCAATAGATGGTAAAAGTAGGTTGACAAAACAATTGTTTGGATATATCATAATATAAAAAATATATTAAATAATAATTATTGTTATATATATAATGAAAGGGTGTGTAAGTATGGATCAGACAGCTTTATTTACAATGAGTTATGGTGTATATGTATTAGGAACAAAGTTAGAGAATAAGTTAAATGCTTGTATCATTAATACAGGTATGCAAGTAACTTCTATACCTGAACAAATTAGTATTACAGTAGCAAAGACAAATTTGACACACGATATGGTGAAGGCATCAGGCCAATTTAGTTTAACAACTTTGTCAGAAGTAAGTGCATTAGAAAATGTAAAAAGATTTGGTATGCAGTCAGGCCGTGATGTTAATAAGTTTGAGGGGATTGATTATAAGGTAGATGTATTAGGTAACCCTTATATAGAAGATGGCGCTGTTGCAGTACTAACCGGAAAGGTAACACAAACTGTAGATGTAGGAACACACACTATTTTTATTGCAAGCGTAATAGATGCTAAAGACTTTAAAGAAAATAAACCTATGACTTATGCAGCGTATAGAGAGTTAAAAGCTCAATCTATGCCGCCAACTACTAAAAATGAAAAAATATATGAATGTACAGTTTGTCACTATGAATATAATGGAGAGATTCCTTTTGAAGAGCTTCCAGATGACTATGTATGTCCGATTTGTAAGCAACCAAAAAGTGTTTTTAAACTTAAATAAAAAAATTTAAAATGTAGTTGACAAGAGAAATTAACTTAGATATAATATGTATATAATAATTATTCTTAGTTACAAACAATTTAAAATAAATAATTTAAACAGTGGAGGGATTAGATTATGAAAAAATATGTATGTACAGTATGTGGTTATGTTTTCGAAGGAGATGCAGCTCCAGCTGAATGTCCAATCTGTCATGTAGGTGCAGATAAATTCACAGAACAATCAACAGAAGGTCTTGTATGGGCTGATGAACATGTTGTAGGTGTAGCACAAGGTGTAGATGAAAGAATCATTGAAGGTTTAAGAGCTAACTTTGAAGGTGAATGTTCAGAAGTAGGTATGTACTTAGCTATGGCTAGAGTTGCTCATAGAGAAGGTTACCCAGAAATTGGTTTATACTGGGAAAAAGCTGCTTATGAAGAAGCAGAACATGCTGCAAAATTTGCTGAATTATTAGGAGAAGTTCTTACAGCTTCAACAGAGAAAAACTTAGAAATGCGTGTAGCTGCTGAAAATGGCGCAACAGCTGGTAAAAAAGAATTAGCAACATTAGCTAAACAATTAGGTTTAGATGCAATTCATGACACAGTACATGAAATGGCTAAAGATGAAGCTCGTCACGGTAAAGCTTTCGAAGGTCTTTTAAACAGATACTTCGGTAAATAATAAATAATTAGAATAAAGACTCCTAGTATCTACTGATACTAGGAGTCTTTTATAGTTATCAGAAAATAGCCTTAGGTTGTAAAATGTTACTATGAAATAGAAGTGAGGGAGATAAGGATGGGGACTATAAATTTGTTGTATAATCAGGCCACAAAAAAGACAAGCAATCTGTCAATACTAGATATAGAAGCGCATTTATTAAAAATATGTATAGACATCATGAAAAACTCATAGAACAACTAGTATCTGATTTAAGTAGTAAATAAAAAACTCATTTGAAGATACTGGTATGGTGGAACTTCAAAGATTATGCTGTAAGATTCTTGTACAACATCCAGAAAAGATTACTAAACTTATTCCAGGTATTTCTTATCCTTCTAATAGAAAGGAAGTAGAAATAAGCAAGTTAGAGAGAGTTTTATAAAGATTGTGGAAGAAAAGCAAGTAGAATGGATTACTTATAAGTTCGTATATGGAATTTGAGAGAACAATTAAAGAAGATAAAGTCACTATAAGTATCTTATTAAGTGTGGAGAAAAAGAAAGCTTTTATATGTATCTAAAGAAGTCATAATAAAGCTTTGTATATGGTCAATAGGTAAGTGGAATAAAGTAGAACAAAGAAAAATAAAAATAAAAAATAAAAAAATGTAAAAAACCAGTTGACATCTGTCGTGTTATGCGGTATTATAATAAACGTTCCAAGCGATGTGGCGGAACACAAACAATATAGGCTCGTAGCTCAGGTGGTTAGAGCGCACGCCTGATAAGCGTGAGGTCGGTGGTTCGAGTCCACTCGGGCCTATACTTTTTAAAAATATTCCTCGATAGCTCAGCGGCAGAGCATTCGGCTGTTAACCGAAGGGTCGTAGGTTCGAACCCTACTCGGGGAGTTTCATATTTGCCGACGTGGCTCAATTGGCAGAGCAGCTGACTTGTAATCAGCAGGTTATCGGTTCGAGTCCGATCGTCGGCTTAATAAAAAAGACACCCTTTATCTGGATAGATGGCGGGTGTCTTTTTTGCATATCAAGATTTTGTTGGATCTACGAATAATTCTAATTGATTAGGTGGATTTAAGGTGAACATGATAAAAGCAGATATAGTAAGTAGAATGATGATAAGGCCTATCCATTGTGTAATAATAGGAAGTGGAGCAAGTGTGGTAAGTTTGTAAAAGATAAAAAAAGCCATGATAACTGATAGTATATAAATAGTAATGTCAAGCCAAAAAATACTCTTATCTGTAAAGTGTGTATAAGTGTAATAAAGCAGTCCGATAACAAGATTTAATATAATAGAAGAAATTCCTAAAGCAAATAAGTAATTATTTGCTTTATTTTTTATAAAAGGATATGCAATTAATGCATAAAGTATAAGGGAATAGAAACCTAGTTTAAAATGTTCCCACAAACTTTCATTAATAGGACTGAAGAGTGCAACAAAAGCATTACCATTACTTAATTCATACGTAAAATGTAAAAGACTACCTATAAGAAGAACAAATAAAGTGCCTATAATAGAAAATTTCTTCAACCTAAAGCCTCCTTCTTGTAAAATGCATAGGATAAGTTTATTGTTAGTAGTATATGCAGAAGGTTTTAATAAAAAACTTTAAAAGGAGATGTTATAATGAATAATTTTTATTATTCTATTCCTACTAAAATTCTATTTGGTAAGGGACAAATTGAGAATCTTGGACAGACAGTCAAGCAATATGGGAAAAGGGTTTTACTTATATACGGAGGAGGAAGTATCAAAAAAATAGGGCTCTATAATAAAGTTATGCAGCAACTAGCTGATAATGGAGTGGAGGTAGTAGAACTTAGTGGGGTAGAACCTAACCCAAGGATTACAACTGTTAATAAAGGTGCACAAGTTTGTAAAGAAGAAGGAGTAGATGTTGTACTTGCGGTAGGTGGAGGAAGTACGCTGGATTGTGCTAAGGTAGTTGCAGCTGCAGCAAATTATGAAGGAGATGCATGGGACTTAGTAAAGGATGCATCTAAGGTGAAGAAAGTGCTTCCGATTATTACGGTACTGACACTAGCAGCAACAGGTTCGGAGATGGATGCTTATGCAGTTATTTCTAATATGGAGACAAATGAAAAGTTAGGAACAGGTCATGAAGAGATGAAACCTAAAGTTTCTATACTAGACCCTGAGTATACTTATAGTGTATCTAAATACCAGACAGCTGCGGGTACAGCAGATATTATGAGTCATGTTTTTGAAGAATATTTCGAAAGGAGTGAAGGGGCTTTCTTACAAAATCGTATGGCTGAAGCTATACTTAAAACATGTATTAAATACGGTAAAATTGCAGTAGAGAGTCCTGAAGATTATGAAGCAAGGGCTAACCTCATGTGGGCATCGAGTCTTGCGTTAAATGGACTTATGCATTATGGCAAAGCAGGTAGCTGGAGCGTACATCCTATGGAGCATGAGTTAAGTGCATTTTATGATATTACGCATGGGGTAGGCCTAGCTATTTTAACACCACATTGGATGAAGTATGTATTAGATGAAACAAGTGTAGATAAGTTTGTAGAATATGGTGTAAATGTATGGGATATTGATAAGAACCAGGATAAATATGTAATAGCTAAGCAAGCTATTCAAAAGACTAGAGAATATTTCTTATCTCTAGAAATTCCTATGTCTTTAAGAGAAGTAGGGATTGAGGAAGAGAAATTAGAAGTAATGGCAAGACAAGCAACACGTTTTGGTGACATTAAAGGGTATAAAACATTAAGTGCAGAAGCGGTACTTGAGATTTTTAAAGCGGCTTATTAAAGGCGAATAAGCAAGTATAATAGCGTAAAATGCTTTTTAGAGCATTTTACGCTAAAAATTTTTTGTAGGCTGTATCCCTTATAAAATACAGCATTAAGTGATAAAATAGCAAAGGAAGTAGAAATAAGAAAAATAAAAAGTAAAAAAGGTGTTGACTTATAGCAAGGCATGACGTATACTAATACAAGTCAGCAGGGCACAGCGCCACTGACACACAGGGCTGAGGCCTTGATAAATAAGAAGAAATGAACTTTGAAAATAAAATAGTAACCATTAAACCAGTCGATTCATAAGTCACTTTAAGTGACAAGTCAGTACTACTTAACAGTACAAAATGTCAAGAGACAAACTTTTATATTGAGAGTTTGATCCTGGCTCAGGATGAACGCTGGCGGCGTGCTTAACACATGCAAGTCGAACGGACGGATTGGAGCTTGCTCCATGAAGTTAGTGGCGGACGGGTGAGTAACGCGTGGGTAACCTGCCCTATGCAGGGGGATAACGTTTGGAAACGAACGCTAATACCGCATAACCTAGTTGGTTCGCATGAACCGGCTAGCAAAGATTTTATCGGCATAGGATGGACCCGCGTTGGATTAGCTAGTTGGTGAGATAACAGCCCACCAAGGCAACGATCCATAGCCGGCCTGAGAGGGTGAACGGCCACACTGGGA
>NZ_JACRSY010000013.1 GCF_014384995.1 Zhenhengia yiwuensis | reverse complement strand
AGAAACTAGGATGGATGAGCCCAGTAGAATACAGGGTGAGCCTCTTAGCTGCATAAAGAAATAGCGTAGCAGCTTAAACGCTACTACGCTATAAAGTCTAACTTATTGGGGTCACATCATATAAGGCGCTTTTTTTATTATTGATTATGTGTATGCTCAACTGCTGCAAATAAAATATCATTATATGCTGAATTGCTTTCATCTAAGTCGCTAAATAAGTTAGGAATATGAGCATCACTACATTCTCTTCCAAAAACCTCATTAAGTGCCAAAACAGCTTCTACCCTTGTAAGATATTTATCTTCATAAGGTGCTATCCTTTTAGCTGCTTTTCCTTGTATAGCTTCGACCTTTATAATCATTGAAGCAAATTCTGATCTTGTCACAGATTCATAGGGTCTAAATGTACCATCACTGTACCCTGATACAATACCTCGTTTTTCTAAGTAACCTATATATTTATTACTATAACGTGTTGGTGCAATATCTTCAAATGAAGCCTCTTCATCTGGCTCAGCTCCGTTTAAAAGAAGTCTTGCAATCATCGTTGCCATTTCTTCTCTTGTTAAAGGACGTTCGGCTCTAAATGTACCATCTTCATACCCTTTAATATAAGGTAAATGACTAACTGGCTTACTTGGTACCTCTGGCCCTTCTGGCACCTCTGGTTTATCTGGCACGTTTGGTTTGTTTGGAAAAATTGGGCAATTTGGTAATTCTGGCTTTTCTGGTTTGCTTGGCTTATTGGGAACATAAAGATTTTCGTCATCATCACATGATGTATTAAAAATAATCTTTTTATCTTGTCTCATAGTTGAATCCGTATAAGCATAAGTAGTCATACTTGCTAATAAGATTGTACTTATTAGGATTGTACCTAACATAGCTTTTAATTTTTTCGCTTTCATTGCATCCTCCCTGTCTTATGTCATAAACTATGTCAAATTATAATGTACCCTTTGACCTATTGTCTATATAAATAAAGACATTGCAATTTATTACTAATTTATAAGCGAGTTAAATATAAGCTAATTTTCCATCCTTAGCAATCTTTTAGTGCTTTTAAAGCTTCTTCATAATGCGGTTCATGACTGATTTCTTCACAGTATTCTGCATAAACTACATGATTGTCTTCATTAATGACAAAAATAGCTCGAGCAAGTAGTCCAATCTCATTTACATAAGTACCATAATTCTCTCCAAAGTTACGATCTTTATAATCAGAATATACTTCTACATTTTCTATGCCTGCAGCCCCACACCATCTCTTTTGGGCAAAAGGGAGGTCCATAGAAATCACATAGACTTTTACATCTTTGCATGCTGTAGCTTCTTCATTAAAGCGACGCACTTCCCTATCACATACTTCTGTATCAATAGAAGGTACACTTACATAAATACGTTTACCTCTAAAATTTTCTGCTGATATCGTTCTCAAATCATGATTTACAACTAAAAAATCTGGAGCCAAATCACCTACATTAATATGATGTCCTTCAAGTATCACAGGATTACCTAAAAATTTAACATCCATCTCACTCATCTCCTTTCTCATTTAATTTACCCTATGTTCTCTATTTCTATTTACAGCCTATCTACTTTTTTGAAATTCATTTATACTTTTGTTTAATTAGAAGAGGAGGTTATAGGATGCAAACCAATCTAAAACATTATAGTGAAAGAGAACTTTTAGCTGATGCACTTGAAACTGAACAATCCACTACTATCCTTTATAACTTAGCTACAACCAATTCTCTTACTCCAGATTTACATGCACTACTTCTTGATCTACTTACTGACACGCATCAAAATGAATTTAACCTTTTAATAACGTTACACGATAGGGGTTATTATCCTGCCCCTCCAGCTGATAAGCATGCCTTAAAATAAACACGTAAAGCCTTTGCTCACTTTTAATAAAAATAAAAAGGAGAATGGCCTATTGCCACTCTCCTTTTTCATATGCCTTAATCAGTTCATAAATTGCCATTTTACAACGGCTTCCTTTACAGGCACCAGTTCCTGCGCCTGTCTTACTTGCTACTCCTTCTATAGTTCTAGCACCTGTTCGGATACTTTCTTTTACTATTTCTGTTTGAACAGCTTTACAAAGACAAATTTTTTCACTTACTGTGCTCATGTCATCACCTCTGCTACTTACTTTAGTTTAACTATATAGGATAAGGTCCTATATGTCTATTGGAAATCTCAAGCAGCTTACAGTAAATCGTAAATAATTTTACACATGAGAAGCCCCAAGGTTATAAAAAACATAGGTTTAATTATTTTCTTTCCACCTTTTAAAGCGAGTCCTGATCCAATCCAATTCCCTACAATACCAAATACAGCTGCAGGTAAACCTATAGCCCATACAATTTTGCTCCCTAATGCAAAGGTGATAAAAGCAGCTATATTAGAAGCTAAATTCACTATCTTTGCATTACCTGAAGCTGTAACCAAATCAAATCCTATAAGCCCTGTATAAGCTAAAATAAGAAATGTACCTGTCCCTGGCCCAAAGAAACCATCATATGCTCCTATAAGTAAGCCTGATAGAATAGAAAGAATGGTTACTTTTACAGCACCGTGACTTACGATCTGCTCCTGGTCACCGAAATTTTTCTTAAAAATCAGAAAGAGTGCAATAATAGGTAAGGCTACAATGAGCATATACCTTAAATATTTTTCGTCTACAATCATATTAAGACGTGCACCCAAATAAGACCCTATAAGTGCTGTAACTGCTGAACTAACAGCTGAATAATAACAGATTTTTTTATTTTTCATAAATCTAAGCGTCGAAAATAAAGTACCAAAAGTAGAGGAACATTTATTGGTTCCTGTTGCAAGGTGAGGTGGTAAGCCTGCTATCATATAGGCTGGTAATGAAATAAGCCCTCCACCTCCAGCTACTGCATCAATAAGTCCTGCTAAAAAGACAAGTGGGCATATGATTATCAGCATTAAAAATGTTTCATTCATCCTCTTTCCCTCTTTTAAACTTTTTAAATGTATTATAGTACAAAAAAATAAAACCAGCTATTCTTTTTGCAGAATAACTGGTTTTATTTTAAACGCCTTTTACGCGTCCTAGTTTTGTATTATCACAAGTACGATCTTGAAGATCCTGTATTGGATGTGGCTCAACTTCAAAGCGATAGTCTTGTTTATGGCCATCTAGATATCTATGAATAACATGGTGACTCATAACGGACTCTACATTTTTATTAACACAATCTTGATATTTAAAGAATTCATAGTCATCTGGAAGATTATCAACTTCTGTATAATCTTCTTTTTGTGCAGTAAGTCTAACTGATTTAAGGACTTCTCTTACATATTCAATATTAGGACCTAGAGAGAGTAGTTTAGGGAAAGCACCATTAGGAATAACTTCCTGCCATTCTTTATGGTCGTACTTCTTAAGAAGTTCTGCTGCTTTATGAAGCTGTGCCACTTCTTGTATATAATGTTGCTCCCATATTTTCTTAATATGTGGATCTGTTTCATCTTCAAAGCAAGAATAATATAAATAGCACTCTGTATATTCATGCATAAGAAGATTTTCAAGCCAGCTGCAACGGGTATCAATAAGACTACCATATTGGCTAACATGTTGCTCTTCAATCATGGCAATTTCTTGATACAGTCTTCGTCCTAAATCCGTTGTATAAATAGGTGCGACATTCATATAGAAATTCATGGTTTGCTGTTCGGCTGCTGTAATAATATTCACATGCAGTTTTGTAAGTGGATCTGCAGTTTTAGCATCTATATAACGTCTAATATCGTCAAATGGGAATCGGTGCTCAGAAATAGTCGGTCTACCAGGCATAATTTCTGTGTATTTACCTACTAACCGTTCTGCATGAATCCCATACTCCATATCTAATAAATCTGAATAACGATAGAGATGATCAAAGTCTTCAAGTAAGGCAAAATCTAGCGCTTTCTTTACATTATGATCTTTTTCATCTTGAGCAAGTCTAGCTGTTAAGTCAACAGCTAACTGCTCATAACCAATAGTTGTCTCTAACAAGCTTTCATCAGCAGGCTTAAGTACAGCTATTTTCTTTTGCTGTTGTTGTTCTACCCTTCTACTTAAAGCAATTTCACGTCTTAAATCATTATCGTCACAGTGACGTGAAAATTGATGTGAAAACCAATTGGCTTCAAATTCTGTACCATTCATTAAAATAATACGAGTTTTAGTGTACGGATCCACTTCATGCTTATTATAAGGTTTAGGATAAAGACTATCCCAATCCTGCAACGTAGACTCGACACTAACAGGCTTTTCATCAAAAGGGTTCATACTCATAGGGTTCTCTCCTTCACAATTTTCCTTTAGTATGTGTAGGTTCCCTATTTTATATACCTTTTAAGCCTGTACAGCTAAATGTGCCATAGCAAGTGCTCCTTCTTTTGTTTCATTTCCTGCAATAAAAAGATTTGGATGACAGAAAATACAACCTTCTACACCTGTTAAGGCTGAAAGCTCCTCACTTCTTAAAGAAGCCCAAGGTTTAGGAAGGTCTTTACGTGCATCAAAACTATTCTCTTCCTTTGGTACAGTCTGCACACGCCATGAACCCGTCAAATCTTCAAATACGACAAATAAAACATCTTCTTCCTTATCTAGTTCAAGCAATATATCTTTCCATTTTACAGCACCTTCAAGAATAAGAATATGGGTGTTCTTTACATCCTGGGTATTCAGTGCTTCTTTCATATATCGTAAATTGTCATAGTATTCACCATATTGACGTACTACCCTTTGCAACAAACGCTTTGCAAAAGCTACTGCTTCAAAAAAGGCTCTATCTACATCTTTATTCTCACTTTGAAGCGGCATATAGCTACTAATAATTTGCGAAAGTGTGGTTACAGGTGACTCATAAGTATTTAAAGTGACGCCATTATCACTTGCATCAATTTGTGTAATAAAATCCATGCTTACTTTATAGGCTACCTCTTCGGATTCTACTTCATTTAAGGAAGGACATATGATCTTAGTAAACTGCTTGCCATAATCACGCCATAAAAGGCCAAAAGCGCAGTAAGGAATGCCATCTTCACGTAAGACTTTATCTGCTTGATGGTGGTCATATTTACCCCCTCCTACATCTGCTACAATATCACACTCTGCTATAACCGCCTCATCCCTTGTTCTAATGACCTGAAGGTCTGGTTCTATGGTCTCCATAAGCGCTACGCCAAATACTTCATCTGCATGGAATACACCATTATGTACTGCCATTTTCATTGTTGTTTTCTCCTTCACTACGCATTTTTAATTGCTTCAATTTCATCTCTGTAACCCCTTAAAATAGGTGAGCGCATCATCATAATGTGTAGTTCATGAATATCTCTTACCCAATTATGAATAATGTCTTCTGTTTCTTTATAATGAAGCATTCTTTCTTCTAAACGACTTAAATAGCTTATGTGCTCCTCTCCCTCTACATGTGCCTCTACCTTTTCACGAATAAGCGCTTCTTGATTGTAAAGATTCTCGGATAGTTCCATATATTCTTCAAGACGTTCTTCTTCTTTTTTATGATTAATGGTGTAGGTATCACTCCAAACTTCAAGTTGCATGATAAGCTCTTCTAGTTTTCTGTAATCCCCTTCAATGTCTTCATAAAATGCTTCTAAATTTGTATTTTCGTTCATGTTGTTCTCCTTTTTATACATACTCTATCTTTTAGATTATACATGTTACACGCTACCTTACAAGGCTTTAGATGAAAATAATCTTAATTTATGCTTGACTTTTCAGTCTACGGAGATAATAATTACAGAGATTAGCAAAGCGAAGATAAGGATGGTTAAAATGTCAGAAGAAAACTTAAATTATACAGATCAAATTCAAAAAAGAAGAACTTTTGCGATTATCTCTCACCCTGATGCTGGTAAAACAACACTTACAGAAAAATTCTTACTTTACGGGGGAGCTATTCGCTCAGCTGGTTCTGTCAAATCAAGAAGAACGCAAAAACATGCTGTTTCTGACTGGATGGAAATCGAAAAACAAAGAGGGATTTCTGTTACATCAAGTGTGCTCCAATTTAATTATGATGGCTTCTGTATCAACATTCTAGATACACCTGGGCATCAAGACTTCAGTGAAGATACTTACCGTACACTTGTAGCTGCAGATAGCGCTGTAATGGTTATTGACTCTGCAAAAGGGGTCGAAGAACAAACTAAAAAACTTTTCAAAGTTTGTAAAATGCGTGGTATTCCTATTTTTACTTTTATTAATAAATTAGATGCTCAAGGTAAAGATCCACTTGAACTTATTGAAGATATTGAAAATGCTCTTGGTATTCGTGCATATCCTATGGACTGGCCTATTGGATGTGGTAAAGCCTTTAAAGGTGTATATAATCGCCGTAAAAACCATATTGAGCTTTTCGAAGATGGGGACCATGGCCAATCTATGGTAGGTACACTTGAATGTGATATCAACGATCCAAACTTAACTAATATTATTGGTTCTGACCTTCACGAGAAACTTCTTGAAGACATTGAACTTTTAGATATGGCTGGAGATGACTATAACTTAGAACAAATTTTAAAAGGTGAACTTACACCAGTCTTCTTTGGTAGTGCCATGACTAACTTTGGTGTAGAACCTTTCCTTCAAACATTCTTAGAAATTAGTACACCACCACAACCACGTATGAGTAATGAAGGGCCAATTGACCCAACAACGGAATACTTCTCTGGTTTTATTTTCAAAATTCAAGCAAATATGAATCCTGCACACCGTGATCGTATTGCATTCCTTCGTATCTGCTCTGGTAAATTTGAAAAAGGTATGATGACTACACTTGTTCAAAAGAATAAAAAAGTTAAACTGGCTCAGCCACAACAATTCTTAGCACAAGATCGTGCTATGGTTGAAGAAGCTTACCCTGGTGACATCATTGGAATTCATGACCCAGGTATTTTCAACATTGGAGATACTTTATGTAGCGCAGATCTTAAACTTAAATATGAAGGTATTCCACAATTTGCACCAGAACACTTTATGAAGATTTCTACAGTGAATGCCCTTAAGCGTAAACAATTCTTAAAAGGTGTATCACAGCTTGCAGAAGAAGGTTCTATCCAAGTGTTCAAACCTCACTTTACAGGTAGTGAAGAATTAATTGTAGGCGTTGTAGGGGTACTTCAATTTGAGGTTCTTGAATACCGTCTTAACAATGAATACGGTGTTGAAATCAAGAAACAACGCTTACCATACAACTACATTAGATGGATTGAAATGGAAAACTACAGCCCTTCTAATTTCAAGCTTACTTCAGATGCTATCGTAGCTGAAACTGAAGATGGCGATCCAGTACTTCTTTGTCAATATGAATGGTCTATTAGACAAGTAAGTGAACGTAATGAAGGTGCTATCCTTAGAGAGACACATTTAAAAGAATCTTAAAAACCTCTTTTTATAGATTAAAAGGCTCCAGTCATCACTGTAGCCTTTTTTCATGTTTTAGCTCAAACTTAGTTTATGGAAGTATATTCCCTGCTGATCTATAGATTTCATACCACTCTTGTCTTGAAAGCACAATATCACTAGCTTTACAGATTGCAGCAAGACGCTCTTTATTAGTTGTTCCTACAATAGTTTGGATTTTGGCTGGATGCCTTAAAATCCATGCTACCGCTAGCGCACTATTTGTTACCCCTTTTTCCTTAGCCATACGGTCAAGAACCTGATTAAGCTCTGGGAATTTGGGATTATCTAAAAAGACACCCTCAAAGAAACCATATTGGAAAGGTGACCATGCTTGAATGGTAATATCATGGAGTCTGCAATAGTCGAGTACACTACCATCACGATTCACAGCAGCTCCATTTTCCATATTCACATTAAGCCCTGCATCAATCATGGTTGTATTTGTAATACTTAGCTGAAGTTGATTAATCATAATCTTATGTTCTAAATATTTATTAAGGAGTGCCATTTGCATCGGATTTTGGTTACTTACACCAAAATACTTTACTTTACCTTGGTCATAAAGTGTATTAAAGGCCTCCGCAACTTCTTCTGGCTCCATCAGCGTGTCTGGTCGATGTAATAAAAGAACATCTACATAATCTGTCTCTAAACGCTTCAAGCTCCCTTCTACTGACTGAATAATATGCTCTTTCGAAAAGTCAAAAAAGCCTGGTCTAATCCCGCATTTTGTTTGCAGAATAAGCTTCTCTCTTTCAATCGGTAAAGTCTTTAAAGCTTTAGCAAAAACGCTTTCAGATTCTCCTTGTCCATAAATATCTGCATGATCATAAAAATCTATACCTAACTCATAAGCTCCCTCAATAAGCTGCGCCACTTCTTCTACTGTATGCCCTGCAAGACGCATACAACCTAATGAAATTTCTGAGCCTGTCAGTGCTCCCGTTCCTATTTTAAGTGTTTTCATTTCTTTCACTCCTTATATGTAAGATACTTTCATTATATAAAAGGTAAATTTAGGTAGCAAGTATGATTTTGTCCATTGATTATCCGTTTTATCCAATTTAACCTCTATAAGTTACTTAAAATAATGTTTTGAACTCGTATGAAACTACAAGAAAATAGTCTTGCAGTTTAAAATAAAAATGCCATTAGTCTCTTTTAATGGCATTTTTATTTTTATGACTCGCTCTTATCTAACCTTTTAAATAATAAGTCTACAGCACCTATTTTCCCTACAGGTACACTTAAAGGTTTCCAGCTTATTTCCTTTACGCCTACTATCTTCCTTAAACGTTCAGACGAAAATGGTAAAAATGGTTCTAATAAATTGCCTATATTAATGATGCTATATATACAATGATAAAGGGTTTCATAGCACTTATTCGAATCCTCTTTAATCATTACCCATGGTCTATTTTCATCAAAATATTTATTTGTCCATCTAATTAATTCAAAAATCTCTTTAAGTGCCTTTTTAAATTCTCCGTTTTCTATATATCCTCCTGTTTTCTCATATACACCTTGTATCTTCCTTTCTAGTGCTTCCTCTACTACACAAGATTGTAATTCCCCTTTATAACTCTTTACTAAAAAAGCTAATGTTCGATTTACAAGATTCCCATAAGCACCTACTAAATCTGCATTATTAAGTGTAATCAATTCCCTATAGGAAAAATCAGCATCTCGTTTTTCTGGTCCATTCGCAAGTAAACTATAACGAATAACATCTGGTTCATATTGCCCTATTAAATCCTTTGCCCATATTGCCCAATTATTACTTGTCGAAAGCTTCTTCCCTTCAATAGTCATATATTCACTTGAAATTATTCTTTTTGGCAATGTTTTAAAGCCTATTCCACTCAGCAATGCCGGCAAAATAATATTATGAAATGGAATATTATCTTTGCCATGTATATAGTAAGAAAGTGTACTTGCATTCCAAAAATCTCTGTAATCTTGTTCTTTCTCTTGTGCCCACTTTTTACTTGCTGTTAAATAACCTAATACAGCATCTACCCAAACGTAAATTTTTTTATCTTCATAGCCTGGAATAGGCACCTCTATCCCCCAAGGTAAATCTCTTGTAATGGCTCTATCTTGTAAGCCCTCATTAATATAACGATCGGCTACATGAACTGCATTCGTACGCCAGTTTTCCTTATGATGCTCTACATAAGTTCTTAGCTTCTCTTCAAATGTTGATAAGGCAAAGTACAGCTGCTTTGTCTCTCTAACTGTTGGTATGTGACCACATGTTTTACACCTTTTCTCCTGTAACTCTAAAGGATCTAATAAGCTTTGGCAATGATCACATTGGTCTCCTCTTGCCACTTTCCCGCATATTGGACAAATACCTTCTACAAATCGGTCTGGTAAAAATTGCTCACATCTTTCACAATAGACTTGTTCTATCTGTTTTTCATAAATATACCCTGCTTCATAAAGTTTTTTGATTATACCTTGAACCTCTTCTTTATGAAATTCCTCATCTGTTCTTGTATAAATATCATAAGAAAAACCTAACTTGTTAAAACATGTTTGAAATTCCTCATGATACTGATTTGTAATGACTGTAGGTTCTACTCCCTCTAGTCTTGCTCTTACTGAAATAGGTGTGCCATGACAATCACTCCCTGATACATACAGCACTTGTTCCCCTTTCTTACGGTAATATCTCGCAAGTACATCTCCTGGTAATAATGCAGCTAAATGTCCTATATGCAATGACCCATTTGCATATGGCCATGCGCCTCCAATTAAAATATTCATTTTTATTGCCTCCTTTAAATACGTAAACTAAAAAGACCTCGCTCTATAGCTTTTGCTATAGAGACGAGGCCTTAATTCCCGTGGTACCACTCTATTTCATCTATACTTCACAGTATAGAACTCTTCAAGTACGCCATTTATCTATGGTTATACTCTATCGCTATAACAGGCGAACCTGTTGCAATCTAAATTCAAGAAATGACTTCAATACTCGATTGCACTACTCCAAGGCCATTTTCTATTTAGTATTCTTTGCTTCTTTTCAGCTACTGAAGCTCTCTGTAAAAGACATTCTAAATATACTTTCCTTTTCAATGTATTTAGAGTTGATTTAATTAAATGAATCCTATCACATATCCTATTTCGAGTCAAGAGGTCATTTTATTTATCGTAATCATCTAAGAAGCTATATACCTTCTCTCCATCACGATAACCAATAATAGTCTGTAAGTTTACGTTATGAACGCTCTTGAAGATATTCATTTCAATATGTGGATTTGTTTGTCTAAACTTCTTAACAAGAACTTTCATTTCCTGACGTTTAGAACCCCCACCTGCATCACCTAATGAACAGTTTTCTGTTAAACGGCATGCACACTGGATGAATTGAAGATCATGGTAGTTTTTCCATGCAATAATATCCGCTTCTTTTACAAGGTAAAGTGGTCTAATAAGTTCCATACCTTCATGATTTGTACTATGAAGTTTTGGCATCATGGTTTTAATCTCTCCACCATAAAGCATGCTCATAAGAATGGTTTCAATCGCATCGTCAAAATGATGCCCAAGTGCAATCTTGTTGCAACCAATAGATTGAGCATATTTATAAAGGTAACCTCTTCTCATTCTTGCACAAAGATAGCATGGTGAGTCTGCTACACCTGCTACAGCATCAAAAATTTCTGTATCAAAAATTTCAATAGGAATATTTAAAAGCTCTGCATTATCAATAATAACTTGTCTGTTATAAGGATTATAACCTGGGTCCATTACAACAAACTTCAGTTCAAAGTTGCGCTTACCATGCTTATAAAGTTCTTGCATACATTTGGCAAGAAGCATAGAGTCTTTCCCACCTGATATACATACGGCAATACGATCGCCTTCTTTAATCAGTTCATATTCATTAATAGCCTTAACGAATTTAGTCCATATGGTTTTACGGTATTTTTTAATAATACTACGTTCTATTTCTTGATATTTTTCCATAAGTTCATCCTTATTTTACTAAATTTTTATAACTACGTTCAAAAACTTCTAAGAAGCTCTCAATTTCTTCTTCTGTTGTTAAATGACTTAAACTTATTCTAAGCGTAGAAAGTGCGAGTTTACGATCCTTAGTTAACGCATAGACTGGTCTCGAAGGTGTATTGACCACGCAACAAGCTGATTTAGTTGCTACATAAATTTCACATTCTTCTAAAGCCTGTTGGAAGGCAGCTGCATTAACGCCTTTTACACTAAAGTTTACGATAAATGGACTTGCATCTTTTGGACTGTTAATATGCACATTGGCATATTTCTCTAATCCTTTACGTAATTTTATATTAAGTCCTTCTACATAAGTATAACGCTCATCTATATGAGGAATTGCCAATTCCAGTGCTTTTGCTGCACTTTCAATCAGTGCAAGTGTTGGTGTACCACTTCTAAAAGCTGTTGTGCTAATACCTCCGTGAATAACTGGCTCAAGCATAATCCCTTCCTTTTTAATGAGAATACCTATACCATTTAAGCCATAAAACTTATGTGGTGCAAATGTTAATAAGTCAACATCTTTTAAATCTACCACTATTTTACCTATAGCTTGAGTAGCATCTACATGAAAAAAGCAATTTGGGTATCCTTCTAATAAATCATGAATGGCTTTAAGTGGCTGTTTAATGCCTACTTCACTATCCACATGACTAAGAGATACTAAAATCGTATCTGGCCTTAAAAGTTCCTTAAGATGTTCTAAATCAACTTGTCCATCCTTTAAAACATCTACAAAGTCTACTTCGTATCCTGCATTCTGAAGTGCTGTTACTGTACTGGTTACAGAAGAATGCTCAAGGTAAGTCGTAATAATATGTTTGCCTTTACGTCTGTACTGATAGGCAATACCTTTAAGCGCAAGGTTGTTGGATTCTGTTGCGCCCGATGTATAAATAATTTCACTTTTTTGAACGCCTAAAAGCTTTGCAATACGCTCAGTTGCTTCATCTAAAACAATTTTTGTTTCTTTACCTAATGCATGAGAGGCATTAGGATTAGCTATATATTGTGTAGAAAAGTCTACAAAAGACTTTAAAACTTCTTCATGAGCAGGTGTATTTGCAGCATAATCTAAATAAATCATGTTCTACCTCTCTTTATGTTGTTTAATCAGTTTCCATCATAAAATTTTCCCCTGTATTTGTCAATGTGTATATATTCTCTTAACAATTTTATCCTATAATAAATTTAATTGATACTCTATGATTTTGAAAGGAGCTCTTCTATGGAAAAGTTTATGGATAAACTCAAACACTTTATGATTGGTCGCTATGGCATTGACCAACTTTCTGTAGCTCTACTTATTTTTTCGCTTGTACTATCTCTTCTTAATGGCTTTATAGGCAGTACAATTTTAACCATTGTGGATTTAGGAGCAATCTTTTTATGCTATTTTAGAATTTTATCTAAAAACCTTTATGCAAGACAACAAGAAAACTTTAAGTTCCTTAGAATTTGGCATCCTGTCAAAAATGCTTCTTTGCGCAAGTGGAACCGCCTAAAAGGCATGAAAACGCATAAATACTTTAAATGTCCAGAATGTAAACAAACGCTTCGCGTTCCAAGAGGTAAGGGCAAAGTTTGTATTACTTGCCCTAAATGTAAACATGAACTGCATAAACGCACTTAAGGCACCTTATCCTAAGATAGGTGCCTTTCTTTTTTGTGTTCTTTTTTCATATTGATACCCTATACGAATTAGGATAGATTCTGTAAAGGCCTTACCTATTAATAATAAACTCATCGGTTCCCCCTCTCTTTTCCAGCCAGCTGGCAGTGCAAGACTAGGATATCCTGATACAGGCGCAAGACTACTAATCGCCATGGTCATAAAAGCATCTAAATGATCTTTGGCAAAATGTCTATCCATTCCTATAGTCCTTACTTGCTGTAAGCTATTTTGTCTAAGCATCATATAATAAGGGTCACTAAGGTTACCCGTTGTCGCCTGTGCCTCATACAGAATGTCTTGTCCATACTTAAGACATGTATCTGGGTGCGTCTCATTAAAAGCTATAAGGTCTTGTAACGTTTCTATCTTAGTGGCACCTTTGACACTTTTAAGATACCTATTAAACCCAGCTTTAAATTCATATAGATTAGGTTTAAAACCATAGTCCCCTATTTCTTCTAATAGTGTAGGTATAAGATGAGCTCCAGCTTTTTCTAAAATCTCCATAGCCTCTTGCATAACCCTTTTTTCTTCTGAGTCGAGTTCTTCAAAAGTCTTTGGATTATAACCAATTCGTTTCCCATTTATGTCTTTACCAAGTTCCTCTCTATAGCTCTTAGGTATACGTCCCATACTTCTATCCGTTAGCTCATCCTGCTCATCCCTACCTACTATTGCTTCTAACAAAATTGTAGCATCTGCTACATTCCTTGCCATAGGCCCTGGTGTATCCTGATAATAAGAAATAGGCATAATACCCTGTCTACTTACAAGCCCTACCGTTGGCTTAATGGTAACAAGTTGATTATATCTTGCTGGCATAGTAAGTGAACCATTCGTTTCTGTTCCTATTGCTGCCATAGCTAAATTGGATGCTACAGCTACGGCAGAACCTGAACTAGAACCTGAAGGTGTAAGCCTTCTATTATAAGGATTGTTCACCTGCCCTCCCCTTGAACTATAGCCATCTGGCATCGTATAAGACATAAAGTTCATCAACTCTCCCATATTGGTTTTACCTAACAAAATAGCTCCACTTGCTCGAAGCTTTTTAATAATAAAAGCATCAAAGGGTACGTATAAGTCTGCTAAAGCTAAGCTTCCACCGCTTGTATGCATGTGATCTTTAGTACTTATATTATCTTTAATAAGGATGGGGATGCCATGTAGTATACTTCTAGATCCACACTGCTTTCTTTCCTCATCCAACTGGTCTGCCATCTGAAGTGCCTCTGGATTAAGCTCTAAAATAGCATTAAGACCTCTTTCTCCCTTATCATATTTTGCTATTCTTTCTAAATAGAACATTACTAAAGCCTTTGATGTGAGTTCCCCCCTATCTAATAAATCCCTCACCTGCTCTATAGTCATCTCTTCTACTTCTATCATATGTACTCCTTTATTTAAATTTCTTCATTTCTCAGTATAAAGAATGAGCGTAAAATAGGCAATGAAAAGGCTTATAAGAAGTGCTTCTCTTATAAGCCTTTTCACTAATTAAATTTAATGTCTAAATAAGCTTTAATGACTTCTACACATTTTTCATAGCCTAAATGACTGCTGTTAAGACACAGGTCATAGTTATCTGCATCCCGCCAGTTTCTTCCTGTAAAATAACGATAGTAGGCTCCACGACGTTTATCTGTCATAAGAATATAATCTTTAGGATTTCTAACAGGTGCAATTTTATCTACTGCTTGAATACAGTCTTCTAGTGGTGCATGAATGTAAATACGTAGTATATGGTCATAATCTTTTAAGATGTAGTCTGCGCATCTCCCCATAATGACACAAGACCCTTCACGAGCCAGTTCTTTAATAATTTTAGCTTGATAATTAAAGAGGTTTTCATTAGAAATAAAATCATCACGATCAGGTGGAATAAGTTCTCCTTTATAAACTTTTTTAGCTACCTTATATAATAAAGTATTTTTCACTTTTTCATCTGCATCTACAAAAAGTTGTTCATTAATGCCACTGTCATCTGACGCGAGTCTTAATAAATTTCTATCATAGAAAGGAATGCCTAACTCCTTCGCTAACAACTTCCCAATAACACGTCCTCCACTGCCATATCCTCTCGCAATCGTTATGGTATACTTATCCATAAAACCCCTCCAATATATTGCTTTTACTGTATTCTTACCCATTTTATATTATGTTTTAAAAACAAAAATATGCCCTAATGGCAAAGCACAATAAGCTGAGCTTTGAAGTACCTCGTAAATATACAATTGGGGTTAGCTTAGCATAGTCCTGTTTGTGTCCCCCTTAATATAAGTTGATTATACAGAGCTAAAAAACTGTTCACTTAATGTAAACATGAAAAGGTTTAACTCTTACATTACTTTTACACGAAATAAGGCATCCAATAAGATGCCTTATTTTAAACTATCCTTTACAATATTTAATACATCACGCCATTCCAACTCATGTTCCTGCATTACACCTTTTAGGTCCATTTCACATTGGAACTCTTCTAGTACTCTCCTATATTCAGCTTCTAACTCAGGATCTTCTTTTTTACGTCTAAAGAACATATTCTCTACTTCCTTTTCTAATCCAAATAGGGTAAATCCTCTCATTCTTCTCTTGAGAAATGCATACAGATAGGCTACCCCTATAGCTAACATTTTCGGCAACATACCGAACAATAATGCCATTACCAGCATAAAAGGCATACTGTGTGTTGCCCCCTATCCTCGTGCCGCATAGCCGTAACATGTTCTGCCATATGTCTATTTCCCTCTATTTTTTGTAATATCATTCCCTAATCCTTCTATTTTTATACTCATTTTACACATAAAAAAGACACCCTAATAAGTCGTTAGAGTGCCTTTGTATTTTATTTTTACACTTTTAAAACTTTAATAATTTTTACCTTATTTATTTCTTCTTGAACCTTATAAATAAGGACTATAATTTCTCCACCATACAAGCTTAAATACATATGTTCTAAAGATTGCCCATCGGGTTCAATCTCAAATAGCTCATATTCTTTTCGTTCTATCTCACCCCAGCTTAAAGCTTTTTTATCTTGTACAGTATGCAACTCTAATAAAGCACGCTCAATATCTAAAAGCTCATAAGGCGCAAAATCCTGTATACTCTTTAAACATTCTTCATCAAATATAAAGTCTTTATAGGCTAGTTGCCACTTTTCCACTAAATCTTTTTGCCTTTTTTCTTCTTCTTCTTCAAGTTGCTTAGATGTAATCGCTCTCCTATCAGCAACCTTTTTAAGTAAAGGTGCAATACACTCTTCTTTATTCATATTAATAAGCTCTATAGACCTTGTAGCACCTTCTACTTCCTCTGCACTGATTGCCAACATGCTTTCATAAGTATTCATCTGCTTTTCTTTCATTTTGACTTCTTTGGTTAACCGCTGCATTTCTATTTGTTCCAGCTCATTGGCTTCTTCCTTATTAGCTCTATGTGATAAATCTTGTCTTGTAGCTTCTATCCTCTCATTTAAAGCCTTTCTCTCTTCTATGAGTTTCTCAATATGTGCTTGAATCTCTAACTGTTTTTTCTCTTCATGATCAATTACTTTATTTTTCATACTAAGATTTTGATCCGCTTCTAAAAGACTATGTAGAACCTTCTCGTATTCTGCCTCATTGCGCTGATGTTGTCTGAGTAACTCCTGATAATCATGTTCACGCTGTATTCTTTCTCTAGGTGGCTGAAAACTTGGTAGGGCTTCTTCTTTTACTGTCATTTGCCCACCGCATGCCTGTACACATAGTGTAATCCATCTTGCAAATAATGCTCTAATTAGTTTATTTCTTCCTAATCCTAACTGCATGAGACACTTAATTTCTGATATTTCCTCTTCCCCTTGTTGTTCTTCTTTTGCTTCTTCTTTTGCTTCTTCTTGTGCCTCCTCATTTGGATTGGTATCTTCTTTATCTTTTTCTTTATCTTTTTCTTTATCCTCTTTATCTTCTGATCTCTGCTTTTCTAATTCTTTTCTTATTTCCTTGATTTCTCTTTGATAGAACTTCGCAATAAAATCTGCTTTTTGTGAAGGTAATAATTCGTCTTTTAGGTCATAACGCTCTCCGGCCTCCTCAAGAATTAAAATAGAAAAAGCTTCTTCAGAAAGCGCCTCTTCTACACGACTTAAATCCAGTTTACTACATCTTACTTTTAAAAGCTCTTTAAGGCTTCTTTCAGCTTCTTCTCTTGCATAAGCTTGCCACTTCTGTTTATTTTGCTCTAATCGCTCTTCTATAGTTAAAACTTCTGGAGTCTGAAAAGGTTCTTTTTTCATAAGTCCCGCAAATAGATTAGTAGCCTTAACTAATTTATGTGCTACTTTTTGACTTGTTTGTTTAGATAAATTAGTCATTGTTAAAGTTTCTAAAAGTGCCCCTTGTTCTTTTAGCTCTTCCTCTGAAAGTTTCTTCATTACGTCAAATAAATTTATCAAAATTGAACTCTCCCTTAAAATCATTTTATAGTATATCTATTATACTATAAACTTCTGACATAAGCATTTAAAATATAAAATAAAAAACTCTGACATAAACCCTATTATTCTATTAAAAAATACGATGAGCATCTATCCCTTTACCAAAAATATAGCAACCATATATTTTATCATAAGGATAAAAGCATCAAATCCTATTTCAGAAAAGGTCTTAGCAACTAAACAAAATATACCTGCTGGTGCTACTTTCATAACTATCATAGTCATATCCATCATAATATTATTAAACTGACTAAAGAAATTAGCTACTGTATCTGTACGGTCTCCTTAATAGAACGAATTCTATATATTTTTTAACAATACAAAAATTGAATTTCAATATTGTTTTTATGCAAAAAAGTTGACCTATAAGTAATTTACTTATAGGTCAACTTTTACATAAGTGGCGCAAATACACGTAATATTGAACGCCCTAATTTTCTATACCAAGATACTTCTTGACATTCCTGCAGGCTAATAGCTTTACATATTTCAAGAGTACTTAAGAAATCTTCTTTTACAGATTGTACACTCTCATTTTTATACAGCCATACACCACATTCAAAGTGTAAATATAAACTTCTATAGTCTAAGTTAATGGTTCCTACTACACTATAAAGATCATCTACTACGAAAGTCTTAGCATGAATAAACCCTGGTATGTATTCATAAATCTTCACGCCACTTTCTAAAAGGGCTTCATAATAAGCACGTGTTACAGCATGTACATACCATTTATCTGCAATATGAGGTGTCACAATACGTACATCTACACCAGATTTAGCAGCATTACAAAGGGCTGTCACCATTTCATTATCAATAATTAAATAGGGTGTATTAATATACACATATTTTTTAGCTTTGTTAATCAGATTTAGATAAACTGTTTCCCCTACAGCCTCTCCATCTAGTGGACTATCGGTAAAAGGTTGTACATATCCCTGTCCTTGATGCCGTTCCTTTTGGTGCACATGAGGCTTATATCTACTATAATCCTCATCTGTATTGGTATTATAAGACCATAATGTAAGGAACATGACCGTTAAACTCCATACAGCATCTCCTTTAAGCATAATAGCTGTATCTTTCCAGTGCCCATGCTTTTCATAAGCATTAATATACTCATCTGCTAAGTTAATGCCTCCCGTAAAACCTGTATGTCCATCAATAACTAAAATTTTACGGTGGTCACGGTTATTAAGTCTAGAAGATAAAATAGGAATAAAAGGATTAAATACACAACACTTAATCCCCATAGACTCTAACTTTTTATTATATTTATAAGGAAGTGTCATGATACAGCCTACATCATCATAAATAACACGTACATCTACCCCTTGCGCAGCTTTTTCTTGAAGAATTTCTAAAATACTATTCCACATAATCCCTTCTTCAATAATAAAATACTCTAAAAAAATATAATGCTCGGCTTTTCTTAATTCTTCCTTTAAACGTTCAAAGGCTATTTCCCCTAGTGGCAGATATTCCGTTGCTGTATTGGTATAAGGAGGGCAATAAGCATAATGACTAATATAGCGTGACTGATTAGCTGCTGTCTCACTTTCCTCTTGAATACTTTCTAAAATTGGCTCCTCTTGATTAAGAGCTTGCACCATTTTTTCACCAATAATAGCCATTTTTTTCTTTTCACGCTTGCTTAATTGATTGACACCAAACATTATGTAAAAAAGTCCGCCAAAAATAGGGAATAAAAGAATAGGAATAATCCATGCAATCTTATAACCTGGATTGCTTTTATTACTAATAATAGAAAGTACCGCTATAGCACTTAATAAAATAGAAATTCCATAAAAATAAACAAAATAATTATTAAACTTCAAAATCATGCTCACTAGTATAGCAACTTGTATAGCTAAAAATGCTCCTACTATGACTACACGCTGAAAAATAAGCTTTAGTATTTTCCGCATCTCATTTCTCCCTTCCTCATTTCACTTGTCTCCATTGTATCATAATCCCCTATTTTACGCCATAAAAGTGTACTATACCCTAAAAAGAATATAGTACACTTTTTCTCTAAGCCTGACCTGACCAGTCTGCAGGATAAGTTACATATATAAATCTTGCATAATTGGGTACTGAAAATTTAATACTTGATCCTTTAGGGATAAGGATTAATTCTCCAGGGCCTGCTGTTACTGTAGCTCCATTAATAACAATGCTTAATGAACCTTCAATTACATAATCAATTTCATCATAATTAAGATGCCAATCAAACGTTGTTTTAGTCATTTCCATAACACCACAACCCAATCTTGGACTTTCTTCTAAAGTAAATAAATCTTTTGTGTAGACAATATCTGAAGGTGTTCCTGTATCCATGCGATTACTTTCATCTACTTTAACTGTAGGTACTTTCACTGCAATAACACCACCAGGTGCTACTTCTCTTACATAATCACATTGATTATGAGATACACCTGAAAGCTTTTCCATTAGAACTTGTCTAACTAAGGACTCTATTGTTGATTTATCCATATCCATCTAAGCATTTTCCTTTCCTAAAGTTTTATTCGCAATAAACATAGCTACAAAAATAGCTGAAATACCACCTACTAATTTACCAATAATCATAGGGAAAATCATCTCTGCATTAAAACCAGCTGTAAAACCTAAGTGGTCTCCGAATACAAACGCTGCTGATACAGCAAAAGCTACGTTTAAGATTTTACCTCTATTGTCCATATCTTTCATCATGCCAAACATCGGAATACTATTGGCTAAACTTGCCACAAGACCTGCAGCTGCTACATCATTCATACCCATAACTTTACCAAGTTTCATAAGAGGAGTTTTAAATACTTTTGTAATGACATAAACAAGAGGAAATGCACCTGCAAGTACGATAGCGATATCTGCTACAATTTCAAAGCCTTCTGAAATAGGATTCATACCTGGGATAAGCACGATACCTGTAAGCTTTTCAATAATCCCTACAGCTAATCCTAAAGTAATAACAGCTACTACAAATTTACCAAAATAAGTAAATCCTTTAACCATAGCATCTTCAAATTTCCAAAGTCCTATTGCAATTAAAGCTGCGAAAATAATAATTGGAATAAGGTTACGAATAACCATCATAAATGGAAAACCAGCTACAAGTCCACCTACAAAAGCACCAATAGGAATAGTAATAACACCAGCAAGTACACCTGTTGCAAGATATTTTCTATCTTGTTCTTCGATAATACCAAGCGCTACCGGAATAGTAAATACAATTGTTGGTCCAAGCATAGCTCCTACAATAAGCCCACCGAAAAGTCCTGCTGCTGGATCAATAGCAAGTGCTTGTGCAAGAGGTGCACCACCCATATCATTTGCCAAAATAGAACCTGCAAACATAGCAGGGTCAGCCCCTAAAATACCAAATAAAGGTACGATAACGGGTTTTAAAATATTAGCAATAACAGGTGAAAGTGCAATAATCCCAACCATGGAAATAGCAAGGGCACCAATTGCCATAATACCTTCTTCAAATTTTTCACCGAGTCCAAATTTGTCGCCAATAATACGGTCAAGTGCGCCAAGTGCTGCAAACAATACCATAATATAGATGATAATTTCATTAATACTCATAAAGCTTTCACTCCATTTTTATTAAATTTTATCGGTAAGTACATTAGAGGTATTTGGTCATTTCAGGACTTGGAGATGGAATAATAGAAATGTTGGCTGCTTCTGTTTTAGACAATTGTGCTTTGCCTTGTGCTAGACCATACTCTATACTACTTAATGTTCCTGTGACTATATATACCAGCTTGCCACCAATCCCAAAAGCAAGATGCATTTTAATAAGCTTTATATCACTTGATTTGAGGGCAGCATCTAACGCCTTAATACCTGCGCACACCTTGGTTGTTTCCATAATGCCTACAGCATCTGCAATCTCTTTGGAATCATACTTATTCTTAAAAGCTGCTATAATAGGTGTGCTCACTGCATGTACTTTGAAACTATCTACTAAAGTGTTTTCTGCAATCATAACGCCATAGTCTATTGCTTCATTCACTTCTCCTTCATCCCCTGTTACAATAACTAAAAACTTACCAGGACAAATCGTTTTAAAATAGATAATTTCTACATTAGCTTTTTTCACAATTTCATTAGATACTTCTATTCCTTTACTAATACTTCTAAATTCTAGAGCACCTATACTTTTATTCATCTTCAAACACCTCTATTGAATCTACAATACCTATAACTGCTGCATCAATAGGGGCATCTATATTGCCAACAGCTCGTCTTGCGCTACCACCTTTACTGATCAGTACTAAATCTCCAACACCTGCTCCTACTATATCCGATGCTACAATAAGACCTTCCTTTTCTCTTTCCTTATCTACAAGTACCTTAAGCACTAATAATTTAAGACCATTAAGCTTTTGGTCTTTTTTAGTGGCCCATACATTCCCGATTACTCTTGCAATTTCCAATTTCTCGCCTCCACTACACTCTTTTTATCTTTAGCTTATGAGACCTTATATAATCTTCTGCTAGAGGCGTTACAATACATTTCTTACTTATCTCAATGACTGTAAAGGTTTCTAGATGTGTATGCATAAGGTCTGTTTCAAGTAAAAGTTTTTTGTGCTTTAAGTCTACCTCTTTTGAGTGTGTTAAGATAGGCTCTTCTTTTTGACTCGTAAAAAGTTCACCTATATGACTAATTATACGTATACCATATTGTATAAGCTTACTTTCATAGTCTTGGTAAAGTGTATAAAGAGGTTTATGAGCTGTTTTTTTATACTTTCTATAAGTTATGCCACTTTCAAGAAGATATACAGTTCTACCTTCTAATAAAGCTTTTAAAATACATCTTTCTTCATCCGTATAGCTACATCCTAATGCAAGATGTGCAAGCTGTTCTTCAGAAAGTTCACTTATTAAAATGGTAGTATGATCTAGATTTTCTAAAGTGTTGCGTGTAAGTTGATAACTTCCTTTTAGCATTTTCTCATCTTCTACGCCTATTGCACCTATAAGTAAGAGATACGATGCATGGTCACATTGTTTAAGACGGTTATAAATTTCATTTACAATAGCATCAATTACTTGTTGCTCCATCATTTAACAATAATACCCCAGCTATCTTTATTATATCCGCAAGCATTGGCTTCATCATAGTCAATATGCATATACGTTCTAAAATCTTTACTTACCCTTACAACCGTATCTTCAAATATGACAGGGCGTGACCCAGAAACTTTAACTTTAACAATCTCACCATCTTTGACATTAAATTTCTGTGCATCTTCAGGGGTCATATGAATATGACGTTTAGCAACAATAATACCTTCTGCAAGGGTTACACTACGACTGCCATTGGTAACTGTTATACCTGGACTCCCTTTAGTATCACCACTTTGTCTTACAGGTGCTTTAATCCCTAATGCAAGTGCATCTGTTAGTGAAACTTCCATTTGACTTTGTTTACGTTCTGGACCTAAAACAATAACATTGTGAATAGAGCCTTTAGGACCTGTTACAGTTACACGTTCTTTACAGGCATACTGTCCTGGTTGAGAGAGGTCTTTTACTTTGGTAAACTGATAGCCTTCTCCAAATAAACTATCTGCATCAGCTCGGCTTAAATGAATATGCCTTCCAGATGCTTCTACAGGGATAAAGAGCTTTTCTTTAAGCTCATTTACAATTTCATTTGCAATACGTTGTATAATCTGTGTCATATGCTCTCCTTTCTCCCATCTATTCCTTATATTGATCTGTCAAATATTTAAACATCATAATCCAGAAGAGGGAAGATAGACGATTAAGTGCTCTTATTAGGTCTTCTCTAGTCGCTTGGCCATATTCATCTTTAAAAGCTCTGTAAGCTACAAGTTCGGACTCTCTTGTTAAAGTACGCAGCTTATTAAGATTTGCTACCATTTCACCATGTCTATAAGTTGGTAAGAAATGATGCATACCATAATATTGACTTGGGTGATGTGAATGTGCACGAAGTGCTGGTGCATCTAAACCCTGTAAGTTAAATTCATTAAGGGGTTCACCACTTACTTCACATCTTACAAGATTACGTACAAATCTTATAATTTCTTCTAAGTCTTTAACCAGTTTTTTAAGTCCCTGCTTTTCGGCAAGCACTTGTACCATAATGATTTCTGCTTCTAAGGAATCCATAGCCCCTCTAAAAGCAATACGTGGATGATCTTTAAATACAAGAAGATTTCCTCTTAAGTGAGTCATATGTTCTGGCTTTTCAGTAAGCTTTGCACCAAATAAAGTATCAAATAAAACTTCTTCTTTAAGGTCCATAGGCTCTGCCTCACTTTCTAAATCCTCTTTGTTCTTAATGGTAATATTCTTTTCTGCCAAATAAGCTCTGGCTGAAGGAGTGATGATTTGTTTCGGGGTTAAATAGAAATCACCCTTTTCATGTAACTCATCATGCGCAATCATTCTTCTTACATCATCTTCTGTTAAAACCGACATTTTTTCACCACCACACCTGATGTTAATTTTTATAAAGTGCATCTTTAAAGATGCACTTTATAAAGCTACCTTGATTTAAGCTTGTGCGCCATGAGGTAAAATAACATCTACTTCAGTATGTGGTCTTGGAATAACATGTACAGAAATAAGTTCTCCTACTCTTTCAGCAGCAGCAGCACCTGCATCTGTAGCAGCTTTAACAGCGCCTACGTCTCCTCTTACCATAACAGTAACAAGACCGCCACCAACTTGTTCTTTACCTACAAGTGTTACGTTAGCTGCTTTGACCATAGCATCAGCAGCTTCAATTGCACCTACTAATCCTTTTGTTTCAATCATTCCTAATGCATTTGTATTTGCCATTTTGTTTTCCTCCTTAAATAAAGAAATAGTAATACCTAGTTAGTATTCTACTTTTAAACCTTTTATATTAATTCTTTCATAATCTTTTTAACAATTTCATCAATCATATAGCTAGAAGGTTCACAACAATTACCCTCTTGACCTGGCACACCTACTCTAAGTTCCTCAAGTTCTTTTGTTCCATAAGCTACACGTTTAATATTAATAAGATCCATAGGACCGATATTGTTTGAAGTTGAACTTCCACCTACAGCACCACATCCAAGTGTTAGGGCTGGGAAAAGACCTGTTGTTGCACCTACACCGCCAAGGGCTCCAGGTGTATTAATAAGAATACGAGAAGCTGGTATTCTTAGACCAAAACGTTTAACAAGTTCTGTGTCATTTGCATGCATACTAAATGTATGTCCCATACCTTCAAATTTAAGAATTTCTATACTTTTTTCTAAAACTGCATCTATATTTTCTTCTACAAAAAGAGCAAGAATTGGTGCAAGTTTTTCTCTTGAATAAGGTGCATCATGACCTACTTTGCTTTCTTTTGCAATGAGAACACGTGCATCAGATGGTACACGAATACCTGCAAGTTTTGCAATATGCTCAACACTCTTACCAACAATAGCAGGGTTCATACTACCATTTGCTCTTAAAATGAATTTAGCAAGTTTATCACTTTGATCTTGATCAAGTAAATAACCACCTTGTGCTTTAAGCTCTGCAACGACTTTTTCTTCCATACATTTTTCAACGATAATAGATTGTTCAGATGCACAAATTGTACCATTATCAAATGTTTTAGAATCAAAAATACGTTTAACAGCCATTTTCACATCTGCACTCTTATCAATAAAAGCTGGTCCATTACCTGCACCTACACCAATAGCAGGGTTACCTGATGAGTAAGCAGATTTAACCATGGCAGGTCCACCTGTTGCTAGAATAATTGAAGTATAGTTGCTCTTCATGAGTTCTTGAGTTGCCTGCATTGTAGGTACAGTAATAACACCAATAGCACCTTTAGGACATCCTGCCGCTTCTGCTGCCTCTGTAATAATACGTGCTGTCTCTACAATAGCATTTTTAGCTCCTGGATGAGGTGAAATCACAATACTGTTACCAGCTTTAAGAGAAATCATAGCTTTATAAATAACAGTTGAAGTAGGGTTAGTTGAAGGAATAACTGCTGCGACAACCCCCATTGGTACTGCTATATCCATCGTTTTATGAGCTGAGTCTTCAGAAATAATACCTATTGTTTTTTCATCTTTAATCGCTTCATAAACAACCTTAGATCCAAAAACATTTTTAATAACTTTGTCTTGCCAAATACCAAACCCTGTTTCTTCATTAGCCATTTTCGCTAATTTTACAGCATTGGCATAACCTGCATCTGCAATGGCTTTTACAATGCGGTCAATTTGTTCTTGGCTGAAGGTTGCAAGAATTTTTTGAGCCTCATAGGCCTTTTTTAAGAGTCCTCTAACCTCTTGAATAGAGACTAAATCTTTATCAAGTAATTCCATTAAGCTTCTCCTCTCTTACTCCTTATAAAAATCTTTTACTATTCCTATAAGGTCCTCTTTCTTCGCTGATTTTAATTTTTTCTCTGCCACTTTAATGCCAAGTGAAGTAATAAGCTCTCTAAGTTCCTTATTACTCATATTTTGCCACTCTTTTTCCGTAGCTTTTGCACCATCTACAGGTGGTATAAGGGTAGTCGTATCATCCTTAGGATTAATCCATTCATCTTCTACTGCTTCTACAGGAGCAGTCCCTTCTAAACCCTGTAATTCATCTATACCTTCTACTTCTTCCTCAGCCACAGGTCTATCAAGGTTTGTTTCTTCCTTGATAGGCACTGGTATGCTAGTAGAAGCTGGCTTTGGCACCTTTTCCTCCGTACCCTTGCCTCTTAGTTTAATGACTGTACCAAACAGTGATTCATCCACTCGAGGAATCACATGAGTTGCTCTTACTGTTCCGACTTTAGATGCTGCCATACCACCAGCCTCTACTGCTGCTTTTACAGCGCCTACATCACCTAAAATTTGTGCAGTCATAATGCCGCCATCAACTTTTACAATGCCACCTAACTGTACATTGGCTGCCTTAAGCGCTGCATCTGCGGCTTCTATAACGGTAGGATACCCGATTACTTCAATAAGCCCTAATGCATTTATCATCATAAGCTATTAGTATTCCTGTGGGTTATCTGCAACAGCTTTTACAGCTTCGGCAAAGGCAGAACATGCGGCATTACATGCAGATTGTGAACCTGTTAAAAGACCGCCACCAAAGTTCGTTTCAGAAGGAGGTCCAAAGAATTCTACAAGTGTAACATCAGCAACTTTAAGTGCAGCGTCTAAGGCATACATCGCTTCAAGAGGTGGTGCAATAAGATAAGCCAGTGGTCTTCCTTCTTCTATTCCTGCTGTCTTAGAAAGATAAGAGCCTGTACGAGATACAGTATGTGCATAGTAGACAATAGAGTCATCTTCATTTGCACTTACAAAGTGTGCACCACTTTCCATAAAAGTAAGAGCTGCTTTAAGGCCACTTCTTACTTCTGCTGGACTTGGACCACCAATAATCCCAATAACTTCACCTGCAAGCTTTGTAGATGCATTAGCAGCACCTGCATACATAGATCTTGCATACACAACATCTACATCTGCATCTTTTGTTGCTTCATCAAGTGCAGTATAGGTCACATCATCCATATCTGCAGTAATAATACCTAAACTTTTATGGCGAGGTCCTAACTCTAATTTTTTTGCAAGATCAGGGCTTACATTAGAAATAACACGTACACCAAGAACATTGGGACGAAGTTTATCATTTTTCACGTCCTTTGCCTCCTTTTATTTTAGATCAATACCTGATGCTTTCTTATCGAGCATTTTTTTAATAAGTTCTGCAGTATGAGCACCTGCTTCTACAGGTGTTGTCCCACCTTTATGAATATTAGAAATAACAGTACGTTTTGCTTCTTCAAGACCATGTTTTGGTTTATAAGCAATATAAGCTGACATAGACTCAGCAGTTACAAGACCTGGTCTTTCACCAACGAGCATACAGATTACATCTGCATCTGTTACTTCACCTACTGCATCCATTGCACCAACACGTGCATATTTAATGAAAAGAATTGGTGGTACTGTAATGCCATAAGCACTTAAACCTTGTTTAATAGCTGGAATCATATCTTCTACGTTTGCTTCAATAGCAGATGAAGAAAGACCATCTCCTACAATAATGAGCACTTTTGGATTATGACCACATGTTTTTTTGATAATTTCAAGTTCAGGTTGTGCAAATCTTCTCCCTAAGTCTGGTCTTGTTAAATATTCATCTTTATCCTTACAAAGTGTTTTGACAAATACAAAATCATTTTTCTTAACAAATTCCTCTGATACATCAGAGAAAACAGCATCTTGTGCTGCAGCATGGTCGGCTCTTACACGAAGCATAGTAATCGTACGATATCTTGCACCTGCTTTACCAATACCAAGTCTTGCTGGCGTTTTGCTCTTCATATCTAGATAAGCTTCTTTATCTTTAGCATTTTTAACAAGGAATTGTTTTTTAAGGTCAATAGCTGTAATATCTTCAATACATCCATTACGGTCTATATCACTACCGCCTGCTGTTGTATTAGGTTTTATGGTAATCGTTTCAGTAATGGTTGCACCATTTCCTTCTTTTCCTACCATTTGTTCTACAAGTTGCTCTACCATTTTTCTTAAATCTTGTTCGTTCACTTTGACTGCCTCCTTATCCTAGAATAATATTGATGCATCACCAGCACGTGCTGTAAGATGTCCTTTTTCATCTACAAAGCCCATTTTTACAAGCCATTCATGGAAAGGTTTGATAGCAGTTAAGCCAAACATCTCTCTAAGAGCTGCTGTTTCATGGAACCCTGTTGTTTGATAGTTAAGCATAACGTCGTCACCATGAGGAATACCCATAAAGTAGTTACAGCCTGCGGTTGTTAAAAGAACAGATAAGTCTTCAATACTATTTTGGTCTGCTTTCATATGGTTGGTATAACATGCGTCACATCCCATTGAAACACCTGTAAGTTTACCCATGAAGTGATCTTCAAGCCCAGCACGACTTACTTGTCTACCATCATAAAGATATTCAGGCCCAATGAAACCAACTACTGTATTAACAATGAATGGGTCAAAGTGTTTTGCAAAACCATAACATCTTGCTTCCATTGTCACTTGGTCAGTATCAAAATGTGCTTCTGAGGAAAGCTCTGATCCTTGTCCTGTTTCAAAGTACATAACGTTTGGCCCTTCCGCTGTACCTTCTTTAAGCGCAAGATCTCTTGCTTCTTGAATCGTTGCTGCATTAAAACCAAAAGCTGTATTTCCTTTTTCTGAACCTGCAATAGATTGGAATATAAGGTCTGCTGGTGCCCCATGACGAATAGCATCCATTTGAGTCGTAACGTGAGCTAATACACAAGTCTGAGTTGGAATTTGAAATTTTTGTTTAATTTCTTCAAAACGTTTAAGAACACGTACAACACTTTCTGTAGAGTCATCTACTGGGTTAAGTCCAAGTAGTGCATCCCCTGCACCAAAAGTTAAACCTTCAAGTAAAGATGCCATAATACCATCTGGATCATCTGTTGGATGGTTAGGTTGAAGTCTTGAAGAAAGTGTGCCACGTTCTCCAATTGTTGTATTACAGTGTTTAGTAATACGAATTTTTTGCGCCCCATAAATGAGGTCCATATTTGACATCAGCTTTGCAACAGCAGCAACCATCTCAGATGTAAGTCCTCTAGAAATACGTGTAATATCTGCACCTGTTGTGCCTTCATCTAAAATCCATTCTCTGAATTCTCCAACTGTCCAGTTTTTGATTTCATCATAGATTTTTTCATTGACATCATCTTGGATAATACGTGTTACTTCATCCATTTCATAAGGTACTGCTGGATTGTTACGTAAATCTGAAAGTAAAACATTAGAAAGTACAACTTTTGCTGCAACTCTTTCTTCTGCTGACTCTGGTGCAAGCCCTGCTAATCTGTCTCCTGATTTTTCTTCGTTGGCTTTTGCCATAACTTCTTTAAGTGATTTGAACTCATAAGTATGTCCAAATAATTTTGTTTTTAAGATCATTTGAATCCTCCTTAACAAAATACTAATGTTTTTACTACTACTGGTAATACAGTTCCTTCTGCAATAGGGCTTCCAATATCGATATAATCTCCATTATCTAGCTTGACACTATCTAAACAAATAATATCTTTCTTGTACCCTAATAGATGATACATACTCTGTCCTAATGCCTTAGCCATATCTTTCTCCACAATGACAATAAGAGGAAGCTCTCTTTCAATAAGTTCTTCCATGCCTTCTACTAATCCTTTAGCATATTCTTGGATTTCCTTGAAGCTAGGATTATCCTTACCTTCCATAGCAATGGCTACTCTTTGTAAATCGCCTTCTAGCTTAAACCACTGAAGTTTCTTTTTAATAGCCTGTGTTAAAGCCTGGGCATCTTCGCTCTCCTCATCTTTTGCAAGTTTTAAGATAGGCAAATTCTTAATAGGAAAAGCATCTTTGGTATACGTAATGGTACTGCCACTAATTTCTGTTGTATGAGTGCCCGCACCTACTACTGTGGCGCGAATGGTTTCTTGGCTTCTTACAACTTTTAGTTTCTTACATAAATCAGATTCCTTAATAGCTTGTCCCAAAAGAATACCAATATCCCCAAATTTGAAATAATCGTCTATTTCTCCCTCATAATAAACATAATCTGCCACACCACCAGAGAAGGATATACATTCTATAGGCACATTAAGCTCAATATTTTTATTTGTAATAATGAGCTTTAATAGATCATCCTGTTTTTTTATACCTACGCTTTGCTCTAATGCCTGTACCATTTTGTCAATAATAGGTTTTAAATTTTCTCTAGTAGCTTTAGTGCCTATGGCAAGTCCCATATTGTTTTCACGAATAAGGGTCTCAAGTTTAGGAGCAATATAGGTAATCTGATGCGTTGTACTGTCTACCTTAATGAGACGCCCACCTACATCTAGACACCCTGTTTCCCTTACTTCCCCCCTTAAAAAGACAGCTAAATTACTTGTACCACCTCCAATATCCATATTCACAACACTTGTGTTATGATCTTTAGAATAAGTATGGGCACCTGCACCCTTACCAGATATAATACTTTCAAGATCTGGTCCTGCTGTCGCTACAACAAAGTCACCAGCAAGTCCACTTAAAGTAGTTAATACTTCTTCTGCATTTTCTTTTCTTGCTGTTTCACCTGTGATAATGACGGCACCTGTATCAATTTTAGAAGGGTCAATACCAGCCTTTTTATATTCCTTCTGGATAATATCCCTAACTTTTAGCCCATCAATTTCTCTTAGAGAAATAAGAGGTGTAAAATAAATCTCACTTCTGTAAATAATCTCTTTATCTACAATGACAATGCGTGGAACAGAATAGCTAGAAGCCATATTTTCTACAATAATCTTAGAAAAAATAAGTTGCGTGGTACTTGTCCCAATATCTATTCCTACACTTAAAAGTTCTTCCCTCATTATCCTCCACCTTTCTTATATTTTCTTTACCTATCTTTATTTAGAAAGCTATCGAGATACTCAAAAAGCTCTTTGATACCCACATCATCTACTGTATCGACTTTAAAAATTCTTGTAACACCTGCCTCTTTAAGACGTTCTTCCACCTTATCAATATCTGCTGATTCTTGAACCAAATTGATTTTAGTAATGATACCAATAACCTCTTTTGCAAAGCTTCCTGCAAAAGCCGGTGGAATAAAGCTTTCATAAGCAGTAGGATCCGCTACAAGTGCTATAATTTCTGCATCTACAGCTGTCATAATCAGTGCACTGTAATAATGCCTATTTTCTAAATATTCACCAGGTGTATCAATGGCATTATCATAAAGCTCTACTGCCTGTGTCTTTTTATACTTAATTTCTAGTTCATTGAGTTTTTGACATAAGGTTGTCTTGCCACATCCTGTCTTACCTATAAAAATAACTCTGCTCATTCTATTAAGTCCTTGTAATGGTTGTTGGTGTAAATTTTAGATTATGCTCAAGTACATCTAAAATATCGCGTACGGCTGCTTCTACAGAGCTTACATCTCCTGTAATAACGAGCGCCCCACTAAAACGATCAATAAATCCTAATGTAACATCTGATGCTTTAGTGGCTACATCTGCTGCTATAATAGCTCCTTCACTTGGTGTAATAGTTAAAATACCAATAGCATTAATATTCTCTACTACTAGCCCTAGCTTCTTATAAATGTCTTCTGTAGGATTGGCAATGACATGAGCAAGTGTAACTTGTTTACCTGGTACAAACTCTTGTATAATACGCTGTTTATCTTCAATCTCCATTTTTTAGGCCCTCCTTAGTCAATCTTATGGAGTATTTCCAAAATGTCACCATGTGTTGCTTTTCTAGGATTTGTTATAAGACAAGCATCTTCTAGGGCCCCTTTAATAATGTCTTCTCTTGACTTATTTAAATCCTCTGCTGAGATTTTACATTCACGCAATGTGGTTGGCATTTTCATTTCTTTCTGTAGCTTTATAATTTCATTAATGAGATTACGTACGGATGAACGGGTATTAGCCCCTTCAAGTCCAATGAGTTTTGCTAAATAAGCATATTTTTTTGCTGCTTTTGTATAATGAGATGGGGTATACCCCTCTATATCTGCATTAAATTCAATAACATAAGGTAGAAGCAAGGCATTGGTTCTTCCATGTGGTACGTGTAATTTCCCACCAATATTATGTGCAATGGCATGGTTGATCCCTAAAGAAGCTAGATTAAAAGCAAGGCCTGCTAGGCAAGAGGCATTATGCATTTTTTCTTTGGCTTCTATATCATCAGCACTTTCATAAGAACGTTTAAGGTATTCAAATACAAGTTCTACGGACTTTTCAGCCAGTGCATCAGAAAAATCTGTAGCTTTTGTTGACACATAAGCTTCTAAGGCATGAGTAAGTACGTCCATTCCTGTATCTGCTACAATACTACTCGGTACACTTTTAACGAGTTCAGGCTCTAGAATGGCTACATCAGGCAATAAACTATTGGAAACAAGAGGGTATTTAATACCTTTTTCTTTATCTGTAATAACAGCAAAAGAAGTTACCTCTGACCCTGTACCACTTGTAGTTGGGATAGCAATAAACTTCATAGCCTCTAAACGACCAATTTTTCTTGAGAAATCCATAATGGCCTTAGCTGCATCGATGGCAGAACCTCCACCTAGAGCAATCATACAGTTAGGTTTAAATTCTGTAACAGCTTCAACACCTTTTACAACCAATTCCATAGGAGGGTCTGGTACAATATCACTGAAGATCTCATATTGATTAGACCCGAGATAGGCTGTGATTTTGTTAATCATCCCTGATTTCACCATAAAAGGGTCTGTTACAATAAATACTTTTTCGTCTTGGAAATTCTTAATATAATCTAAAGCATCTTGACCAAATACAACTTTGGTCGTTATTTCGAAAGTATCCACTTGCATCATCCTATCCGTGAAATTTAAATATCTACTGCATTATGCTACGAAATTATTAGTATTTTTATACATGACATATAGAATTCTAAATTTTTAGTCATACTTATGCAAAAAAAATAGACTTAGCTTCACTTCGGCTAAATCTATTTTTTAATTTGACTTAATATAAATCTTCCTCATCTATCTCATCTGTATAAAGATCATTTAAAGTAACGCCTAAATCTTTACACATCTCTAGATGATTATTATATTTTGTATTTGCTAATTCTTCATAGTAACGGTGCATTTTTGCCATAACTCTCACCTCCTAGGGTTAGTATGGCATTTTTTATGAAAATATACCCTTTTATTAGATTATTTTTTAAAGTCCTTGTGGAAAGTGTAGTCTATTTTCTGGATCATATTGTGCTTTAATATTTTCAAGAGGTTCTTTATAGTCACCATAATAAGCCTTTTTGTAATCTGTAAGTTCTGCTAATGGAAAATTAATAAATGAACCTTCTGTTAGGGCCTCAATAATAGGAAAATGTTCAAGGAGCCATGTGCAGTTCTCAGCTTTAGCTCGGTCATCCTCCCATACAGACTGAAAACCTAATATAAACCTAGCATCTCTATAGAATACAGCTGATTTTCTTTTAGATGTAGCCTGTATCTGCCCACCTAACCCATAGAAGGTGATAGCTGTATAATCAGATGCTTCTGGCTTACTATCTACAATTTCTAAGAGAGATTGAATCTGCTCTTCATTATAAGTCTTATAAACAAATCTTCCTGTAGACTTGTATTTCTCATAATCAGGGTGACTATCCTGAATGATACGATTGATTTCTAAAACCGAGCATTCATTAAGTTTTAATAGCATTTCTTTTGCAGGCATAATAAGAGGCTTAATGGTTTCAAAAGCTTCCTGCTGGCTTCCATAGCATACACCTGTTATGGCAATCCCTATCCCTTTTTCCTTAGAGTTGTAAAGAGCCATTTTCATATTCGTATGATGTGGTAAAGTTTCAAATAAAGTCTGCCATGCCTTAACAAGCTCTAGACGTGCCTCAGTATTCATATGCTTATATTCTAACTGAATAAGTGTAGCTGTAGGATTCTTCTTAGGTAATTTAAAAGTCATGCTAACGACTATACCAAAGTTACCGCCACCAGCACCTTTTAAAGCCCAGAACAGTTCTGGATGAGTCATAGCATTAGCTTTAATACAATTTCCATCTACATCAATCATTTCTACTTCAATTAAACTGTCACAACTTAATCCAAGCATTCTAGCTGAATAACCCCAGCCCCCACCAAGAACAAGTCCTGCTACGCCTACAGTAGGACAACCTCCACCAGGAAAAGGATACCCTAACTGACATACTGCCTCATAGAGGGCTCTATTGCGTACACCACCTTCAACGGTTACCAGTTCATTCTCTTCATCTACCTGTATACCATTCATTTGGCTTACATCAATAACAACTACATCGTTGCCAGTAGAATATCCTTCATAATGATGTCTACCTGAGCGAATGCGAATAGGATAACCGTGTTCTTTAGCCCATAGGAGTGCTCTACTTACTTCTTCTTTATTTTTGCAGTATATAATTTGTAAGGGATACATCTGAATAGCTCTATTCCATGCTCTCCTGCTCTCTTCATAGAGATGATCTTCTTTGGTAACAATCATCTTCTTCACTTCCTTTCTCCTTCATTTAGTCTTTTCATTAAGAAAAGAGCTCCTTTAAAGGAGCCCTTTTTGCATCATTCTTGTCTCACAATTACTTTTCTCCAGCATCTTGTCACACATAAGCCACACTTAATGCAACGCTCTTGCTGAATCACATAGGGCTTCCCACGACTAATACAATGTTTAGGGCAAACCACTTTACATGCTCCGCATCCATTGCATTTCTCAGAAATAATGTAGCTCTTTTTATTCTGCATCAAAATCTACATGAATGATGCCATCTGGTGTATTAATATTCACATAAGACAAGTTAAATTCCTCATCCATTACGTCAATTTTGTATTCAAAGAATACGTTATCTTCTTTTTTAGACATGAAAATGTAGCTCCCATTTTCTTTACCATCAATTTCATCACAGATTTCATCGTAAACTTCCATACCGTTTACAGCACCTAAATAACCTGCACTTCTAATTTTATCTTCAATTAAGTTATATAATTCTTCCATTATTTCTCCTCTTTCGCTATACATCTTCTAAGACGAGCATACTATAAGCCACTTTTTAGACGCCATTTTTCTCGTCTAAATCTTATTATAAAACATGTCAGCCTAAAAATCCAATCCATAATCATAGCAATCCATACGCCTATAGCACCAAGTCCCATTCCTTTTCCTAAAATGACACTAAATAAAATTCTAAAGGTCCACATAGAGAAAATGGAAACCACCATCGTAAACTTCACATCATTGGCTGCACGTAGTGCATTAGGAAGTGTAAAGGCTGCTGGCCACATCAACATAGCACACCCATCATGAATGAGTACTAAAATAGTTGCAAGCTTTAGTGTTTCTGGAGAAAGCTTATAAATAGATAATATAAACGGTAAGCCTATTAAGATGCTGGCATTGACTAGAATAGTAAACACATACGTCATCTTAAGGAGTTTTTTTGTATAATACTTAACAGCTTTATAGTCTCCAGCCCCCACGCACTGTCCTACAACCGTAATCATAGCAAGGCTCATAGCCTGCCCTGGTATACATCCTAATGCATCGAGGTTATTCGCTACAGCATTGGCTGCAATCTGTACTGTACCAAATCCTGAAATAATACTTACTACAAGCACACGCCCTAACTGGAACATACTATTTTCTAGAGCATTGGGTATACCAATACCCAAAATCCTTTTTAGTCTCCAACCTTCAGGGCGTATTTTCCATAAGGATTCTATGTACAGAAGTTCATTTGGTTTATTAAGGAGTATAAGCATCATACATGCGGCAAGCATACGTGAAAATAAAGAAGATAAAGCAACACCTGCTACACCCATGTTAAAACCAAAGACAAATATAGCGTTACCTATAATATTCAATACGTTCATTAAAATAGATATTTTCATAGATATTTTTGAATTTCCTATCGCTCTGAACAGGGCTGCCGCTCCGTTATAGAGGGCTAAAAAGGGGTAAGACAAAGCAGAAATGATTATATAGGTTAAAGCATTTTTCATCACCTCTGCTTCAATCTTGCCAAACACCAGTTGTAATAAAGGCTCTTTAAATATTAAAACAAAAAGAGCAATTGTTATGGAGATCGTACTAACAATAAAAAGTAACTGTTTAGCATACTCACCCGCTTCCTTTTTTTGTTTACGCCCAATACACTGGGCACATACGACTGCCCCTCCTGTCGCAAGTGCTGCAAAAATATTAATAATAAGTACATTGATCATATCTACAAGTGATACGCCTGAAACAGCTGCTTCCCCTGCTGTTGCAACCATCATCACATCTGCCATACCAACTGTAACAGCTAAAAGCTGCTCAATAATAAGTGGAATAATGAGTTTGTATAAATCCCTATTTGTAAACATTCTATTTTCTCTCTTTCAATTTGTGTTTAAATAATTAAACTCACCCCAGATATCAGTAGAAGTACATAGGAAAGCCTCATAAAAGTCTGTTGACTCATCTTCTTTGCCATTTGCCCTCCTATAATGACCCCAATCATTAATGCAGGTATACCTATTAAAACTAAGTTTACCATAGGTACTGTAATAATTCCCAAAAAGAGTTGCTTTATTAAAATATATATATTGAGTACAATCCATACAGGTGATAAAGTTGCTCTAAAGCTTTCCTTATCCTTGATTTTTTTCACTGCATAAATAATGAGAAGTGGCCCACCTGAAATAAACATGCCATGAATAATCCCCGCTGATAGAATAATGCCGATTAAAATCCCTTCGTTCAAATCAAATTCTTTCTTAACAAATAGACCTTTAAGTGCAATAAAGATGATAAAGATGGCATAAAGAGTAAGTAAAATATCTACTGGAAATAAGGTATATACATACTCTCCAATAAAGACACCGACAAACATAATCCCTGTCATCTTAAAAAATTCTTTCCATACAATATGCTTATAGGATCTTACAACAATAAGAGTACAAGCAATAATGGTTAAAATGTTTAATACAGGTTTAGCAATACCTATACCTAAAAGCAATATACAAAAAGGCATGGCAAGTACTGTACCTGCAAATCCAGTAATACCCTGAATCATATTGGTTAAAAGTATAATAATAAAATATAAAATAATTGTCATGTATAAATCATCCTTTAGAAGCATTTTTTCTTAGTATGCCCTTAGGAAGACTTTTTATAGAAAAAACTTTTTTATATCTCCTTTACTCTTGTGCTAAGCATTCCCCCTCTAGTGTGTAAACACTTAGCTTTCCCTCATTATAAAGAGCATAAGTAGCTGGTCTATTTTCTTTTGGAAGACTAATAGATCCTGGATTGCAAATACGAATTCCTTCCTTTTCACTTAGCTCCCAAAGGTGCGTATGCCCATAAAGAAATACATCCCCTGCTTTAAGCATAGGAAGCTTCTCTGGGCTATAGTGATGCCCATGCGTAGCAAAAAGTGTTCTCTCTCCCTCTATAATACGTGTATAAGTCTCCATACATGCAAACTCTAGAACCATCTGGTCTACCTCTGCTTCACAGTTTCCTCTTACGCAAATAATACGGTCTTTATAGTGATTTAGCAGCGTTACCACCTCTTTAGGTCCATGTCCCTCTGGCAAATCATTGCGTGGGCCATGATAAAGCACATCTCCTAAAATAATCATTTTATCGCATTGTTCTTTTTCGAAAATCTCTAAAACTTTTTTTGTACGACTTGCTGAGCCATGTATATCAGAAAAAATAATGTATTTCATTGTTCTTCTCCTTTTCTTTTATATGAGTTTATCTTTTTCTATTAAAACACAAAAACCGGTAGAAGACTATCCTTTCATAAAGGATTCTTTACCGGTTTTTAATCTTTTATTTCTTAGAATTCTACTTTATTTCCATAATAAGTACATGTTAAAAGTCTCTCCATCTCACTCGGTGTAATGGATCTAGGATTAGAACCTGTGCAAGCATCTCCTACAGCTAATTTAGCAATTTCACTGACTTTAGCCTTAAATTCCTCTTCATTAATCCCAAACTCTTTTAATGTTTTTGGAATACCTAATTTCACATTATAGTCATCGATTTTCTCACAAAGTTTTTGCACAAGTTCTTTATCACTTTCTCCCTCAAGACCAACAAATCTTGCAATATCAGCATAGCGTTTCTCAGCACATTGAGCATTAAACTGAATAACATAAGGTAAATAAATAGCATTAGCACAGCCATGTGGAATATGTCCTGTTGAGAAGGCTGCTCCTGTTTTATGTGCCATAGAATGGACAATACCTAAAAGAGCATTTGAAAAAGCCATACCTGCAAGACATTGTCCATAATGCATCTGCTCTCTTGCTTCCTTATCTCCTTCATAAGAAGCTGGTAAATAGTCAAATACCATATGAATAGCCTTTAAAGCAAGTGGATCTGTAAAAGGTGAGTTTAAAGTAGAAACATAAGCTTCTATAGCATGGGTTAAAGCATCCATTCCTGTATGTGCTGTAAGTTTTGGTGGCATCGTTTCTGCAAGAAGAGGATCTACTACTGCGATATCTGGTGTAATATTAAAATCTGCTAATGGATACTTAATACCTTTTGCATAGTCTGTAATAACAGAGAAAGCTGTAACTTCCGTTGCTGTACCTGATGTAGAAGGGATAGCCAAAAATCTAGCTTTTGTTCTAAGCTCTGGGAAATTAAAAGGCGTGATCAGGTCTTCAAAAGTTGTATCTGGATATTCATAAAAGGCCCACATAGCCTTAGCGGCATCAATAGGTGAACCGCCTCCCATAGCAATAATCCAGTCTGGCTCAAATTCTCTCATAAACTGAGCACCTACCATAACTGTTTCCACAGATGGGTCTGGTTCTACATTTTCAAAAAGCTGGACTTCTATATGTGCCTCTTTTAAATAACGAACAACTTGGTCTACAAAACCAAAACGTTTCATAGAACCTCCACCTAAAACGAGTACAGCACGTTTGCCTTTAAGTGTTTTAAGCGTCTCTAAACAACCTTTTCCATAATAAATATCTCTTGGTAATGTAAATCGTGACATATGACTTGCCCCCCCTATGCTATTTGCAATTCAAATTTATCTTCTATGTTATAATTTTAACACCGTTTTATATTTTATAGGTAATATAAAAAAAAGCATACCTATATATACTTATAGATATGCTTCATTTCTTGCTGCACTTTTATCAACTCTTTTATAAATCTTTCTTCTATTGTTGTAAGACGATGATGCTTAGAATAAATGAGTACATCTTTATTTTTTTGAACCAAATCTTCACATCGACGTTGGACAAGTTGATAATGTTCTAACAAGTTTTCTGGTACAGGGGAGACATGCATATAAGTTGTAGGCACCTGTCTTAATAGGTCAAACTGGCTCCCTCTTTCATATACTAGAATATGTTTTTTAACAAAGTCTTTTTCTTTTTTTTTCTTAAGTTCTTCCGATACATTAGGCACCATCAGATCTCCATGTATCAGTTCGATGTAAGGTATAAGGTCTTCTCGCACAATAGACTCTTTCCTTGCTAAAGGATGTTCTTTAGACATAAGCAGTACATCCTCAAACTCCCATATTTTCTGCATTTCAAATGCCTTATCCTCAATAAGGTGCATAAAATACTTCTCATACTCTAAAGGGTATCTCATAATGCCAAGCTGGTAATGACATTCTAAGATATTACGTACTGCTTCTATAGAATTTGTCTCCTTAAAGTTAATTTCTAATCCTTCACCCTCTTCTAGACTATTAACAAAACGTGTAAAAGCATAGGTAATATAACTTGCTCTTGGTACAGAAATATTAAAATATAATTTAGGTTTTGTAACAGGTCTATACTGCGCTTCCATCCGGTCTATCTGCTCTATAATATGGTGGGCCTGACTAAGAAATGTCTTACCTTCCTGGGTAACAAGAACTCCCTTAGAAGTCCTCTCAAAAAGTGTAATACCTATACTTTCCTCTAATTCTTTAATGGCTTTACTTAGATTAGGCTGCCCCATAAAAAGATGCTGGGCAGCCTTGGTAATAGAACCTGTTTTTTCTACTTCTAATGCATATTTTAAATAAGTGAGATTCAATGAATCACCCTCTTCTTATTCAAGACTTAAACACTTACCACCATTTATTCTAGATTCTTCAGCTAACAGTGCGACAACATGGCTTTCAATAGAACGCTCAATGGTTGTACCCATACTTGTATTAGCTTCTGGATTTTGTATTAATTCTATAAATCGGTCCATCATGCGGTAATCTCCACCACCATGTCCTGCTAAGCTTTCACCTTGTTTTGTAATATCAATTTCTACTTTTTCACCACCAAATGGTTCATATACCACTAAGTTTTTATCCATATGTCCCTCGATACAACCCTGTGTACCCATGATTTTAAGATAACGGTAGCATCTACCTGTAAAAGCACTCATAGTAAAGTTAATGGTTACACCCTCTTCAAGTTCTAAGTTAACAACCTGATGGTCTACCACATCATTATCACAATGGTAAACACATCTACCATATGGACCTTCTTTTAATGCCTCTGTTACCTTTTCAAGGGTTGGGTCAAGGGCTACAATATTAACTGGCCATCCTGTATTGCCATGTTTAATACCCATTTTAGGATCATCTATGTAACATTTCACTGCATCATATGGACACTCATCTTGGCATTTGCAGCCATCCATACATCTCATAGCTGCTCCTTCGGGTGCTTTTTCTGCCTTAAATAAGTAAGTACTACCAAATGAACTTACCTTTTTGCAGCGTTTGTCTGCAAGCCATAATAGAATATCCATGTCATGGCAACATTTTGCAAGAATCATAGGGCTTGTCTCATCACTTCTTCTCCAATTACCTCTTACAAAACTGTGTGCCTGATGCCAATATGCCACATTCTCAATAGCTTGAATACTTACAACTTCCCCAATTTTACCTTCTGTAATCATAGCTTTAATGGTTTCATAGAAAGGTGTGTAACGTAAAACATGGCATACAATAACATGTTTATTATATTTTTTAGCTGCTGCCAGTAACTGTTTACATTCTTCAAGTTCTGGTGAGATTGGCTTTTCAAGAAGTAAATGGTAGCCTCTTTCAAGGGCTACAAGTGCTTCCTCTACATGATCTCTATCTTGTGTACAAATAAGCGCTGTATCAGCTAGCTTTTCTTCTTTAAGTAAATCATCTGCACTCTCAAAACACATTTCTCTTGGAATATTAAAAGCTTTAGATACTTTATCTACTTTCTCTGGTTCAATATCTGCAATGGCTACTATTTTCATTTTATCTGGATTTTGTCTAATATACTCTGCATAGGTATCTTTACCACGTCCCCCAAGTCCAATAATAACCGTTGTAATTTGTTTACTCATCTTTTGTTCACCTCATATAATTTATATTTTTATTTGGATGTACGTAATATATGGCATACATACATAACCACTTCTCTTACCTTAGCCAATTCACTTTCTTTATTTTGCATACGCCATACATTTTGGAACTCATAGATCCATTCCTCAAAGGCTTCTGCTAATTTCCAAGGCGTATAACCTTCCTCAGCTCCTTCCAGCATTTCTTCACCTTTTATTAAATAGAGATAGAATAAGTCAATAAGCTGGATTCCTTTTGCAGCTACTATAAATCCTTTCATATCTATAGGGTATCGTTTAAGTTCCCCACTTAAATCGACTAATGCCTCACCTACTTGGGTAGCTACTTGATACCCCCTTAAAATCTTATCTATATCTAGCCAGTCCGGATGTTCCCCCTTTTCTTTCCAGCGTACGAGCTCACACCAACCTACATTTTGACTTGCTGATAATTTATGAAGTAAGCCTACTACCTGCTTACTATGGTCTCCAAATTCAAGAAGTGAAATCGCCTCATACATCGTTTCAAAATCTTTTTCCCCATTAGGATTCCAAGATAAACCGGCTCCATAAGCCATACCTGGTATAGAGTTCCCTAGGAAATTTACATGTCCAAAGTCACCCCAATCTGTATTAAGTACACCAATAGCACCATTTTCTACACCATAAGCTACCATTCTTCTTATATTCTCAAATGCATTACCTACCAGGTTCATCATCATACTCCATCCTCCTACTCCAGGACATACATACTGACTTCTCCCCGCCTTTGCTATGGTTCTAATGCCTTCTCCATCCGCACTGCTTAAATAATCCCATGTTAACCCTATAACATCTTCTGGTATTTCATTAAGGAGTTCTGGATGATGTAAAATAACATCACTCCAAAACATAACTTTTTTACCATGCCCTTTTACAAATTCTACAATTTGGTTTAAAAACTGTGTATAAAGCTTCCCTACACCTACTTTATCTGCATAGGCTTTACTCTTCCCTTTACCTAGTTCAAAGGTTTCATCACAGCAAATATTAAAAATATCTGATCTAAATAGTGGTATATACTGCTCTAACATATTTTTAACAAGCTCTATACTTCTTACATCTGTTGCATTTAGGGTATGATTACGCCCTGTAAAAAGATAAGGTTCTTCTCTTACGTGTTCAAGCTCACATAACTCGGTAAACGAATGGGTACGTAGTACTTCATATAAATGGCCAAAAGTAGATAAAGAAGGGATAAGCTCTATATGTCTCTCCTTGCAATAAACATCTAATATAAGAATTTCTTCTGCAGTTAGTGGGTCTTTATCTACCCATACTTCACTCATGCCTTTAAAAGCAAAAGTATGCTCTATATAAAGCTGAAACTGATTGATTTTATAGTAAGCTAAACGGTCTACTAATAACTTAAGTGTCTCTAAAGTGGGTACCTTACCTCTAGTTACATCGTGATAAAAACCTCTATGCTTGAAATAAGGCTTATCTTCAATCATCATATAATTTAAAGATGTTCTTTGCTGTCTTATAATTTGTCTTAAGGTTTGTAGCCCATAAAAAAGCCCTGTTGAACTTCCACCTATAATCTGTACACCTTTTTCATTAATAGAAAGCTTATAGGCTTCTTTTTCTCCTTCTACCTTGCTTAGCCTAATAGCTGATAACTTTTCAAAAGGCTTAAACCCTTTGTTAATTTTTAAGTCAAGTCCTAACTCTATAAGTATTTCTTCTTTTAAAAGTTGTACTGCCTTTAAATCTTCTGCATTACAAGATACTTCTAATAAAAGTAAAGTATCTGGACGCAACTTAAAAATCCCTTCTTGCAAGATGACTTTATAAGGTGTCGGTATAATATACATAATCTTCTCCTTTTTAATACGAGATAATATATTTTATAATATTTTATAATGTATTTAGATTTTTTTCAAACCTTAGTTATACACATCCTTTCTATTTCTATCAACCTTTCTCCTAAAATGCTGGATAAAATAAGCTGAAGTATATGGCTGCATATAAAGTGGTAAGCTCATATGCTTGTAAAGTAATTCAAGACGTCTACGCCAAATTTCCTTTGTCTGATAGATATAAGACCTGTAATGCAAACAGTTCATTAATGTTTTATGATTTACTTGGCCTATAAGATTTGCACTCTAAAAACACAAAAACTTAGATAATGCTTTAGGCATCATCTAAGTTTTTCAATAATTTCTTTCATTGTTTCTTTTGTTAACATACCGCTTGCATAACCTTCTACTGTCCCATCTTTATTAATTAAAAAAGTTGTAGGAAAGGCATTAATATAATATTTATAGGCAAGCTCCATGCTTTCATCAAATAAAGTTGGGAAAGTATATCCTTCTTCTTCAATAAACTCTATAATCTCTTCTTTAGACTTTTCTCTATCCATATTCGGGAAGGTCATACCTAAAATCACTACATCATCTTTATTCATACCATACTCTCTATAAATTTCTTCTATATCGGGTAGTTCTGCTTTACATGGTGGACACCAAGTAGCCCAGAAATTGATAAAGACTACTTTCCCTTTATAATCACTTAAAGTATGCTCTTGTCCATATTGGTCTACCAGTGTAAAGTCTGGTGCCATAGGTATCTGCTGACTCTTTTCACTTCCTTGCTGCTCATTAGAAGGCTGAACATACTCCGGCATTGTAATACCTTTTGTAAACATTAAAAGCCCCATGACAATTAGAATAAAGCCACCTATTTTTTGAATCTTTCCCATATGCTTTTTAAGCTTATCTAAAAGATTAATCATCTTCTCAGAAAATAAGGCAATCAATAGGAATGGCACTGTAAAACCTGCTGTATATAATAAAAGCAGGATATTACCTTCTACTGCATGTCTAGTAGAGGCTAGTACAAGTACAGAAGCTAACATAGGTCCTATACAAGGTGTCCATCCAAAACTAAAAGTAAATCCTAATAAATACGCTGTCCAAGGTCTCATCTCCTTCATTTGATAATGAAACCTTCTTTCCCTTTGTAAAAAAGGTATGTTCAAATCTCCTATAGAAAATAGCCCCAGACCTACAATCATGAGACCGCCTACTATTAAAATCCACTTCATATACGTATTTAAAAAGACTCTAAAGACACTTATGCCTGTCCCTAATATAAAAAAGGCAGTGGAAATACCTAATATAAATAAGAGGGTATTCCTAATAAGTACAGAACGTTTACGCATTGTATCCTCATTAACACTTTTTGATAAAACAGCTAAATAAACCGGCAGAATGGGCAAAACACAAGGTGATAAAAATGAAAATATTCCTTCTAGAAAAACAACAATATAATTAATCTGCTCCATACTCTACTCCTTTCTTAGTTTACAGTGTATAATAATATTTATGATAATATTTATCATAACATAAAATAACTTATTTTTTAAATAAGCTTTTCTAAAAACTACGCCTATTTATACCCCTCATAGCATAGGGATATACTAAAAGGCTATTTTCAAAGGAGGAATCTTATGGCACTTACTCTTCTAGTGACTTCTGTGGTTATCATCTCGTGTATTGCTTTCAACAAACTTTCAAGTAGATGGGGCATCCCTACACTTCTTATTTTTATCTTGCTAGGCATGTTCTTTGGTTCCGATGGTTTTGTTAAAATTCCATTTGAAAATTATTCTTTTGCAGAGCAGATCTGCTCTGTATCTCTTATATTTATTATGTTTTATGGTGGCTTTGGAACAAGGTTAAAAGATGCTATTTGCATTGCACCACAATCCATTTTACTCTCCACTTTAGGCGTTTTACTAACTGCCCTTTTAACAGGACTTTTCTGTCATGTCGTTTTAGCCATGCCTGTATTAGAAAGTTTCCTTATAGGCGCAGTTATTAGTTCTACCGATGCAGCCTCTGTCTTTTCCATATTGCGTTCTAAAAGGCTTAATCTTAAATTACATACAGCTTCTATGCTAGAAGTAGAGAGCGGTAGTAACGACCCCTTCTCTTATATGCTGACACTTATTGCTTTATCTCTTATGCTAGAACCTATACATACAGGTTCCATCTTGTATATGCTGTTTGCTCAAGTTGTATATGGCATACTTATAGGTATTTTGGTTGCTTGTATTGCTTTATGGATTTTAAATCATTTTCAATTTGTAACAGCAGGTTTTGATGCAGCCTTTGTCTTAGCAACTGCACTTTTAGCTTATGCACTTCCTTCCTTAGTAGGCGGAAATGGCTATCTTAGTGTTTATTTAGTAGGTCTTATTTTAGGGAATCGTCCACTTCCTAACAAACGTGCTTTAGTCCATTTCTTCGATGGGATAACAGGGCTTATGCAAATGCTTATTTTCTTCCTGTTAGGACTTCTTGCTTTTCCTTCATTACTGCCTTCTGTGCTACTTCCTGCTCTTGCTATTGCGCTCTTTTTAACGTTTATTGCAAGACCACTCGCGGTAGGACTTATTCTAACACCTTTTAAAGCTCCTCTTATGCAACAACTTTTGGTATCCTGGTCAGGTCTTAGGGGGGCATCTTCTATTGTATTTGCTATTTTAGCAACAATTAGTCCTGCTTATACACAGTATGATCTTTTCCATATTGTCTTTTGTATTGTACTGCTTTCTATTACTTTTCAAGGCACACTACTCCCTTTCGTTGCCAAAAAGCTTCATATGATTGACCCTCATGCGGATGTCCTTAAAACCTTTACAGATTATACAGAAGAAGTGCAAGTACAGTTTATTGAACTTATTCTAACAGCTGACCACCCTTGGGCTAACCAGTCTATTCATCAACTTATACTGCCACCTCATACCCTTCTCGTTATGCTTATGCGTCAAGGTCAAACCATTATTCCTAATGGAAACACCGTCCTTTTACCGGACGATATCGTAATTTTGAGTGCACCGCCTTTTGAAAGCAGTGTTTCTCTAGAACTTACAGAATTCCATATTCAGCCTAATAGCAAGTGGACCTCTAAAACCATTGCAGAATTTTCACCTACTCCTGACCATCTTGTTATTATGATCAAACGTGGTGAAAAGATTATTATTCCTAATGGTACTACGATTATTGAGGCTCATGATACACTTGTTATGAGTTCCAATCGTATTCATAAAAAAATATCTCATCCTCCTATTACTCCCACTCTAGAAATTTAGGTCTCTCTTAAATGCTATAAAAGTAGATCTTCTCTCATATATAAAAAGCTGACTTCATTAATGAAGTCAGCTTTTTATATTCTTATCCTAAAATAAGTTCACCAAAGAACTCTGGTTTATGGAATGCAGGATATTCATTTTCTATAGGATTCCAGCAACCATAGTGCGCTGTATGTGTTTCATCTCCACATTTATAGAAGTTCCCTTTAATCCTACCACTTGTAGTCATATGGTCATGTCCATAAACAGCTTGAATAAGTGTATCGGGTATCATCAGTTCTACTTCCCAGTATCCTTCACCTTTTGTAACAATTGGTTTAGGATAGTCAAAACCTTTATCTTTTAAATAAAAACGATCTCCTGGATGACCATATTCACATAAAATAGCTCCATTACTATTCATTTCAAAGTTCATATAGCCTGCTTTTTCATCTTCTGGATAGAAGTTTGCAAAGAATTCCATACAGCTATCTTTATAAACAGGGTCATTGGCTTCTTTATAAACAGCTTTTGGCTCATTTTCTTCACATCTCATCTTTAAATAAAAGCCTTCTCCTTCAACCCTATAAAGCCAGGCAGAAGTATGAGGCATGTAATCACTTCCCCATGGATAGTTCATAATATCTATTCTTTCAATTTGTGCCCAATCTACTTTTTCAGTTACTGTTTTAACTTGGTACTGCATAATTTCCCTCCATTAATATTCCTATTCTCTTTTTATACCTTTTCATTATACCAGTAAATTCCTATAAAGTTAAAGTCTAATCTTTTTCTTGTAGGATAAGAAAGTGGTATGTACCCTATTTCTATTCTATAAAAATAGCCCTCTCTAATCGTGCTTGGATTACAGAGGGCTTCCTTCTATTTAATTTGACTTAATCGTAAAACCTGTATGCTCTATACAATCTTTAATTTCACATTCACTTGCAGACTCACTATACCCTACTTCAATAGAGCCTCTTCCTAAGTCTACATTCACCATCTGAACACCTTCTATTTGATCTAAAGCATTCTTAATCTGTGTTTTATTCTGTGAATTTTGTAATCCAGTTACATAATAATGTACACGATTCATGAGTAAGCTCCTTCCATCCTATAAACCTAAAATTTTTGTACGTTAATAGCTGATAGACCTTTTTCATTTTCAATTGTATCAAAAGTTACAGCTTCACCTTCATGTAAATCTTTGTTATGACTTTTTTCCTTTACTTGTGTATGATGTACAAAGACATCTTCTCCTTCATTACAAGAAATAAAACCATAACCACGTTCATTGTCAAACCATTTTACAACACCTGTATAAGTTGCCATATGAAAATCTCCTTTTAAACTCGATTTCCTTATTAGTATGGGTGCAAATAAATTTTTTCATAATAGTAATTATATGAAAAACTCCTTTTTGAAGAAAACTGCTTAGGAATCTTCATTATACTTTGAATCTATTGACTTCGTATTTGCTGAGCATCCTCTAATTCTCTAGCTACCTGATCTGCTGTTTTGCCTTGTTCAATAACTTGTTTTACTGCATAAAGTTTAATTCATAGTTCTTACAACTTTTTTCCTTAAGTTTATGATAAGGATATATTTTATAAAAAAATAACTTAATGTTTATTTTTTACTCTTTCCCGAAACCCAATACAATTAGCACTTGCCCTGCAAGTAAAAGGATATTGCCTATTTGCTCTAAATCCGAATTTTCTTCAGTATATGTAGCAATCCATATACTGACAATGACTACTAAAATAATCCACTTTAAATTTTGTTTATTTATACAAGAAAAAAACATACTATTCCTTCCTTTATATTATCGACTTAGTATACTATATAAAATTCATCTTTTAGTAGTGCTTATTTCTTTTAATCTAAAAGTTTTTCTCTTAAATTATATGAACTCAACATCTCACACTTTATCTAAATCTCCTTCTTCTCCCCCTGCAAGTTCTCTTTGACGCTTAGTATTCATCTTGAACTTACAACAACTGCTAAAATACCTAAGATATTTATGTAATAGAACATACTCTATGACTAACAAATGTAAAAAGAGCTGTATGAGCACTATTTCTAATCCCATTCTATTATTTTTAAAAAATAATTTTTATCAAACCCTTTCTAAATTTTTTTCTTATTATTTATTTAATAAGCCTTATTATAGAAACACATACAAAAATGTATAATATATATTTTTTAAATATATATTTTTTAAATATTTAGTTTTATTATTTTTATTTATTTTTTATAACAAATTATTAATTATAGTAATATTATTGTATTTAATTTCTTCTAATGTTATAGTAAATATATAATTTATTTTTATAATTAATTACTCATTTCATAGAGAGAAAGGATTTGAATAGATGTCTAAAAGAAAAAATATAATCCTTATTTTATCAGACCAACAGCGCTATGATACAGTTAGTGCTTATGGATTGAATGATGTATGTAAAACTCCTCATATTGATGCGCTTGCTGCAGAAGGTATGAAGTTTACTAACGCTTTTACTTCTTCAGCTATTTGTGCACCAGCTCGGGCAAGTGTCATGACTGGCCTTTATCCTCATAATCATGGAGTCATTGATAACTTTACAGATATTAAAGAAGGTACACCTCTTCTTGGTCAGTGCATGAAAGACCAGGGTTACTTCTGCGGTTTTGCAGGCAAATGGCATGTGTCTCCTTCTAAAACACCAGAAGACTGTGGCTTTGATGGAAAACCTTTTATGGGTTATGGTTTCCCAGGTAGTCAAGTTTTCCCTAGCCTTAAATTTAATCAGCCACCAGATAATGCACCAAACTACTATGAAGAGTATTTAAAAGAAAATGGTTTTGACATTCCTGATGTTTCTCATGGTTTCTTAGGTAATAATCCTGCTCTTCAAATTCAAGAAATGTATGCTAAACATGAAGGTCCTGTTGAAAGTACTATCGAGTATTTCGTTGCTCATGAAACGAACCGCTTAATTGATAAGGCAAATACGGAGGATAAACCATTCTTCATCTGGGCTAACTTCTGGGGACCACACTCTCCAAGTATTGTTCCTGAACCTTATTACTCTATGTATAATCCTAAAGATATTAAAGAGCATCCAAGTTACAAAGAAACTTTTGAAAATAAACCTTATGGTCACTACCTTTCTGAAAAAATGTGGGGACTTGGTGATTATGGCTGGGATGGCTTTGCAGATATTGCTGCTAAATACTATGGCCACTGCACTATGATTGATGATATGGTAGGCATGATTGTAGAGAAACTTAAAGCTTTAGGTCTTTATGAAGATACCATTATTATTTACAGTGCAGACCACGGGGACTGTCTAGGTGCTCATAAACTTATTGAAAAAGGGGCTTTTACTTATGATGAAATTTATAGAATTCCTATGGTAGTAAAAGGCCTTGGTACTCAAGATAATGATAGCTTTGTTTACCTTCAAGAACTTATGCCAACATTCCTTGAGCTTGCAGGCACCCATCCTCCTAAACCTGTAGATGGAGAAAGTATCCTTCCTCTTATGACAGGTGAATCTTCCACTAATGGTAGAACAGAAATTTATGGCGAATACCATAACCATTTCTATGTATCCCGCCAAAGAATGGTTCGCGATAACAAATATCAGTTTACCTTTAATGAAAATGAACGTGGGGAACTTTACGATTTTACGAAAGATCCTTATCAGCTTAATAACGTATGCTATGATGAAGACTATGCTGATATCAAAAAAGAATACATAGAAAAAATGTCTCATTATATGAAAGCAACTCATGACCCTGCTGGCGTTTGGTTCCATCGTATAAAAGAATTTTACTAAAAAATAAGGTGTCCTCATAATGAGGACACCTTATTTTATTCATTGATAAAGTAAGTATAGATTATTCTTGCACTTGCCCCTACAGCACCATTATTAGGTTCATAAGGGAGCACTTCTATATTTTCGAAGTAATTATTGCCCATAAAGTTCAAATCCTTTTCAATATAGGTTTGAAATTCTTTTAAAATCTCTTGATTACCTAAAAGCTGTCCGTGCAAAAAGATTTTAGTAGGATTCATTACAATCGATAAATTCGAAACTGTCATACTTAAATATTTTAAAGCTTTTGAGATATAACCTCTTATAATTTCATCGCCTAGATTATATGCACTTATAAGCTTCTCAATGGTTACATCCTCTTCTTCTTTTACTAAACTGTTTAGGATTAATGAGCTTTTATTTTTTACAAGTAACTTCCCGGCTTTAATAAGCCATCGTTCACTTGCATAAGTCTGTAAACAACCACACTTTCCACATTCACAAAGCTTCCCATCAACTTCTACAATAGTATGGCCTATCTCTCCAGATATATAATTCTCTTGTTCAAATAACTCCCCATTAATAACATTTGCACAATACATCCCCATTCCTATATGGAAAAATGAAAAATGTTCTGGTGTCTGCAATGGACGAAATAAATACTCCCCAAACGCCTTGCATCTTACATTATTCTCCATAATAATAGGTACATCAAACTTTTCCTTTATACGCTCAGGATTAAAAGATTCCCATACTTTCGAATCGGTAATAAGTTCTTTTTTATTACGACTAATTTTGCCCGGTACACCTATACCAATCCCTATAAGTTTACCTAAAATTCCTTCATTGTGCTGAATGAGCTTTTCCACCTCTTCAAGAATAAAAGCAGTAATATTGTTAACCTCTTTATAAGTAGTTAAAACAATTTTTTGATCTATAATGTGCCCTCTTAAATTGGTTATACAAAACGCAATATTTTTTTCATTAAACTCAATGCCAATTGCATAGGCATAATCCGCATTTAAATCAATAAGCTGCCTTTTTCGCCCTGGTGTATTATCACTTACTTGTTCCGCTTCACCTAAGTTTACAATAATCCCCTCATTCACTAGGGCCATAGTAGTTGTCGTTACTGTAGCAGGCGTAATATCTGTCTGTTCTGCTATAGTTGCTCTCGATACAGGAGCATTTCTAAAGATATACTCTAATATCCTGGTACGATTTGATTTTTTTATAGGATTCATCTATTCACCTTTTCTATTCTAGGTCATAATTATTTATAATAATTAATTATATCATATAATGATTTTATATGTTATAAAAACTGCCCATAACCTCTTTGGGCTATCTACAGCTTCTCATTAATAATATATGTATCATAAGGTCTTTCTAATTGATAACCTAATTTTTGAGCTACGCCTACAGACGCTAAGTTAGCCGCATCGTAACTAGGATAAATCCCCCCTTCTAGGCACTCTAATACAAGAGCAGCAGTAGCTACTGTTGCTAATCCTTTTCTCCTGTGGCTAGGATGTGTATCTACCTCTATTTCTAGTCCCCCATTATAAATACTATAGCTAGAGGCCCCGCATACTACTTGCCCCTTATATAAAATGCAGTAACCTCTTCCTCGTTTTTCAAAGTCTTCCAATGAGTCAAACTGAGCAGTAAAATCCTCCGATAGCGCATGAAGTGAAGCATTCTTTAAAATATCTCCCTCCATCCTTTTTAGCTCATATTCTTCTACAAGACCACCTATCAATATCTTTAAACGTTCACACTTTAAATATTTAGGATCTTGTTTAAAGGCATAACGTGTTACTTTAACCACGCGTTCTTTATAAAGCGCCTCTATTTGAACCTTCCACTGTTCATTTTGGGCAATGACCAACTTGCCTAAAGGTATACATTCTAACAATTTCCTAGCAGCTTCGCTTTTTACATCACCTGCTAAAAATACAAAATCACCGACTCCAATTTGTGCTACTGTAGGATCATCTAAATCATCTGCTCTAGCAATACCCATATGTCCTTCTAAACATGAACGAATCATTGTATCATGCATCTGTGCAAATAAAGGTGTTAATCTTTCCCTATTATTTCTATCTACTTCATAAAGCATATATTGCCCTCTCCTAAACTTTAATTTATTTTACAATTTCACTATAAAAGGTCTAGGCTACTACACCTAGACCTTTCTTAATCTCTCTCTGAAACCATCATACCTACTCCCGAAATGGCTAAACACACTAAACCACATACTGTTACATAAGGTAACGCTAAAAAGTAACCTATTAAACTTCCAATCAAAGTTCCACCTGTGACAAAACGCATTATTTTCTTTTCAGAACTCATGCTCTTCCCCCCTATTTGATTTGACTTCGTTACTTTTCTAAAAAATCTTATACTTTATTCTATCAAACAGGAGGGTTGTTTGATACTTTTCTACAAGGAATTACAATGAGGTTTTTCTATAGGCTATCAAAGTTTTTATAATGGTTCTACTTACCATCTATTAGGATTAGTCAGACGTACTACTTCTTCTCCTAGCTCTCCTAGTTCATCTTTATACTGTGCATAACGTATTCTTGTTTCAGATTCCTTTGGCAAATGTTCTATGCAAAGTTGTAAACAGTCTATCGTCTGCTGTAAGTACTGAAAAATACGATCTGATTCAATGATTTCACTCTCTTTGGCATGTCTAAGCTTATCAATATGTAGCAAGGTACGCTTTTTTGCATCCTGATACACTGTATCTAATTTTGATGTATAATTTTTAGGTTCCATATAACACCTACTTTCTAAGAGATTTAAGTCTCTAGGCTTATTGTATCATATTTTTACGGGATAATCCCCTCTCAATGAATAAAGTATGACCGTTTCTTTTTTCTCCCTGCTTATAAAATCCATTTAATAAAGCTGTCTTTTTATTTGATCTACCACCTGCTGTACGGTTTTACCTTTAGTATCTACTATATATTTAGCTAATCGAATATTACAGTTACTTTCAATATAAAGGCGATTAATAATGTTATAAAACTCACTACTAATGCCATATGGCAACCTATGACGTCTACTTAATGCCTGTATGCTTTCCTCCTTATCACCACAGTAACGTAACATATATACATACTGATAAGGTCTAAGAAGGATCATCATTTTATCTTTATGCGCTTTTATATCGTACACAGAATGTCCTGCACCAAAATCAAATATCCCCCTAGGATACTGATTAAGAATTTGTTCAATATAAATAAGTTCAAAAGGATTCATATACTGATAATAAGCTAAAGCTTCGTTATTTTTTTGCAGTTGCCTAACGTACTTCTTATTATATCCGGACATTTGGGCATAATATTTATGCCTCATACCATCACAATCAATGTAGGGTAATCCAAGTTGCTTTGCTAATTTTTTTGAAATCGTTGTCTTACCTACTCCCATAGGCCCTATAAGAATAATACATTGTTTTTTGTTATCCATTAGGCTCCCTCCTCTTCTTTATCTATATGAATAACTGCTCTACCCCTATACATATACTCGCCTATTTTCTAAACTAAAATAAAGACACAAGCTAGAAATCTAAAGATGAGGAATTAAAACTATGTATGATGAACAAGCTGTTAAATCACAAATTGAACAAGTAGAAAAAAGTTTAAAACAAACCCACTATACGCCTGGTGAAAAATTAAAAGTAGGTATAGACCTAGGTACTGCCTATATTGGCATAGTCGTCTTAAATGAACAAGATGCCCCTGTAGCTTCTGAGCTTCAAGAAGCTCATGTTCTTAAAGACGGAATTATCGTAGATTATGTAGGTGCTCTGCAGATTGTTAAACAACTTAAGGAGAAACTTGAGAAAAGATTAGGCGTTACACTACTTAAAGCTTCTATTGCTATGCCTCCTGGTACAGAATCTAGCATTAAGACCCACTCTCATGTTATAGAAGGCGCCGAAATGGAGGTGAGCCATATCCTAGATGAACCTACTGCTGCAAATAATGTACTCCATATTTCAGAAGGTGTGGTTGTAGACATTGGTGGTGGCACTACGGGACTTTCTATTTTTAAAGAAGGTAAAGTAGTCTATGTGGCAGATGAACCAACAGGTGGAACCCACCTCACCTTAGTCTTAGCAGGTAGCCATCACCTCTCCGTTGAAGAGGCTGAATCCTTCAAAAAAAATCCCATCCATCAAAGTGAAGTACTTGGCAGTGTAAAAGCTGTTATTGAAAAAATGGCTACTATTGTTAAAAATCACATTAAAGGTTATACAGTCGATACCATTTATTTATGTGGCGGTACTTGCTGCCTCCACGGTATGGAAAAAGTATTTGAAAAAACAGTAGGTATTAAAACGATTAAACCGAGCAACCCTCTCCTGATTACACCTACCGGCATTGCTATGAGCTGTGAACCCTTTCTACCAAGTAAAGCTCATTATTAAAAATAAGGTTCAGGCCCAAAAGCCTAAACCTTATTTTTAATTTCCTAAGATTTTCTCAATATTCTTCCAAAGAAAGACTGTTTTTTGGAGTTTTCCTTGCCCTCTGGGTAATCAAACTTTTTGACGTATAGAATTCCATGTTAATGTATTCAAATTTATTAATTTTTTATAGAAGTAAAATTTAAATTGCACTATAATAGGTCTGTATAACTTTTATAAATTTTAGAGGAGTCTATTATGCAAAGTTCTTGTTCACTCAAAAAAAATATTTGGAAAAACTATGTGAGCTATCTTATCCCTACAGTGATCGGGATGGTTACCTATAGCCTCTACTGCCTAGCTGATGTATTATTTGTTTCTCTTGGTGTAGGGAGTAATGGCCTGGCAGCTTTAAATATCTCACTTCCTATCTTTACAATTTACTCTGCTCTTGCACTTCTTATTGGTGTAGGAACTTCTATTACGATAGGTGTGTGCAAAGGTCAAGGCCTTCATGAGGCCTCTAACAAACTACTTACTATGGCACTTTTAACCATTGCTCTTTTAGGCAGCTTCTTTACACTCATTAGCGTTCTCTTTACTGAGCAACTTGCACTTATTTTAGGTGCTGATCCTATTATCTTAAAAGAAGTAATCGCTTATTTAAAACCGGTTTCATGGGGCGTCCTATTTTATATGCTATCAGGTGCTCTCACTGTTATTGTACGTGGAGATGGAAACCCTAATCTGGTTATGGTTGCTGGGGTAGTGGGGAATGTTGTCAATATTGTTTTAGACTATGTATTCGTTATGCCTATGGGCCTTGGTACTTTTGGTGCAGGTTTAGCTACAGCTATTGGGTTTACAATCAGTATGGTCATTTTGCTCTTTCATTTTGTATTAAAGAAAAATACAGTCCATTTTACTAAATACTTTTGGGATTTAAGTCTGTATAATCGTATGCTTAAAAATGGTGTAGGGGCAAGTATTTTAGAAATTTCTACAGGCGTCACAATCTTTCTTATTAATCTTGCTTTAATGGAGGTAAGTGGTGCTACTGCTGTTGCGATCTTTAGTGTTATTTCTAACATTAGCTTTATTGCCAAAGGTCTATTTGGTGGTATGGCTCAGGCTAGCCAGCCTATTATCAGTCTAAACTATGGCCTAAAAGACTTTAAAATCGTACATATTGCCTATCAATTTGCTATGTGGGTAGCGGGAGGTAGTGGCCTCTTAGCCTTTCTCCTCCTTGCTCTATTTTCAAAACCTATTATAGAAGGTCTTGTTTCGTCAGAGCCAGCTGTCGTATCACAAGGTATGAAAGCTATTCATCTATATTTTATCGCTTTTGCTTTTACAGGTTTTAATACAGTACTTATGTATTATTTCCAATCTATAGAGCGATCCTTTTACTCAAGTGTCATGTCTTTTCTAAGAGGAATTGGTCTCATCTTTATTCTCCTTCTTATTCTGCCTAGATACTTAGGCGAAGCTGGCATATGGCTTGTATTACCTGTTACAGAAATCATTACTTTTATAATCTTTATAACCCTAAAAAAATACTTTGTAAAACTTTAACAAGAAAGTCCTCTATACTTAAGATAGAGGACTTTAACTATTTTCTTTAGATGGAAGTTTACCCATATATTTTTTATAGGTTTTACTGAAATAAGATAAGTTAGGAATCCCACACTTTTCTGCACTTTCCTTTACATTGTACTTACCAGAAGTTAATAAGTTTCGCGCATAATCACAGCGCAAAAAGTTAATATACTCTATAACGGTCTGTCCTGTAATTTCTTTAAAAATACGACACATATAGTACTTACTAAAACCTACTTGCTTACACATTTCATCAATAGTAAGCTCCTCTGTAAAATGATTTTTAATATAACCTATGGCCTTCTTAACTATTTCCATCTTATGATTCCATGTGTCTGCTATTACTGGGCTCTTAATGACACTATAATTTCGATAAAGCTGAGTAAATAATAAAAGAACCATGCCTTGAACAGCCGATTTGTAATAAGGCCTTCTAGCATCCATCTCTTCTATAATATGTTCCATATAACTCACAGATAAACTATCTTCAATAAGATTCTGCACGACTACATCTTCTATCGGCATTTGAAAACCTTCACATAATGCCTTATCTACAATTAAGCAATAATATTCTAATACAGGTGAAGTCGTATAAATAAAATGCAATTCATTAGAGTTGACTACAAGTAAGTCTCCCTCCTTTACTTCTACATGGTTACTGCCACATGTAGCAACGCCACTTCCTTTTACAAAGTAAAGTATTTCAATATTTTCATGATAATGTACAATAAATTTCTCCTGCGTACTCTCTAAAGTATCGTAGTGAAAAATAATAGGAAATTTAGGATCGTCATGACGGTGATGTTCATAAATAATAGGATTCATAGGCTACTCCTTGAGCAATATTGTGTTAATTTAAAGCAAAATGCATACTTTATTATTTATCTTATCGCTATATAATGAATCTATCAAGAACATTATTTAACTATAAAATTTTTAGGAGGACATCATGTACTTATTACCACAACCAAAACACTTTTCTTTAACAGATGGTCAGTTTATCATTAAGCCTTCTACATGTCTATTATTAGATGGCACTTGTGACTTTGATGATTTAAATGCCGCTGTTACTCTTCAAGATGAAATTAAAGCTGATTTAGGTTTTACACTTGCAATCAGTAAAAGCTTTAATGCAGCAGAGACACTACATACGATTCAGTTAGTGAAAAAAGCTGGCTATGCCAAAGAAGGTTATGAACTTATCATTACGAGTGAAGCCATTACTGTATACGCTTCTACAGGTGCTGGTATTTTCTATGGTGTACAAACACTTCGTCAAATCATTCGTCAAGCTGGCGCTTTAGTACCTGCTTTAACCATTCAAGATGAACCACATTTTGAAAATCGTGGCTTCTATCATGATGTTACACGCGGAAAAGTAGCGACGCTTGAAACACTTAAAACATTAGTGGATCGTGCAGCTTTCTATAAATTAAATCAAATTCAGCTTTATGTAGAACACAGCTTTGCTTTTGCTGGACTTAGTGAAGTTTGGGTAGATAAAGACCCTCTCACTGCTGAAGAAATTTTACTTTTAGACCAATACTGTCAAAAACGTCATGTAGAACTTGTACCATCTCTTTCTACATTTGGTCATTTCTATGAAATTTTAAAAAGCAAATCTTTCAATCACCTTTGTGAGATTGATATTACAGGCAAAAAAGACTACTCTTTTATAGACCGTATGGCACACCATACACTTAATACACTTGAAGAAGGTAGCTTCAAGCTTGTAGAAAAAATGCTTAATGACTTTATTCCACTTTTCAGCTCTAATCAATTCAATATCTGCTGTGATGAAACATTTGACCTTGGTAAAGGCCGTAGTAAAGCTAAAGCTGACGAAGTTGGTACAGGAAGACTTTACGTGGATTTCCTTAATAAAATTATTAATTGTGTTAAAAAACACAATAAGCAAGTTATGTTCTGGGGAGATGTTATCCTTCACCATCCAGAATTATTAAATGAAATTCCTAAAGATGTAATCTGTTTAACTTGGGACTATAGTTCTGGCTGTAGTGACCATGCTGTAAGCAAAATTGCTGAAACAGGTCGTCCTCAATATGTATGTCCTGGCGTAGGTGGCTGGAACATGCTTATGAATCTTATATGGAACGCTTTCGAGAATATCCGTAGAATGACTGAGTATGGTAGAAACCATGGCGCAATCGGTGTTCTTAATACAGACTGGGGCGATTATGGACATATCAACTTATTTGGAAGTTCTATGCCAGGTATGATTTATGGCGCTCACCTTTCATGGAACCCTGTGACAGAGGAAACAGATTTTACTGATCTGTATAAAGCTATTTCTCGTATTGAATATGGCGATACTTCTGAAAAACTTGTAAGCTTACTTCATCAGCTATCAGGACGACAAGGCTGTAGCTGGTATGATGTTGTAAGGTGGAAAGAACTTCAACATAACCAACATGATGAAGTAGAAGTCCTTTCAAATCTTAATGTAGAGCGTATCCTAAAGGGTTACCAAACTGCTTTAGATGTGGAAAAAGAACTTCTTACACTCTCTTTAGGTATACGTCATAACCACTTTGATCTTCAAGAATTTATGATTTCTTCTAAATCTATTCAGCTCATAGATACTTTTGTTCTTACTTTAATTCAAGATAAAGTAGGTACACAAGAAGCTGTCCCTGCACTTTCTAAACTCGAACTTGCCGCTGCACTTGAAATTTGGTTTACTGAATATACTGCAATCTGGAGAGCACGTAACAAAGAGAGTGAGCTCTATAGAATTAGAGAAGTCATCACTTATATGTGTGGTTACCTTCGTGATACTGCTCTTTAAAAATAAGCCACTTCTCTAAATAAAAGAGACAAACAAAAAAAGAGCAATAAAACTTATTGAGATCAGATAATGCTACCTTTTTATTAGACACGGAAAAAACCGTGTCTATTTTTTATGGTGTAAAATTGCCTTCTTCAACCTACGCTAGCCATACATACATCCCGTCTCATCAAAGATTTGTTTGATAATAAGATACTCATTGAAATCTTAACTGTTATGACAGCGATATTTATAAAAAGTGAAACGGCGAATATCTAGTACTTCACACAGTAGCTTGAGTGAGTCTTTTTTCTTATATCCAGCTGACAGTTGCGTCTTGTCTAGGAACTGTTCTGTGATAGCGTACATCAGGATAGCCGATTACTAAACATGAAATGATATGCCTGCTCTCTTTAAGCCCTAGTAAATCAAGGATTTCTTTGTCGCCCTGAGCAGCATGTGTTAAAAAGCCGCTAAAGAAGGTACCAAGACCTAATGCATCTGTCATAAGTTCCATATTAGAGGAAGCTAATCCACCATTTAGAGGCGTAGGAGAAGTCACCATTATAACAAGCGGGGCATTAAAGAATAATTTATCATTTGCTACAGGGTCCTGTTTGTAAGCATTGTAGCTGTAAATCCACATATTAGCATATCTTTTAAGGTGTTCTGTCTCAGGCGTTAAGTTAGCAAGTATTGCCTCACCTTTTTTCTTTAAGCTTTCATAAGCTAATTCTCTTAGTTCGTTTAGCTTTTCAGTAATGACAATATAAGAAACATCCTGACTGTTCGTCGAAGTCTGAGTAAAGCGTCCTGCTTCAATGATTTTCTGGATTTTCTCCACTTCAACTTTTTGGCCTTTGAATCGTCTTACACTTCTTCTGAATTTGATAAAGTTTAAGAGATTATCTGCCTCTACGGCAAAGGTTTCTTTATTGTAACGAATAACCTCATTCATGTTATAGTCATTTGTTGAAACCGCATCTACAGGGCAGATAGCAATGCAGTGGCTACATTTTATACAGCCTTCATTATTAATATCTGCTTTTCCGTCTTTTAGGGAGATAACACGAGTGGGACAATCTTTAATACAGCTTTCACAAGCAACGCATGTTTCTTTATTTACTATAAACATTTTTCATATACTCCTTTGTACTATAATAATTGTGTCCAAGACATAATATAAGTAAAGTCTTTATTTTGTGGGTATTTAGAAGCATCAAGTGTTATGAATTTACCTTGAATATGATTTTGGATAGCAGTTAGGTGAAAATGACAAAGTGCAATACCTATATCAATCTTAGTTAGACCTTTGTTAGAGGCTAGGTAAAAATGTAATAAATACTCTTCTCTTACAACACGCCAAGGCTGTTTGTTTAGAGCAGAAGGCGCTATCCTTAGCATTTCGAGTGGTTCGAAGTACACATCAGATACATCTGATGCAAGGGGCGTACTGAAATTTTGATTGAAGAAGAGTTCATGATAAGGTTTGCGTTTGTTAGTATTTTCACCTATTAAAGTTGCAATGAAAGATTTTTTACCTCCTTGATAACCAATAGGAGAAACTATTGGTAAAATTTCATCTTCTTTTAAGTGCATTGCTTTTGCAAATTCCCCTTTGTTAAAAGTACCACCTAGCCATACAGTCCCTAAGCCTAAAGAAGTGCAGTATAAGATAACTTTTTCTAAGGTATATCCTAATGCAATTAATGCTTGGTCAGTATTTTCACAGGCTGCTGCTAAAAAGTAGCGCGCACCTTTAATAACACCGTAGGTTCCCAATTTGAATTCTTGGGTAGAGTTGTCCTTTGTTATGAGTTGAATTCGAATCTTTTGTCCGAAAGGATTATCTACTGTAGTTAGATAATCTTCTAGTTTTTTAAGAATATCTTGAGCAATAGGGTTGTCCGCATAGTTTCTAACAGAGTGCCTTTGCTTGATGACTTGGGTCACTGATGTACTAAATATAGAATCCATAATGATTACCTCCGATCATTTAAATTGACATATCTATAAAATAAATTTATAATTTTAAAACCTATAATTAAAAAGATAATCAGATTATATATTGTATAGAGGGATATGTCTAATTAAAATAAATCATAATTCTATAACCATAAGTTATATATAGAACTAAATTGAAAGTATCCATTAGAATAAGGAGATAAAATGAACCTACAACAACTCGAGTATTTTAAAGTAATAGCTGAAACTAGAAATTTTACACTCGCTTCTAATCAATTGTTGGTCACTCAGCCAGCACTTAGCAAAGCGATTGCAAAACTAGAAGAGGAACTGGAAGTTTCCCTTTTTGAAAGAGAAGGAAGAAATATAAAACTAAGTGTATTTGGAGAAGCATTTTTAAAATATGCTGATTCTGCTTTAATGGAAATTCAAAGAGGTAAAGAAAAGCTTCGGGATATGAAAAGAAGTAGTGATATGGAGATTGCCATTGCATCGACTTATTGTATTGGGGCAACCTTTATTCCATTTTTAATCAGTAACTTCTTTCATAACCATTTACAAGTTAAGTTTAATATTAATAATCAGTCTACAGAAGAGATTTTAAAAGGACTTAAAGTATGGTAAAATGGATTTCGGATTTTTTGATTACGTAGAAGAGTTGAAGGCTTATCCTGAAATAGAGACGGTTCTTGTAAAGAAGGAGGAGTATGTGTTAATTGTTCCGAAACATCATCCTTTGGCCAGTCAAGAAGAAATTGCTTTAAAGGATTTAAAAGACGAAAACTTTATTGTATACAAAGGTAAATCATATGACCAGCAGATTTCTTATGCGGAATTTATAGGTTATACTCCCAAAATATTTGCTGAACCTAATGAAGCCAGTGTACTTGCAGGACTAGTAGCAGCTGGAGCAGGCATAGCCATTATTTTAAATACACCCCTTATTAATACAAATAAAATCTCTGTAATTAAAATCAAGGATAATATTGGATATAAGCATATTTATATGGGATGGAATAAAGAGCTATCTTCTTCGGAGATTAAAAAGGACTTTAAGGCGTATGTCATGTCCTTAGAAAAATAGTAATACAAGGAGAAGATAGCGAAAAATCTTTTTAAATAAAGGAGTGAGCCTATTTTAGAACGAAGGATAAGGCTACTTTTTTATTATGTGCTCACTAAAAGGGTATTTCGTCTTATCTCTCTTTTTTAACGTAATGTATTGCGCATTTGATCAAATACTGTACTTTCAAAAATAGTATTAATAATCGCTAAAGTAAGCCCTAATAAGAAAGTCAGGATCAGGCTATTCATATTGATTCGTACACCTAATAAAAATACACTGACTAAGGCAAGCATTAAAGCCCCACACTGCCATACTCTCTTCTTAGATAAATATCTTGTTTTAGCTTGAATTTTCTCAAAAGGCTCAAGCTTGCTTTGATTAAGCTTTTCAAATAAAAACTCAAAAGCTAAATCTGAAACTATAATAAGGATTAGACTAATTAACATGGTTTCTCTCCTTTATTTTTTAAATTAAAATCTTAAAAATTACTTTTATTCTACTGCTTGAATATGTAGATAAGTTGAACTTTTAAATAATCCATGTATTTGATAAAATTGTCCATTGTTCGTTTTTTAAACCTGTGTTAAGCTAAGAAAAACTTTGTATAAAAGGAGGATATTTATAACATGAGTTCAAAAGTTATCTTAATTCTCGTAGACGGTATGCGCCCTGATGGCATTCTTGAATGTGGCCATCCTTATCTTTCTGCATTACGTCAAAAGAGCAGTTATTCATTTTCAGCTTCTACCATTATGCCTTCTGTAACATTACCTTGTCACACTTCTCTTTTCTTCAGTGTGAATGCGGACAGACATGGTATTACCACGAATACATGGATGCCCCCTGTACGCCCTATAGAAGGGATTTGTGAAATAGTGAGTAAATTTGGCAAAAAAGCTGCAATGGTTTACAACTGGGAGGAACTTCGCGACTTAAGCCGTCCTGGTAGTTTAGCTTTCTCACATTATGAACGTATTCCTCATGACCACCAAACAGCTTTAGAAAACGAGCAAATTATGACAGATCTTACGCTTTCCTATATTAAGAAAGAAAATCCAGATTTTCTATTCCTCTATTTAGGTTATGTGGATGCAGCTGGCCATAACTTTGGTTGGATGACACCAAACTACTTTGAGGCCGTTGCTAATGCTTCTTCTTGTATTGAAAAACTTGTAACGAGTCTTCCAGAAGGCTATGAAGTCATTATTACAGCTGATCATGGAGGACATGACCGTGGACATGGCGCAGACATTCCAGAAGATATGACGATTCCAATCATTGGACATGGCCCTTCTTTTACGGAGGCTCATGAGTTTTCATCAGCAAATATTAAAGACATTGCACCAACGATAACACACCTTTTAGGTCTTCCAAATGCACCTGAATGGGAAGGTAAATGTCTTATTTAATAAAAAAAACAATCCCTCCTCTTTCTACGAGTGGATTGTTTTTTTATGCCTATACTTATAAACATTCTTCAATATCTATTTCTGCTTCTTTCTCTACTCCCTTTTCATAAGGACATACATAAAGATTAACGCCTAAACCTACTAAGGCACCATATAAAGTATAAAGTGTACGCTTCAGCCCATAGAAAAGTGGCATTTGAATGTTTGTTGTTGTACATAAAATGGCACATAATACAATACATCCTGGAAAAATAGCCATAGGCTTTTTAAAATAGATAGCTACTTGAATCAGCAAGAAAATACTTAAGCACGTTGCAATAGTCTGTACATAAGCATTATAAGGTAAAAAACTTAAAGCTAATAAAACAATATTGGAGATAATACTTCCATAAGCTGTCCCCCATACACGGTTTTTAGCATTCTGCACAGAACCATCTTTATCTCCTTGAATGACGAAAATCGCTGCAATACAAGCAAAGAATGGATCCGGTACCCCCATATAGGCAAGCGAAATAATGCAGATGCCTACTGCAAGTAATGTTTTAACCGTTCTCATCCCTATTTTAAGTTGTGTTCCCATTATTCGACCTCTATTGATTTTATATTCTTGTTCACTCGAATATTATTATAATATAGTTTTTAAGAAAGTAAATTAGGCTATATAGAGAAAACTTATACCAAAACCTTGCTCTTCTTATGCAATATTCTTATGTGCCTTCCTTTCATTCATCAGTTTTTAAAGAAGTCTTTCTGTATATTTTCCTATAAATTATGTTATAATTTAACCATCTATTAAAAATTATATTTTTTGAGGAGGATAAGGAACTATGCTATTAGAAAAATTAAATGATGCTGTCAAAGATGCTATGCGAAATAAAGATGCCGTTACAAGAGATACACTTCGTGGTGTTGTTGCTGATATTAAATTAGCTGCTAAAGAATCTAAACATGATTTAGACGAAGCTGAAGAACTTGCTATCCTTAACAAACATGTTAAACAAGTTAAAGAATCTATTGAAGCTTATACTGCTGGTAATCGCTCTGACCTTGCTGATGAAGAACAAGCTAAGTTAAATGCACTTGCTGGATTCCTTCCAAAACAAATGACAGAAGAAGATGTAAGAAGTCTTGTAGAAAAAACGATTGCTGAGCAAGGATTAGATACTTCAAACAAAGGTCTTCTTATGAAGAACTTAATGCCACTCTTTAAAGGCAAAGCAGATGGCAAAATGGTGAATGAAATCATTGCAAGCTTTGTAAAATAATCTATTCATTAAAAAAGAGGATACTGCATAAACAAATTGTTATGCAGCATCCTCTTTTATTCATGTTTATGATTCCTATTTTACTTATCGTCTTCTGTAGCCATCTTCCATCCCATATACGCTACAAGCCCAGTACCCATGTTATCTGTTACTGCATTTTCTATACCCCCAATATTCTGGATAGGAGACATAGCTGCTAGTGGTATAGGAATAAGTGGTTCTTCTTCAGACTGTTTATAAGGTTTATTATCCATAATACGTTCCTTTACCTATGGTGAAAGACTTAAACTTAATGTTCTCCTCTTATTATGAACTCCTTTACCTCTTCTTATTCCTTTATTTATTTAAAGCCTTATCTAACCTTTGTAAGATTGTCATCATTTCAGCCCTTGTTACAGGTTTAGTTGGTTCCATAGTATAAGATGTTGTACCTTCTAAAAGTCCTGTTCGAATACAATAATTAATCCCATCTTGATAATCTGAATAATACGTATCCGTAAAGGCTACTAAAGGTTTTGTTTTTTTCAGCTGGCCATCTGTTACTTCATAAAGTACCTGTGCAAGGAGCTCTCGAGATACATATTCATCGTCCATGCTCCCTATTGTTCTAAGTGTCTTCTCACTAAGCTTAGAACCTATGGAGGCTACGTGTTCAAATGCCCAGCTCTCTTCATCCTCTATCCATCTTTCTACAGTACTTCTTGGCTGTCTAATAGCTAATTCATTATGGGTTAAAAGTATACGATCAAGGAATGTGAAAGTATCAGCTACAGTAAGCGCTTTATTAGGTTTAAACGTATAATCTGGATAACCTGTTACAATACCACGTTTAGCCAGTTCTATAATATTCGTATAAGCCCAGTGCCTTACTGGTAAATCTGTAAAGTAAACATCTCTTACTTTTTCAAGGTTAACAACTTTCCAGTCTAAATCTAGATCTGTAATATCTTCAAATAAATCTAGATCTCTATAAACTTCTTTTAGTTGTTTTCTTGTAAAATATCCTTTAGTCAGTTCATCTAACTGTTCAAGTGTCAACTCTTCTTCTAAGGTTGTATAAGGAAGATACTCTTCAAACTGTTCTTTAATAGCTTTTTGCTGTCTAGAACTTAATCCTTCCCACTCCTCTTTAAAGTTCTTTTCTTCAGGCTCAAAGTTCGCTTTAAGCCATCTATCTTGCTTCACTGTAAAGCTATACTCTTCATTTCGGCTTACAACTTCACCATCTTCCATCCAGCTGTCAAAAACGTAACCATCCCTGGCACGTGCCTTAAGCGTTACATGTTCTCCTTTATTGTAAGTATAATCGCCTCTTACTGTGCCTGCATCAGAAGGATTTATTTTAACATGAATCGTATACTGGGGAATGTATTCTGGTTCATCCCATCTAAAGTTAGCTACTAGATTTCTATGATCTGTTACTTTAAAAGTATAAGCTCTATCTCTACTTACTTCTTTTCCATTTTCAGTCCAGTTCACAAAATCATAACGGCCTTTTCCATTTGCTGTAACAGTTGCCATATCATTTAAATAATAAATACCATCTTGTCTAACACTATTATCTCTAATCGTTCCTGCATCATAAGGATAAGTGGCTGTAGTTACTTGATATTGCTGCTTCATTTTAAGTTCACACTCTGTCTTTTTCATATCTGAAGCATGACTTACTTCTACGCTATATTTACCTATATCTTGTTGCGTAATAGAGGGAATCGTGTAAGAAGAACTTACCTCACCCTTTACACTGTTTTGATACTCTTCTTTAATGACTTTATCCTCTTTAAACCATTTAAAATGAAGTGTTTCTGCACTCTTTGCTGTGACAGTAAGTTTTTTCTGTTCTCCTAATGTTACCCATTCATCTTGCAAAGGCTTTATAATACGAATAGGATCAAATCCTTGATCTATTGTTGTATTTTGAACAGCTGTTCTATAAAGATTTGTGAGTATAAGATTTGTTCCTTTTTTAGCAATAGCACTGGTCGCATCTTCTCCTAAGTTATAGGAAAAAGTAACTATATCCTTTTGCTTAACAGGCTGTTTAAGATCATAAGTTAACTTATTACCTGTCTCATCATAAGTCATTGTATGAATCTCTTGAAGAACACCATTTACTTCAATACTCGGTCTGGGCTCTTCTATATTTTTATCCCCTACTTGTTCTATATCAGGTAGGGTTACTTGTGTACCATTTACAAAAATGTAAGGATCTTTCCACTCTTCATAAAGGATATAAGGATTTTTCTTTGTTCCTTCTCCTGTTTGAAAGATAATACGATCTGGATCAAGATAAAAGGCCGCTACCATCCCCATATATAAATCCTCTTGTTCGAGTAGTTCTTCTACATCTAGCCAAGATTTTTCTCCTTTTCTATGTTTTAATAATTCCTCCTGACAAAGTAGTAAACCTTTTTCGCTTTCATCTAGCACATACCATAAAATAGGCTTGTTCTCGTATGTTCCGTACTGAACATAATCCTTTACACTTATTTTCTGTTCAGGCGTATAAGCCTTAACAGGTAAGACATGCATGACAATGACCATCATGGATACGACGAGCATCCATATAATAGATTTTTTAGAACCTTTTTTCATACACTTTTCCCCCTTTTATTAGGCCTCTTATATAAGTAGTGTATGCCTAGCCACTTCCTTAATGGCCTCTAAAAAGGGAAATGTCACGAACTCTTAATACATTTGTTACTGGGTCTTAATAACAGATAAAGCCTTTTCATGTTTTAAGAATGTAAGATTCTTCTATAAAATGATTTCTAAAGCGTCTATTCTATATGGCTAAATACCTCTTAATTAAGTCCCACAAAATGTACGGTAAGGACAGACTGATGGGCCTGGTAAACTATTATATTTTTTCTGCTCTTCTAAGTAAGAATAGGGCTTAGAAAGCACTTTAAGTAAACGTTCCATAGGCTCATAATTTCCCTCTTTGACAGCTGCCTCTAAGGCTTCTTCTACTAGGTGGTTACGCGGAATAATAGATGGATTATGCTCTTTCATTAAAGTATAAACCTCTTCCTTCGTCTTCTGCTGCCTTGTGCGTCTTGCCTTATAAAGCTTAAACCACTCCACAAATTCAGAGGTACCTCCAAGTACTGTATCTTCTAATGTCTCTGTTGTTAAGGCAATAAAAGTTCCTGTATAGTCTGCCTTATACTGCTGCATCATACTAAGAAGCTTTTGAATCAGCTCTAAATCTTCTACCTCTTCATTAAAGAGTCCTAACTTTCTTCTCATACCGCCTAACCAATGCTTTTGATAGAGCTTACCAAATTGCCCAATGGCCTCTTCTGCTTGTTTAATGGCTCTATCCTCTTCCTCATCTATAAGTGGTAATAAAGCTTCTGCAAATCTTGCTAAATCCCAAGCAGCCATACGTGGTTGATTGCCATAGGCATAACGCCCCTCCGTATCAATGGAACTAAATACAGTTGCTAGATTATACGTATCCATAAAGGCACAAGGTCCATAGTCAATCGTTTCACCACTAATGGTCATATTGTCCGTATTCATAACACCATGAATAAAACCTACAAGTTGCCAACTAGCTACTGTTCTTGCTTGACGGCTTATAACCCCTTCAAGAAATGCCAAATAAGGATTTTCATTATGAATAAACTCTGGATAGTGTCTTGCTATTGCATAGTCAGAAAGAGCCCTAAGTTCTTCCTTAGTCCCCCAGTTGGCTGCGTATTGGAAAGTACCTACACGCAAATGACTATCTGCTACACGCGTAAGGACAGCTCCAATTTCTTCTTCTCTTCTCCATACACTTTCTCCAGTGGTTACAACAGCTAAAGCACGTGTCGTTGGAATACCTAGGGCATACATCGCTTCACTAATGATATATTCTCTAAGCATAGGTCCTAAAGCGGCGCGTCCATCTCCTCTTCTAGAATAAGGTGTTGGCCCTGAACCTTTTAACTGAATATCCACACGTTTACCATTTGGTGTGATCTGCTCACCGAGCAATAGGGCACGTCCATCTCCTAACTTGGTAAAGTGACCAAATTGATGGCCTGCATAAGCTTGTGCTAAAGGTAACCCTCCTTCTGGAATGCTGTTACCCGCAAGTATACGGATGCCTGCTTCACTTTCTAAAGCTGCACCATTAAGTCCTAATGTTTCTGCTAATTTATGATTAAGTTTATTTAATTTTGGTGCACGTACAGGTGTTGGATTTATAAATGTAAATAATAGTTCTGGTAATGTTGCATAGCTATTTTCTAGTTTCCAGCCTATAGAATCTGCCAATGATCGTTTTTGCATAATGCCTTCCTTTCATTTTTCCTTTTAATGATAATATCTGCTTTTACTTCTTGTTTATACCTTTATAAAAGCTTTGCCATTTTTTATTTTTATAGTGTTAACCCCTCTCCCCTTATCTCTATTGTAAAGTTCTTAAATACTTATGTATATCTTTTGTGTATGAAAAAGCTTCCTTATACACATAATAGATTTGAAATCAATCTTATGGATAAAGGATGTGTATCATGAGAGTTCGAAGGCAAGTTAGCCCCATTGTAGCTATTACACAAAATGAAAATGAATCTTTGGCCATCGAAGAAGGCCTTAATCTTATTAACTTTTCCTCTATGATTCGCCAAGATGATGTAGTTGTTATTACACCGAACTGGGTAAGTCCAGCTACTCCTGAAAGTGGACGCGTAGTAGGCCCTCAAAGTTTACAAAAACTTATTCAGCTTGTTAAAGCTCATCACCCTAAACGTGTTGTAGTAGCAACAGGTCCAGGACAAGAAGATGTACAAGGTTTAATGTAACAAGTAGGATTCTTACAAGTTATAGAAGAGGAGCAAGTAGAATTCATTAACTTGAATAAAGGGCCTTTTATCAGTCTAGACATTAATCATCCTTGCCCCAGCAGACTGTGCCTCAATAAACTTTTTAATGAAATGACCTTTCTTATTTCTTTTACTCAACTCAAGATCCATGAAGAAGCTACTCTATCAGGTGCTATAAAAAACATTACTATGGGCTGGCCTGCTGGTGATGAACAAGGTTATCCTAAAAAAGACCTAGGTATTCATGATGAACTTCATGATTTTATGGCTGCCCTATTTGAAAAGTTTACGATTGATGTCTCTATAGTTAGCGCAAGCCCTGCTATGATTGGTACAGGTCCTCATAAAGGAACGGCTATTCATACGGATATGGTTCTTTGTGGTACAGACCCTGTCAGCACAGATGTAGTAGGTGCTAGACTATTAGGCTTCAAACCACAGGCTATTCATTATCTGCATAAAATTATTAAAAAAGGTCTTGGACGAAGTACCTTTGACCTACAGAACAAAACTGGCATTCAATTTAAAGGTATTCCTTTAGATCAAGCAGAAGAACATTTCAGCCAGTGTGCTTATCAAAAGAAATTTGCAATTGATTCGAATAAACCCGTCTAAAATAGATTCATTTCCTTGTAAAATAAGAGATGCAGCCTATTTGAGTATACTTGAATAGGCTACATCTCTTACACTTATAAATCTATTTTACTTAGCTAGTCCCTTGCTAAACACTGTAGTGGTTTTGAACAAAGCCATCAAAGGACCTCATCTCTTTTAGCTTTAATCGCGTTTCAAGATTTTTATCTTTAAATAAAGGTATCCCTTCACCTAGAATAACAGGTGCTATTGTAAGGATATACTCATCAATTAAGTTATCCTTTATAAATGCATCTATAATTTCTGCTCCTCCAACAAGCCAAATGTCTTTGCCTTCTTCTTGTTTAAGCTGACTGATAAGCTCTACAGGCTTTTGACTTGTAAAAGTAACATCCTCATTGGCCCCTTCTCTTTGAGTCGTGTATACGTAGCCTTTAGTCCCTTTATACGGATACTCACCCCATCCTTTAATCTGCTTATAGGTGCTATTTCCCATAATAATTGTATCAATTTGACTATAGAAAGCTTCATACCCATTATCTGCTTGTGGCGCACTGCCATCCCCTTCTAACCAATCTACATCTCCATTTTTTCTTGCAATATATCCATCTATACTTATAGCAATGTATAAAATAACTTTTCTCATTTGAATACCTCTCTATGCTTACTTAATTTCATTAGTCTTTAACTTTAACATATTAGCATTACTATTTAAAGAGAAAGTTTAAATCTAATTATTTTTAGAAAGGTCTAGCAGATTCATAATAAGTCCTCTCCGCCTGCACTTGTACTAATTCTCTTTCAGGGTATCTAAAAGCAGTTAGCTTGCCTCCATACACACAACCTGTATCAATATTAATAGTATTATGAATGATTTTAGTCTCTCTTTGAGGTGTATGTCCATATACAACTAGAGCATCACCTTCATAGTTTTCACTCCAGTTTAATCTTACAGGAAGTCCAAATTGGTCTACCCTCCCTGTCGTCTCCCCAAACATAGCTAAGTCACGTATCGTTTTAGATTCCCTACCTTGTAGCCTTTCTTTAAGGCCTGCATGGGCAACTACTAATTGTCCCTCATCCAATACATAATGGCTAACAAGCGTCTCTAAAAAGTCTTTGACTTCCTGCCTAAAAGCTTCAGGCTCTTTTTCTAACTCTTCCATAGTCTTCTCAAGCCCGTGAGCAACCTGAACTTTAGAGCCTTTTAATTTACGCTGCAACTTACCATCATGATTACCGAGTACACAGTAAGCTCGCCCCTCTTTCACCATCCCCATAACAAGTTTTAGTACTTTTACAATTTCAGGCCCCCTATCTACCAGATCTCCTGCAAAAACAACTTTTCTTGGTTCCATCCCCTCTATTTTATAGGCTTTCTCATCTACCTTATAGCCCAATTTCTCCAGTAATGTATAAAGTTCCTTATAGCAGCCATGTATATCCCCTATGATATCAAAAGGTCCATGATCTTCTCTTTTATTATTCGCAAGTTTTACACGCCTTATGGTCATGTGTTGATCATCTTGTTCACAGTCCACACGCTCTATCTGCTTAAATCCTTTTTTCTGCAATGTTGCGGTTAAAGCTTCTATACGCCTTGCTTCCTCTTCTTCTGGTGAAGTTTGAAGGATAAAAGCTACAGGCTTACAGTGATGCCTTTTGGCTAACTGAATAAATATCTCATAAGCCTGCTCTTTTTGGTCTTCTAACAATATAACAGTAAGCTTTCGTGCCTCAAGTCTTTCTTCTGCCTTACTTTCTAAGTCTTCTTTATTAACCATTTCTTCTTGTTTAAAATACTTTTTGGCAAAACTTTTTGTACTTATTTCATCTTGTCCTATGATCATAACAAGCGCAAATTCTGGAATGTCTCTATACATACTGTCTACTCCTTAAAAAAGTCTTTTCTTTTAATATGTACAAACTTGTTTTGTTTCATTTATGGAATAGATTCTTCACAATAGGCTAAAAATAAATGCAGTTTATAGATTGAAGGAGATAATTATGCAATATATTGTATTTGACTTAGAATTTAATCAAGATGCGCCATCTTTAAGGATTTTTGATCGTCCCAAAAAGCTCTGTTCTTTTGAAATTATTCAAATTGGAGCTTTAAAACTTGATGAAAAGTTTCATACAATTGAAACCTTTAATCGCTATATTAAACCCACCTTCTATGGACAAATTAGCCCCTTTGTTGCAGAACTTACTAGCATTACAACTGAGCAGCTTGAAAGTGAAGCACGCTTTCCTGAAGTTTATAGAGATTTTATAGATTTTATAGGAAGCACAGATACCCTCTTTTGTGTATGGGGTCTTATTGATATGAAAGAACTTTTTAAAAATGCACTTTCTCATGAACTTGATATCAATCTTCTGCCAAAGCATTATATTAATATTCAGCCCTATACCTCCCTACACTTTCATCTCCCTATAAAAAAACTACTGAGTCTTGAACTTGCTGTTTCTATGTTGCATATTCCTATAGCTCATCCTTTTCATAATGCACTTCACGATGCCTACTATACAGCTGAAATTTTTAAAAAAGTTTATAGACCTTCTCATATGCCCTCTATTCAATATGACCCCTTCTATAAACCAGTCCGCCCAAGTCAGCCTAAAAAGAAAATTAATTTTGAAAAGCTTATCCAGCAATTTGAAAAGATGTATGAAAGAGCTATGACACCTGAAGAAGTAGCTATGATTAAGCTTGCCTATCAAATGGGTAAAACCCATCAATTTTTAGAATAAACGAACTACAAAGGCCTAGAACATTCTCTTTATGTTCTAGGCCTAATTACTCTATCATCACACGCTACTAAAATAAATCTATCAAATCACCTACATGTTTAATAACATGGTCTGCGAGCTTCATGGCTTCTGCATTAGGATAGCTACTTGTTACATAAATACTTTGTCCCATTTGATTATGCTTACCAAATTTCATATCTTTTAAGGTATCTCCTACTACTGCTACTTCATGCCTCTCTAGCCCCATTTGCATGCAAAATGCTTCCAACATGTGTGGATGGGGTTTCATTTGGTAATACCCATCATCTGATGCAATAAAATCGATTAATGATTCTAGACCTGTCTCCTTAACAAAGTACTCTGTATTTAACAAATTATCTGCTGTTACAATACCCAATTTGTAGCCTTTTTGTTTTAAGTAAGTCATAATTTCTTTTGGATTTCCAATGGGTACAATATGTAATCTTTTACTCTCTACAAAATCTTTATATACTGCGTTCAATACCTCTAAAACTGTACTTAATTCTTTTTGACTCACCCTAGAAATAATCTGTGCATAATCTAAGAGTGTACCTGCTACGTAGATACTATCTGAGGTAAATCCATCTTCTAAAATCCCTAATCTTTCTCTGATTTCTCTCATTTCCTTTTCACTTATCTGTAAAATGATGCCCAATTGCTCTTCTGTCATATTCCATACAGGTCTCCAGGTTTCCTCAAAATCAAGTAATGTGCCATCTTTGTCAAATAGTATGCCTTTGATATGCTTTCCCTTTTCCATTTCTGTCTCCTAACTGTTTATGGTTTACGCAATATTACACTTTACTCTAGTTCAATTTTCTGTTTAAAGCTATTATATTTTATCCTTTTGGGCTTTGCAAGTTTAGAAGTGTTTTATAGGAAGACTATGATCAATATGGCTCTATTCTGTGTATGGATAGTTATAATACTAAAAATCTATTCCGCCTTATTGGTGAGGATAAAACAGGCAAAGTCAAACGTCTACTAGATTTTTCTTCTCGTCCGAAGGATATTGCAAACCCTTGGTATACAGGTAACTTTGATGTAACTTATGAGGATATTGTAGAAGGTTGTGAAGCACTTTTAAACTTTTTATGGCTTACTCTATAGATTTAGAAGAAAACATGCCCGCGCCTTCTACAATCTCTTGCTCTCTAAATAAACTTTCTACTGCTAGCTCATAATCAGATAATCTTTGAGCTTTTTTAATTTTCTTGGCATACTTTTCATGATTAGAGAACATATAAATCATATAGAACCAAGATTCTTTCATCTTAAAGAGGACATTACGTTCCCCAGACATAATGCCTTGATAATCTGCATAAATTCTATCATGAAAGGCCTTAAGTACCTCTTTATCTAATGGTTTATGGCTTTTAATTTCACGAATAAGGCCTGGATTAGCAAGTAAACCTCTTCCTAGCATGACCATTTCTACATTTGGATAAGCTTTTGTAAAATTCTCATAGTGCTCTACTGTAAAAAGGTCCCCATTGTAGCACACTGGATTTTTGCTTAAAGCAAGACCTTCCTTAAAGATTTCCATGTTCGGTTTATTCTTATAATAGTCCTTTTGAATTCTAGGATGGATAATAAGCTCCTCCATAGGATACTTATTAAAGATTTCAATAAGCTCATAAAATTCTTCTGCACTATCTTTCCCTATACGTGTTTTAATTGAAATCTTCGTAAGAGATTGTGCAAAAATTTCTTCTAAAAACTGATCTAACGCCTCCTTTTGTGAAAGGAAACCAGACCCTTTATTTTTAGTGACTACGGTCCCTGAAGGGCAACCTAAGTTCAGATTAATCTCATTATAACCAAATTCTTGCAGCTGCCTAGACGTACGAATAAAATCTTCTGCGTTATTCGTTAAAATCTGAGGGATGGCTACTACCCCCTCATTATGCTCCGGTAAAATATCATGTAATTCTCTTGTTGAAAAACTTCCATGCTGATTAGCTGCAATAAAAGGAAGAAAATATTTATCAACATTATTAAAGAAATGGGCATGAGCCCTTCTATAAACATATCCTGTTATGCCTTCCATAGGTGCAAAATAAAACTTCATCGATTCGTAACTCCTTTATTTAGGTTGCTTCTATTATATACTAAAGCGATAGATACAGAAAAGCCTATTTATATAGGTCTATAAAAACCTTTTACCTTTTTTACTTCTCCTTCTAAGTCCTTATGCAATGGTCTAATAGCTTATACTGTCTAATCCTTAATCCTTTTTTATCCAATCTAAAATCAGTAAATACTCCCAACTTATCACTTCTATACAGCCCTTACATATACTAATAATGTATCACCATGAAAGGAGCACTACAATGGGTCTTTTTAATCATTATAATTCCCCAAACCCTAGACGATACAGAGGTAATGCCACTTCCCAAGATATGACCGAGCGCCTTAAAGATTATGGACCTTATCCTTTTGCTATTAATATTGAGCAGGCTACTAAAAGTAATAATAACTTCCGCACAGCTTTATGGTCAGGTCCATATCTGCAACTCACTTTAATGAGTCTTCTTCCTGGAGAAGATATTGGCTTAGAAATGCACAGTGATGTCGATCAATTTATACGTCTTGAACAAGGTCAAGGCCTTGTTATGATGGGTACTCATAAAGATATACCTAGTTTCCAGCAACCTGTATTTGCTGACGATGCTTTTATCATTCCTGCTGGCACCTGGCATAATCTAATCAATACTGGCTCAGTTCCACTTAAGCTGTATTCCATCTACGCTCCGCCAAATCACCCACATGGAACAGTCCATGTAACAAAGGCAGATGCTGAATTAGAAGAAGGGCAACATTCGTTTTAAAACAAAAAGCCAGAGTACCTTCTATAAAGTACTCTGGCTTTTTATTTATTCAAATGTTCTTGCTACATCCTCTAGGTGTTTTGTTATTTCAATATGCTGTGGACAACTTCTCTCACATTTTTTGCACCCTATGCAATCCGATGCCTTTCCATACTGCTTTGTATAATTGCTATAATAAACGCGCTGTGTAGAAAATCCGGAATTGGTTACCTGCTTTTCTGTGTTGTATAGGGCAAAATAGTTTGGAATCGGAATATGCTTTGGACATCCATCTACACAATACTGACAAGCTGTACAAGGAACTGTAATAGCTTTATTGATTATCTCTACTGCTTCTCCTACTTTTTCATATTCTTTTTGAGTAAAAGGCTCAAATTCCTGCATATAGCTCGTATTATCTAAAAGCTGCTCCATATTTGACATACCACTTAAAACCATTATGACGTTTTCTAGACTTGCCGCAAAACGAATGGCCCAAGATGGTATAGATAAATCTGGATGATAAGTTTTAAACAGCTCTTCAGCTTCCCTTGGAATATCTGCTAATGCTCCTCCCTTAACAGGTTCCATAACAATAACGGACTTTTTATGCTTAATTGCCACTTCATAACATTTTCTTGATTGAATGCTTTCATTATCCCAATCCAGATAATTAATTTGAAGTTGTACAAAGTCCACTTCTGGATGCTCTGTTAAAATTTCATCTAATAAATCTGCTGTATCATGGAATGAAAAACCTATTTGCTTGATTTGGCCTATTGCTTTCTTCTGCTGTATAAAAGCAAAAGCATCCATTTTCTTTGCAATTTCATAGTGGGAAACACCTAAATTATGAAGCATGTAATAATCAAAATACTCTACTCCACATTTTTCTAGCTGTTCACTAAAGATCCTTTCCATATCTTCTTTCTGACGTAAAAACATAGTTGGCATCTTTGTTGCTATTGTAAAGGATGCTCTGTCATGACGCTTAACTAATACTTCACGTAGTGCAATCTCACTTTTGAAGTTATGATACATATAGGCTGTATCAAAATAAGTAAAGCCTCTTTCTAGAAAAGTATCCACCATTTGACTGAGCATCTCATAATCAATGCTATTTTGATCTTCTTTATTGGTTAATGGCAGACGCATAAATCCAAAGCCTAATTTTTTCTGTTCCATTCTACTTCATCCCCCTTGATTATTGTAATAGAATTACTTTTTCTAACTTTATTAGCCTAGCACTTCGAGTACGCTCTAAGTCAATACCCTATGACAATGCTCCATTACACTGTAACTTTCAAAATACATTTCCTCTAAAGGAATCCATTTACTTAAGAACTGCTCTAACATCTTCTCCCCATTTCTATGTAAGATTCTACTTTTCTGCTCCTTCTTATTGATATCTAAAAAGAGCTTCATATCATAAGCTACTTGAATTTCTGGATGTGTAGCATAAGTCCCTTCTACAATCATCACTTTTTTATTTTCTACTTCTTGCCAAGTATCGAGCTGCATTTTCTTACAATTAAACCTTTGGTATTTAAAAGCATACCCTATTGTAAGCTGACTTCCTACTTCTTCATTAAACCTTTCATAATGTACATTACCACCAGGCGTAGCATAACGTTCTTTTGTTCTTAATTCCAAAGGTAAAAAGAAATCATCCATATGGATAACTGCACCATCAAAGTATTCTTGAAGTAAATTGGCTAAAGTTGTTTTGCCTGCTGCTGCTCTGCCATCTATGGCTAAAATGCATTTATCCTTTTCTTTAATACACGCTTCTATCTTCAAGATAACCTCATTCTGCATCTTTCTATTTCCTTCCTATGTACTGTGTATTTTACCCTACCTTTATTTCTTGCTCATTTGCTTTTAGAACTGCCCCTGCTTTTTGACAAGCCATTACAAGGATTGGAATAATTAAAATATGGCATATAATCCCCGGAATAGCTGTAATAAAAGCACCGGATAAGAACATTTGGAAAGAGAATTCAATGCCAAAAGCCAAAGCCATTATAAATCTTGCAATTCCCCAAACTACTCGCCCAACTAGCATAGCACTTATTAGTGAAATATAAATATTAATCGCCTTTTTAGGCAATGCACGGTAAATCACACCTGAAGCCATACCATAAGCTGCGAGTTCAAAGGCCATAGCAATCCCTATTGGAAAGATAGGCGGCATTCCAAATAGCATAAATCGAAGTATAGGCGCTATAAAACCTATTAGAGCTCCATAAGTTCCTCCACATAACATACCGCATAGTAAAACAGGAATATGCATTGGACTTAGTGCATTACCTATCTGAGGAATTTGCCCTGTCAAAAAGGGTAGTAGCATACATAATGTAAGGCATATACCTGCTATACATAATTTTTTCGTTCTCATCCTTATCCCCTCCTCATGAACTTTTTTAAGAATGTTTTAATCTTATTCAGCATAACACTTAAAGTTTACTCTAAGTCAAGTATATAAGTATAATTATGTATTTTAGAACAAAAAAAGTTATGAAACACTAAAGATCTCCATCTTAACACGATCTGCAACAAATATTTTTTACACTTCTTATTTCATTTCACTTAGCTTCTCAATAAAAAAAAGCACTAAAACCTTAATTGTTTTAATGCTTTTATTTTCTTATTCGCTTTTTATTAATCTACTTTTAAAACCCCTTTACCTATTCCTAACCTTTTCCCTTGCTTTAAATAAGTAGCTGCTACTTTCTGCAAAGTTGTATCTTGTGCATAGAAATTCGGATTAGACTTAACCTCTCCAAAGATTCTTTCCTCAGCTTGCATACATAAATCATCTACCTCATAGATATAGTAATCCTTCTGAAATTGAACGATATTAGAGCTTGCAGGAAGAAGCGCCTCATAAACTGGATTAAGAAGCCAAGAAGAACATATACAATTCATGCTGCCATCCTTAAAAAATTGCTTGGCCATCTTATAGGATGCCTTACACTTATCATGATCTAATGCTTCCCCTGCTGGTATATGTACATTAAGAACCTTTTCTCCTTTTTCTAGTTTGTACGCCTCACAAACTATGGCTTCTCCAAGTGTTATAGGCTGAAACTGTAAGCGCCCTAATTTAAAGATTTTAAGCTGTACATGATGAATAAGCCAGCCATATTCATCAATCCCCCATATGCCAAATTTCTTATAACAATCATCACTCCAAATGACTAAGTCCATCATCGTATCATAATAAATCTCATCATCAATGCCCTCTTCTTTGTACTTGTCATAAGCCCTAGCTGCTAACACCATATACACATAGGCAAATACTTCTCTATAATCTAGCTTATCATATAAAGCTTGTTGTTTAACTGCTTTAAAAAACTGCTCATGACTTTTAGTACTACAAATTGTTTCAAGGCTAAGCTTACTTTCTTCCACACGCTCTAAGCAAGCTATCCCCCTCTCATTTATCTGTAAATGCTTTGCCAGTTCTCTCCAATTCATAACCTTTCCCCTCACCCTCGTTTACTCAAACTTATTCCTATTTAATAGCTTAAAATTTTAAACTTTTACTGTAATTTCATTATATCTTGTCCAAGTAATTTTTTCATCTAAAACGTAGAATAAAAAATACTTTATTCATCTTTAATTTGTAAGACATTCCAACGTACTAAGCTTGTTACACCGAATACAAAGAGGGCTGCAAACCAAATAATCCATTCTATATGACCTACCAAGTTCTCAATTAACTCCCCAAATAGGATTTGTCCTAGTGGAATACATAAAGTAGCAAAGGCTGAGCCAAAGGCTAAAATTTTACCTAACATAGAACCTTCTACTTCATGATATAAATAAGCTGCGCTCAGCACATTGGCAATGCCTAGTACGCCCATAATGACCATTCCAAACAGTGTAAAGATCATAACACTAAAAAGAGCTGACCCCTTACCTAATTGGAATAACCATACTGAACCGCCCATCATAAGCATTGCTAAAGATGTCATATAAAGTAACCTATGCACACGCTTAATATGGAAACGGTTAGGCTTCCATGTAATAATAGCCCCACCCATAATCATACCAAGTGCAATCATACCTTCTGCTATTCCATAGACCTCTGCAGATAGCCCAAACGTAACCTTAATTAAATAAGGTGCTGCTATACTAAATACAGGTACTAAAAACAAATTATAGAATCCAGAGAATAAAAGCATACGTAAAACAATAGGATTTTTATATCTTAAATACTGATAACTTTCTTTCATATCTGTTAAAAAGACCTGTTTAAAAGATTCTTTTTGCTCTCCCTTGGTATGTGGAATGTCTAAAAATAATTCCATTATTGCCGAGAATAAAAAGCTTATCATATTTAAAAGAATGACGCCTGTAATGCCAAAGAGTCCATATAACATCCCTGCAAAAATCGGTCCTAAGAAATTGCTTAAAGAAGCAACTTGCTGAATAATTGCATTAGCCTTTACCAAATGCTCATCTGCAACAAGAATAGGAATACAAGTATTGACTACAGGCTGATAAATAGTAGAAAGGGTAGATAATAAAATCATGACAAGGGCTATAATGACCACATGATCTTTCCCTTGCAGTACAATTCCTGCATAGAAGACTAAGAGTAGCCCACTTATAAGATCTAAAGCAACCATAAGCTTTTTCTTATTGCCACGGTCCGCTAAAATCCCCGCTATAGGTGAAATGAGTACAATAGGAATCATAGAGATTGCTAAAATAGATGCAAAAATACTCGCTGATCCCGTTAAATCCAGTAGATACAAGGACAAAGCAAAGCGCTGAATAGAGCTTCCAAATAGGGATATAATCTGCCCAAGTACTAATATATTAAAATTTTTATGATAAAGCTTACTTTGCATACTCATTCCTTTCCTTTGAATCCTCTCGTCCAATATTAAAATCAACACAAATTGGATAACTGTTTGTTTCATCTAACTGCAATTTGGCATCAATGCCATAAAGTTTTTGTAGATTTTCTTTCGTAATCACCTCTAAAGGTTCCCCTTTAAAAATAACTTCACCTTCTTTAACACCAATAAGATAGTCCGCAAATTTCGTAGCATTATTCAGTTCGTGTAAGACCATAATAATCGTACGATTTTGTTCTTTGTTGAGTTTCTGTAGTAACAAGAGAATTTCTAACTGATGTGCCATATCCAAATAAGTCGTAGGCTCGTCTAATACTAAAATTTCTGTTTCCTGCGCTAAGGCCATAGCAATCCATGCACGTTGTCTTTGTCCACCTGATAAACTGTCCACTGGGCGATTGGCGAACTCAATAATACCGGTATCTTCCATAGCCTTTTGTACTTTATCTATATCTTCTTGCTTTAAGCCCCCCATAGCACTTTGATAAGGAAATCTGCCATAAGAAACTAATTCTTTAACAAGAAGCCCTGAAGGAACAGTAGGACTTTGCGGCAACACAGCCATTTTTTTTGCAATATCTTTTGGCGCCTGCTCTTTAATACTTACACCATTTAATCGGATTTCTCCTTTTTTAGGTGTAATAATACGTGCAATGGTTTTGAGTAAAGTAGATTTTCCGCAACCATTTGACCCAATAATCATTGTAATTTTTCCCTTAGGAATTTCTAAGTTCATATTTTTTATAATATATCTTTGTTCATAAGCGACATCTAAGTCTTTTATATTAATGGCTTCCATTTGTTCCTCCAAACCTCTTATTCTTTTAACATTAAATAAATAAAATAAGGTACTCCAACAATTGCTAGTGTAATGCCAACTGGAATTTCAATAGGTGAAAAAACATTTCTTGAAATTGAGTCTGCAAATACAATAAGGATACAACTGATAAGGGCTGCCATAGGTATTTGTCTTCTATGAATAGGACCTACTAAACGTTTTGCAATATGTGGACCTAATAAGCCAAGAAAAGCAATATTACCGGCTACAGAGGTTGCAAGTGCTGCTAATGCAATGGCATAGAAAAATAGAATCTTTCTTTCTTTTTCTACACATACACCTAATCCTATTGCAATTTCATCTCCTAAATCCAGCACATCTAGTATTTTGTTCTTCCAGATGACTAGCCCTAAAAAGAGAAGGATAAGTGGCATAACTAAGAAGAAAAATTTCCAACTGCTTCCCCATAAGCTTCCACTAATCCAAGTAAGCACCTGATTGTAGTCTCCTTTTGACATATTCAGCTGGTATAAGGAGATGACAGCATTAATCCCAACATTTACACCAATCCCTGTTAAAATAAGCTTAGTGGGTGATATCCCTTTTTTATAGCTTAGTCTATAAATAAGTCCTCCACTTAAAAATGCCCCTAAAATAGCTACAATGGGCATAACAAATAAGGCAAAATCTCCAATACGATCATAATAAGTTGTTTGCCCATAAGATATTAAAAAGACAACAGCTATTGCTGCCCCTGCATTAATCCCAATCATACCAGGCTCTGCAAGCTCATTGCGTGTCACACTTTGCAAAATGCAGCCTGAAGTAGATAAGGCAATCGCTACAACCATTGCCACTGCTATTCGAGGTAAACGAATATCCCATATGGTTGTTTGCTGAAGTCTTGATCCTGCTCCAACTAACGTTTTAACAACATCTTCAAAAGCTATATTGTAACTTCCCCAGCTAATCGCTAAGAAAAAGATACCTATAAAAAGAAGACTAGTAATGATAGTCGCCATAACTACACGTTTTTTCATTTCTAACTCTCCTTTCTAACCATCCATATAAATAAAGGTACGCCAACGATAGAAGTAAAGAGTCCAATAGGTGTTTCATACGGCTGATTAACTAATCGAGCCAATACGTCTGCCCAAATGACAAGGGTTGCCCCACATAAGAAAGAGATCGGCATAATGATGCGGTAATCTTGCCCAACTATTTTTCTTACAATATGGGGTACGATTAAGCCAACAAACGCTATGTTTCCCGCTACAGCTACACATACTGCACACATTGGAATAATCAGCAGTAAAGTATACATACGAATTTTAACGGGATTTTCTCCAAGACCTATACAAACATCTTCTCCTAAGTTAACGATATTAATTTTAGGCGATAAAAAGAGTGCTATCAGTGTTGTCAGTCCACCTACTATAACCACTAATTTTACACTCTCCCAAGTCACTGCACGAAAACCTCCTGATAGCCAAAAGGCTAAGTTTTGTGATTTATTCGTAAGCAGTGCAATAATCGTTGCCATAGAAATAAAGAAAGTACTTAATGCCGTTCCTGCTAATAATAAACGTGAAATATTCATATTTCTAGCACTTTTCATACTAAACCCAAGTACTAATAAACCACTTACTATGGCACCTAAAAAGGCTGCCGCAGTATTGCCAAATAATCCATATAAAGATGAACTTGCACCTACTAAAGCTATAGCAAATGTAGCCCCTTGCGTAATACCCATTAATGAAGGTTCTGCTACTGGGTTTCTTGTAACCCCCTGCATCATAGCCCCAGTAATACCAAGAATACCGCCTACAAAGGCGGTACTAATCACTCTTGGTATACGAACATCTCGGACTAATTGCATTTCTAAAATATCTTCATAATGAAAGATGCTGTCCCAAACAACTTGTAAGGGAATACGCTTAGCACCAAAGCTAATTGCAATAACTAGCCCGATTACTGCAATTATGCTACACGTACTAACAAGAAAAAAGGTTTTCTTATTCATGCATACCTGCTAATAAAGCTTCTATTTCTTCTACAAATACTAATCTTCCGATTGGGCTATAACCTTGATTAAAGTATGGACTTGCTGGTAATGTTATGACATTTCCATTTTTTACAGCTTCTGTTCCGTTCCAAATACTGCTTGCTGTTAAAGCAGCTAAGTCTTCATCTGTTGCAATAGCAAAGATATAATCTGCATTAATTTCTGCTAAGCCTTCAAATGTTACAACTGGTAAGCTAACATTTTCTTGCTGTGGCATTCCTTCTGGTTTTGCTAAGCCCATATCATCATAAAAGATTGTCCCAAGGCCAGCACCATCAAAGATAAATAAGCTACCACCACTTGCTAAGAAAGATAAATAAGAACTTTCTTCACCATATGTTTCTTTAATACTTGCACCAACTTCTTTGGCTTTTGCTAAGTAAGTATCAATCCACTCCGTTGCTTTCTCTTCTTCACCAAAGATTGTAGCTACGTGCATAAAATCTTCTTTCCAGTCCATTTGTTTCATTTCCACCATAACGACTGGAGCAATTTTTGATAATTGATCGTACATTTTTTCTTGTACTGTAGAGATAACAATTAAATCTGGTTCTAATGCAATAATGGCTTCTACATCCATTTCAGCTAACATGCTGTAACCTAAAATTTGTGCATGTCCAAGTACATCTTCTAAATAAGATGGGAATTTTGTATAATCATAACCATCACTATTGGCTGTTCCAATAACGTCATAGCCTAAAATAGATAAAATATCACTTGCTCCACTAATATCTACAATACGTTCTGGATGCATAGGAATTTCCACTTCTCCTTTTACATCTTTTACTACGCGTGTTTCTTTTGCTTCTTGTCCTTCATTGGCACTTTGTTGTCCTGCTTGGTTATTATTGCCGCAACCTACAAGGCTAAAAACTAATACAAAGATGCTCATTACAAGTAAAATATACTTTTTCATCTTATATCTCCTTTTCGTCTACATCGTTCTCTTCGACTCATTTTGGTTAGTTGTAACTAACAGATAGTTGGATTATACATAGCCCCCTCCACTCAAACAAGCTTTTCATCTCTTTTCATTATTTTATCATCCGATTGCATTATCTCCTTTTAGACAGCCTTGCTTTTTGAGAAACAATCTCGTATACTTTTTCTATATTTTTTATCATGGAGGAAATACTATGTATAAACTTGTTAAATCTTCTAAATCCTTTCGTGAAACTGTCCTACAAGCCTTAACATTTCTTCCTCATAAGCAAAACCATTCTATTCTTTATAAAAATCCACAACATCCTGAAAATGGATATTTTCTATTTTATGAACGTCCTGGCTATTATTCTTTTGGTATTGCAGATTATACAGTCCCTCACTCTTTTAAGCTGGCTTTTGATAATCCAGAACATTTAATCCGCTTTGGAACAGTTTATGAAGGTACTACCAATTTCAAACTTGAAAATCAGCCTACAGGTTCCTTTACACCTTCTTCTTTTTTTGTCATCGAAAAAAACCTTAAAGGGAAACAAACTTGGACGAAAGGTCAGCACTTTCATGGTGCAGAATTCACTATACATGATACGTATTTTGAGGATATTATTAAAAAGAGCTTGAATGCGGATTTTAGCTTTGAAAACTTTACACCCAATTTTACCTATCGTTATCTTCCTATAGAGATCGTTACCCTTTTAGAAAAGATGCAGTCTCTTGCTAAACAAAATACCCTTAATCCGCTTCTCTTAGAAAGCTATCTCCTTCAATGTATAGGAATTCTTATGGAAACCCTACAAGCATCTCCTGAACATGCCTTTACCAAACAACTTTATTACGGCAAAGTACCTGTTGGTAAAAATAAGTATTTACATTTCAATGCTCAGGATATTCGTGCTATTCAAAAAGCCCATACAATCCTTATAGAAAACCTTCAATCTCCGCCTACTATTGAACACTTAAGTGAATTAGTGCTTTTAAATCCTCAAAAGTTGAAGGCAGGCTTTTCATACTATTATCATCTGCCTATTGGACAGTTTATAACTTCTATGCGCATGTCCCTTGCTGCTCATCTTCTTTGCACAACAGATGAAAGTATAGCCGAAATTGCTCGTAAAGTTGGTTACCCTTATACCAGTAACTTTATTAAAAGATTTCGTGAAACATATCACTGCACGCCTCTTGAATATCGCCACTCCTCAGCGTTTGAAAAATAATGTGCACCATGCTATACTTTATTTTAATGAGTAACCTATTTCTATTTTCTAGACAACAAAAGGAGTCATTATGAGTCTAAATGAATCAGCTGAAAACTATTTAGAAACCATTCTCATATTAAGTCAAAAGCTTCCTGTTGTACGTTCCGTTGACATCGCAAATGAATTAAACTTCAAAAAATCAAGCGTTAGTACGGCTATGAAAAATCTACGTGAAAATCATTATATTACGGTCACTGAAGCCGGATTTATCTACTTAACCGATACAGGCAAAGAAGTGGCTGAAATGATTTATGAAAGACATAAGATTTTATCCTCTTGGCTAAAACAGCTTGGTGTAAGTGAAGAAATCGCACTAGAAGATGCATGTAAAATTGAACATGTTATAAGTAAGGAAAGTTTTGAAGCTATTAAAAAATTAATTGCTATAAAAAAAGGCTGAGTTCTTTAGAACTCAGCTTTTTTATGATCTACATATTTTACCCAGTATTCTTCTAATGTCTCTATTCCTTGTTCTTTCATCTCAGTAGCTATTGGGATTCCAACATATGTAATATGCCATGGTTCATATATATACCCTGTTATATCTTCATGATCTTTAGGATAACGTACAATAAAACCATATTTATAAGCATTTTCAGCTACCCATTTTGCTTCTTTAGTATGTTCAAATTCATCCATTGTACGGTAGATATTATCTAAATCAATGGTCCTACCTGTATGATGTTCACTAAATCCTGGTCTGGCACTATAAGTATCTACAACCTCTTCAGGATCTTGTCTAAGATAACGATTATACACATCGATCTGGTAAGCTATACTGCGATATGCCGATACTCCTCTTATAGAATATCCCTCAGCTTTTGCATCACGTACCATCTGTTCATAGGCCTCTTTAGTAGCCGGGGTTACAAGTGGCCCGGAACTTAATGGCACTAACTCTTTTGGCTCAAAATCAAGAGGCAACTTATGATATTTATTAACGAGAATAATCTCTTCTTCTGTATCCGTAATTTCTGTTACTCCTGTATAATGAGGCTGATCAACACCTGCATTTACTTGCCACACTACCTCCTCATATGGAAGCTTTGGATAACGCTCGGCATAGGCTAAATAGCGTTCTTCTTTATCCGCTTCATAATAGTATAAAGTGGGCTCTACATCCGCAGTCTCATCTGCATTTTCATTTGTATTTTCATCGCTATACGCCTCCTCGCTTATGCCTTCCTCTTGCTTTTCATTTATGGGCTCATCTTTATTCTTATCATTATCTAGCATTTCAGTTTCATTTTTATATTCATTAAAAGGCTTATCTTCTAATGTACTACTATAAATTGTTACAATCATTCCAGTGCTTAGTATAACTAAACTGGTTCCTACTATATACTTTCTTATCTTCTTACGGTATCTTTTTTTAGCTTTTTTATTCATCTCAACCCTCCTATGCTAATCTAGCTGACATAGGATACATGTATGGTGTATGCATCACTTTTATCCCCTATAGCTAGCTCCTACAAGTAAATTTTTAGTCATCTTCTCTATACCTTTATGGTATCTTATCACGCGTACTTTATCAACCTCTAAACTACATGAACTGACATTTATCTACAATAAAAATAAAATTTGAATATCCGTTTCCTTAAACTTAAAGGCTATGCCTCGTCATTTATACGAGGCATAGCCCTTTTAATCTTCTTGAACTAAGTTTTCCATCTGCTGTTTAAGTTCTGGTGATAAGGCATCTGCTAAATAATTACGCTCTACCACTTGTTTATCTTGATAGGCCTGCATTACTCTTTCATTAGCTCTTTCAATTTCTTCCTTTAACTCTCGAGCGGATAGCAACGCACATCCCGCTCCTCTGATGATAATTTGCTCCAATCCATCTGATGTTGCTACTGTTACATCATACTTAGCCTGATGATCATGTACAAATTTTTCAATATAATGGTCTGCCGTTTGTGCTTCTTTGGTATAGACCATATGAATGTTTTGATAATCCAGGATTTCGGCACGGTTACCTTGCACACGATAGGCATCAAATACAACAATGATTTGACACTTTTTTATTCCTTGGTAATTGGTAAGGCACTCGAGTAATTGAATTCTAGCACCATCCATATTATCCTGTGCCAGATCTCTAAGCTCAGGCCATGCAAAGATAATATTATACCCATCTACAAGAAGATACTCTTCTTTGGAACCTCTCGGTCTACTTGTATAAGTAACAGGTTCAAAATAAGCCTGGCGTCCTGCCTTACGTTTTTTCCAAACTGATTTTTCTCCTTGGTTAGCATAAAAAGTTTTATTGAGTATTTGGTCAATCTCTTCTAAACCAATCCACTCTTCTTCTACAAATGTCTCTTGGTTCTTCTCTACTTGCTGTAAGGCTTCTTTTTCATCTTTCAAGTAACTCTCAATATGCATATAATCTTTTACTTCATCCCATGTAACTAAGAAGCCAGCCCCATGCGCACAAAATACAGAGCCTGTTGGATTTTCTATGTCTCTTTCAGAATCATAGCCTATACGCTCTATAACTTCATCTGCATTATGACAAGGTTCATACCCCTTTAAACTACAAAATAGCCTGCCGTGTCCCTTAGTATAAGCAATAACCTCTTTTTGATAGTTTCTCATGGTTACAACAGGTGCACTGCCTACAAGAACTGCCGTTTCACCATCTGTCTGAGAGATTTCACATGTTCCTTGCATTTTCTCAATATCTGTCATAGCACGCCCTACCATTTTTTCAGGGAGCTCTAATTGGAAAGCATAATAAGGCTCTAACAATACAGATTTTGCCTGCTTTAGTCCCTGTCTCACTGCACGGTAAGTCGCCTCTCTAAAGTCACCGCCTTCTGTGTGCTTTTTATGTGCGCGTCCTGCTACTAAAGTGATCTTCATATCTGTAATGACAGATCCTGTAAGGACACCCTTATGGTCTTTCTCCTCTAAATGGGATAGCACAAGTCTTTGCCAGTTTCTTTCTAATTCGTCTTCACTACAGCTTGATGCAAACTGCACGCCGCTTCCTCTCTCTCCAGGTTCTAATAATAAATGCACCTCTGCATAATGTCTTAAAGGTTCAAAGTGGCCCACGCCTTCTACTACATTTGCAATGGTTTCTCTATACAGAATTCTTCCTGAGTCAAAGGCTACACGCACGCCAAAGCGCTCCTCTATAAGACTCTGTAAAATTTCAATTTGAACTTCCCCCATAATCTGTGCCTGAATTTCCTGAAGCTCCTCATTCCATACAATATGAAGTTCTGGTGATTCTTCTTCAAGCTGACGTAATTTAGGGAGCATAACTCTTGGGTCACAGCCTTCCGGCAGTAAAATTTGATAAGAAAGTACAGGTTCTAGGAGGGGTGTACTTGAAGCTTCTTCTATCCCTAAGCCTTCTCCTGGCCTAGTTTGACTAAGTCCTGTTACGGCGCATATAGCCCCTGCCTCTACCTCATTCACTGCTTCAAATTTTTGCCCTGAATAGATACGAATCTGATTTACTTTCTCTTCCCAATCCCGATTAACTAAAGCCTCTTTAACTTTAAGACTTCCACCTGTAATCTTCATATAAGTTAGGCGATTGCCTTGCTCATCTCTTACGATCTTAAATACCTTTGCACCAAATGCCTCATCATAAGAAGGTATCTGCGCATACTTTACAATGCCTTGCATGAACGCTTCTATACCCTCTAATTTTAATGCTGAACCAAAGAAACATGGGAATACTTTACGCTCTTTAATCCCTTTTGCAATTTGCACAGTATGAATCTCTCCCGTTTCTAGATAGCTTTCCATAAGCTCTTCATCACACATGGCCAGCTGGTCATAAAAGTCCTCGCTCTCCTCTTGTCCAAATTCAATACAACCATCATTTAAACGTTTTTTTAATTCTTCTAGTAATTTTTCCTTATCCGTTCCTGGTTGATCCATCTTGTTAACAAATAGAAAAACAGGTATTTGATATAGAGCTAGTAATCGCCATAGTGTCTGTGTATGCCCTTGCACACCATCTGCACCACTAATAACCAAAATGGCATAATCTAATACTTGAAGTGTTCTCTCCATTTCAGCCGAAAAATCTACATGTCCAGGGGTATCTAACAAGGTTATCTGAGTATCCTCTACCGTTAGCATAGCCTGTTTAGAAAAGATGGTAATCCCCCTTGCCCTTTCTAACTCATAAGTATCTAGATAAGCATCCTTATTGTCTACCCTACCTAACTTTCGAATTTTACCGCTCAAATAAAGCATACTCTCGGATAAGGTAGTCTTACCCGAGTCTACGTGTGCTAATATTCCAATGACTAATTTTTTCATACGTTATTTCAAATCCTTCACTATTGTTGTCTATGATTAAATCCTAACTTTCTTAGGTCTATCCATTAAATCTCTTATTCTTATCATACCAGTAAGCTTAGATTATGACAATTCGTCTCACTTAACTCCTCGTGGCTTTATTTATTCTATACGTTAAATAAGTTTATACACTTATGCTATCTCTGTCAAAATAAAACAGCTTAAAGCAATCCTACTTTAAGCTGTTTATTCTCTATTATGAAATGAATAAAATACTTTAAATGAAAGGAAACTTATACGCTTTAGGCATTATTTCCTGAACATTTAGCAGCATCAATAGCAAGTACAATCATAAGACACATTAAGGCATTTTCAGGCTGAGCCACTTCAATGGTATAGGTATCGGTAAAATTGAAAAGCTGTTTTGAAACCCATGCGATAGCAGAGCCACTCTCTGTTATTTCATAATCCCAATCAAAAAAATCACCTGTTACTTCCCATCCCTTATAATCTAAGGAAAAAGAAGGTTTAAAAAAGGTAAACTCCTTTTTGATATCTCCTACATAATGATCTCCTAAGTATATACGAAATCTTGGCATCCAAGTAAATACCTCTTCCTTCAAGGTGGCAATATGTTCTTCTTTGGCATTATAGACTTCTAGACAATGTCCCCATGCCATCTTTCCTTTAACTGTATATAAGACACTTCCATCTTCCCCATAAATATCATAACTATCAAACCATGAGAAAAAACGTTGTTTAAAAAGCATTTTCATATTCGACCCCTCCTTCCTGTAGTATACTTCTAGTTCTATTATAACGTATAAATGAATTTATTTCATAAATTCATTTAATGCAGTAGCTGCTACGGCAAACGTCTTCGCGCCACTTAGCGGTAATTTTTGATAACGATCATCTAACTCGAAGTTCTCTAAAGCTTGGAATTGACCAAGGTGAGGCTCTAATGATAAGAAACCCTCATATTCTCTATGTTTAAGGTTATCTAAAATGTCTTTTACATTACCTATACCATATCCCTCCAGTGCTACATTTCCTTTTTGATCTGCATCTTTAAATATGCATATATGCAATATAGTCTTTTAATCATGTAGGTTTAAATTTATCAAGTTCGACTTCAAAGGTATCCTCTACTCCAATTTTCCAATAGGAGACCCTATCACTCTTGAAATTAATCCCCTTACAGCTTATCTTTCTGCAAGGGGATTAATTTCAATCTTATATAGACTAAAGTACTCCTAAAAGTTAGCCTTGATTCCTTCTAATTCAACTAAAGGTATCACTACTTCTACAACTTTTTGCACACTATCGTCTGGAATCATGTAATAAAATACTGCTCTGTTATCTTTAAAGTATACACTAAGGCCTTCTACCTGTACCTCTTCTATCCCCTGTTCTTTTAATTTCTCCTCTAAAATTTTATTAAAGGCAGTTTGTGCTTCTTGAGTAGGTAAAATGAAATTTTTAACATTAATCTCATCCACTGTTTTATCCTTACTAAGATCTATGTTAATACTATCTACGAACATTTTTGTTCCTAATCCTTCTATATCTACACTTCCTCTATAAAGTACACTGAGGATGCTATCATCCATACGTGTTACATCATAATCTAGTCTTAGATTAGAATAAGTATCCTTTTGATACTTTTCAACTACACGATACAGGCTTTGATTGATATAATCTTGTAAAAGTTCACCTTTATACCCTTCTACCTTAGGATAACTTACACGTGGATTATTAGGTAATATAGATCTTTTTACATCATAATGTGCTTCAGGTTCTAGCTGAAGTAACTTGGCTGGATTTACTATTTCAAAAGATTGCATCCCCATAAATTCTGGGGCAATTTCATGCTTATCAAAAACAATTACAGGATTTCCTTTTTCATTAATATAAAAGACCTGATCTTCTTTAATCCCTTCAAACCCTTCAAAATAAACGGCATCTTCCTGAGCTATACGCTCTTTTATTTGATTCATGATTTGTTCATCAATAATCCTTTTGTAATCTTCACCATAAAAATCCTTTAAAGTTATTTCTTTTTGACTTTCTAAATCAAAATTGTAAAAATAAGCTGTATCATATGCAGAACCTATACTTTCTGTCTTATAAATGCCTAGGGATACGATTCCATCTGTATTATACTTCACATCATAATCCACTTTTATGTCAACAGGTCTGTAATCAGACTCCTTACCTCCTGTTGCTAAATAAGCTTTATAATATTCCTTACCTCTATGTTTAGCTAATTCCAAAGCATCTTGCATCTCTTTGTTTATTCTATCCTCTATCGTTTTAGCATACATACTATACTTTTCACTACTTATTTGTGGAACCGTTACTTGAACGCTATAACTTTTTGTATCCTCTTGATAAGATTTTGGTATCATAAGCACGTTTATCTCTTTTGTATCTGCTCTATCCTGTGATACTGCTATATCGAGTTCATTCGCATATAAATTAAAAGTCATTCCCCCCATTCCTAAAGATGCTACGATTAACCCCACTTTTAAAGATTGTCTGATGTACCATTGACTTCTTCTTAACATTGTATCTACTCCTTTTCATACTATAATACTCTTTAGACAGTTTAGTTGTTTGAAAAGTTTCAATAAAAAATATTTTTCACTGCATTTTTTTCTCTCTCTATTGCCTATTAACATCTTTACTTCTTTTGTATCTTGTTTACCTCATTTTCAAGCTCTCATAAAGCTTTATCCTGACTTATCATCTATAATTTATGGCTCAGCTTGACAGCCTTTAGACTGTCAAAAGCTCACTCTCAAGTTTGTTCGCACTTACAAGAGTAAAGGATAATAGATGCATTTTTTATTTGCAAAATTTGGTATTTAATTTGTCCAGCACAGTTAATGGTGATGAACCTAATTTATAAATGAATTTATTTCATAAGCTTCTTTAATGCAGCAGCTGCTACAGCAAAAGTCTTCGCACCACTTGGTGGTAATTTTTGATAACGATCATCTAGCTCAAAGTTCTCTAAGCCTTGGAATTGACCAAGATGAGGCTCTAATGATAAGAAACCCTCATATCCTCTATGTTTAAGGTTATCTAAAATAACTTTTACATTGCCTATACCATATCCTGCGGGTACGACATTTCCTGCTTGATCTGCATCTTTAATGTGTATGTATGCAATATAGTCTTTTAATAATTCATAAGCACCTATAGTATCTTGACCTACCTGAACAAAATTGGCTGGATCAAAAGTTAATTTTACAAAATCACACTTTAATGTCTCTATGAGCTTTAAACATCTCCCGGCAGTATCTCCATAAATATTTTTTTCATTTTCATGAAGTAATATCATTCCTGTTCCTACTGCTGCTTCAATATAAGCTCCCCATCTCCTTATCACTTCTTCGAAATAATCTTCTGGGTTTTTATCTTCTGGTATAAAGAAGCTAAACATACGTATATAACGTGTATCTAATATCTTTGCGATTTCTAATGTATGTTTAAATTTATCAAGTTCAGCTTCAAACGAATCCTCTATTCCAATTTTTCCAATAGGAGAACCTATTGCTGATACCTGAAAACCTCTTATTTCTAGTTGTTTTTTAATTTCTTTTGCCTCTTCTAATGTAAGGTCTGAAACATTTTGTCCGTTTACGCCGCGCATTTCAATGAACTTCATTTCATGCGTATCTAGTACATCCATTTGAGTTTTTAAATCCATATCAATCTCATCGGCAAAAGCTGATACTATAAATTGGCTCATATTTCATTCTCCTTATCCTAAACTTCGTATGTTAATTGGCTATCAATAATAGACTTAGACATTAAGGTAATTTTTAATATTATTAAAGCAAATATCTTCTACTATCTTACCCATCATCGCTAAATCGTTAGGTACTTCACCTTGTTCCATCCATTTGCCAATAAGATTGCAAAGGATTCTTCTAAAATACTCATGTCTTGTAAAAGACAGAAAACTTCTAGAATCTGTTAGCATCCCTATAAAGTTTCCAAGAACTCCCGTGTTACCTAAATCTTTAAGCTGTGTTATGATGCCATCTTTGTTATCATTAAACCACCAAGCCGTTCCAAATTGCATTTTCCCAGCTACACTATCTGAACTAAAGTTTCCTATCATCGTTCCTACTATCATATTGTAAATAGGATTTAAGGTATATAAAATCGTCTTAGGCAGTCCATCTTGTAGTTCCATCTCATTTAATAAGCCTGATAACTTACCTGCTATTTCCCCATCTCTAACCGAGTCAAATCCTGTATCTGGTCCAATCTTCTTAAGCATCTTTTGACTATTATTACGCATAGCACCTAAGTGTAGTTGCATCGCCCACCCATGTGATTCATAGGCTTTGGCTAAAAAGATCATTAAATAAGTTTTATAACCTTCTACTTCTTCACTTGTTAAAGGCTCTCCTCTTAGAGCCTTTTCTAATATGAACGCTACTTCACACTCTTCTATAGGACCATAAGGAACCATTGAAAGTGAATGATCCGATAAACAACAGCCACAATCCTTAAAATAATCTATTCGTTTTAAAAGCGCCTCTTTTAAAGCTTTTAAACTTCTAATTTCAATCCCACTTATTTTTGATAATGCCTCTATATAGCCTCTAAAATCTTCTTGTTCTATATTTAATACTTTATCTGGTCTAAAGGTTGGCGCTACTTTTGTAAAACACTTTCCTTCTTCTTTTAAATACTTATGAAATTCTAGTGAATCTATAGGATCATCTGTTGTTGCTACATAATAAACATTCATCTTCTCTAGCAATTTTCGAACACTAAAATCTTCTGATTGAATCACTTTATTACAAGCATCCCAAATTTCCTTAGCAGTCTTTTCACATAAAGGAGTATGTATATCAAAATACCTTTGTAGTTCTAAATGCGTCCAATGATATAATGGATTACCAATAGCTTTTTCCAATGTTTTTGCATAAGCTATGAACTTTTCATAGTCACTTCTATTTCCTGTTATATAGTCCTCGGGAATGCCACCAAGACGCATAGCACGCCATTTATAATGGTCACCATACAGCCATAACTGGGTAATATTGGTATACTTTTTATCCTCCCAAATTTCTTTTGGACTTAAATGGGAATGATAATCACAAATGGGCATATGCTTAGCATACTCCATAAATAAGTGCTTGGCAGTCTCTGTCTCTAATAAAAAGTTATCGTTCATAAAGGTTTCCATCTATCTCACATCCCACCGACTATTATAAGTTCCTTGTAAATCAGAAATTTTAGAAGTGACTTCAGGCTTAACCTTAGAATCTGCAATCTTTTCTTGTAACTTTTCTAAGTAAAGATCTGCATTGATTGGGAGCTCTACAGATTGACCTAGCCAACTTGAAAGATGAATGGCATTAGAGATCGTTAAGCCTCTAATAGCTTCCTTCCCTGGCGCAATCAATTTTTCACCATATAAAATAGCATTAGTAAAGTTTTGTAATATACCATTATGCCCAGTCTCTATCCCTTCTCCCTCCACGTTGTGTACATTCATTTTAGGGCTTCCAAATCCTTCCTGGCTAGTAAAACAGTACTCTCTCTCTCCTTGCTCTAATTCATAAAATTTAAGTACGCCTTCTTCAATAACAGCTTTTCCTCTATCTCCTGAGATTTCTAAGCGATTTGTTCCAGGACATTCCCCTGTTGTTGTAATAAAGACTGCAGTTGCGCCGTTGTCATATTCCGCATAAGCTGTTACATCATCTTCTACCTCGATGTGATGATACTTTCCTATAGCCGTAAAACCAGTGACTTTAGAAGGCATCCCAAATAACCATTGCCATAAATCTAAGTTATGTGGACATTGATTGATGAGTACACCGCCACCTTCTCCTGCCCATGTGGCACGCCAGCTTCCTGAATCATAATAAGCTTGTGTACGGTACCAATTGGTAATAATCCATACACAACGTTTAAGCTCTCCTAGTTTTCCTTCATCGATTAATTTTTTTAATGCCTTATAAAGAGGATTGGTTCTTTGATTATAGACTACACCAAATACAGTTCCTGCTTCCTTTGCAGCAGCATTCATAGCTTCTACTTGTTTCGTATAAACACCTGCTGGCTTTTCCGTTAATACATGGAGGCCTTTAGAAAATCCATAAATTGCAATATTCGGATGAATATAATGAGGTGTTGCAATAAGCACCGCATCAATGTATCCACTCTTAATCATTTCTTTATAGTCTGTAAAAAGAGCTATCTCCTCACCTAAATTTTCTTTAGCCCATGTTCTTTTATGCGCATCAATATCACATACTGCTGTTAACTTAAGACCTTGTATTTTTCCATCTACGATATTTTTGGCATGAACACTCCCCATGTTCCCAATTCCTACAATGCCTATTCTCACTTCATTCATTATTTAACACCTACTTTCCTTAGATTGACGAAACTTCTTTCTAAACAATTAAAAGGATCTTCTCCATTACAATCATCTTGTTCAATCATGGCATAAGCAATATGCGCTATCTCACATGCCGCTATAATTTCATCAAAACATAAATTACCTTCCATAACAGGTACCATTATTTGCTTATGCCCCTTCATTGCCAGATCTTTAAAATGGCAGGCTACGACTCTATCTTTTAAAGCAATCAGTTGTTTTGCAGCATTGATGCCTGCAAATTGAATCCAAAAAGTATCAGGTATAAATCCCCATAATGCTGGATCAGTTTCATGGATAAGTACATCATAAGCTAATCTTCCCTCAAACTTTTCAAATTCAAATCCATGATTATGATAATGAAGCTTCATTCCCCTAGCTTGAAGCTTTTTAGCTACCTCTGTATAGTCCTTAATGAATTTCCTAATGCCTATTAGGTCTCTTTCATATCCTTGCGGCATAGACCCTATACCAATATGTTGACAGCCGTAAATCTCATGTTTTTTGATGACAGCTTCTGTATCTTCTAAGATTTCTTTTGGATTTGTATGCGTAATAACAATGTCTAGCTTATGCTCATCTGCTAAGGCTCTTACCTTATAAGGATCTATATTACCGATCCCTGATACTTGTATCCATTCAAATCCTATCTGTGCTAATTTCTTAAACGATAACTCAAGTGCCTCTTCTGTCTGCGTATAGTCCCTAATAGTGTAAAGCTGCGCACCTACTCTCATTACCTATTTCCCCCTCCATATGCAGATTTACTTTTTTGAATACCTTCTATAAGTCCATTAATATACACTGCACCTAGTGCTCTATCATAAAGTCCATATCCTGCTCTTCCTGTCTCTCCCCAGATCATTCTGCCATGATCTGATCTATAGTAGCCGTCAAAATCATAATCTATATACGCTTTTACAATTTTATAAAAATCCAAGGAACCTTTTTCAGATAAATGTCCTATCTCCTTAAAGTGTCCTTCTTTTTCCACCAGTATATTTCTTAAATGTGCAAAATGAATACGTCGTTTCTCTTGACCAAAGTATTCAATCATCTTTACAACATCATTTTTCAAATCACATCCTAATGAACCTACACATAGGGTAATACCATTATAGGGGCTATCATATAACGTGATGAGGCGCTTTAAGCTTTCAAAGTTTGTCATAATACGAGGTAATCCTAAAATACTCCAAGGTGGATCGTCTGGATGAATAGCCATCTTCACATCTTCCTCTTCACAAACAGGTATAACTGCCTTTAGAAAATACTCTAGATTCTCCCATAATTTTTCTTCATCAATACTCTGGTACTGCTCTAAAAGTGCCTTAAGCGTATGCTCTTCATAAGAAGTATCCCATCCTGGAAGCTTCAATTTCCCAAGACTTGGGTCTAACGTTTTAATTTTATCTGCTTCAAAAATTAAAGTTGTAGAACCATCTGGTAATACATAATTTAAGTCACTACGTGTCCAGTCAAATACTGGCATAAAATTATAGCAAATTGTTTTGATACCCGAGCGTCCTAAATTTCTAACGGTTTGTTTATAATGCTCAATATAGGTATCTCTTTCAGGCAAACCCATTTTTATTGCTTCATGTACCGGTACACTCTCTATCACACTGAGTTCTAAATGATGTGCTTCTACTCGTTTCTTTAACTGTTGTATTTTTTCAATAGGCCATACTTCTCCTACAGGTATGTCATAAATCGCACTTACGATGCCATACATTCCTGGTATCTGAGCAATGTATTCCAGCTTAACTGGATCATCCTCTCCATACCATCTAAAAGTCATCTTCATACTTTAGCCCCCCTATACACCTGAATAAGCTGAAAAAGCACCATCCACTGGCAGGACCACCCCATTTACAAATCCTGATCCTTGCTCACTTGCTAAAAATAATAAAGCACCTAATAATTCATCTGGCTCTCCAAATCGGCCCATGGGCGTGCTCTCTATAATTTTATGTGCTCTTTGCGTTAAACTCCCATCTTCATTCAATAAAAGTTTTTCATTTTGCTTAGTGAGAAAAAATCCTGGAGCCAGAGCATTGACCCTTATGCCTAGTTTTGAAAAATGAACTGCAAGCCACTTGGTAAAATTACTTACAGCTGCTTTGGCGCCTGAATAAGCTGGAATCTTTGTAAGTGGTGTAAAAGCATTCATAGAAGAAATGTTAATAATACTACATCCCTTTCTTCCAATCATATCTTTAGCAAACTCTTGAGTTGGCAGCAACGTTCCTAAAAAGTTAAGATTAAAAACAAACTGTATACTCGTATCATCTAAATCAAAAAAAGTTTGCACTTCCTGATCTACTAGGTCTTCTTCAAATAAATATTCCTTTGTAGTAGTCCCTTTATCATGATTGCCTCCTGCCCCATTTATAAGTAAGTCACATTTGCCAAAAGTTTTTAATACAACTTCGTGTGCCCTTTTTAAACTCTCCTTATCCAGTACATCAGCCTGTATGCCCATAGCTTCTTTTCCTTCTCTTTGTATTTGAGTAGCAAGCCCATCTACACTGCTTTTATTAATGTCTAGCAAAGCTACTTTAGCCCCACATTCTGCTAATGCCATGGCCATTCTTTGGCATAAAATACCTCCTGCTCCCGTTATAACAACCACCTTATCTTCCAAACTTACATAAAAAGGAATTTGCATTATTAGCCTCCTATTGACTTTTAATAAACTAACAGCTTAAAAATTATGTTATAATAAATTAATTGATAATTCATTATTTTAAATCTATTATTTTCTTCATTATAGATCAATTAAATATGCCTTTAATAGTTTAATATTGGCATAAAACTTGCAAAAATTGCTCTAGGAGGACCTATGTCTGAATTAACACGTTTTTCTCCCAAACAAACAATGGATAGTACAACTTTTCAAATTACACATTCAAAAGATACCTACTTACCTTATTTAGAACTTCATCATCATGATTTTTATGAAATCTACTTTTTTATCTCCGGCAGTGTATCGATGTCTATAGAAGGAAAACATTATAGGCTTTTACCTGGTGATATGATTTTAATTAATACTTTAGAGCTTCATCAAGCACTCATCCATGATCCCGCTATACCTTATGAGCGCATTGTTCTTTGGATTAATAAATCTTTTTTAAAAAGCTTATCTACCCCTCTTACGAATTTAGAAAGCTGCTTTTCTACTTATACCTCTAGTAATAATCTTTTAAGATGCACAGAGTCTATTATTGATGCCATACATATTACACTAAAAAAAATTCTCGAAGCTAAAAAAGCTACCTCCTTTGGTAGCGATATTCTTTATCATACTTATTTAACGGAACTTCTCGTCCTTATTAATAGGGCTTTTGAAAATACTCAGGCCTCCTGTATCTATCAGCATCACTATAGTGAGCTTGTCTCCAATTGTATTGAATATATTCATGACCATATTGAAGAAGAGCTTAGTTTAGATACACTTGCTCAGACGCTTTATACAAGTAAATATCATCTTATTAGAGAATTTAAGAAATATACAGGCCTTACTGTTCATAGGTATATGATTAAGAAAAAATTAGCTTTCTCCAAAGAACTTATTTTAAAAGATTACACTATTAGTGAGGTATATAAACGTTGTGGTTTTGGGGATTACTCTCATTTTTTTAGAGCTTTTAAGCAAGAATACGGCATGACACCTAAAGAATTTTACTCTACTTCTATACAGAAATGAATTTAATCATTGTTCCATATAAAAAGGCACCTTTTCAGGTGCCTTAAATACTTCACAAAAGAGAAGTTTATTTAACTCATAATTTTAGTTTTTTAATCCTGTAAGATCAGAGCATACTTCAATTTTTCCATTACCTTGTATGATATTTGCTTTAAACTCATCATAAAGTTCAATGTTTGAAAATGTTTTTAACTCTATCATTTTATTCTCAATACTATTAATAATCAAATCCATTGTTCCTTTATGATTAAAGACACATCCAAACATGTTAATCTTAGTTTTAAGGTAATCTGGCATAGCTTTATTACCATGAAAATGAATAGGATTATGATTAAGACTAGAGTGTGAAACTGTAATAACATTCATAGGTGTTCCTATAGATAAAAAAGCTTTCTTTTCATCATGCAACACTCTAATATTTTCAAAAGTAAGCTGCTCCTGACTCGGCACCTTGGAACCTGGATAGTAAGATCGGCTATATCTATCGTTATCAAAATGCACAGAGAATCCAATGCGTGCCTTATTTAAAAAGATATTACGGAAAATAACATTCCTCACCCCTGCTGTATAAGTCACATCATCTTGAACCATTACCCAGTGTATGCCATCTAAAACTGCTGTCCCACTTTCATGACTTGGCTCTGTATGAGATGTATATATTTTCCCATCTGCATCTTCTCTTACACGATAAAGTCTATGATGTGCAACAACAGTATCTGATTTTTGAACTTCCATACCTGGCTGCCAATCTCTCCATGCTCCAGCTAAGATACGACAGAAATAACCTGTCATTTTCTCAGCATCTAAGTCATGACAATTTTCTACAATACCGTCTTCAATCCACCCCAACTCTGGATTTCCTACATCATAATCATGCGCATTGAGCGCTATAGCATCATCAAATGTTTCAAATACACCATTACTGATTCTAAAACGCTTACCTCTTCCTAAGTGGACCCCATCTTTATCTCCTTTGATCATGATATCATTAATAATAATATCTTCAAAAGTACACACATGAATACCATATTGCAATGCACCTAGATCCATGCAGCGGAATCCCTCAATTTTTAAATCTTTAATATAGAAAAAAGCAATCTGCCCATGAAGTCCAAATACCTCTTTAAAGGTACGTACATCTATGCCATTTACAATAATATGTAAATTCTCAATACTAATATGTTCATCATAGGTTTTGGTTAAGGCCCCTTTGTTTAGTATAACGTGCGTAAAAGTGCCCTGTTCATCTACTTTTTTAATAAAAACATTATTCCCACATACGAGGGACGTATGACTCCCAATATATACTGTTCCTGCTAACTTATAGGTACCAGGGCGGCTTATAACAATCGTCCCTCCCCTATCTAAAGCTTTTTGAAGTGCTTTAGTGTTTTCAATTCCACTTGCTTCAGGTAAGAAACCAAACTCTGCTGGGTTCACAAAAAAACTTTTGTATGCTTCGTATTTCATCATCCACATTATCCTTTAGTTATTTTATTTATTCAGAATAGAAATATTACAAATAAATTTTACCATAATTTTAAACAATTCTAAACTCTTATTACCTAGAACCTTCTCTTCTTTATTTACAAAACGTATCGCTTTATTTGTCGCACCAATATGTATATACAGCTTGCTTACCTGTCTATAAAAAAAGCACCTAAAGAAGAGAATGCACCCCGTTTAGTAGACACATAATAAAAAAGATGTGTTCAACTAAATGGAGGTGCATTTCTTATGCCTAAAAAAGGTCAGAAATTCCAAAGATATGATAGAGACTTAGTGCT
>NZ_JACRSY010000012.1 GCF_014384995.1 Zhenhengia yiwuensis | reverse complement strand
ATAACTTCTTCTCATAAGTAGACCACCTTTCACTATTTTATCTTAACTTTGTGTCTACTTTATCATACCATGCCCAAGTTTTTATTTTTTTAGTTGTCTACTTGACGGGTAGCAGTTCATAGCTCATAGATTACCCTTTTATTTTTATTGAAATTTCTAGACTAGTGATATTTGTCATAAAGTGCTAATAAGAGATTGACCATTTCGCCGTAGCTTTCTGTTCCTGATTCAACACCATTAGATTGTAAGTAAGCATTATTGATCTGCTCAGCAGTTTCTTTTACACCTCCTTTATAGCTATCCCAGAATTCATTAATATTGACTAGGTCCTTATACACTTTATCAGACATAGTGGCATTTATAGAGAGAAGAATCTCCCTATCTGCCTGAGCAAGCGCATTACTTGTATAGGAGATAGCCATAATATAGGCAGAGTACTGGAAGTCTAGATCAGGGTTAGCCATAGAGGTAATATAGGCAATAAAGTTACATTCACTTTCAAAACCATAGCCACGTTGGTGAGCCATTTCGTGACAGGTGGTAGAAGGAATGGTAATAGGTGGTACAGCTATATTGATGTTAGGCTCACCTGTAAAAGGTGAATAAATACCGGTGATGCCTGTATAGTTCATAAGTGGTGAAGCAAAGACTGCTTTAGCTTTGCCATAATGGCCATTAAGAGCTTCAAAAGCTTGCCCTGCTATATCATAGCCTGCTTGAGCCCTTCTAAAGATATCTTGATGGTCTCCATAAGGGATAGCATTACCATTCTCATCTTCGGGAAGCTCTTCACGTATTTTGCCAGCTTGGTCTAGGAGATAACTATAAAGTTCACCTAATTGCTCTGGCGTGTAGTCGGCCATAACAATGCCGTATTTCTCACTAAAGTGTGGGCGTTTATAGTTAGCTGCCCAGCCTACAATGAAAATAAAGAATAAAATAGAAGCAGTTACACCTAAATTAAGAAGATAGTTTAAAAAGATTTTAAGCCCCATATCTAGGTGTGTAAAAATCCTAAAAAGGGTATATAGGGTATAACCAATAAGAGTGATAACACCTATATAAATACCCCATTCAAAGAGTGAGAAAGGAAAAATTCCTGTAATAGAACTTAGAATCTTAATAAACCATTTATTAATACCTAAGGAATAAAAGCGTTCCCAGCTATCAGGAAATAAGCCATATAAATAAGAAACTAAAATAGCAATAGGAATAAGAAGTAAGGTTAATAATTTTGTACGTGTTTGCAAATAAAATCCTCCCTTAAATGAAGTAAAATACTATTGATGTTTAGTTTTACCGTACTTACTGTTTTTATTTATTATAGCCTTATAAAGTGGTATAAATATAGAATAAAATCGTTATAAAATGCCTATAAAATTTATAAGTATTAAACAGCGAAATAAAGAGTCATTGAATAAAGTAATCAAAAGTTCTCCATACTCTATAAAAAGAGCAGGAGGTTTTTTATGAGGGATAGAAAAAATATTATTATTATTGTAACTACTCTAATGATTGGAGCAGTGTGTATTATGGGACTAGACCTGTTCTTCTAGGAGGCATAAACTTGTCTACTTTTCAATATAATGTATTAGGCATAGGCGTGAGCCGAAAAGGTAAAGGAGGCAGGTATGAAACAACTAGGGATATGGTGTCTGATTATTTTAGGAATGTTATTGGCAGTCCCCATGGTAATGGTATTTGGGGGAGGCTTTTATGATGCATCCTTACTTGCTAATGTGCAAACTATGAATACAGATGGGGAAGATATAGAGAGTAAGGAAGATGAGAAAGAACTCATCAGCGCACTTGCCAAAATGGTATCAGCAGATGAACAGGAAGAAGTGCTTAAAGCTCATGCGGTCATGATTAGAACTTATAGGATGAGAAGGAAGCTGGGCATAGTAAGTGAAGGTGAGCTAAGCTATATGACGCAGGAAGAGATGAAGACGCTATGGCAGAAAGACTATGATAAGAATTACAAGCGTTTAGAGGATGCAGTCAAAGAGACATCAGGGCTTGTCATGTATTGTAATAATGAACTGATTGAGCCTATTTATCATAAGGCAAGTGCAGGTATGACAAGAGATGCTAAAGGCATATATAATATGGATATTCCTTATCTAAAGCCTGTAGTCAGCGAGGATGAGGCAGTAGAAGACATTATTGTCACAAAAGAAGAAGTTGTGAGTACACTCCAAAGCGTATATCCTACACTTGTTGTGCAACCTAGCTTCTTAGAGCAGCAGATTCAAATTATTGCCAAAGATCAAGGGGGCTACATAGAAAGTTTACAAGTAGGGAACAGCATTATAGATGGTGAGAGCTTTAGAAAGCTTTTTAAGCTTCCTTCAGCTTGTTTTACTATGAGTTATGATGATACATCCATACAGTTTCGTGTAAAGGGGATTGGGCATGGTGTAGGACTCAGCCAAGAAGGGGCTATTCGAATGGCTAAAGCAGGTGCTACTTATGAGGAAATCTTAAAATATTACTATACAGATATAGAGATTAAAAATTTTTAATTTTTGATGAATAATAACAAATTCCTCTGGCGATAATTTAGACGTCGGAGGTGTAAAGAATGAATAAACTTAAAGACTTTACAAAAAAATATGGTTTTTATTTAGCAGTAGGTGTTATCAGTGTAAGTGCCGTTGGAGCAGCTATCGTACTTTCTCAAAATACTACACAGGTAGATAATCCAAATGGTGCATACGTAGAAGATGTACTTGACCAGAATGTAGACGTAGAGGAAGATAATCTTGAAGATGTAGGTCTTACAGGAGATGAAGCTTCTGAAACTTTAGAGCCTTCTACATCAGATGAAATCATTGAAGTAGAAGAAGGAAATGTAGATGAGAGCGTAGATGTAGCTTCTAATCCAGCAGAAGCTCCAAAAGAATCAGAAGATGACCTTGTAGCAGAAACCTTCAGTTCTACAACAGCAGACCAAGAAGAGACACCTTTCTTTGCAGAGGGAGATAATATGGTATGGCCAGTAGATGGTGAAGTTATTGTACCTTTCAAAGATGATAGTACAAGCCATTGGTATAGTACAGCTTTAGAACAAACGATGCGTACTTATGGTATTTGTATTTCTGCTGATGAAGGTGAAGCAATCAAAGCACCAGCTAAAGGTGTTGTTGTAGACATTATCGATGATGCTACCACACTTGATAGCATGAAACTTGTAGGTAATGTTGGACAGGTTATCGTTATTGACCATGGTAATGGTTATACAACAGAACTTGGTATTCAAGAAGGTACAGCAGATATGGATTTATTAGGACAAACTGTAGATGCTATGCAGGTTCTTGGTGAAGCAGGTAAAGCTACAGGTCCATTTGCAGACTTAGGTACTAACGTATATATGCGTGTTAAACATGGGGATGACTATGTAGACCCAACAACAATCTTAGGAATGAGAGAAGAAGTTGCTGGTGTAGATATGGGTCATACAGCTGACTAAAATAGCCCATGTGAAGTTAATAAAGGGTGGTTGCAAAGATAGATGTTGCAACCACCTTTACATATGGTAAGGGATAACTTACATTTTAAATTTCGACTTAGTCTTAGAGAAAAAATAAATTCCTTATTGGTTTCGATTTAGAGTTTCTATAGAGAGTAAGCTTATGGGGAAAAATGAACTTTAATCAAATTGGCTTGTCCCTCGTCAAGTTTTTCGGCATAAAAGAGGACTTCTTAGCATATTTATTAATCAAGAGTTGTGTTAAGGGGGGCCTTTTCTTGAAACCTTATATCGAAGAAAGAGCCATAGAAGCTGCAAAATTTATTATCAATTCTAACGCTACAGTAAGGGAAACGGCCAAGAAGTTTGGTATCAGTAAAAGTACAGTGCACAAAGAGGTTACAAAATGGAACTGTTAATAAAATAAGAAAATAAATTTGGATGAAAGGTTCAATTAATTCTAGTATAACAATGATTTAGAGTAATATAAACATTATAATAAAATGTATCAAATATATTGTAAATAATTTTCTATAATGGAGTATTTAATATTAAGAAATTTATATAGTAGTTTTATAAGGACTCTCGAGAGTTTTTAATGCTATGTTAAGGTAGTGTAAAGAATTCTCGAGAATTTTTAATGTTATTCTTGAGAGAAAATGAAGAAATTACGAAAGTCTTTAAAGACACATCGAGAGGAGATGAAGTAACTATAGAATATAGAGAGTAGGTCAAAATAAGAAGCTGACCTTTCTTGGTCAGCTTTTTATTTTATACTAAACTTATAAGAGGAGGAATATAGTGCGAGTTTTAGTAATGGTTTGGAGAGTGGATTAAATGCATTGAATATATTTTTGGTACTATGTTATTATAAGTTTATATAACCATACTATAATTAAGGAAGTGATAAAATGGGAAATACAGCTCAAATATATGACTTCAAGAGTGAACTAATAAATGGTAAGACTTTCTACATGTCACCTTCGGCATCTCCACTTCATGGAATGATTATTGGAAATATTTATGTTATGTTAGCGAACTATTTAAAGGGTAAGCCGTGTCGTGTTTTTACGGATACCATAGACGTATACTTAGATGAAAGTAATCGGGTAATTCCAGATGTATCTGTACTTTGTGATAAGACTAAGTTTACTGATAGGGGATATGAAGGGGTTCCTAAGTTAATTGTAGAAGTCATTTCACCGAGTTCTGTTAAACGTGATAGAATTGAGAAGAGAGCATTATATGAACGCATGGGTGTTGCACATTATTGGTTGATTGACCCTAAAAACAAAAATCTTGAGATTTACAATTTGGTAGATGGGAGATATGCTCTTGAGGACATTTATACCGATTATGATGAGCATGAATTAGAGAGAATGTCTGAAGAAGATAGGGATAGTATCGTGACAGAATTTAAGACAGCGGCTTTTGATGGTTTGGTATTTAATATAGCAGAGATATTTGAAACTTTCTAAACAAATGGGGCATATATGGTCTTCTATATACTGCCCTATTTATTATTTTTATAGAGAATCAGATAAGCAATGATAGAACAATGTTATTCCATATAATTGAATATATCACAGCTATGATGTTACGAAAGCTATGTCAAGAGAATATGATGTTAAGAGAAGATTACCAAGACCTATCACAATACCCATTTACTTAGAGACAAGGTGCTAGGTGTCTTTTTTTGTATATAGGTGAGAAGATATAGAGAAACCCTAAAGGTAATAGCAAGGATTCTCGAAAAGAAACATAGAGATTACGAGAGTGATAGTAAGTATCTTCGAAAAGAAACATAGAGATTATGGGAGTGATAGTAAGTATCTTCGAAAAGAAACATAGAGATTATGGGAGTGATAATAAGTATTCTCGAGAAGAAACATAGAGATTACGGGGGTAATAGTAAGTATCTTTGAGAAGATATACAAGGCTTATGCCTATACACTAGAAAATATACTATCAGTAAAGTAGGAGAGGTATGTTAAATAGATACAATATAAGAGGTATTTGTATATGATATAGGGAGTAGAGAATGAGGAGGAGATAGATTATGATATTCGAGGTGGATAATAGTGAGATTATTACACAACTTCAATCTACAAGGGAGACTTTGGACAAGAGATTGGGGAAGTGTATAGTAGCATTTAGTCTAAGGGTTGAGAAAGAATTAAATGAGGCACTCATACAGAAAGCAAAGGAGTGTAATCTGTCTAAACAGGCATATATACATCAGTTACTCATGAAAGCTGTTAAAATGGATGTAGGTATGTAGAAAGTCTTGAAGTAGGTTAAATTATGGTATCAAGTAGATACAGTTATGAAGAATCTAAACTATTAGTCATGTAGACAATTGTCACGACTAGTCGTTTAGATTTTTTTTATTGCTAGGAGTCCGTCAAAAAGGTGGACTCATTGAGGGATATGGTAGTTATATCTGCACTTAGATAGCTTCTAGCAATGAGTACTTTAATGTTAGCATAGAGAGCTGACCATAATTTGCCTAAGAAGCAAGTCCCTAGGGGAAGTCTACCCTTTTAAAAAGGGATAGGAAGAAGGTATGAAGGAACAGGTTCAAATAAAGGCATTAGAACACGTATAGAATAAAGTATGTACGGAAAGCGTTGCAGTTAACTATAGAGGGTAAGATGACCGAATCAATTGCTATGAGCCTCAATAAAGATAATCATTGAGGATAAATCTATCATTAGATATGTGATAAGAATAATAAAAGAGAGGAAATAACAGATGAACTTTTTAGAGAGTATGGGTGATGAAGTATACAGTATAGATAGTTCTTATATGAGAGGTATACATATCGTTATTAAGTTAAATACACACATTAACTTAACAACGGAAGGATATCACATCATGTTATCAGATATACAAGGATGTGCGAATAATCATAATATGGTCTTAGAGAAAGTGGCAATAGAGTTAAAACCTTATATACACTTTCATATTCTAGCAAAATATCAGTGGGATATTAATGAAGCATATAACTATATGGAGCAATTCAAACGTGTTTGTGGGAGAAAAATTCAGCAATTAATGAATGTTAAGGTAAGGAAGACTTTTGAGTATGTTAAAGTGAACCCTATACATACTCAAGTTCATTGGAATAATACATATAACTATATTTGTAGGAAAGAGGATAAATATAGTACTAACATAATATAAACTGTATTAAATTTTGAGAAAGTTAGCAAAGATAGGTTACACTCTTATACTTCCCTAGACTATGTTTTTACCACAATATAAGGAGGGATAATGACAGTGGCAAAAAAGATTAGTAACGAACACAATATTGAAAAACACAAGGTATATGAGAGACAAGACAAATTACATGAGGTGGACTTACAGGAGATAGTAAGAGAACACGTGAGACTTAAAAGGAAACTCGAGAAAATAGAAAGTATGTTGAGAGCATATTTGAATACTCAAGAGGAGATTCAGATGAACAGTGGTGAAGGTCTGTCTTACAGTAGATATGTAAAGTTTATTGAAGGAATTAAGAGTATGAATTCCCCTATATTGAATGCGATATTTATTGCAGAAGATATAAGGATGTTGGAAGGAAAAGTTAAAGAAATTATACCTTTATCAATAGAGATAGGGTCTCAGTACAAGGTACTTAACTTAACTAAGGAAAACTTGATGTTACTAGAAAATGCCTATAGACCTACAAAGGATTTTGTTCTGACAGAAGAGTTAACTAGGCTAAACTTCCAAGGAGCTTCCATCGCAAAGTTCAAAAAGTATCTTGTTAAGTACAGACAGTGGAGAGAGATTGTAGAGCACAATCAGCTTTTGTATAAGGGATATGTAGAATATAGATTAGATGAAAAAGGAGCGAATTATAATGCTGAATAAGAGAATACGAATAGAACGAGAAGAAGAGTTACAGCCACTCATATTAAGTATTTGTCAAGGTATCATATATCAGTTTCTATTTTTAAGACCTGTAACCACACAACTTGTATTGAGGATTTATAGAATGGAGGATAAGCTTTGTATTAATGTATCTGATAAGGAATTATTTGAATTAGAGCTCCGAGTTACATATGCTTCTAAATTAGAAGAATCAATAAGAAATGTAGATATAGATTAAAAGAATAAGTAGCATAGGGTATCATAACTCCATGCTACTTGTTCTTTTTAAACTCAAGGAATTCAATATATTCACGTACAGACTGAACAGAGGTTTTATCTAGTTTTTCAAGACGTTCAATAATATCAGAATAGATATGCTCATGGTAGGGGTTAGAACCTAGTAACCAAGGAAGGGATACTTCATAAAATTGTGCAAGATTTTTAAGCGTTTCTACATCAGGAGAAATCTTATCAAGTTCATAACATGAAAGTGTTTTATTGTTAATATGCAGTTGTTTACTAACATCTAGTTGCTTAAGGTCTTTATTTTCACGACATTTGCGTAAACGTTCGCCAAGGCTCATTAGTAGCACCTCCTTTTAGAGAATAGTCTAGATGAATTTAACAACTAATCGATTTAATTCTGTTAAAAATAGAAAAATGTATTTATTTCTAGTTTTAATAGAAGTATAATGTTTTATGAATAGTTCTGGGTAAGTGTTTCAGAACTAGATTTTATACAAATTTAAAATGAGAAAGGTAAGGAGTTAAATTATGAAATTACAAAGAAGATTAGCTATGTTAATGTCGGGAACAATGCTGATAACAGCAATGCCAGTATGGGCAAATGATTACTCGAAGCATTGGGCAAAGGAGGCTATTGAAAGATGGAGTACAAATGGAGTTGTACAAGGGTATGAAGATGGTTCTTTTAAACCTAATCAAAAGGTGACAAGAGCGGAGCTTGCATCTTTTGTTGTCAGAGTATTTGGGTTAACGGAAGTAAGTAATGCAAAAAAATACGATGATGTTCAAGAAGGTCAGTGGTACACCAAAGCAATTAATACAGTAAGTTCATCAGGGATTATGAAAGACTATGGGACATCATTTAGACCAAATGATTTTGCAACAAGAGAAGAGACTGCACATGTATTAGCAAATGCTTACGAATTAACAGGGACAAGTCCACAATCATTTGATGATGAGAGATTGATTTCAGCATGGGCTGAAGAACAAATAGGAGCTATGGTACAACATGGTATTCTCAAAGGCAAAACAGAAACTACTATTGCACCACAAGATTCTGTAACAAGAGCTGAAGTTGTGACAATGCTAGATAGATTAACAGCCGAGTTTTACAATCAATCAGGTACATATACACCAAACACAGATGGAAATGTAGTAGTTAATACTAAAGATGTAGTTCTAAAAGATGCTATCATAAAAGGAAACTTATATATTGCAGAAGGTGTAGGTAATGGTGATGTTATTTTAGATAATACAACAGTTACAGGAAGGGTTATTGTTGAAGGTGGTGGAGAGAACTCCGTTAAGTTTACAAATGGTTCAAAAGCAGACAATGTAAAAGTAGAAAAAGCAGATGGCAAAGTACGTATCTTTGTAGATGACAAGTCAACTGTAACAGATGTTGTACTTGAATCAGGTGCAAAAATTGATGGTACTGTAAATTCATTAACAGTAGAAACAACTCAACCAGTACAAGTTCTCTCTGGAATAATTAAGAACCTTACATTTAGCAAAGAAGCTAAAGGTGTAGCGATAACATTAAGTGATAAAGTAGAGATAAAAGAGGCTATATTTAATGTAGAGAGTCAAGTAAAAGGTAAAGGTAAAATAGAAAATGCTACTGTTAGTGTAGAGGGTGTTAAATTAGAAACACAGCCAAGTCATACTACACTAGAAGGAGATATCAAAGTATCTATTGGTGGACATTTATTAGATAAGGATGCCGTTAATAAACCACTAGCTGGAGTTGGAAGTGGCTCATCAGGTGGAAGTTCATCAGATGATAGTTCAGGAGGAGGCTCTAACGGTGGTGGAGAAACTGTTAATAAACCTCAAGCAATTGTAACACCATCTAAAGTCTCTCAATTTCAAGTATCAGGTACAGGAGTTGATATTGAAATTAATCTTAAGAACACTAAATTAACCATAAAAGAGGCTGGTGATTTATGGAAGGCGATTGAACCAACATTTAATTTAAATGGTTCAGTTGGAACAGAGATTGTAGATGAAGATACTTTTAGAGTACATATTAGAAGTAGGATAGCAATTGATAAACTGCCTTCACGTTGGGAGTTTGTTCTTCCAGAAAGTATTTTATCAACCAATAAAGATATTAAGATAAGTGTACCTATTGTGGAAGATACTTCAGAAGAAATATTTGAATTAGCTTTAAATGGTATTCCTGATATGTTTGAGATGTCTATTGATGAACATGGGGATAATATATTTAGAGTACTAGAGACATGGACAGGGATTAATGCAATTCCAGACTTGGAGATGGATGTAGAGGTTCTAGCATTCCATGAATACATCAATAATGATGGAGTAATTAATTATCCAGACAATTCTATTGGAGAGGCTATTCCAATAAATGTAGCAATTAGCTATAAGGGAATGGAACAACAAAAACAAGTATTTGTTGCATTAAAACCTTTATCAGAAGTAGATGAAGTACCAAATGGGACAGAGAGACTAACAACTACACCTGGAGCTATTAGCGTATCATCAGGGGATGTGGTTGAATTTACAGTTACAACAGATTCAGCTATTTTTATTCCGAATGTAAATGGAGAAATTCATGGAAAATATAATGGCTCATACTGGGTAGAAGTATTTGATAGCATTGTTTCAGATGATGGAAAGACTTTGAAATTCAAAGCTAAATTTAATGATGTTGTTACAGGAGCTAGGTTTGATTTTATGATTCCAGAGGAATGGTTTATTGATGGAAAATACAGACAAACAGAACTAATTATTGTAAAGAAGAAGTAACTAGAAAGTATAGGAGTGAGTAGATATAGGCTCCTTCTATACTTCTATATACATGTTTATTTTGAATCATGCCTAAACTCATGTACTACACATGTCTGATTATGTGATTTACAGTGGAGATAAAGTAGTCAAAACAGGAAACCTTGTAAATAGTGGTAACACATTGAAATTTGTAGAAGAAAAATAAGGATTAAGAAAGCTAACCTAGACTTTGGGTTAGCTTTCTTTGCGTTCAGTGATACTTTGTTAGGAGAAGGATAAAATCAAATTTAGAAGTTAAAAATATTCAAATTAAGCACGTTGCTCAAATAAGTACTCAAGGAAGTAATTTTATACATTTTCGATTAAACTTAACTTCCTACACCAAAATCCCTACCGCTATGGGTCTTCATTTAATCGATGAAATTATCTTACAAAATGCCTTAATGGGACAGGAGTAAAACATTCAAGATTTAGATAAAATTGAATTTTTTAGTATAAAACCATTATTTTTAATGAAGACGTCCAAGGAAGGCAAAATTCTTGGCAATCCCATTTTTTCTGGCAATGAAATTTCAAAAATTGAAGACGATTTTTGATGATTTTTCTATGTGAACCATCAGAGGAAGAAGGAAATCTTAATCTAGGACAGGATAGGGAGGTGATAAAGAAGAAATGGTGATGAAGAACCTAGAGAATACGAGAGAGAACATAGTTTGAGGAGGTGATACAAAGTCTGAAAATAGATAGAGACCTTTACGGAAACGTATACCTTTACAGATATGTCTATAAAGTACCCAAACTGTATTCGGAATCCTCAAGTATATAAAATTCGGATATAGCTGAAAATATTGATACCTTTATGGATATAAAAGGGTCATAATGCTGATATACATATAGGAAAGATAGATTAATTGGAGGTATATAGAGTATGGAACCGAGAGTATATGGGTATGCAAGGGTATCCTCACAAGGACAGAGTCTTGAGAGACAATTTGATGCCTTAATAGAGTATGGGATAGAGGAGCGTGACATTATTTGTGATAAGGCTACGGGTAAAAACTTTGAGAGAAATGGGTATCAAAGTTTGAAATCACAAATGCTACGTAAAGGTGATGTGCTTGTAATCAAGGAGTTAGACCGCTTAGGTAGAAATTACACACAGATTAAAACGGAAATGGGTGAGTTAGCGAAGATGGGAGTGGATTTGGTAATATTAGACTCCCCTATGTTAAGTACCTATGATAAAGATGATTTAGAGAAGTGCCTAATCAATACGATAGTTTTGGAACTTTTAGCGTATATTAGTGAATCTGAACTACGAAAGATAAAACGTAGACAACGTGAAGGAATTAAAAGTGCAAAGATGAGAGGAGTTCATTGTGGAAGACCAAGGATAGAGACACCTAAGAACTGGGACAATGTATATGCACAATGGAAGTCTGGAGAAATAACAGCAGTTGCAGCTATGAAAGCCTGTGGTTTGAAACGGTCATCGTTTTATAAACTTATACAAATAACAGAGCAGTCAAAATAAGAAGAGGACATAGATATGCGCTAAGGCATATCTATGTCCTCTTCTCCGTCCATGATAAAGTCATCATCATCATCATTAAAGTCTATATTCTCTTTATCAAAATCAAAGTCTATGTCATCTTCATCAAAGTAAATGTCAGTTGGAGTTAATTCATTTGTAGGTAATGCTGAATTTTGAATGCTGTAATCATAGATGTGAAAAGGATTCAAAAGAGGATTGTAGCGTTTGAAATCTGCTTTTGATGGAAGCGGATAGCCTTGGTTACGCAGAGATTTAAGTACCTCATGAAATTTAGTTTTCCCCATACCTAGTGAGCGACGTAAAGCAGTCATGTCAATTTGTTCAAGAAGATAAGAATAGTATAGACGCATGAAGGTTTTAGCATCTACCTCTTTAGGGTGTACCTTTGTGATAATAGGCTCTACACCTAAAGTGGAGGTGCAAAAGGATTTTAGAAGTTCTAATTGGTTATCATCTAGTGTAAGCACGCATTTGTAGTTCATTTGTTAGGCTCCTTTTAAAGTAATAGGTACGAACTAAGTATACCATATTTAGTTCGTAAAATGAAAGTTCGAACTAAATGCTATAAAAGTCCTAGTGAAAAACTTTCGATTCCCTGTAAAATCGCATGGCAATCTTGGTTTCCCTCAAAAATAACACTCTATGTAGATGAGCATAGGGTTATTCCTAAAAATAATTCTAGATAGTTCTCACTACACATATAAATGTGATAGGAGAGTGGTTAATATGAATACACAATTTAAAGTAATTAAGACCATTACACAAGATAAAAAAGTAGGTGGGAAAATTGAGTTTGTATTAGAGGGGAATGTGGATGAGAAGTTATTTGAAAAAGCGACACAGAGAAAGTTAGCTAAGGTATTAGCGACACAAATATTTGAGGATAAATCATTCAAAGAGAACATATTAGATAAGATTGCGTATCAACCAGTAGCACTATAACTAGGAGGAATACATATGAACGGACTAATGAATACACAAGAGAAGGATGGATTCACGATGAATACTACAAAACACACGACGAAGAAAATGGCATGCTACTGTAGAGTATCTACAGATAAAGAGGAACAACTACAGAGTTTAGAAAAACAAAAGGAATATTTTGAAAAATTTGCGAGTGATAATGGTTATGAACTATATGGTATTTATGCAGATGAGGGGATTAGTGGGAAGCAAGTCAAGAAGAGGATTAAATTCCAAGAGATGTTAGAGGATGCAAGATTGAAGAAGTTTGAAGTGGTAGCGGTTAAGGATATCTCTAGATTTTCCAGAAATACGGTAGATTTCTTAAAAGTTGTGAGAGAACTCAAGTCCATAGGGGTCAAGGTATTATTTACAAACAATAACTTATGTTCTACTGACTCAGAATTTGTACTCTCAGTATTAGTCTCTATAGCTCAAGAGGAAAGTTTGAAGCTCTCAGAACGTGTTAAGTTTGGGAAGGCAATTAATGCTAAGAAAGGTAGAGTACCTAACTTTGTATTTGGTTACAATAAAGTAGATACATTTACATTAGAGATTAATGAGTACGAAGCAAATACAGTGAGGAAGATGTATGAATTATTTCTAGAGGAAGGTTATGGCACTCTCAAGATTGCAGAGTACCTAAATAAGAATGGAGTGTTAACAAAGAAACAACAACGAGCTAACTGGTATCAAAAGACAGTCATAGACATACTAAGAAATCCTATATACACTGGAAAAATTGTGAATGGGAAGACTGAAGTTACGGACTTCATTACAGAAAAAAGACGTGTCATAGATGCTAAAGACCACATTGTAGTAGAAAGACCAGAATTGAGAATTGTAAGTGATGAAGATTATGAAAAGGTTCAGAGGATTCTAAAGGAAAGGAGTAAGAGCTTTAATCTAGAAAATAAGAGAGAAAGCACCAAGTATCCCTTTTCAAATCTTATTAAATGTGCAGATTGTGGTTACACATTTAGAAGAAGAACAAGACAGTACAGTAAAGAGGGAAAAGTCTATAAGAGGTGGTGTTGTTCGATTCGCAATGCTAAAGGAAAGGATGCATGTATCAATAAATCAGTTATAGATGAGGATATTCTATTAGGTCATATAAGAGAATATCTTAAGGAGTTAATCTCTACTAAAGAGTCTTTTATTAAACTAGTGATTAAGGAAGTAGAAGCTTTAGTGAGTGATATAACAAGGGGAATTGACTTAGATGAAAGTCAACTTAAAAAACAGTATGAAGAATTGAGGAAGGAAAGGAAAAAGTATATCAAATTATATGCAAAATCATCTATTACGGAAGAGGAGTTAGACGAATGTCTTCTACCTGTAGATAAAGAGATTGAGAAAGTCAAATTACAGCTTGCACACATTATAGATAGTACACGTATAACAAGTAGTATAGGAGAGGAAGTAAGAACGTACTTTAAAGACATTGATAAACTACTTGAAGTGTCTAAATGGTCTAATATGGACTTGAAGCAACTCATTGAAGAGATTCAAGTATCCCATACAGGAGATGTTAAAGTAAAACTTAAAATGCTTAGTGAACAGGGGATGCCTTTAACCGTTCCATTTAATATAGACAGTCCATAAAGATGTTACGGAACGATTAGAGAAAATTAATCCAAAACTTGCTATGGAAGCCAGAAGGGTGCTTGAACTTAATAAAGCTGAAAGGCATCTAAGAGGTGGATTAGCGACGAAAGAAAAGTACTCAGGATTAATGAAATAGATAAAAGAGAAGGGGCTACTGCAAAGTAGCCCCTTTTTACATGAGAAAAAACATTTTGCACTAGAAATTCTTTTCTAGTATAATGAAAGTAATTTTATGATGAAAAATAGCAGAAAAGTAGGAGAAATGAGAGATGTTTGGAAGCGGAGCAGATATAGGCATTGATTTAGGAACAGCATCTGTTCTTATCTACATAAAAGGTAAAGGCATCGTTTTGCAGGAACCTTCTATTGTAGCCGTTCATACTAAGACCGGCGAAGTCATTGCAGTAGGAGAGCAGGCACGTGCTATGCTTGGGCGTACACCACAGAATATTACAGCTATTAGACCACTTAGACGTGGCGTTATTGATGATTATGAAGCAACAGAAAAAATGCTGAAATATTTTATTCATAAGGCAATTGGACCTAGGCTGATTAAACCTAGAATTGCTGTATGTGTACCGAGCGGGGTCACTGAAGTAGAAAAGCGTGCTGTAGAGGATGCTACAAGGCAAGCAGGTGCAAGAAAAGTAGATATTATAGAAGAGCCGATAGCAGCAGCTATTGGTGCGGGGATAGATATTAGTAGACCGTGTGGGAGCATGATTGTAGACATTGGGGGAGGAACAACGGATATTGCTGTTATTTCATTAGGTGGAACGGTTGTTAACAAGTCTATTAAAACGGCGGGAGACAATTTAGATGATGCTATTGCATATTATCTAAAACGTAAACATAATATTTTGATTGGGGAAAGAACTGCGGAAGAAGTTAAAAAGACAATAGGATGTGCTTTTAAACGAGAGGTACCTGTAGAGATGACAGCAAAGGGGCGTAACCTTGTTTCAGGTTTGCCTAAAAATGTTGTGCTATCTTCAGATGAAATATTAGAGGCACTTCGTGAACCTATTGATGATATGGTTGAAGCTATTCGAGATGTGTTAGAAATGACACCACCAGAGCTTGCAGCCGATATATCTGATAGAGGAATTGTACTCACAGGTGGCGGTAGCTTAATCTATGGATTAGACAAACTTATTACAGAAAAAATAGGTATTAATGCAGTTATTGCAGATGAAGCTATTTCTTGTGTGGCTGTGGGAACAGGTTTATTTGTAGAGTATAAATATTCTAAAAATAAGAAAAGAAATCCTTATGTATAAAGCATTTCGTGATAGATCATTAAAAGGCATCTAATAAAAGTTCTAAAAATTACGCTTGACAAATAATAAATCTTATTTATAATAATAAATTGTAAATTAAATATTGATGAGTAATTCTTATCCAGAGAGGTGGAGGGACAGGGCCCTATGAAACCCGGCAACCAGCGTATAGCGGGTGCCAATTCCCACAAGTACATAATGTACTTGTAAGATGAGGATGTATCACTTAGTGATTATGTAGACAGGGCCTCATTCGTGAGGCCTTTATTTTTTTATCTAGATCGCATTTATACATCTTTAAAACAACTTTATTTAAAACAATTTTAAGGAGGATTTTGAAATGGCAAGAAGACTATTCACATCAGAATCAGTAACAGAAGGACATCCAGATAAAATTGCTGACCAGATTTCAGATTCAGTATTAGATGCTATCTACGCACAAGACCCACAGGCGAGAGTTGCATGTGAAACAGCAGTTACAACAGGTCTTGTACTTGTAATGGGAGAGATTACTACAAGTTGCTATGTAGACATTAATAAAATCGCACGTGACACAATTAATGAAATTGGCTATAACAATCCAAACTTTGGTTTTGATGGTAATACATGTGGCGTAATTGTAGCACTTGATGAACAATCACCAGATATTGCTATGGGTGTTGATACAGCTCTTGAAAATAGAAAAGGGGATTTAACAGAAGAAGGTATTGAAGCTACAGGTGCTGGGGACCAAGGTATGATGTTTGGTTTTGCTTGTAATGAAACACCAGAGCTTATGCCAATGCCAATTTCTCTTGCACACAGACTTACACGTAGACTTACAGAAGTACGTAAAAATGGTACACTTCCTTACCTTCGTCCAGATGGTAAATCACAAGTAACAGTTGAGTATGATGGAGATAAAGTAGTAAGAGTAGATGCAGTTGTTATCTCAACTCAACATGCAGAAGAAATTTCACAAGAACAAATTCATGAAGACATTATGGAACATGTTATTAAACCAGTTATTCCAGCAGAGCTTCTTGATGCAGAAACAAAATATTTCATCAACCCAACAGGCCGTTTCGTAATCGGTGGTCCAGTAGGGGATGCAGGTCTTACAGGACGTAAAATCATCGTAGATACATACGGTGGATATGCAAGCCACGGCGGTGGAGCTTTCTCAGGAAAAGATCCAACAAAAGTAGACCGTTCAGCAGCATACGCAGCAAGATACGTTGCAAAAAATATTGTAGCAGCAGGACTTGCTACAAAATGTGAAATCGAAATTGCTTATGCAATCGGTGTAGCACACCCAGTATCTATCCTTGTAAATACACATGGTACAGGTGTTGTAAGTGATGAAAGACTTGTAGAAATCGTAAGAGAAAACTTCGACCTTCGTCCAGCAGGCATTATTAAAATGCTAGATCTTAGAAGACCAATCTACAAACAAACAGCTGCATACGGACATTTCGGTCGCACAGATGTATCTCTTCCATGGGAACAAACAGATAAAGCAGAAGCGCTTAAAGCTGCTATTCAATAAAGTTATTTCATAAAAGGCTTGCCCAAAAGGGCAAGTCTTTTTATCATAGAAGTATCATCATAATAAAAAGGAGAATACATGAAGACAGTCAAGATTACCAGAAGAAAAAAAGTTTCCAGTAGAGTCATGTACAGAGTACTGTATATTCTACCTTTGGCAATGTTGCTTTATGCATTTTTGACTACCAACTTAAGCGAGCTTTCGCAGGGGTTTCAAATCATTTTAAAATCAAATGATGTACTTCTTACAGATTATTTAGCTATAGCAGGAGTAGGACCTACCCTAGTCAATGCAGCTTTAGTATTACTTATTAATTTATGGTTAATAAAAAAGTTAGATTTAAAGCCTAATGGGATTATTATTGCAGCTTTATTCCTATTAGCAGGGTTTAGTTTTATGGGAAAAAATATCTTTAATATATGGCCTTTTTATTTTGGGGGCTTTATATATAGTAGGTATCATCAGATTCCTTATAAGAACGTTGTATTAATTAATATGTTCTCCACAGCCTTTAGTCCAATCAGTAGCCTTATTGCAGGGGCTATGTCTGACCATTTAATGCTTGTGATAGTGATGAATGCTGTAGTCGGTGGATTTATTGGATTTATTATGCCAACTATTTCTGCCCATATACTTACTCTCCATTCAGGTTACAATCTTTATAATATGGGTACAGCAGCAGGCTTGGTAGGGATGCTTGTTTATTCTATTTTAGATGTCTCTAAGGTGAATATTGAGGCAAATAGTCTTTTGTTGCAAGAAAACAATCCAGCTGTTATTATCTTTTTTGTTTTATATAGTATAACTTTAATTATACTGGGCTGGCGAATTAATGAACGAAGTTTTAAAGGCTACAGAGATGTTATGAAACATACGGGGCGTCTTGTTACAGATGTGATAAAACAGGATGGTTTTGGTTTAAGTATTATGAACATGGGCATATTAGGGCTTTTAAGTATTGCCTTTGTCCTTGTAGTAGGTGGCGTTATGAATGGACCAACCATAGCAGCTGTCCTAGCTGTAATGGGATTTGGAAGCTTTGGTAAGCATCCTAAAAATACATGGCCTATTGTATTAGGTGTATGTTTAGGGTGGGTCATGTTTGGGATTGATAAGCCTATCTCTACATTAGTCATGTCAGCTTTGTTTGGGACAACACTTGCACCTGTTGCCGGTGAATTTGGCGCGTTATGGGGTATTGTAGCAGGGATGCTCCATATGGCTTTTGTTGTTAATATAGGAGCTATGCATGGTGGACTTATGCTTTATAACAATGGATTATCTGGTGGTATTGTAGCAGCTGTTTTAATCCCTTTAATTGATGCATTTAAAAAGGAGAAGAAGAATGAGACATGAGATAAAAAAAATAGCTAAAATGGTGGATGAGTTAACAACATTTTTTATGGAGCATCATCCAAAGAGCTTGAATATAAAAATCAATGACTTGCCAGATCGAGAAGTCATTACAGTAGAGGCTGAGGCATTAGATTATATAGAAGAATGTATTAATGATTTAAAACAGTTTTTAAGCTATCCGAGAGAGCGTGAGATGGAAGAGTATTACTGGGAGTTAGCTGGTGAGACAGACAGCTCAGAAGAACTTGGACTAGTAGGAACAATGATAGATGAAGCTACGATTGGGTATGATGAAGAGAAGGTTGTGATTGAACTCATTCGTAATAAATGAAAAGGTGAGTAGAGATGGAAGAACAATTAGTAGTAGAGGGCATTGTAGAAGATATTATTTATCAAAATGAAGAAAATGGCTATACAGTTTGTACCATTGAATATGAAGGTGAAGAAGTATCTTGTGTAGGCATGATGCTAGGTGTTCATCCTGGTGAAGAGGTGCGTATTGTAGGGGAATGGACCACGCATCCTATATACGGCAGACAGCTTAAAGTAGATACCTTTGATAAAAGTATTCCAAAGACTGTACAGGGGATTGAAAGGTATTTGGCTTCAGGTGCCATTAAAGGGATTGGGCCCAAGACAGCACGTAAAATTGTTAAGCACTTTGGTTTAGATACTTTTAGAATTATAGAAAGTGAACCTACAGTGCTTTCTCAAATCCAAGGAATTAGCGAGAAAAAGGCAAAGGAAATTAGCGAAGTCTTTAGAGCGCAGCATGAGCTAAGGACAGCCATGATGGTTCTTCAAGAGTTTGGTATTACACCGACTTATGCTATTAAGATTTATAAACGCTATAAAGATCAGACAGTAGAAGTGATTAAGACTAATCCTTATCGATTAGCAGAGGATATCTTTGGTATAGGCTTTAAAAAGGCTGATGAAATTGCTATGCAGATTGGTATTGCGCGCAATGACCCACAACGTATTAAGACAGGTGTGTTATATCTCCTTAATAATGCTTCTTTAGAAGGGCATACTTATTTACCACGTGACCTACTTATTGGGCGGGCAAGAGAATTGCTTACGGTGCCAGAAGAAGCCATTATGCTTATCGAGAATGCTTTAGACGAGTTGAGTATACAACGTACGATTATTGTCAAGAATTATGATAATAGGATTTGTGTATTCCTTAAGTACTTATTTGACAGAGAGTTGCAGATTGCACGTAAGCTTATTGACTTAGCAGCTCTTTATGAAAAAGATATGCCTTTTGATTTTGAAAGAGAGCTGAAGCAGACAGAGAAAGAACTTGAAATTAAGCTAGTAGAAGAACAAAGAGAGGCAGTAAGACACGTCCTTCTTAATGGGGTAACGATCCTAACAGGGGGGCCGGGTACAGGTAAAACTACAACTATTAAAGCTATTTTGCATATGCTAGAGAAGGCTGGAGAGGATGTACTTCTTGCAGCACCTACAGGAAGAGCTGCAAAGCGTATGAGCGAAGCAACTAACATGCAGGCTCAAACCATCCACCGTTTACTTGAAATAGGCTACCTTAAAGAAGATGACCAAAGACAGATGTTTAATCGTAATGCAGAGAATCCTCTAGAAGCAGACGTTATTGTTATTGATGAGATGTCTATGGTAGATGTGAACCTTATGTATGCCTTAATGCAAGCAGTGCAAGAAGGGCAAAGAGTTATTCTTATTGGGGATGCTGATCAGCTCCCTTCAGTAGGAGCAGGAAATGTTCTTAAGGATATGATTCGTAGTGAACGCCTTCCAGTGGTAAGACTGACTCAGATTTTCAGGCAGGCACAAGAGAGTGCTATTGTTATGAATGCCCATCGTATCAATCAAGGAGATGAGCCTGTTTATAATGAAAAGAATACAGACTTCTTCTTTATGGCACGTAGCGTACAGCAGCAAGTACAAGATACCATTATTGAGCTCATTACAACACGTATTCCTAAGTTTCAGAAGGTAGACCCGCTAAAGGAAATACAAGTACTTGTACCGATGCGTAAAGGGCTCCTAGGTGTGAATGAGCTCAATAAGGTGCTTCAAAAAGCCCTTAATCCTCCAGCGCTTACAAAAGTAGAGAAGGAGTATCGTGACACCATCTTCCGTATAGGAGATAAAGTTATGCAGATTAAGAATAACTACAATACGCCTTGGAAAATCCTAGCACCTACAGGTTATCCTTTAGATGAAGGGATTGGCGTATTTAACGGCGACTGTGGTATGGTGAAAGCCATTGACTTACAGAGGGAAGTACTTACTGTATTGTTTGACGACCACAAGACGGCGGAGTATGAGTTTAATCAGCTTGATGAACTTGAGCTCGCTTATGCAGTTACCATCCATAAGTCACAAGGGAGTGAGTACCCGGTAGTCATCTTACCAATTCATAGTGGCCCACCGATGCTTTTAAGTCGTAATCTACTGTACACAGGAGTTACAAGAGCGAAGAAAATGGTTGTTGTAGTAGGGCTTAAAGATACAGTTTCGCGTATGATTGCAAATAACAGTGAACTTGAACGTTATACAAATTTAATGACACATCTTAGACAGTTAATTTAGCTTGGGATCATTTAGGCAAAGGGGTACAAAGGTGTTAAAGGCTATTTTAAAGGAAATGATATGTCCGGATAAGTGTATAATCTGCTCTAAGATTTTAGAATCACCTATAGAAAGCTTGACTTGTAATCAGTGTAAGGTACAGCTTTTAGAGAGGGATATATGTAATAGATGTGGGAAACCTTATGCATTTCATGAGGAAACATGCATTTACTGTAATGAGGAGCCTTTGCGTTTATTGCGCGTAAGGGCTCTTTTTCCTTACAGAGATTTATATAAGGAAAGTGTTCAAAGATGGAAGTACACAGGAATTAGAAAATATGCTAAGGGCTATAGTGAACTCATGATAGAAAGTTGGATGGAGGAATTAAAGAGGGAGCTAGATGTTTTAGTACCTATTCCAATTTCTAAGAAAAGGTATCAGAAAAGAGGTTTTAATCAGGCACTAGATTTGGCTAATGAGCTTAGTTATAAAACAGGTATCCCTGTATATGACGTATTAGAAAGATGCAAGGAAACTAAGCCACAGTCATCTTGCAAGAAAGAAGAACGTGCTACCAATATTAAAGGAGCTATAAAAGTAAAAGAAGTAGTACCTTTTAATGAAGGTATTACTATTGCTTTTATAGATGATATTTATACAACAGGTAGCACTGTCCGTGAATGTATGCGTGTATTAGAGGAAGAAGTTGTGAAAATAAACAAAGCTTATATCCTAACAGTATGTCTAGCACTATAAATAAAGACAACAAAAGCCCAGCTAAGCGCAGTTCCCCCTTAAAATAACTGCATTTAGCTGGGCTTTTATATGTGGCAAAATCACTTTGCCTTACTGTATACCAATATATAGGCTTTAGATTAGAAAGGGCAAGGAGATCCGTAAGCTAGCATAGGTACTAGGTGGGTGTTTGACGCTACTATAAGTGAAAGGGATGCTAGTACATTTATCACGGCAAGTAGGACAGTAGCACTTAGAACATATGGATCTGCGGTAGGGATTGGCTTGCGCTTTCTACAAAGAAAGACTATAAATTTTGTATAAGTATAGCATTTATGTGATGGGTGCCTTAAAGTACTAGTGCCACATCTAGTATTTAAGGTTAGTAGGCAGGGTCTAAAAAATCTAGAAGGGGGAACTAGATTTTTTAGCTTGTCTACTAAGATGTAAGTAGTACACTACCTAGGATTTGTTTGACTACTTACATAAGATATATAGTCCTTTGTAGGTGAAATTCCCTGTTTTTATTGAGAAAAATTTTAGAAATTTTATTTTAGGTTAAAAAGGGGTATAATAAAAGGATAGATTATTGGCGAGGAGAAAAATATGTTAACGCTAGAAGAGATTAGAGATTTATGTCCTAACGTAGTTACCTTCAATAATGCAAAGCGTCTTTATGGGCTGGGGAGTATTAAGCATATGAGTGCCTTTAAGGAAAGGGATGGCTATGAGGTACATGGAACAATAGAAGAAGATAAATATCATCAAGTAGAGACAATAGTACGTATATTTGATGATGGACGTGTAAGAGTAAAGTGCGGCTGTCATCCACCTTATGGCTATTGGTCTATTTGTGAGCATGGTGCAGCGCTGCTTATGGAATTTTGGGAAAGACTTCAGACAGGGACTATTAAAATTCAACCTATTGAGCAGATTTATGGCATGGAAATGCTAGCCTTTTATGAAGAGGAAGCTATACGTAAGATGCAAAAGAATAGAGAAGGGTATATAAGAGTACAGCCTAAACTTTATAAAGTTTGGGAGAATGTATATGGGGTAGGTCTACAAGTGGGGGAAGATCGACTTTACATTGTAAAAGATATAATGGAGTTTGTAGATGCTATTTTAAAAGAAGAACAGCTAGGTTATGGAAAGAATTTGGCATTTATCCACCATGTAGGTGCATTTTGTGAACAAGATAGGCCACTTATTGAGTGGATTGTGGATGAAGCAGTGGCAAGGCAAGCTACATTAGACCAAATGTCAGGTAGACTTACTAAGTTAGACAAGAAATATATTGCACTGACTCCAGGCGGCTTTGATAAGTTTTTTGAACTTATGGAAGGTAGAACTATTTCTTATTACGATGATAGTAATGAAGAGATTACATTAGTAAAAGATAATCCAAAGCTTTACTTTGATGTAGCTAAGGAAGAGGAACAGTTTGTTCTTACTTCTAATTTGAATCAATATAGCCTGATTGAGTATCCTAAAAATAAGTACATTATAATAGAAGATAAACTTTATAAATGTAATAAAAATTTTGCGGATAACGTTATGCCTATACTAGATTATATGAATCAGATGCATACAAGACAGTTTTATTTTGATGAGAGAGGCTGGCAACGTTTTGTTCTCACCATCTTACCGCGTATTAAACGTTATGTAGAGCTTCATATAGAAGAAGGTTTATTAGCACGTTATACGCCACCTGAACTCGTTATTAAAACTTACTTAGATAAAGATGGGTCTAATAATATTGTAGAAAAAACGACCTTTACTTATGGCGTTACGACTTTTAATCCTTATGATACACATGGGGGAGAACCTGTAGACCTTGCTAGAGATATTACTAAGGAGCATGCTTACACTAATATACTGGAGAACTACCAGTTCAAAAATAATAAAGGACAGCTTCACCTAGATGATGAAGAGAGCATTTACAACTTCCTTACCTATGGGATAGATGAACTTTTGCCTATAAGTGAAGTGCATATTACAGATGAGCTTAAGGCTATGAAATTTAGAAAACCGCTTATTGGTAGTGTGGGTATTAAGATAGAAAGTGATTTGCTTAAGGTGAATTTTGAGGAGATTAACTTAACACCGGAAGAAATTGATGCCATTATGGAGGCGTATCACCTTAAGAAGAAATACTATAGGTTACGTAGTGGTAGCTTTATAGATGTAGGAAATCGTGAGGTAGACCAGCTGGCTCAAATTATGGAAGGGTTAAGACTGGGTAGTGATGCAATCAGTAGTGGAGAAGTTACTTTGCCTAAATATAGAGCCTTATATCTAGATCAGATTACGAAGCAGAATGAAGACTTAAGTGTAGAACGCGATAAGTACTTTAAGCAGATTATTCGTGATGTAAAAAATGTGGCAGATGCAGATTTTGAAGTGCCAACTTTTTTAAAGAAGACTTTAAGAGGCTATCAGAAAGTAGGTTATAGATGGTTAAGGACTATGGCAGCATATGGATTTGGCGGTATACTGGCTGATGATATGGGACTTGGAAAGACCTTACAGGTGATTACCTTATTAGCAGCGCAGCAGAATGGGAAATCTAAGCAGAACTTAGTTGTAGCACCTACGTCACTTGTACTGAATTGGCAGAAAGAAATCGAAAAGTTCACACCTCATCTTAAAGTATTAGTCTTAAATGGTACTATAGAAGAGAGAAAAGAGAAGCTTAAACATATAGAAGGCTATGATATTCTTATTACTTCGTATGATTTATTAAAGCGTGATATTGAGCTTTATGAATCTCTTCATTTTAAATATTGTATTGCAGATGAGGCCCATTATATTAAAAATCCGAATACACAAAATGCTAAGGCACTGAAATGTGTTAGAAGTGAAGTACGCTTTGCTTTAACAGGAACGCCTATAGAAAACACACTAGCAGAGTTATGGAGTATCTTCGATTTTATTATGCCGGGTTATTTATTTAGTTATCAGCAGTTTAAAGGGAGCTTTGAGACACCTATTTTAAAGTTTGAAAGTGAGCGTGCAACCAATCAGCTACGAACTATGGTAGCACCATTTATTTTACGACGACTAAAAAAAGATGTCTTAAAAGAGCTCCCAGAGAAAACCGAAACCATTCTCTATAATGAAATGACGCCAGAGCAGGAAAAAATTTATAAAGCTAACTTAGCGCTCTTACAGCAAGAATTCCAAAAGGAAATGAAATTAAATGGTATAAGTAGAAGTCATATTAAAATACTAGCTATGCTTACGAGGCTTAGACAGTTATGCTGCCATCCAGGGTTATATCTTGATGAGTATGAAGGAGGAAGTAGTAAACTCGACCAATGTATAGAGCTTATTGAAGACAGTATTGAATCAGGACATAAGATTTTACTCTTTTCACAGTTTACAACCATGCTTGATAAGATTGCTTATGAGCTACAAGTAAGAGGGATTTCTTATTATATGCTGACAGGTGCAACAAAGGCAGAAAGAAGAATTGAAATGGTAGAGCTCTTTAATAAAGATACAACACCTATATTCTTGATTTCACTTAAAGCAGGAGGAACAGGGCTGAATCTTACAGGAGCAGATATTGTTATCCATTATGACCCTTGGTGGAATGTATCAAGTGAAAACCAGGCAACAGACAGGGCACACCGTATTGGGCAAAAGAATAATGTACAGGTCTTTAAGCTTATTACTCAAAATACGATAGAAGAAAAAATCAAGAAGCTTCAAGATAAGAAGATTGGTTTATCTGATCAGGTATTAACAGGGGAGCAGACCTTTATTAGTCATATGAGTGAAGAAGAAATAAAAGATTTATTTAAATTAGATTAAAAATCAATTTAACAGGCTTAGCTTATAGTCTATGGGCTAAGCCTTGATGATTTGGATAGATATTCCTATTGCTAACTTTATAAAGAAGTGCTAATCTATGACCATGCCGAAGGAAGCACAGACGCTTTTAGATTAACAAGAATTGATAAAATTTAACAAAGAAATCTTGTATAATTAGCTTGACGATAAGATTTCGGGTGTGATATATTAAACTTGTACCTAAATAGGTCTTTTTTTTATGGCAATTTTTAAGAGCTTTAACTCAAGTGGAGGTGTCGATCGTGAGAGTACAAATTACTTTAGCTTGTGAGGATTGCAAGCGTAGAAACTACACCATGACAAAGGATAAGAAAGCACATCCTGATCGCATGGAAACTAAAAAGTATTGCAAATTCTGCAAAACACATACACTTCACAAAGAAACTAAAAAATAAGAGTGTATGAATCGGTATACCCAGGGAGGAATATGAAGATGGTTGAATTTTTTAAAGACTTCATAGCAGAAAGTAAAAGAATAGTTTGGCCAAGCAAATCAGAACTTATGACAAAAACTACAGATGTCATTTTATTTTCACTTGTGGTAGCTGTTATAATTTTTGGTATGGACTTTGTATTTAGTTACGGAATGCAACTATTACATCAACTAGCATAATTGGAGGCACAACAATGGATGAAGCAAGATGGTATGTGGTACACACATATTCTGGATATGAAAACAAAGTAAAAGCTAATATTGAGAAAGCTATTAAAAATCGTAATATGCAAGACTTAATCCATGTGGTTGAAGTTCCTATGCAAGATGAAGTAGAGGAAAAGAACGGGACTAAAAGAACTGTTCAGAGAAAGACTTTCCCTGGATATGTACTAATTAAGATGGTTATGACTGATGATACTTGGTATGTTGTGCGTAACACACGTGGGGTTACAGGTTTCGTTGGTCCTGACTCTAAACCAGTATCTTTAACTGTCGATGAAATCAAAGGCATGGGAATTGATCTTGCAGCATTACGTCCACATGTAGAAATTGGCGACCCAGTTAGAATTCTAGCAGGAGCTTTCCAAGATTCTGAAGGGATTGTAAAAGAAATCCATGAAGCAAAAGGTGCAATTATTGTATCTGTTCAAGGATTTGGGCGTGAGTTCCCAGTAGAGGTAAGTTTCGAACAAGTTGAGAGTCTTATCTAAAATTTCAGCTTCGAGTGTGTAAATTACACACGATATTTAGTAAAATATTTAAGCAACGCGCGAGTGGGAGGGAATTCCCCGCGAATACCACATTTTTTTAGGAGGTGCCTAACTATGGCTAAAAAAGTTACAGGAATGATTAAATTACAAATTCCAGCTGGAAAGGCAACACCAGCTCCACCAGTTGGTCCAGCACTTGGTCAACATGGTGTTAACATCGTTGGCTTCACAAAAGAATTCAACGAGAGAACAGCAAAAGATGCTGGTCTTATTATTCCAGTAGTTATCACTGTATATGCTGACAGAAGTTTTTCTTTCATCACAAAAACTCCACCAGCAGCTGTATTACTTAAAAAAGCAGCTAACATTCAATCTGGTTCAGCAGTACCAAACAAAACAAAAGTTGCAAAAATCACTGAAGCAAAAATCAGAGAAATTGCAGAACTTAAAATGCCAGACCTTAATGCATCAAGCATTGAAGCTGCTATGAGCATGATTGCTGGTACAGCACGTTCAATGGGTATTGTTATTGAAGGTTAATTCAAAACTAGTATTTTAAATTATTTGAGCGCGTATATAGTACGTGGGAGGGCGTAGTCCCCGATAATACCACAAGGAGGTAACGTTATGAAAAGAGGAAAAAAATATATCGAAGCTGCTAAACTAGTAGATCGTGCAAACTTATACGATGTTGCTGAAGCTTTTGATTTAGTAGTAAAAACATCTAGTGCAAAATTCGACGAAACAGTTGAAGCACACATCAAATTAGGTGTTGACAGCCGTCATGCTGATCAACAAGTACGTGGTGCGGTAGTATTACCACACGGTACTGGTAAAACTCATAAAGTACTTGTATTTGCTAAAGGTGCTAAAGCTGATGAAGCATTAGCTGCTGGTGCAGATTACGTAGGTGCTGAAGATTTAATCCCAAGAATTCAAAACGAAGGTTGGTTCGATTTTGATGTTGTAGTTGCTACACCAGATATGATGGGTGTTGTAGGTCGTCTTGGTCGTGTACTTGGACCAAAAGGCTTAATGCCAAACCCAAAAGCTGGTACAGTTACTATGGATGTTACTAAAGCAATCAATGATATCAAAGCTGGTAAAATTGAGTACCGTCTTGACAAAACAAACATTATCCACGTTCCAATTGGTAAAGTTTCATTCGGTCAAGAAAAATTACAAGACAACTTCTCCACATTAATGAGTGCAATCATAAAAGCTAAACCAGCTGCTGCTAAAGGTCAATACCTTCGTAGCATCTCTGTTTCTTCAACAATGGGTCCTGGCGTAAAAGTTAACCCAACAAAAGCTGAATAATTAACAGAAACTGGTAGCTAAATAAATGTTGACAATCTAAGGTGGACATGTTATCATCTTAGTTGTTGAAAATGAATACTGTACCGCAGACAGTAGGTGCCACAAGGCATAACGTATACAACCTACCGAGGTCTATATCATAGATGGACGGATGTATCACCACTTTGCCTGCGGAAAGAAGCAAAGTGGTATTTTTTTGACATAACCTGGAATTAGGAGGTGTAACAATGGCAAAAGTTGAACAAAAACAAGTTGTTGTTGATCAAATTAAAGCAAAATTAGAAGGCGCAAGTTCTGTTCTTTTAGTAGACTATCGTGGTCTTACAGTAGAACAAGATACAACTCTTCGTAAAGAACTTCGTGAAGCAGGTGTTGAGTACAGAGTATACAAAAACACTATGGTAAACTTCGCAGTTCAAGGTACAGAGTTCGAAGCTATTTCTAAACATCTTGAAGGACCTACAGCTATCGCAATCAGCTACGAAGATGCAACTGCTGGTCCTAGAGTATTAGCAAAAGTTGCAAAAGCTAACGAGAAGTTAGAATTCAAAGGCGGTGTTGTTGAAGGTACTTACTATGATGCAAATGGTATGTTAGCTATCGGTAATATCGCTCCAAGAGAAGAATTACTTGGTCGTTTACTTGGAAGCTTCAAATCACCTATTGCAAGCTTTGCACGTGTTATTAAACAAGTTGCAGAAAAAGACGCAGAATAATCTAAAGAACGTACAGTTCGCTATTTAAATTAAAATTTACGGAGGTGCTTATCATGGCAAAATTATCAATCCAAGAAATCATGGAAGCTATTAAAGAATTAACAATTTTAGAATTAAACGATTTAGTAACAGCTTGTGAAGAAGAATTCGGTGTATCAGCAGCAGCAGGCGTTATGGTAGCAGCAGCACCAGGTGCAGCAGCAGAAGAAAAAACAGAATTCGACGTTGAATTAACAGATGCTGGTTCAGAAAAAATCAAAGTAATCAAAGTGGTTCGTGAAATCACAGGTCTTGGCTTAAAAGAAGCTAAAGAAGTAACAGAAGGAACTCCAAAAGTTCTTAAAGAAGGCGTAGCTAAAGAAGAAGCTGAAGCAATCAAAGCTAAATTAGAAGAAGTTGGCGCTAAAGTTACATTAAAATAATTTCGGTTATGTTTAAAAGGCAGCTCATAAGGCTGTCTTTTATTTTTCCTAAAAAGGGTAAAAAAATAAGTAGTTCCCCTTGAAAGAAACTACCATGAATGCTATATTTAAAATGCTTATCCATAAAATAAGAAAAAAGGGTTGACTTACCCTTTTTTTTCTGATAGCATATTAGAATGTGTCAATATGTAAATAATTATGCTAGTATTATAGCATATGCCTATCAGCTTGACAATACATAATCTTACTTTAATGTATGACAATGCAAAATTTTAATATTATTAAAGTAGATTATGATTATTATTCAACTCGAAATAATGCAGCTTTTGTTGCATGATTTATAAATTTTGCAAGGGGTGAGAGAACACATGCAAAAATCTAAAATTCGTCCTATTAATGTGGGCAAACAAATTCGTATGAGCTATGCAAGCACAGACGAAATCTTTGAAATTCCAAACCTTATCGAAGTACAAAAAGATTCTTACAACTGGTTCCTTAAAGAGGGACTAAAAGAAGTATTCCAAGACATTTCACCAATTACAGATTTCAATGGTAACCTTAGTCTTGAATTTGTAGACTTTGTTCTAGACAGCAAACCTAAATATTCAGTAGAAGAAGCGAAAGAAAGAGACACTAACTATAGTGCCGCTCTTAAAGTAAAAGCGCGTCTTCATAACAAAGAAACAGGAGAAACAATCGATAACGATGTGTTCATGGGTGATTTCCCACTTATGACAGAAAACGGTACTTTCATTATTAATGGTGCTGAACGTGTTATTGTTAGCCAGTTAGTACGTTCTCCTGGTATTTATTATGCTATTGATTTTGATAAAATCGGTAAAAAACTCTTCTCAGCAACAGTTATTCCTAACCGTGGTGCATGGCTTGAGTATGAAACTGATTCAAACGATATTTTCTATGTAAGAGTAGACCGTACACGTAAAGTTCCTGTAACTGTATTATTACGTGCATTAGGTCTTGGTAGTGATGCAGAAATTCTTGAAACATTTGGGGAAGAACCAAAAATTCTTCAAACAATCGAGAAAGATACTACTAAAACTTACGAAGAAGGTCTTTTAGAGATTTATAAACGTATTCGCCCAGGTGAACCACCAACTGTAGAAAGTGCTCAAACACTTTTAGGCAATATGTTCTTTGACCCTCGTAGATATGACCTTGCTAAAGTAGGTCGCTATAAATTCAACAAAAAACTTGCGCTTAGAAACCGTATCACAGGTGCTAAACTTGCTGAGGACGTTGTGGATATGTTCACAGGTGAAGTTGTTGCAAGTGCAGGAGAGAAAGTATCTCTTTCTTTAGCAGATAAGATCCAAAATACTGGTGTAGCATATGTATATGTTTCAGTACCAGAGACAGATCGTCCTGTTAAAGTACTTACTAACCAAACAGTAGAACTTTCACACTTCTTCCCTACTATTGATGCTGATGAAGTAGGTATCAAAGATACTGTATATTATCCAGCATTAGTACGTATTATTGAAGAATTTGATGATGAAGAGGATATCAAGAAAGCATTAATCGAAAGACATAATGAACTTGTACCAAAACACATTACATTAGAAGATATCTTAGCTTCTATCAACTATAATATTCACTTAGAATATGAATTAGGACATAAAGATGACATTGACCACCTTGGTAACCGTCGTATTCGTGCCGTAGGAGAACTCCTTCAAAACCAATTCCGTATCGGTCTTGCTCGTATGGAAAGAGTAGTGCGTGAAAGAATGACAGTTCAAGATTCAGAAGCTATCAGTCCACAAACATTCATTAATATTAGACCTGTAACAGCTGCAATCAAAGAATTCTTTGGTAGTTCACAGCTTTCACAGTTCATGGATCAAAATAACCCTCTTGCTGAACTTACTCACAAACGTAGATTATCTGCGTTAGGACCAGGTGGTCTTTCAAGAGAACGTGCAGGGTTCGAGGTACGTGACGTTCACCATTCACACTATGGTCGTATGTGTCCTATCGAAACTCCTGAGGGTCCAAACATCGGTCTTATTAACTCACTTGCTACATTCGCACGTATTAACGAATATGGCTTTATTGAAGCACCATACCGTATCATTGATAAGAGCACAGGTGTGCCACGTGTAACAGATGACTACATCTATATTACAGCAGATGAGGAAGATAACTACACAGTATGTCAAGCTACAGAAGAGCTTAATGAAAATAGAGAATTTGTAAATAAAAAGGTAAGAGCACGTCGTCGTGAAGAAATCCTTGAATTTGATTATAAAGAAATCGATCTTATGGATATTTCTCCAAAACAGATTGTATCTGTTGCGACAGCAATGATTCCTTTCCTTGAAAATGATGATGCTAACCGTGCCCTAATGGGTGCCAACATGCAACGTCAGGCAGTACCACTTATCCGTACAAATAGCCCAATTGTAGGTACAGGTATGGAACATAAGGCTGCAGTAGACTCAGGTGTACTTGTAATTGCTAGAGAAGACGGTATTGCAGAAAAAGTAACATCAGATGAAATTATCATCAAATCAGAAGATGGTAAAAAACACGTTTATAAATTAACTAAATTCTCAAGAAGTAACCAAGGTACATGTATCAACCAAAGACCAATCATCAACAAAGGTGATGTGATCAAAAAAGGTGATGTACTTGCAGATGGTCCTTCAACAGATCATGGTGAACTTGCTCTTGGTCAAAACCCACTTATTGGTTTCATGACTTGGGAAGGTTACAACTACGAGGATGCTATCCTTTTAAGTGAAAGACTTATTAAAGAAGATATCTACACATCTGTTCATATTGAAGAATATGAAGTAGAAGCGCGTGATACTAAAGTAGGTCCAGAAGAAATTACAAGAGATATTCCAAACGTAGGTGAAGATGCACTTAAAGACCTTGATGAAAGAGGTATTATCCGTATTGGTGCTGAAGTACGTTCAGGCGATATCTTAGTAGGTCGTGTAACACCAAAAGGTGAGACAGAACTTACAGCAGAAGAAAGACTTCTTCGTGCAATCTTCGGTGAGAAAGTACGTGAGGTAAGAGATACATCTTTACGCGTACCTCATGGTGAAGCTGGTATCATTGTAGATGTTAAAGTATTTACACGTGAAAATGGTGATGAATTATCTCCAGGTGTAAACAAAATGGTTCGTTGTTATATCGCTCAGAAGAGAAAAATCTCTGTTGGGGATAAAATGGCGGGTCGACATGGTAACAAAGGGGTTATCTCAAGAGTACTTCCAGTAGAAGATATGCCATTCCTTCCAAACGGTAGACCTCTTGATATTGTACTTAACCCACTAGGCGTACCATCTCGTATGAACATCGGTCAGGTACTTGAAGTCCATTTAGGTCTTGCATCAAAAGCTCTTGGCTTTAAGATTGCAACACCAGTATTCGATGGTGCTAACGAATATGACATCATGGATACACTTGAAATGGCAAATGACTATGTAAACCGCACATGGGAAGAATTCACAGAAAAATGGAAAGATCGCATTGATGAAAGTGTGTATAACTATCTTGAAGAAAACTTAGACCACCGTAGTGAATGGGAGGGTGTTCCTATCGATCGTACAGGTAAAGTACAACTTCGTGACGGTAGAACAGGCGAACCATTTGATAACCCTGTAACAGTAGGGTACATGCATTACCTTAAACTTCACCACTTAGTTGATGATAAGATGCATGCGCGTTCTACAGGACCATATGCAACAATTACACAACAACCTCTTGGTGGTAAAGCACAATTTGGTGGTCAGCGTTTCGGTGAGATGGAGGTTTGGGCACTTGAAGCTTATGGTGCTGCGTACACATTACAAGAAATTCTTACTATCAAATCTGACGACGTTGTTGGACGTGTTAAAACTTACGAAGCGATCGTTAAAGGTGAAAATATACCTGAACCAGGTATTCCAGAATCATTCAAAGTTCTTCTTAAAGAACTTCAATCTTTAGCACTTGATGTACGTGTATTAACTAGCGATATGACTGAACTTCAAATCAAAGAAAGTGTTGAAGAGGGAGAAGGTCTTGCTGTTAACATTGAAGGCGTTGAAGGTGCACCACAAAATCCAGAATTCATTGATGAAGATGTTGAATTAACTGAAACAGATTTATTAGAATCAGAGTCTGACCTTGAAGAAGAAGCATTAGACTTTGACTTTGATGATGCAGTTGTAGAAGATTTATTTGAAGATTCATTAGATGATTTGGATTTATAAAAGCTTAGAAGGGAGTAAAGGTCATGACTAATATGGATCAATCAATCCTATTTGAAGCAATAAGAATTGGATTAGCTTCCCCAGATAAAATCCGTGAATGGTCTAGAGGAGAAGTAAAAAAACCAGAAACAATTAACTACCGTACACAAAGACCTGAACGTGATGGGCTATTTTGTGAAAAAATATTTGGACCTAGCAAAGACTGGGAATGTCATTGTGGTAAATACAAACGTATCAGATATAAAGGTGTAGTTTGTGATCGTTGTGGCGTTGAAGTTACAAAAGCAAAAGTACGCCGTGAAAGAATGGGACACATTGAGCTTGCAGCTCCTGTGTCTCACATCTGGTACTTTAAAGGTATACCAAGTAGAATGGGACTTATCTTAAATCTTTCACCAAGATTATTAGAGAAAATCCTTTATTTTGCATGCTATATTGTGACAGACCCTAAAGATACAGGTTTATCATATAAAGAAGTACTTACAGAAAAAGAATTTAGAGAAGCAGAAGAAAAATATGGTTGGGGCTCATTTACAGCTGAAATGGGTGCTGAAGCTATTAAAAAACTTCTTCAAGATATCGATCTTGAGGCTGAAAGTATTGAACTTAAAGCTGCTCTTAAAGATACTACAGGACAAAAACGTATTCGTATCATTAAACGCTTAGAAGTAATTGAAGCGTTTAGAATTTCTGGCAATAAACCAGAATGGATGATTCTTGACGTTGTTCCAGTATTACCACCAGATTTAAGACCTATGATCCAGCTTGATGGTGGACGTTTTGCAACATCAGACTTAAACGACCTTTACAGAAGAGTAATCAACCGTAATAACCGTTTAAAACGTCTTCTTGATCTTGGTGCTCCTAATATTATTGTTCGTAACGAAAAACGTATGCTTCAAGAAGCTGTTGATGCGCTTATCGACAATGGTAGACGTGGTAGACCAGTAACAGGTCCTGGTAACCGTGCACTTAAATCTTTATCAGACATGCTTAAAGGTAAAGCAGGTCGTTTCCGTCAAAACTTACTTGGTAAACGTGTTGACTACTCTGGACGTTCAGTTATCGTAGTAGGACCATCACTTAAACTTTACCAATGTGGTTTACCAAAAGAAATGGCTATCGAGTTATTCAAACCATTCGTTATGAAAAAACTCGTTTCTGATGGATTAGCACATAACATTAAAAATGCTAAACACATGATTGAAAGACTTCACCCAGAAGTTTGGGATGTACTCGAAGAAGTTATTCGTGAGCATCCAGTTATGCTTAACCGTGCCCCTACACTTCACCGTTTAGGTATTCAGGCATTCGAACCTGTATTAGTTGAAGGTCGTGCACTTAAACTTCACCCACTTGTATGTACAGCTTACAATGCTGACTTCGATGGTGACCAGATGGCGGTTCACGTACCATTATCTGTAGAGGCACAAACAGAATGTCGTTTCCTTCTTTTAGCTCCAAATAACTTACTTAAACCTTCAGATGGTGGCCCAGTAGCAGTTCCATCTCAGGATATGGTTCTTGGTACTTACTACTTAACACTTGATAAAGAAGGCGAAGAAGGCGAAGGTAAATACTTCAAAGATGAAGCTGAAGCGATTTTAGCTTACACAAATGGTGTTATTACACTTCATGCTCGTATTAAAGTGCGTCGTACAATCGAAATCAATGGAGAAATGAAAACAGGTATTACAGAAACAACAGTTGGACGTATTATCTATAATGAAGTAATTCCTCAAGATCTTGGTTTCGTAGATCGCAGTAAACCAGAGAATGAATTCAAATATGAAATTGATTTCTTAGTTGGTAAAAAAGAACTAGGTAAATTAATTAAAAAATGCATTAATACACATGGTGCAACTGATACAGCTATCCTGCTTGACAACATTAAAGACTTAGGCTTTAAGTTCTCAACTCGTGGATCTCTTACAGTATCAGTATCTGATATGGTTATTCCAGAGAAAAAAGGTGAATATTTAGCTGAAGCAGATAAAGCAGTAGACCATGTAACAAAACTGTTTAAACGTGGTCTTATGACAGATGAAGAACGTTACAATAAAGTAATCCAAGCATGGAATACAGCCAACGATAAGATTACTAAAGCTCTTCTTGATGGACTTGGAAGATACAACCCTATCTACATGATGGCTCACTCTGGTGCCCGTGGTTCTAACAACCAGATTAAACAGCTTGCAGGTATGCGTGGTCTTATGGCATCTCCATCAGGACGTATCATCGAGCTTCCAATCAAAGCTAACTTCCGTGAAGGTTTATCTGTACTTGAATACTTTATTTCTGCCCATGGTGCTCGTAAAGGTCTTGCCGATACAGCGCTTCGTACAGCCGATTCAGGATACCTTACACGTCGTCTGGTAGACGTATCTCAAGATGTTATCATCAGAGAGAGAGACTGTCGTCATGATGATGATGCAGCGATTCCAGGTATGTGGGTAAAAGCATTCAAAGATGGTGCAGAAGTAATTGAACCATTAAGTGAAAGAATTACAGGTCGTTTTGCAGCAGAGCCAGTTGTACATCCAGAAACTGGTGAAGTAATCATTGAAGCAAATAAAATGATTAGACCAAATGTTGCAGAATACATTGATGATCTTGGTATTGAAAAAGTTAAAATTAGAACAGCACTTACATGTAAATCTAAGATTGGTGTATGTGCAAGATGTTACGGTGCAAACATGGCATCTGGCAACGAAGTAAGAGTAGGGGAATCAGTTGGTATTATCGCTGCTCAGTCTATCGGTGAGCCAGGTACACAGCTTACAATGCGTACATTCCATACAGGAGGTATCGCTGGAGATGATATCACACAAGGTCTTCCACGTATCGAAGAGTTATTCGAAGCACGTAAACCAAAAGGTCTTGCAATCATCGCAGAGTTTGGTGGTGTTGTAACAATTACTGAAACTAAGAAAAAACGTGAAGTAACAATTACTGATAACGAAAGTGGTCAGTCAAAAACTTACCTTATTCCTTATGGATCACGTATTAAAGTATTAGATGGTACTTATATTGAAGCGGGTGATGAGCTTACAGAAGGTAGTGTAAATCCACATGATATCCTTAAAATTAAAGGTGTTCGTGGCGTACAAGACTATATGCTTCAAGAAGTTCAACGCGTTTACCGTCTTCAAGGGGTAGACATCAACGATAAACACGTTGAAGTTATCGTTAGACAAATGCTTAAAAAAGTTAAGATTGAAGAAAATGGAGATACAGATCTTCTTCCAGGTAGCTTAGTAGATATCCTTGAATTTGAGGATGTAAACAATCAAATGGAGGCAGAGGGCTTAGAACCAGCTACAGGTAAAACAACTTTACTTGGTATTACTAAAGCATCTCTTGCTACAGAATCATTCCTTTCAGCAGCTTCATTCCAAGAAACAACAAGAGTTCTTACAGAAGCAGCAATTAAAGGAAAAATGGACCCACTTATCGGTCTTAAAGAGAATGTAATTATTGGTAAACTTATCCCTGCGGGAACAGGTATGGATAGATATCGTAAGATAAATATCGAAGTAGCTGATTTTTAAAGGGTTTTAGAAAGCCGCCTTACCTAAGGCGGCTTTTTTATTCCAAAAAATTTCAACCTTGACATTTGCATTGTAGAATGATAAAATCGTTCAGTGTGTGATATATTCCACAGTACAAACTGCAATAAGCAGTAATTATTCATTTAAGCGAGGAGGTGCCAGAATGCCTACATTTAATCAGTTAGTACGTAAAGGCAGAAAATCAATCGAGAAAAAATCTACTGCACCAGCGTTACAAAAAGGGTTCAACTCTTTACAAAAACGCGCTACAGATATCTCAGCTCCACAAAAAAGAGGTGTTTGTACAGCAGTAAAAACAGCTACACCTAAAAAACCTAACTCTGCTCTTCGTAAGATTGCCAGAGTACGTCTTACAAACGGGATCGAAGTAACAGCTTACATTCCAGGTGAAGGACACAACTTACAAGAACATAGCGTTGTTCTTATCCGTGGTGGTAGAGTAAAAGACTTACCAGGTACACGTTACCATATCGTACGTGGTACTTTAGATACAGCTGGTGTTGCTAAAAGAAACCAAGCTCGTTCTAAATACGGTGCAAAAAAACCAAAACAAAAATAATTTCAAGATAAGTGCTTAAACTTATCGGTGCCCGCTTATGAATATAAACTGCTAGAGAGCGTTTAATATAGATGAGATTAGGGCACGCACGATCCCCCAAAGGGGGGACGAGTACCGATGATTTATCACAATATTAGTTAAGGAGGGAAGACCGTGCCACGTAAAGGACATGTTGCAAAAAGAGACGTATTAGCAGATCCATTATACAACAGCAAGCTTGTTACTAAACTTATTAATAACATCATGCTTGATGGTAAAAGAGGAACTGCACAAAAAATCGTATATGGTGCGTTTGACATCATTGCAGAAAAAACAGGTAGAGATGCTTTAGAGGTTTTCCAAGAAGCTTTAGAAAACATCATGCCAGTATTAGAAGTAAAAGCACGCCGCGTAGGGGGTGCTACTTACCAAGTACCTATGGAAGTTCGTCCAGAAAGACGTCAAACATTAGGACTTCGTTGGTTAACAACTTACACACGTAACCGTGGTGAGAGAACAACAACAGAAGCATTAGCTGCTGAAATCTTAGATGCACTTAATAATACAGGTGGATCAGTTAAGAAAAAAGAAGATACACACAAAATGGCAGAAGCAAACAAAGCATTTGCTCATTACAGATTCTAGGTTTTATAACCTTAAGGAGGCATTACCTTGGCAGGAAGAGAATATCCACTTGAGCGTACCAGAAATATTGGTATCATGGCTCATATCGACGCTGGTAAAACAACTCTTACAGAACGTATCCTTTTCTATACAGGTAGAAATCACAAGATTGGTGAAAGCCATGAAGGTACAGCTACTATGGACTGGATGGAACAAGAGCAAGAACGTGGTATCACTATCACATCTGCTGCAACAACTTGTTTCTGGAATAACAACCGTATCAACATCATTGATACTCCTGGGCACGTAGACTTCACAGTTGAAGTTGAACGTTCACTTCGTGTACTTGATGCTGCTATCGGTGTATTCTGTGCTAAAGGTGGGGTTGAACCACAATCAGAGACTGTTTGGCGTCAAGCTGACAAATATCACGTACCACGTATGGCGTTCGTTAACAAAATGGACATCATGGGAGCTGATTTCTACAATGCAGTAAGCATGATGAGATCACGTCTTGGTGCAAATGCTGTTCCAATGCAATTACCAATTGGTGCAGAAGATGATTTCGTTGGGATCATCGACTTATTAGAAAATAAAGCTTATATCTACAAAGATGACTTAGGTAAAGACATCGAATGTACAGATATTCCAGCTGATATGGCTGATAAAGCTGAAGAATATAGAGCTGCAGCAATCGAAGCTATTTGTGAAACAGATGAAGAGCTTATGATGAAATACTTCGAGGGTGAAGAAATCACTCTTGATGAATTAAAAGCTGCACTTCGTAATGCGGTAATCAATGTACAAATCATTCCTGTATTCTGTGGTACAGCTTACAGAAATAAAGGTGTTCAAAGATTACTTGATGCTGTAGTAGCATACATGCCAGCACCAACAGATATCCCAGCTATCAAAGGTATTAACCCTGATACTGGTGAAGAAATGGAGAAACATTCTTCTGATGAAGAGCCATTTGCTGCTCTTGCATTCAAAATTATGACTGACCCATTCGTTGGTAAACTTGCATTCTTCCGTGTATACTCAGGTACACTTGATTCAGGTTCATATGTATACAACTCAGTAAAAGGTAAAAAAGAGCGTGTAGGCCGTATCGTACAGATGCATGCTAACGCACGTCAAGATATCGACAGAGTATACTCAGGAGATATCGCTGCTGCTGTAGGTCTTAAAGGAACTACAACAGGGGATACACTTTGTGATGAAGATCATCCAGTTATCCTTGAGTCAATGGAATTCCCAGAGCCAGTTATCTCTGTTGCCATTGAACCAAAAACAAAAGCAGGTCAAGAAAAAATGGGTATTGCTCTTGCAAAACTTGCAGAGGAAGATCCAACATTCAAAACTTACACAGATACTGATACAGGACAAACAATCATCGCTGGTATGGGTGAACTTCACCTTGAAATCATCGTTGACCGTCTACTTCGTGAATTCAAAGTAGAAGCTAACGTTGGTGCACCACAAGTAGCATACAAAGAAACTCTTGCTTCTGATGTTGATATTGATTCTAAATTCGTTCGTCAGTCTGGTGGTAGTGGACAATACGGTCACTGTAAAGTTCGATTCACAAGACTTGATCCTAACTCTGAACATACTTACGAATTCGTAAACTCAGTAGTTGGTGGATCAATTCCTAAAGAATACATCCCAGCTGTTGACAAAGGTATCCAAGAAGCACTTTCAAGTGGTCCTCTTGCAGGTTACCCAGTACTTGGTATCAAAGCGGATTGTTATGATGGTTCATACCATGATGTCGATTCATCAGAAATGGCATTCAAAGTTGCAGGTTCTCTTGCAGTTAAAGATGCTATGAAAAAAGCTGGTGGATTACTTCTTGAACCAATCATGAAAGTAATCGTAACTGTTCCAGATGATTACATGGGTGATGTTATTGGTAACATTAACTCACGTCGTGGTCGTATGGAAGGTATGGAAGCTAGAAATGGTGCTCAAGAAATTAGAGCTTACGTTCCACTTTCAGAAATGTTTGGATATGCTACAGATCTTCGTTCAAGAACTCAAGGTCGTGGTAACTACTCAATGGAATTTGATCACTACGAACAATGTCCAAAAAATATCCAAGATAAAGTTATTGCTGACAGAAAAGCATAATTTTATACAAGATTTACCTTTGCAGCTACTTGCAAAGTAGCTGCAAATTAAATATAATGAAACTAATCTGAGTAAAACTCAGCCAAATAAAAGGAGGAAATTCAAAATGGCTAAAGCTAAATTTGAAAGAAGTAAGCCACACGTTAACATCGGTACAATCGGACACGTTGACCATGGTAAAACAACTTTAACAGCTGCAATCACAAAAACTCTTCATGAAAGATATGGCTTCGGTGAAGCTGTAGACTTCGCGAACATTGATAAAGCTCCAGAAGAAAGAGAACGTGGTATCACAATCTCTACTGCTCACGTTGAGTACGAAACTCCAGCTCGTCACTACGCACACGTTGACTGTCCAGGACATGCTGACTACGTTAAAAACATGATCACTGGTGCTGCTCAAATGGATGGTACAATCCTTGTATGTGCTGCTACAGACGGTCCTATGGCTCAAACTCGTGAACATATCTTATTATCACGCCAAGTTGGTGTACCATACATCGTTGTTTTCTTAAACAAATGTGATATGGTAGATGACGAAGAATTATTAGAATTAGTTGAAATGGAAATTCGTGAATTATTAAATGAATACGAATTCCCAGGCGATGACACACCAGTTATCCGTGGTTCAGCTCTTCAAGCTCTTAACGATCCAATGGGTCCATGGGGAGATAAAATCGTTGAATTATTCGAAATCATCGATGAATACATCCCAACTCCAGAACGTGACGTTGACAAACCATTCCTTATGCCAGTAGAAGACGTATTCTCAATCACAGGTCGTGGTACAGTTGCTACAGGTAGAGTAGAATCAGGTGTTCTTAAAGTTCAAGACGAAATCGAAATCGTTGGTATCCAAGAAGAAACTCGTAAAGTTGTTTGTACAGGAGTAGAAATGTTCCGTAAACTTCTTGAACAAGCTGAAGCTGGTGATAACATCGGTGCACTTCTTCGTGGTGTTCAAAGAACAGATATCGAACGTGGTCAAGTACTTTGTAAACCAGGTTCAATCACACCTCATAAAAAATTCAAAGCTCAAGTATACGTTCTTAAAAAAGAAGAAGGTGGCCGTCATAAACCATTCTTCTCAAACTACAGACCTCAGTTCTACTTCCGTACAACTGACGTAACAGGTGTAATCACATTACCAGAAGGTACAGAAATGTGCATGCCTGGCGATAACGTTGAAATGACAATCGAGTTAATTCACCCAATCGCTATGGCTCAAGGTTTACGTTTCGCTATCCGTGAAGGTGGACGTACAGTTGGTTCTGGTGCTGTTGCATCAATCATCGAATAATTTATACCTTGAGTATAAAAAGCACATCCCTAGGGATGTGCTTTTTTAATATCTATTTTTATTTATATTTCATATTCGCCTATAATGTCTATAAAGCTTATAAAGGAAATGTGTTGGATTGAAGTATAGAGCGATAGGAGTAGGTTAAGAGATAAATCAGCTGTAAATTGTTCTATAAGTTATTTTATAAGTTGCTAATAGAATATTATAGAGATCTTTTTTAGTGAAGATTTAAAAGTGTGATTTATATTAATAGTCTTTATAAAAGGGAATTTCTTCTATATGAAGAAAGGGAAATGAATTGTACTAATAGAGGATAGAGTTAAAGGGCATTCCCCTTGAAGAAGAGTTAAGAAGAAGAAGAGAGCCAATACTAAACGAGTTGTATCATCTGTAAAGGATAATATGTAATAGATACTTTAAGTGTCTAATAAGAATAAGAAAATTACCAGATGATTACACTTTAAAAATCTAAAATAAGTACTATAATATACAGTATGACTCGCAAAAAAGTAGTCTGAACAAGTTGGAAAAAATTATCTTATAAAAAAACAAAAAAAACCTTGTAATACCAAAAAATATCATGTATAATCAACTTGTTGTGACATTGAGAACGATGATCCAGAAGGTTGTTGCTTAGTAATAAGCAGATTTCTGAGGAGCGAATGTCCGGTTCATGAAACCAGACGACAAGTCACTGTATCATTTATATTAGGTCGACAAATTTATAAGTATGTAGGGGTTATCTCTATGTGCAAAAATAAGTTTGTGAAACACCTGGATGAGTGTACAGTCACCACTAGTCGTGCTGCTTCAAATAAAGTACGAAAAGGAGGGGACTTTTTTTATGGCAAGCCCAAAAATCCGTATCACATTAAAAGCTTATGATCACAAATTAATCGATCAAACTGCAGCGCAAATCGTTGATATTGCGAAAAAAACTGGAGCTACAGTAAGTGGACCAATCCCACTTCCAACTAAAAAGGAAGTAGTAACAATCTTACGTGCGGTACACAAATATAAAGACTCTAGAGAGCAGTTCGAAATGAGAACTCATAAGAGATTAATCGACGTAGAAGCTACACCAAAAACTGGTGATGCATTAATGCGTCTTGACTTACCAGCTGGTGTTGATATCAAAGTTGACGCTAGATAGTAAGTAAGAAACACACACTAGGACGGTTATTAATCGTCTAGTATGATTACCCTAAGTTGGTAATCCGCTGTAGATATTAGGAGGTGTAAAGGATGAAAAAAGCAATTTTAGCTAAAAAAATTGGTATGACACAAATTTTTGATGAAGCTAACAACTTAATCCCAGTTACAGTATTAGAAGCTGGCCCATGTACAGTAGTACAAAAGAAAACAGTTGAAAACGATGGATACGAAGCGATCCAAGTAGGTTTCATCGATGCTAAAGAAAAACAACTTATTAAACCAGAAAAAGGTCACTTTGCAAAAGCTGGTGTTACTGCTAAAAAACACTTAAAAGAATTCCGTTTAGAAGATACTGCTGCTTACGAAGTAGGCGCTGAAATCAAAGCTGACGTATTCGTAGCTGGTGACAAAATTGACGTTGTAGGTATCTCTAAAGGTAAAGGTTACCAAGGCGCAATTAAAAAGTATGGTCAAAGTCGTGGACCAATGGGTCACGGTTCTAAATCACACAGAGTTGCAGGTTCTATGGGAGCTGCTACAAGCCCAGGTCGTGTAATGAAAGGTAAAGGTCTTCCATCACATATGGGTAGCGTTCAAATTACAGTTCAAAACCTTGAAGTTGTAAGAGTAGATGCAGATAAAAACTTAATCCTTGTAAAAGGAGCTGTTCCAGGTTCAAAAGGAACAATCATCACAATCAAAGACAGCGTTAAAGCTTAAGGCTGCTTGAGAAAGGAGGAACAAAGATGGCAAACGTATCTGTTTTAAATATGAACGGACAACAAGTTGGTGAAGTTGAATTAAAAGATTCAATCTTTGCTGTAGATGTAAAAGAAAATTTAGTTCACTCTGCTGTATTAGCATACCTTGCTAACAGAAGACAAGGAACTCAAAGTGCTAAAACACGTGCTGAAGTACGTGGCGGTGGTAGAAAACCATGGAAACAAAAAGGTACAGGTAGAGCTAGACAAGGTTCTATTCGTTCACCACAATGGACAGGTGGTGGGGTAGTATTTGCTCCAAAACCACGTGATTACTCATTCAAAATGAACAGAACAGAAAAATTACTTGCTCTTAAATCAGCTCTTACAACAAGAGTAAATGAAAGCAAATTTATCGTATTAGATGAATTAACATTAGCTGAAGCTAAGACTAAAGCAATGGTAAATGTATTAAATGCATTAAACCTTAACAAAGCTTTAATCGTAACTGAAGATAAAGTATCTGAAGGTAGAGCTACAGATAATAGTAAAAACGTTATGTTAGCAGCTCGTAACATCCAAAATGTTAAAACTGCAAACGTAAACAACATTAACGTATACGACATCTTAAAATACGATACAGTTGTAGTAACAAAAGAAGCATTAGCTAAAATTGAGGAGGTGTACGCATAATGGCAGATTTAAAATTTTATGACGTCATTTTAAAACCAGTCGTTACTGAAAAAAGTATGAACGATATGGCAGAAAAGAAATATACATTCCTAGTACACCCAACTGCTACAAAATCTCAAGTTAAAGATGCAGTAGAAAAAATGTTTGACGGCGTTAAAGTAGACAAAGTAAACACTATGAATTACGATGGAAAAACAAAACGTCGTGGAAGAACAGTTGGAAAAACTAACAAATACAAAAAAGCAATCGTAAAACTTACAGAAGCAAGTAAAGACATTGACTTTTTCCAAGGAATGTAGTTAAATAGAAAAAGATGAAACACACGGCTATGTGTAACGTAAACGATTGAAAGGAGTGAAACAGTATGGGTATCAAAAAGTACAGACCTTATACCCCTTCTAGAAGACATATGACTTCTTCAACATTTGAAGAAATCACTAAAACAACTCCTGAGAAATCTTTAATTGTAACATTAAAGAAAAATTCAGGGAGAAACAACCAAGGTAAAATCACTGTTCGTCACCGTGGTGGCGGTTACAAGTTAAAATACAGAGTAATCGACTTCAAACGTAATAAAGATGGCATTCCAGCTACAGTAGTAGGTGTTGAATACGATCCAAACAGAACAGCAAACATCGCATTACTTAGCTATGCAGATGGTGAAAAACGCTACATTTTAGCTCCTCTTGGATTACAAGTTGGACAAAAAGTAATGAGCGGTGAAACAGCAGAGATCCGTGTAGGTAATGCTCTTAGAATGAGAGATATTCCAGTGGGTCAAACAATCCATAACATTGAAATGAAACCAGGTAAAGGTGGACAATTAGTTCGTTCTGCTGGTATGTCAGCTCAACTTATGGCTAAAGAAGGTAAATACGCAACAGTTAAACTTCCATCAGGAGAAATGCGTTTATTACCAATCGATTGTAAAGCTACAATTGGACAAGTTGGTAACATTGATCACGAACTTATCACAATTGGTAAAGCTGGACGTAAACGTCACATGGGTATCCGCCCAACAGTTCGTGGTTCTGTAATGAACCCTAACGATCACCCTCATGGTGGTGGGGAAGGTAGATCTCCAATTGGACGTCCAAATCCATGTACTCCTTGGGGTAAACCTGCTCTTGGATACAAAACAAGAAAGAAAAACAAACATTCAAATAAATATATTGTACGTTCACGTAATAAATAAATTTAAGTATTTGAAAGGAGGCATCTATAATGGCTCGTTCAGTTAAAAAAGGACCATTCGCAGATCAACACTTACTTAAAAAAATCGATGCAATGAATGCTGCAGATGAGAAAAAAGTAATTAAATCTTGGTCACGTCGTTCAACAATCTTCCCAACAATGGTAGGACATACAATTGCCCTTCATGATGGTAGAAAACATGTTCCTGTATTCATTACAGAAGATATGGTAGGACACAAACTTGGTGAATTCGCGTTAACAAGAACTTACCGTGGACATGGTAAAGACGCAGAGAAAAAATCAAGAGTTCGCTAATAAATAATATCGGAAGGAGGTCTTACGATGGCAAAAGGACATAGAACCCAGATAAAAAGAGAAAGAAATCAAAATAACGATAGAAGACCAAGCGCTAAAGTAACATTCGTACGTGTTTCTAGCACAAAAGCTAAAATCGTGCTTGATCAAATCAAAGGTAAAGACGTGCAAACAGCACTCGCTATCTTAGCATACACTCCAAGATATGCTGCTGACGTTATCGAAAAAGTATTAAAATCAGCTATCGCTAATGCAGAGCACAACAATTCTATGGATGTAAGCAAATTATTTGTTGAAGAAGCATACGCAACACAAGGACCAACACTTAAAAGAATCCGTCCTCGTGCTCAAGGCCGTGCTTACAGAATCGACAAACAAACAAGCCACATTACAGTGGTATTAAATGAGAGATAAGGAGGTTAGGTATGGGCCAAAAAGTAAATCCTCATGGATTAAGAGTAGGCGTTATTAAAGACTGGAGCGCAAAATGGTACGCTGATAAAACAGACTTTGCTAACTACCTAGTAGAAGATAACAAAATTAGAAATTATATCAAAAAGAAACTTTACAGTGCTGGCATCGATAAAATTGATATCGAAAGAATGTCAAAACGCGTAAGAGTTCATGTTCACACATCAAAACCAGGTATTGTAATTGGTAAAGGTGGAGCATCTATCGATGCACTTCGTAAAGAAGTAGAGAAACTTACAACTGCAAAAGTTTCTATCAACATCGTTGAAGTTAAACGTCCAGAAACTTCTGCTCAATTAACAGCAGAAAACATTGCACTTCAATTAGAAAACCGTGTATCTTTCCGTAGAGCTATGAAACAATCTATCGGTAAAGCTCAAAAATTCGGTGTTAAAGGTATTAAAGTTGCATGTTCAGGCCGTTTAGGTGGTGCTGAAATGGCACGTACAGAACAATATTCAGAAGGTACAATTCCACTTCAAACATTAAGAGCTGATATTGAGTATGGATTTGCTGAAGCAGATACAACATACGGTAAAATCGGTGTTAAAGTATGGATGTATAAAGGAGAAGTACTTCCTCAAAAAGCTAAAAAGGAAGGGAGCGATAACTAATGTTAATGCCTAAAAGAGTTAAACGTCGTAAACAGTTCCGTGGACGTATGAAAGGCCAAGCTACCCGTGGAAATAAAATCACTTACGGTGAATACGGTATTGTTGCTTTAGAGCCAAGCTGGGTTACATCAAACCAAATCGAAGCTGCCCGTATCGCGATGACACGTTACATCAAACGTGGTGGTAAAGTATGGATCAAAATCTTCCCAGATAAACCAGTAACAGCTAAACCAGCTGAAACACGCATGGGTTCTGGTAAAGGTTCTCCAGAGTACTGGGTAGCAGTAGTTAAACCAGGACGCGTTATGTTCGAATTATCAGGTGTAGCAGAAGAAATAGCAAGAGAAGCGTTAAGACTTGCAGTTCACAAATTACCTATGAAATGTAAGATCGTATCTCGTGCTGAACAAGAAATGGCAGGTGATGGTAGTGAAAACTAAAGCATTCTTAGAAGATTTAAGAGCAAAATCAGCTGAAGAATTAAATATCGAATTGGTGAATGCGAAAAAAGAACTTTTCAACTTAAGATTCCAAAACGCTACCAACCAATTAGATAATACAGCAAGAATCAAAGAAGTAAGAAAAAATATTGCGCGTATTCAAACTATTATTACACAAAAACAAGCAGTGTAATAGAGAGGAGGAGAAATCGTGGCAGAAAGAAATTTACGTAAAACATTAGTAGGTAACGTAGTTAGCAACAAAATGGACAAAACAATTACTGTTGCCGTAGTTAACAATGTAAAACATCCTCTTTACGGTAAAATCATCAAAAAAACATACAAACTTCATGCACATGATGAAAACAATGAATGTGAAATCGGTGACCGTGTAAGAGTTATGGAAACAAGACCTTTATCCAAGTCAAAACGTTTTAGACTTGTTGAAATCGTAGAAAAAGTAAAATAGTATTAGTAATCTTGAAAGGAGGGCACTTCTCATGATCCAACAAGAAAGTAGATTAAGAGTAGCAGATAATACAGGAGCTAAAGAAATCCTTTGCATCCGTGTGTTAGGTGGCTCTACAAGAAGATATGCAAGTGTTGGCGACATTATTGTAGCTACTGTTAAAGATGCAACACCAGGCGGCGTTGTTAAAAAAGGTGACGTTGTAAAAGCTGTTGTAGTTCGTACTGTAAAAGAAATTAGAAGACCAGATGGATCTTACATTAAATTTGATGAAAACGCTGCTGTTATCATCAAAGAAGATAAAAACCCAAGAGGAACTCGTATTTTCGGACCAGTTGCGAGAGAATTAAGAGATAAGAAATTTACAAAAATCTTATCACTTGCTCCAGAAGTTCTATAAGGAGGTGTAAGACGTGAAAACTAAATTAAGAAAAGGCGATAGAGTAATCGTTATTGCTGGTAAAGACAAAGGTAAAGAAGGCAATATTACTTTCATTGATCGTAAACATGGACGCGTTTTAGTTGATGGTGTTAACCAAGGGTTCAAACATCAAAAACCTAACGCTATGGGTCAAGGTGGACGTGTTGAAAAAGAATTCCCAATTCATATTTCAAACGTTGCGTACTCTTTAAACGGAGCTCCTGCTCGTTTAGGTGTAGAAATTAAAGATGACAAAAAAGTTCGTGTAGCAATTACTAAAAACGGTCGTACAGTAATTGACTAATTGGCGAAAGGAGGACGTTAGACAATGAGTAGATTAAAAGATATTTACAATGAACAAATCATCGATGCAATGGTAGAAAAGTTTGGTTACAAAAATAAACTTCAAGCTCCAAAAATCGAAAAAATCGTTATTAACATGGGTGTTGGTGAAGCGAAAGATAATGCTAAAGTATTAGAAAACGCTATCGGAGATATGGAAAAAATCTCTGGTCAAAAACCAGTTGTAACTAGAGCTAAAAAATCTGTTGCTGCTTTCAAACTTCGTGAAGGTATGCCAATCGGATGTAAAGTAACTCTTCGTGGAGAAAAAATGTATGAATTCCTTGATCGTTTAGTGAATTTAGCACTTCCACGCGTACGTGACTTCCGTGGGGTAGATGCTACAGCTTTCGATGGCCGTGGTAACTACGCTTTAGGTCTTAAAGAACAAATCATTTTCCCAGAGATCGAGTACGATAAAATCGATAAAGTTCGTGGTATGGACGTAATTATTGTTACGACAGCACACACAGATGAAGAATCTCGTGAGCTTCTTAGACAATTCGGAATGCCATTCCAAAAATAAGGAGGGTTCAAAATGGCAAAAACATCTATGAAAGTAAAGCAAGCTAGACCTGCTAAATTTTCAACACAAGCATACAGTAGATGCCGTATTTGTGGACGTCCACATGCATACATTAGAAAATTTGGTATTTGTCGTATTTGCTTTAGAGAATTAGCATATAAAGGTCAAATCCCAGGCGTTAAAAAAGCAAGCTGGTAATACCAGAAAGGAGGTAACTAAAAATGATGATGAGCGATCCAATTGCAGATATGTTAACAAGAATCAGAAACGCGAATGTTGCAAAACATGATACAGTAGAAGTTCCTGCTTCTAAAATGAAAAAAGCGATTGCTGAGATCTTATTAAATGAAGGATACATCAAAGCTTTCGATGTAACAGCTGACGGTGTTAAAGAAAATATCCGTATCACTCTTAAATACGGTAAAGATAAAAACGAAAAAGTTATTTCAGGAATTAAAAGAATTTCTAAACCAGGTCTTCGTGTATACGCAGATACAGAAAACCTTCCAAAAGTTTTAGGTGGTCTTGGTACAGCAATTATTTCTACAAACAAAGGTGTAATTGCAGACAAAGATGCTAGAAAACTTGGTGTTGGTGGAGAAGTTATAGCATTTATTTGGTAATAACAGCAAAAGTTTAAGGAGGTGCGAGCATGTCACGTATTGGTAGACTACCAATTACTGTTCCAGCAGGCGTAACTATTACTGTTAGTGAAGCTAATGTAGTAGAAGTTAAGGGACCAAAAGGAACATTAACAAAAGCATTCGATAGTGCAATGAACATTGCACTTGAAGAAAATCAAGTGGTTGTAACAAGACCAAATGATTTAAAAAGAAATAGAGCTCTTCACGGTTTAACTAGAACACTTATTGCGAACATGATCGAAGGTGTAACAAATGGTTACGCTAAAGTATTAGAAATCAATGGTGTTGGTTACAGAGCACAAAAACAAGGTAAAAAATTAGTTCTTTCATTAGGTTACTCTCACCCAGTAGAAATGGAAGATCCAGAAGGTATCACAACAACAGTTGATGGTAACAGAATCACAGTTGCTGGTATCAATAAAGAACAAGTAGGCCAATTTGCTGCTGATATCCGTTCTAAACGTGAACCAGAACCTTACAAAGGTAAAGGTATTAAATACGTTGATGAAGTAATCAGACGTAAAGTAGGTAAAACAGGTAAAAAATAATAGCAAAGGGGTGAATTAAATGATCAATAAACAATCACGTAGTAAAGTTCGTGTTCAAAAACATAGAAGACTTCGTAACAAGATTGAAGGTACAGCTCAAAGACCAAGACTTGCAGTTTTCAGAAGTGAAAAACACATCTATGCTCAAATTATTGATGACGTAAAAGCTGTAACATTAGTATCAGCATCTACAGTTCAAAAAGATCTTGGTATTAAAGTTGGTTCTAACGTAGAAGCAGCAGTAGCTGTTGGTACTGCAATTGCTAAAAAAGCACTTGCTAACGGTATTGAAGAAGTAGTATTTGACCGTGGTGGTTTCTTATATCATGGTAGAGTAAAAGCATTAGCAGACGCAGCTCGTGAAGCTGGGTTACAATTCTAGTAAAGGAGGGACAGACGGTGGCTAAAAAACTCAATATTAATCCAAATACTTTGGAATTAAAAGAAAAAGTTGTTACTATTAAACGTGTAACAAAAGTAGTTAAAGGTGGTCGTACATTCCGTTTCTCTGCTTTAGTAGTAGTAGGAGATGGAAACGGACACGTAGGTGTAGGTTTAGGTAAAGCTATGGAAATTCCTGATGCAATCAGAAAAGGAATTGAAGATGCTAAGAAAAACCTTATCTTCGTAGAAAGAAACGATGCAGATAGTATCTACCATGAATTTGTAGGTACATTCGGTAGTGCAAACGTTCTTCTTAAACCAGCTAAAGAAGGTACTGGAGTTATCGCAGGTGGTCCAGCTCGTGCTGTACTTGAACTTGCAGGTATCCGTAACATCAGAACTAAATCTTTAGGTTCAAATAACAAGAAAAACGTTGTTCACGCAACAATCGAAGGTCTTGCAGCATTAAAAACTCCAGCAGAAGTTGCTAAACTTCGTGGAAAAACTGTTGAAGAGCTTCTAGGATAGGAGGAATAGTCAGTGGCTAATTTAAAAGTAACTTTAGTAAGATCCACAATCGGGGCAATTCCAAAACATAAAAAAACTATCGAAGCGCTCGGATTAAGAAAAACAAATAGTTCAAACATTCACCAAGATAACGCAGCTATCCGTGGTATGGTTGAACAAGTTAAACATTTAGTTAAAGTTGAAGAAATCAACGAATAATTGTAGATTTAGCAAAAGGAGGTGCGACGCATGAATTTAAGCTCATTAAGACCAGCTGAAGGTTCAAAAAGAGACTCTTTCCGTACAGGTAGAGGACATGGTTCAGGTAACGGTAAAACAGCCGGTAAAGGACATAAAGGACAAAAAGCAAGAAGTGGTGGCGGTGTAAGACCAGGTTTTGAAGGGGGACAAATGCCTCTTTACAGAAGACTTCCAAAACGTGGTTTCACAAATCGTAACAGCAAAGATATCGTAGGTATCAATGTTGATATGTTAAACCGTTTCGAAGATGGAGCTGTTGTTACAGTAGACGCTATGGTTGAAGCAGGAATTGTTAAAAACACTAGAGATGGTGTTAAAATCCTTGCTAAAGGCGATCTTACTAAAAAATTAACAGTACAAGCAAATGCATTTAGTGCAGGTGCAATCGAAAAAATTGAAGCTGTGGGTGGAAAAGCAGAGGTGATGTAGGTTGTTTAAGACTCTTAAAAATGCATGGAGTGTACCAGAACTGCGAAAAAAGATAATTTTTACCCTATGGATGTTTGCCTTAATTAGAATAGGAGCTCATATTCCTGTTCCAGGCATCAATCCGGATGCTGTACAGCAAATGTTAGGAGCGAATTCTAACAACATGTTAGGACTTATGAATGCAATCACAGGTGGTGCATTCAGCCAAATGGCACTTTTTGCCTTTGGTGTAGGTCCTTACATCACAGCGTCAATCATTATCCAACTCCTCACTATCGCTATTACTAGACTAGAAGAGATATCAAAAGAAGGCGAAGATGGACGTAAAAAAATCAACAAGTATACTAGATATTTAACATTAGTAATTGCCATGATGCAATCAGGTGCAACAACACTTATGTTATATAGAAGTAATGTATTAGTTGAAAAAAGCGTAATAGTATTTGCCCTTGCATTTATTTCATTTATTGCAGGCTCTATGTTAGTAATGTGGATAGGTGAACAGATCACACAAAAAGGTATTGGAAATGGTATTTCATTAATTATCTTTATTAATATCGTATCTAGACTTCCACAAGCAGCTACAAGCCTACTAGCATATGATAATTATGTAAAAGTTGCTATTCTATTATTATTCTTTATTGTTATTATTGGTTTCACTGTGGCTATGTCACTTGGTGAAAGAAGAATTTCAGTTCAATATGCAAAACGTGTAGCAGGTAGAAAGGTATATGGTGGTCAATCACAAAATATACCAATCAAAGTAAACTTAGCTGGTGTACTTCCAGTTATCTTTGCAATGTCACTTATCCAATTCCCTGAGATTATAACAGGTTTATTTGTTAAAAATCCAAGTGAATTCTGGGCAACTGCTATTGAGTGGCTTAGATGGACTCATCCATTTGGAGGAACACTTTATGTCATTTTAATCTTTGCATTTGCATTCTTCTACTCAACAATAGCATTTAATCCAATAGATATAGCATCTAACCTCAAAAAAGGTGGCGGTTTTATCCCAGGTATTAGACCAGGAAAACCAACATCTGAGTACCTTTCAAAGGTTGCAACACACATTACATTAATGGGAGCAATATTCTTAGCAATATTAGCTTTAACTCCTCTCTTACTTGGTGCTATCTTTAGTATGCCAATTCAGTTTGGAGGAACATCATTACTTATCGTAGTTGGTGTTGCACTTGAAACAATTAAGCAATTAGAATCACAAATGCTAATGCGCCATTATAAAGGATTTCTATAAGAATTAGATTAGGGGGTTGCCGTAATGAGATTAATATTATTAGGTGCACCTGGAGCAGGTAAAGGCACACAAGCAGAAATGCTTATGAAACTATACAATATACCAACGATCTCAACAGGAAATATTTTTAGAGAACATATTTCTAAAAATACTCAGTTAGGTCAAGAAGCAAAAAAATACATGGATGAAGGCAAATTGGTACCAGATGAGCTCGTAATTGAACTTGTCAAAGATCGTATAGTTCAAGAAGATTGTGATAATGGCATGATCATGGATGGTTTCCCAAGAACTATACCACAAGCAGAAGCATTCGATGCTATGCTTAAAGAGATCAATAGACCAATTGATGCAGTAGTTGATGTAGAAGTACCAGACGAAGCGATCATTGAGCGTATGGCTGGTAGAACTGTTTGTCCTAGCTGCGGCGCTTCTTATCACAAATTATTCAAAGTAGAAACAGTACCAGGTATTTGTAATGAATGTTCTACTCATCTTGTTCAAAGAGAAGATGATAAAGAAGATACAGTTAAGAAAAGATTAGAAGTTTATCATGCACAAACTAAACCTCTTATCAATCATTACGAAGCGCAAGGGAAAGTCCTTGTAATTGACGGTGTTGGTACAGTAGAAGAAGTTAGTGCAAGGGTAAAGAAAGCATTAGGAGTGAACTAAAATGCCAATTCCCATTAAATCCGACGCGGAAATTAAGTTAATGCAAGAGTCAGCTCAAATACTCATTGAGGCACATGAACTGGTGGCAAAGCATATTAGACCCGGTGTAACAACAAAAGAATTAGACCAGGTGGCTTATAAGTTCATAACAAGTAAACACGCTATACCTTCTTTTAAAGGTTACTGTGGTTACCCAGCATCAGCGTGTATATCCATTAATGAGGAAGTTGTACATGGTATTCCAGGTGCAAGGAAAATCAAACAAGGCGACATAGTAAGTGTTGATCTTGGGGTATACTATAAAGGATACCATTCTGATGCAGCTAGAACGTATCCAGTCGGAGATGTATCACCTGATGTTTTGAAGCTAATTGAAGTTACAAAGCAGTGTTTCTTTGAAGGACTAAAATATGCAAAAGCTGGCAATCATTTAGGACAAATATCCCAAGCTATCGAGGACTATGCAAAATCCTTCGGATATGGTGTAGTACGCGATTTAGTGGGTCATGGAATTGGGAAAGAATTACATGAGGAGCCACAGGTACCTAACTATAAGGCACCTGGGCGCGGTGTAAAACTTGAAAAAGGCATGGCACTTGCTATTGAACCTATGATTAACTTAGGAACATGTCAAGTAAGATGTTTAGACGATGATTGGACTTTTGTCACTAGAGATGGACTGCCATCTGCGCATTATGAAAATACTATAGTAATTACAGATGATGAGCCACTCATTTTAACGCTCAGATCGGAAGAAGAGGGCGAGAAATGATTGGAATGTTAGAAGTAGGTCAAATAGTGTTTTCAAAAAGTGGAAGAGACAAAGGCAGATCTTTTATAGTGGTTAGTGTAGAAGAAGAATATGTGTACCTTGCTGATGGAGATTTGCGTAAAGTAGAGAACCCAAAACGTAAGAAAAATAAACATATTCAAAGAACCAATGATGTTATCGATTGGATCAAACAAAAAATAATCGAAGAAAACGTATCGAATGCGGATATCCGTAAAGGAATTAAAGAGTATTTGATAAAGACTTCTATATAGAGGAGGTTTGTAACTTGGCAAAAGGTGATGTTTTTGAAGTAGAGGGAACAGTGATAGAAAAGTTACCAAATGCGATGTTTCAAGTAGAGATTGAAGGCGGACATAAGATCTTAGCTCATATCTCAGGTAAACTTCGTATGAATTTTATCCGTGTTTTACCGGGTGATAAAGTAACTGTGGAACTTTCTCCATATGATTTAACCAAGGGACGAATTATTTGGCGTTCTAAATAAATGGTAAACGGAAAGGAGAGCAGAAAATGAAAGTACGCCCATCTGTTAAAAAGATATGTGAAAAATGTAAAGTAATCAAAAGAAAAGGCCGTGTTTGCGTTATCTGTGAAAATCCAAAACACAAACAAAAACAAGGTTAATGCTTTACAAATGCATTGATTTATGTCACAAAATCATATATAATATGATTTTGTGAGTTAACTAAAAAGCGGCTGCGGCATTTCATGGTAAAATGCTGTATTATATATATATCAACCAATAGGAGGTGCAATCTGAATGGCACGTATTGCAGGTGTAGACTTACCAAAAAATAAACGTGTTGAAATTGGTCTTACTTATATCTATGGTATAGGTCGTCCAAGTTCTCGTAGAATCCTTACAGAAGCAGGTATCAATCCAGATACACGCGTTAAGGACTTAACTGATGATGAGGCTAACAAAATCCGCGAAATCATCGAGAAAACTCAAATGGTTGAAGGTGACCTTCGTCGTGAAATCGCCCTTAACATTAAACGATTAATGGAAATCGGATGCTATAGAGGAATTCGTCATAGACGTGGCCTTCCAGTAAGAGGACAAAAAACTAAAACGAATGCTCGTACACGTAAAGGTCCTAAGAAAACAGTAGCTAATAAGAAAAAATAGTTAAATAAAGGAGGTTAAGATCTCATGGCAGCAGCAAAAAAAGCGGCAAAAAAGGGTACAACTCGTAGACGTCGTGATAGAAAACATGTAGAACGTGGTATGGCTCATATCCAATCTACTTTCAATAATACAATGGTTACATTAACTGATACAAACGGCAATGCTCTTTCATGGGCAAGTGCAGGTGGCCTTGGTTTCAGAGGTTCTAGAAAATCAACTCCATATGCAGCTCAAATGGCAGCTGAAACAGCAGCTAAAGCAGCAATGGAACACGGTTTAAAATCAGTTGAAGTAATGGTAAAAGGTCCAGGATCCGGACGTGAAGCAGCTATTCGTGCGCTTCAAGCAGCTGGTTTAGAAGTAACATTAATTAAAGATGTAACTCCTGTACCACATAACGGATGTCGTCCACCAAAACGTAGAAGAGTGTAATAGGAGGTGTAAATAGAAATGGCTAGATATATCGGAGCGAAATGTAAACAATGTCGTCGTGAAGGTAAAAAATTATTCTTAAAAGGCGAAAGATGCTACACAGCAGCTTGTGCTATTGAAAGAAGACCATATGCACCAGGTCAACATGGTCAACAAAAAACAAAATTATCTGAGTACGGCTTACAGTTACGTGAAAAACAAAAAGCTAAAAGAATCTATGGTGTTCTTGAAGGTCAATTCAGAACATACTTTGAAAAAGCAGATGCACAACCAGGCATCACAGGTGAGAACTTACTTCGTAACCTTGAACTTCGTTTAGACAACGTAGCTTACCGCTTAGGTCTTGGACGTTCTCGTACAGAAGCTAGACAAGTTGTTCGTCACAACCTTGTTACAGTTAACGGTAAAAGAGTTAACATTCCATCATACCAAGTTAAAATTGGTGATGTAATTGAAGTTAAAGAAGATGCTAAAAGCTTCGAACGCTTCAAACAAATCACTGAAGTAACAGGTTCTCGTATTGTACCAGAATGGTTAGAAGCTGATATCGAAAACTTAAGAGGAACTGTTAAAGCAGCTCCTGCAAGAGATCAAATCGATACAGATATCCAAGAAACACTTATCGTTGAGCTTTACTCTAAGTAATAGTTCGTCACCCTCAAAAGACTATTTTAATATTAAAGGAGGGTTTATCGGGTGTTGGAATTTGAAAAACCACAAATTGAGATTAAAGAAATGTCACCTGACGGTAAATACGGTTGTTTTGTTGTAGAACCTTTAGAAAGAGGATATGGGACTACCCTAGGGAATGGATTACGTAGAATCCTTTCTTCTTCTCTTCCAGGTTCTGCAGTAAGCAGCGTAAAAATTGAAGGCGTACTACACGAATTCAGCAGTATCCCAGGTGTTAAAGAAGACGTTCTTGAAATCCTATTAAACATTAAAGGTCTTGCTATCAAAGACATTAGTGATAATATGGAACCAAAAGTAGTTTACATTGAAGCTACAGGTGAGGGCACAGTGACAGGCGCAGACATTAAATGTCCAGCTGAAATTGAAATCCTTAATCCAGAACATCATATCGCTACATTAAATGGCGGTTCAAACTGTCGTTTATATATCGAACTCACAATCACTAGAGGTCGTGGATACATCGGTACTAATAAACTTAAAAAGACAGATTTACCAATCGGAGTTATTCCAGTAGATGCAAGTTACACTCCAGTAGAGCGCGTAAACTTTACTGTAGAGGATACTCGTGTTGGTCAACAAACTGACTACGATAAACTTACATTACAAGTATGGACAAATGGTACTTTAAAACCTGATGAAGCAGTTAGCTTAGCTGCTAAAGTATTAAGTGAACATTTAAATCTTTTCATTGATTTAAGTGAAAATGCACGTAATGCTGAAATCATGGTAACTAAAGAAGATGACTCCAAAGAGAAAACACTTGAAATGACTATCGAAGAGTTAGATCTTTCTGTTAGATCATTCAACTGTTTAAAACGTGCAGGTATCAACACTGTTGAAGACCTTACAAATAAAACAGAAGATGAAATGATGAAAGTACGTAACTTAGGACGTAAATCATTAGAAGAAGTGTTCCAAAAACTTGAAGAGCTTGGATTTGCATTAAAACCAAGCGAAGATTAGTGACAAACTAAAGGAGGTTAAGGCATGGCTCAAAGAAAACTTGGACGTAATGCAGCTGGACGTAAAGCATTACTTCGTAATCAAGTAACAAATCTCTTATACCATGGTAAGATCAAAACTACTACAGCAAAAGCTAAAGAGATTCGCAAGATTGCTGAAGGCTTAATTGCAATGGCTGTACGTGAAAAAGATAACTATGAAGAAGTAAAAGTTACTGCTAAAGTTGCTAAAAAAGACGTTAACGGTAAACGCGTTAAAGAAGTTGTAGATGGCAAAAAAGTAACTGTATTTGAAGAAGTAGAAAAAACAATCAAAAAAGATAGCGCTACTCGCTTACATGCAAGAAGACAAATGTTAAAGGTATTATACCCTGTAACAGAAGTTCAAGCTAATAAGAGAAGACAAGCTAAATCTGTTGATTTAACAGATAAATTATTCAGCGAAATCGCTCCTAAATACGCAGACCGTAATGGTGGTTACACAAGAATCATCAAAATCGGACCTCGTAAAGGTGACGGTGCTGAAGAAGTTATTATTGAATTAGTATAATGTCCAGGGATTAAGAATTTGCTCTTAATCCCTTTTCTCTATTTATTTTTAAATATCTATTTACATGAGTAGATTATCCTTGTATCTTAAAAAGGGTGTATAGCCTATTTATTTAAGTAGATATAGATGTGTAAGTATATAGAAAGAGGAATGTACATGAAGAATATAGTAGAAGCTAAAGATTTAACATTTGAGTACTTAATTCATGATGACCAAGGTAAAGTAGAAGATACGATTATTGCTTTGGATCATATTAATGTAACTATTAAAGAAGGTGAATTTGTAGCGGTACTTGGACACAATGGTTCTGGTAAATCTACTTTTGCCAAACATCTGAATGGTATTTTATCCCCTAAATCAGGAATGTTATGGGTTAATAATATTGACCTAAGTAATGGCGAGCATATATGGGAAGTACGTAAAGATGTGGGAATGGTATTTCAGAATCCAGATAACCAGATCGTTGCAACGATTGTGGAAGAAGATGTAGCCTTTGGTCCAGAAAATTTAGGAGTAGAGCCTAGTGAAATTAGAAAGCGTGTAGATGAAGCTATCCATACAGTAGAGATGGATGACTATAAACGTGTATCACCTAACCAATTATCGGGTGGGCAGAAGCAACGTATTGCTATTGCTGGTGTTATAGCTATGCAACCTAAATGTATTATTTTTGATGAATCTACAGCTATGCTAGATCCTATAGGCCGTTCCCAAGTTATGAAGACTATGCAAAAGCTGAATAAGGAGCAAGGTATTACTATTATTCATATTACACACTACATGCAGGAGGCTATTTTAGCTGATCGTATTATTGTTATTGATGAAGGTAAGGTATTACTTTCAGGTTCTCCGAAGGAAGTTTTCAAAAATGTAGAGGAAATTAGAAGAATAGGTTTAGATGTACCAGATTCTACTTATCTTATCTATCTCCTCAGACAAAAAGGGTATGATTTAGATCCAACCTTATTAACAACAAAGGAGGTTGTAGATGCAATATGGCAATTAAAATCAAACAACTAACACATATTTATAATGAAGGAACGCCTTTTGAGAAAGTAGCTCTTCATGATGTTAACCTGCATATAAAAGATGGAAGCTTTTTAGGGATTATTGGACATACAGGTTCTGGAAAGAGTACACTTATTCAGATGTTTAATGGGCTTTTAAAACCTACAAGAGGAGAGGTATATGTCAAAGGGATTAATATTCATGAAGATGGCGTAGATAAAAAACATATTAGACAATCCGTAGGTCTTGTATTCCAGTACCCAGAATACCAACTTTTTGAAATGACTGTATATGATGATGTAGCTTATGGACCTAAGAACTTAGGGCTAGAGGGAGATGCATTAAAGGAAAGAATAGAATCTTCTTTAAAAGCGGTAGGTTTAGATGAAGAGTTTTGGCAGAAGTCGCCTTTTGAATTATCAGGTGGACAGAAAAGACGTGTAGCCATAGCAGGTGTGTTGGCTATGAACCCAGATATCTTAATTTTAGATGAGCCTACAGCAGGACTTGATCCTAAGGGGAGAGAAGAACTGTTTAGTCAATTAAAAGAGATGCATGAAACAAGGCATTTAACCATTGTACTTATTTCACATAGTATGGAAGATGTAGCACGTTATGTAGAAGAGCTTATTGTACTTTATAGAGGTGAGATTGCCTTTAAGGGAGATACAAGAGAAGTCTTTAAGCATAGAGAAAGACTAGAAGAGATAGGTCTTGGCGTACCACAAATTAGACATATTATGGATGCATTAAAGGAAAAAGGCATGTTAGTAGATACAGATGTATTAACTGTAGAAGAAGCAGCAAGTAAGCTTATAGCTTGTTTAGAGAAAGAGGTGAATAACGCATGATACGAGATATTACGATAGGTCAGTATTATCCAATTAACTCACCTGTGCATAAGCTTGATCCTAGAACTAAGATTCTTCTGACGTTTGCTTATATTATTGCACTCTTTTTCGTAGATACTGTATGGGGATACTTAGGTGTATTCTTAGCATTAGCACTAGCTATTAAAGTAAGTAAAGTACCTGTTAAATACATGCTAAAAGGACTAAAGAGTATTGTGGTCATTTTACTCTTTACTGTTGTACTGAATGTGTTCTTTACAACAGGTGAACATACTATTGTAGACTGGGGTTTTATACGCATTACATGGGAAGGGATTTTCTTTGCACTTGAAATGGGAACGAGATTAATCCTACTTATTGTGGGAAGTTCACTTCTGACATTAACGACTTCACCTATTCAGCTTACAGATGGTATAGAAAGTTTATTAATGCCATTTACAAAGATTCATGTGCCAGCGCATGAAATTGCTATGATGATGAGTATCTCATTAAGATTTATTCCTATTTTATTAGAGGAAACAGATAAGATTATGAAGGCTCAGACAGCAAGAGGTGCTGACTTTGAGAGTGGTAATATTATGCAACGTGCGAAAGCTATGATTCCAATTATGGTGCCATTATTTATTTCTGCATTTAGAAGGGCAGAGGATTTAGCTATGGCTATGGAAGCTAGGTGCTACCAAGGGGGAGCGGGGAGAACGCGTATGAATAAGTTAGAGTACCACAAAGGAGACTTTCTAGCCTTTGGATTTGGCGTGCTTTATATTGTAATGTGTATTGTGTTATAAGATTAAAAGATAAAAAAAGAGACTTAAAGAGAGAATGAATAAGGAGGAGCTATGAGAAGAATACAACTTATTATAGCTTATGATGGAACAGATTATCATGGCTTTGCTAAACAGGAACATGCAATAACTATACAAGGAACTGTAGAAAATGCAATTTATAGTTTAACGGGTAAGAAAGTAGACTTAGTAGGGTCAGGGAGAACAGATGCTGGGGTTCATGCTAAAGGGCAATGCTGTATTATTGATATTGATACACCTATTCCAACAGAACGTTTTGCTAAAGCGCTTAATAGCAGATTACCAAAGGAAATTGTCATTAAAGAGGCAAGGGATGTAAAATCAGATTTTCACCCACGTTTTATGGCGAAGAAGAAGACTTACCGTTATCAGATTCTTACAAGTAAAGTGAATGACCCGTTTATAGGAAAGTATTGTTACTTCTATCCTTATAGCTTAGATATAGAAGCTATGAAAGAAGCAGCACGTAGAATAGAAGGCACACATGACTTTAAATGTTTTTGCGCTTCTGGAAGTACAGTCAAAGATACAGTGCGTACAGTTTATAGTATAGAAGTACATGAGCAAGATGATATAGTTTACCTAGATGTATGTGGGAATGGTTTCCTTTATAATATGGTACGTATTATTGCAGGAACACTCATTGATGTAGGAAGACATAGACTAACTGCACAGACTATTGAAGAGATGCTCGAAAAAAGGGACCGTACATTAGGTGGTCCAACAGCTCCACCAGAAGGTCTTACCTTATTAGAAGTGTACTATGATGCCGCGCTTCGTTATGAACAGACATAAAAAATTAATTAATGAGAAAAATTTTATACTTATTAACAAATATAAAGAGTTATAAACAATTTATATATAAAAATGTGGATAACTTTTAAGAAAAAATGGTTAAATTGTGCATAAATAAATCGGACCTAGTCTCTTGACAGTCCAAGTCACCTATACTATAATGTAATTTGTGTTAATAAGCCCACTTATAGAATCCAAATGCCCCGGATTTTATATCAAATAGACGGTTTAACTAGCGAAGACTAGGCCGAAGGAGGGAATTTATATGAGAACAACATACATGGCAAATGCTCAAAATGTTGAAAGAAAATGGTATATTATTGATGCTGAAGGTCAAACAGTAGGTAGACTTGCAAGCCAAATCGCAGCAGTATTAAGAGGTAAAAACAAACCTACTTATACTCCACACGTAGACTGTGGTGATCACGTAATCGTAATCAACGCTGAAAAAGTAGTATTCACAGGTAAAAAACTTGACCAAAAATTATACAGAAAACACTCTGGATACGCTGGTGGTTTAAAAGAAACTAAAGCTCGTGATATGCTTAACGAACATCCAGAACGCGTTGTTATGTACGCAGTAAAAGGTATGCTTCCTAAAAACTCTTTAGGTAGACAAATGCTTACAAAATTACGTGTATATGCTGGAACAGAGCACAATCATGAAGCTCAAAAACCAGAAGTACTTACATTCAAATATTAATCGTATCGAGAGGAGGCAATACAAATGGCAGCAGTTAGATATTATGGAACAGGTAGACGTAAAAGCTCAGTAGCACGTGTATACCTTGTACCAGGAACAGGTAAAATTACAATCAATAAGAGAGATATCGAAGAATATTTCGGTCTTGAAACATTAAAAGTTATTACTCGTCAACCATTAGTACTTACAGAAACATTAAACAAATTTGATGTTAGAGTAAACGTATATGGTGGAGGAACAACAGGACAAGCTGGAGCTATCCGTCATGGTATTAGCCGTGCGTTACTTCAAGCTGATGGTGAATTCCGTCCAGCTCTTAAAAAAGCAGGCTTCTTAACAAGGGACCCAAGAATGAAAGAAAGAAAAAAATACGGTCTCAAAGCTGCGAGACGTGCACCACAGTTCTCAAAACGTTAATTTTTCAAAGTCAATCCTTTATGGATTGGCTTTTTTATCTTTAAAAATAAGGATATAAGAAAGAGGCTATCAGTCTATCATCTTATATAAGATGAATAGAAGCAGATAGCCTCTTTCTTATTTAGTAGTTTAATGTATAAAGCCTATATATTATTAGAGTAGTCCACCATCTAAAGTAAGAATTTGCCCTGTCATATAGCTGGCTGCCTCACTGGCTAAGTAAAGACAGGTTTTAGCTACGTCTTCAACTTTACCAGTACGGCAAAGAGGTACTTCATCAACAAAAGCATTTTTATCTTCTTCAGAGAAGTGAGCATTCATATCCGTATCAATCCATCCGCAAGAGATGGCATTCACACGAATATTAGAAGGGCCAAGTTCTTTGGCAAGGGCTTTAGTGAAACCATTTAGGGCACTTTTACTCGTGCTATAAGCTACTTCGCAGGAGGCACCTACGTTACCCCAGATAGAAGAAATGTTGATAATGCATCCTTTGTGCTGACTAATCATAGAAGGGACTGCTAAGTGAGAGCAGTTATAGGCGGAAGTCATATTAATTTCCATTACTTTATGCCATATATCTGGTGTTGTATCTGTAAAGAGTCCTACATGGCTGATTCCTGCATTGTTTATAACAATGGTAGGATAGCTGCCAAGTTTTGTATAGGTAAAGTCAAAAAGTGCCTTTGCAGTAGTATACTCAGATACATCGCCTAAGAAACTATAGACTTTAAGAGATTCTTCCTTAAAAGAAGTAGTTGCTTGATCCAAAGCTTCCTTATTATGTGCACCATTAAGAATGACAGTAGCACCTGCTTTAGCAAAGTGGTAGGCAATAGAAAGGCCTATGCCTCTAGAAGAACCTGTAACAAGAACGATTTCGTCATTAAAGTTCACTATCATCGCCCCTTAAATAAGCAATTTCTTCTTTATATAAGTTAGTTTTTTTATCAAGCCAAGGTGTTTCTAAAATGAAAGGTCTACCTTGTACAGCTGGGTGATGAACAATTTTATAAAGTGTCTCACGGCCAATGTGATCTTTGCCCTTTGGATTATCTTCACCAGCACCAAGATTCGCATGACGGTCTTTGCGTGCGCCACGCACATTTAAAGAGCCATTAATATGGAAGACTTTTAGTTTATCAAGACCAATAATGCGGTCAAATTCTGCAATAACTTCATCAAAGTTATTAATGATATCATAGCCACTATCGTGTATATGGCAAGTATCAAAGCAGACACCGATTTTATCACTATATTTAACACCATCAATGATGGCTTTAAGTTCTTCAAAGTTACGACCTATTTCACTTCCTTTACCTGCCATTGTTTCAAGACAGATAAAAGGTTTAGTATCTTCTGTAATAACCTCATTAAGGCCATCAATAATACGTTGTGTACCATATTCAAGTGTTTCTGTAGTGAAAGAGCCTGGATGAAGTACAAGGTAGTTAGAACCCATCTCAGTTGTACGTTCGATTTCAAGTTTTAAGAAGTCACGAGCAAGCTGATAAGTATCTTCTTTGCAGGAAGCAAGATTGATGATATAAGGTGCGTGGATGACAATATCATCTAGACCATAAGCTTTCATAAAAGCTTGCCCTTCTTTAACTTTAAGTTTCTCCATAGGAGAGCGTTTTGTATTTTGAGGTGCACCTGTATAAATCATAAAGGTATTTGCACCGTAAGAATAAGCTTCTTTAGCTGCGCCTAAAAGGCCGCCAGACATAGAAACATGAGAACCTATTTTTAGCATGTATTATCTCCTTTTAATATTAGAATATATAAAATATTTACAACAAAATAGCTGTATAGTATACTGAAATGAAAGTATTCCTAAATTATAGTAACATAAAAAGCCACACATTATAAGGGATAACATAAGGAATAAAGAATAAACTAGGGGGAGTTATAAAATGTCTCGTTTGAGTGGAAAGAAGGCAGGACTTAAAATCTTTTTGATAGTAGCACTGATTACTTTTGTATTATGCGCAATGGTCACTATAGCAGGAGTAACGGCTTATTATGCTTTGGTGTATGATAAGGGCAATACAAGTGTCCATCAAGCAGAAGATGAAGGCATAGAGCCACAAGAAACGCCACAAGCTGAGATGGAAAGTATACAGCCTAGTGAGGCTAAGAAAGATGACAGCAAGACAGTTGCTATTTTTGGAACGGATAAGGCAGGGAGTTTGACAGATGTTATTTTAGTAGCGCATTTTAAGAGTGAAACCAATGAAGTGAATATCCTTTCTATACCACGTGATACAAAGGTTGAATGGACTAAGGAGCAGACTAGTATATTGCCTAAAGCACACCAGTGGGTGAGGGTCAGTAAAATTAATGAGATGACAAGCTGGGGAAGTATAGATGATATAAGACCTCTAACCATTGCTACACTAGAAAAGTTGTTAGGCGTTAAGATTGATCATTATGTGGTAGTCAATTTAGATGCTTTTAGACAGATTGTGGATGCTATTGGTGGAGTAGAAGTAGATGTGAAACAGCGTATGAAGAAGGACGATTATAGCCAAGGTTTACATATTGACCTTTATCCTGGTGTGCAGGTTTTAGATGGGGAGAAAGCAGAGCAATTTGTAAGGTTCAGGAGTTATCCTACAGGAGACCTAGGTAGAATAGAAGCACAGCAGCAGTTTTTAGAAGCTTTTGCAAAGAAAGTGTTATCACCTGACATAATTACTAAAATACCTAAAATTGTACCTATTTTATTCACATCTATTAAGACAGATGTAGGATTAACGGAGATTCCAACCTATTATCCTTATTTGAAAGAATTTAGTATGGATAAGTTACATTTTAGCGTATTACCTGGAGAAGCGCATGAGGAGAATAATCTTTCTTATTTCTTCCCAGATTTAGATGCGGTATGTACTTTAGTACAGGAACTTTTCTTTTAATAAAATAAATATAATTTTTAAAGAGGTGTCAAAATATTGATATCTCTTTTATTTATTTTGTTCATAAATTGAGTCTATAATAGAAAAGATAAAAAAATGCTGGAGAGAGACAATTTATTTTTGGCAGATTTTGTGCTATTATAATGCATGATGTATAATTACAATTTAATTTGGCATGAAATGGATAAAATTTTCGACACAGGGAGTGGAACGAATGAGTACTAAAGGTACTAAGAAAAAGTTGAATAAGAAGAAAAAGCTAGCAAGGACTTTTTTAAGAGCCATGCTAGGTACAGGTTTAATATGTATTATTGCCATTGTAAGTTTAGTGGGCTGTTATAATTACTTTTTTAAAGAAGAGGGTACAAGTAATAAACCTGGAAAAAATCAAGGTGCTACAAAGAAAGAAGAAAAGCTGGAGGATATCTATAAGAATGTTGCCGTATTTGGTGTAGATAAAGATGGATACCGAACAGACGTTATTTTCGTAGTCAACTTTAATAGTGAAACCAATAAGGTAAAAGTACTTTCAGTACCAAGGGATACAAAAGTAACTTGGTCAGAAGAACAAAAACAAAGTTTACGTGATTTAGGAAAAGGCGTTAGAACTGTATCTAAAATTAATGAAATGACAGCTTATGGCGGAATTGAAAATATTAGAGATTTTACTATTAATGAATTAGAGCGTATGTTGGGTGTAACAATTGATAATTATGTCATTGTTAATATTAAAGCATTTAATGAAATCGTAGATGCAATTGGTGGGGTAGATCTTTATGTACCGCAAGATATGAAGCACACTGACTATGCTGGAGAACTGTTTATTGACTTAAAAGAAGGTCAACAACATTTAGATGGAGATAAAGCAGAGCAGTTTGTACGTTTTAGAAGTTATCCAAATGGAGACGTAGACCGTGTAGCAGCTCAGCAAGTATTTTTAAGAGCTTTTGCAGATAAACTACTTAGTCCTTCTATTATTACTAAGATTCCAAAGCTCGTAAGTATTGTCTTTAATTCTATTACAACAGATATAAACTTAACTGAGATCCCACAATATTACCAATACATCAATAACTTTAATGGGGAGAACATATCTTTCCACATCCTTCCTGGAGAAGGACGCTATGAAGGGGGAGCATCTTATTTCTTCCCAGATTTAGATGCACTTGATGCCGTAATACAAGAGGTATTCTTTGATACTGTACCTGCAGGTCAGGAGCCAGTAGAAGAGGAAGTTGTCATAGATAAAGAAGTATCTATTACTATCCTAAATGGAAGCGGTATTACAGGTGCAGCAGGACGTGCTCGTGACCAGCTTGTAGAACAAGGTTATACAGTAAGTGAAGTTGGGAATTATCAAACACATGATGTAGTCACAACCATGGTGATTGCTAAAGATGAAACAAAAGCTAAGCAGTTTTTAACTTATTATCCAAATGCACAAATTACACAAGATGAAACCATTGCCACAGATATTCAAATTGTAATAGGAACTGATATAGAAACAAGTGTAGAATAAAATATAAGCTATAAAAGAATAGATTATAGAGCAATAGTCTACAAGCAGTAGATTAGAAGCAATATAGAATAAAGTAATAAATTATAAAGAGGGCAGTTAAGGAGGGAACAAAATGAAGGCAAGAAAATTATTACTATCTTTTATGATAGGGAGTGTAGCCTTAGGAAGTACTTATAGCACTTATGGTGCAGTACTCCATGAGATTACTCAGTCTCAAACTGTAACAAATGGGGCAACACATATTTCTAAACAAGTGCTGACAGATAGTGGCTGGCAAGATTTAAATATCTTAAGAATTGATTTAAGTAATGATAATGTGGTATTAAAGCCTATACAGTCTTCTGTTTTAGGAGAACGTAATACAATTATGAATTTAGCGACTAGTGCAGGTGCCTTAGCAGCAGTTAATGCAGACTACTTTGATATGAGTACAAAGACACCGGCATTTGGGCCTTCTATTAGTGAGGGGAGCCTTAACAATGCTTATCATAATGACTACTACACATTAGGACCACAAAAATATATGGGAACGCTTATAGTAGATGAAGAAGGTCAGGCTTCTATGGATTACTATAGTGTGAAAATGTGGGTAGAAACAGATGGACAAAAAGCTTTCGATTTATCAAGTTATAATAAAACACCATCTAGTATCCGAACACCTTTTGTTATTGATAGAACTTACTATGTAAATAATGCAGCACTTATTAGCAAGTATCAGCAAGTAGGCCTTTATACTGTTCTTATTGAAGAGGATACAGTCAGTTACATATCAGGATTAAATGAAGTAGTAGAAATACCAAAAGACGCCTACGCTATTATGATTAGTGGCGATACTTTTAGTAAATACATACCTTATTTAGAAGAAGGTAGTGAAATCGTACTCCAGCAAGTTATTACACTTAATAATGAAATTGTGGAGTCAGTTAGTGACTTACAAATGGGTATTGGTGGAGGTGGTCTTATTCTTAAAAATGGACAAGCCTACCAAGGTCAAGCTCATAAAGTATCTGGAGATAAAAAAGAACCTCGTACTATTGTAGCTAATACTTATACACCAAATGAAGTGTTACTGATTACCATTGATGGTAGAACCAATCAGTCTTTAGGTGCGAACCACACAGATCTTATTAAGATTTTACAAGAACTAGGTGCTAAAGATGCTATGTATTTAGATGGTGGGGGCTCTACAACTATGGTTGTAAGAAATGAGGGAGATATGAACCTTACGCTCCAAAATAAGCCATCAGGTGGTTCGCAAAGAAATGTAGCGAATGGTATAGGTGTATTTTCAACTAGGCCACAAGGTGAACTGGCTAAAATAATTATTGAGCCTTCAAGAGAACGTACTTTTGTAGGAGAGAGTGTTCCACTTATACTAAAAGGTGTAGATGAGAATGGGAATTCGGTAGTTTTAAGTAGTAAAGATGTAAGCATTCAGGTAGCTGGTGTCACAGGCAATTTTAATGGTCTTAATTTCACACCTGAATCAGAAGGTGATGCCCTTATTATGGTAACAGCAGGTGATGTGACAGGAACAGCTGAGATTAAAGTAACAAAGCCAACAGGTTTAATTATAGAGCCCGCTACGTTGCAAATGGATGAGCAGACTACAAAGCAGGTTCAGGTATATGGTGTAGACCAAGAGGGCTATAAAGTACCTATTACACCAGAAAAGATTAAGTGGACAAGTGAGAGTGGTCAAGTAACTGCAGTTGGTAATAGCATAACAAGTACCAAACGTAGTGTAGACCGTTTAAATGCTTCCTATGCGGGCGTTACAGGTAAACTTAATGTAGTAGTAGGTGAGACAACAGTAGCTCTTGAGTCTTTTGAAGAGACTACAGGTAAATGGGCAGCAAGTAGTAAAGCTGTAGAAGGAAAAGTAGAGGCCTCTAAAGAAATTAAGTACCACGGTAATCAAGCCATTAAAATGACTTATACCTTTAATAAAGATGCCAATAAACAAGTTGCTTATACAGTATTTGAGAAGCCAGTAGTTATCCCAGACGATGCAAGAAGCCTTAACATGTGGATTTATGCTAATGGACAAGGCGATACACTGAAAGTACAGGTTGAAGATGCAAATGGGCAAGTTCATTATTTAAAATTAGCTGATTCTTTAAGTCATAAAGGATGGAAGTATATGAGTGTCAACTTACCAGAAGATATGAAGCTTCCAGCTAAAATGACAAAGCTTTATGCTTATACTTCAGGTAATACACAGAAACGTACAAGTGCAATTTATATAGACCATGTTTCTATTACAAGAGGGCAAAGAGATTTAGCAGGGACAAGTACACGCTTAGATTATCAGTTTGACCCACTTTATAAGCCAAACCTTCAAGCACCAGTAGGAGATCAGTATGTGGTTAAAGTAACAGGTCCAACAGCTCTTACAGGTCTAACACATAGTGAAGAAACGCTTAAGAAGATGGCAGATAAGCTTAATAAAGATGCATCAGCTATTATACAGGCATCAAGTAGCAACTTACCACTAGCCCTTACAAAAGAACTCTATACATATGCAAATAGCTATAGCGATGTAGCCTTTAAAGATATAGAATTCATTTTTGCAGGAACAGATGGTGGTGGTATACGCCAAACAAGTGCTAGTCAGTGGAATATGTTGAAGCAGTCCTTAGAGATGGCACAGGCAAACAATATTATTTTAGTCATGAGTAGAAACCCACTTACGCAGTTTAATGATGCGAGAGAAGGACAGGCACTTCATGATTATCTTAAAGATTATAAAGCAAAGACTGGTAAAAACATCTTCGTCGTAACAACTGGAGGCCAGACAAAAGAAGTACGACTTGAAGAAGGTATTAGATACATAAGATTAAATGGCCTTGCTACACCAACAGATAAACTTACCGATAGTGAATATTTACTCTTCAAAGTTGTAGATGGACAGATTTACTATACATTTGAATCAATGATGTAAAAAGTGGGGAGTGGTTACAATACCCTCCCCATTTTTTACAATTTAAAAGATACAGGGTATTAGATTCATAAGCCTAAAAGGTGTAGGTATGAAAAGTTTATAAAAAAGTATATGACAGTAAAGAGTAAAAGAATCAAGTAAGAACTTGATGAAATAAAACGATAAAATAAAAATCTATAAGACAAAGCGAAGGATAAACAAAGGAGGGATCTACCCATGACAAAAAAAATGAAACTTGGTATGATTATGCTTGCTACACTTGTAGTAGGTTCAAGTGTATATGCTGCTAAAGGTGATGCAGGAAGCTCTAATGATCCACTAGTAACAAAAAGCTATGTAGACAGCAAAGTTACACAATTACAAAAGACAGTTGAAGTACAAGCAAGTATGATTGATTTATTAACACAAGAAATCAATAATATGGGTAAAGAAGAAAGTAGCAGCTATGAGGTTGTAACCGTACCAGCAGGACAAAGCATTGTAGGTAAACAAGGAACAGAGATTATTGTACGCTCTGGAAATGGACAGGTCCTTGCAAGTGATGGTGGTGGCCTTCAAGATATGACAGAAGGAACAGATTTATTAGGTGGAAGTGAAATTCCTAAATATCATTTAGTGATTATTCCAAGAGAAGATGGCAGAGGTATTTATGCCACAAAAGACTTAATAGTTATGGTGCGAGGCGGGTATAATATCCAATAATAATGGATTCATACGGAGGAAGAAATGAAAAATCAGACGAAAATTATAATAAGTAGTTTAATCATTTTATCCCTACTGATATGCGTATTTGTAGGTGTAAAACGTGTTAATGTGGAAAGTGATTATAAAGATATACAAATTGCTATTCGCTATAATGATATATTAAATATTGCGAAACAGACAAATGAACCAATTGAGAATGTACTGAAGAAGTTTAAGGACTTAGGTGCAAATGCTTTATTTGTAAGAGAAAATACAGTTATTCCTGCAGCAGGAAGCGACTTTATGAATTTTAAAGAACAAGGTAGAGCAACTGTCTATGAAGGTTATGAACTTGAAAAAGTATACCCAGATAGCGAAAATATTAAACGTTCTAACATCTATATCGAAGCTTACGACAAAGAGGCTTTTGATTTAATTTATAATAATTTAACGCTTAAAGGTATTAGTGCGTATAAAGCTGTTATTGATGGCGAAGATTATATTGAGTTAACAGTACCTATGAGCATCTTAACATCACTAGGTGTAGGGTATAACTATGGAGACTTACAAATTGCCGCAGACTTAGGTTATGTGATTTTACCACAAGTTAAATCTTGGGACCATGTATCTGATGAATCTATTGCAAGCTTTATTGCGCAGATTGAAGCTATTCCTAACATAGGTAGTATCTACTTTGCAGATAGTAGTATAGTAGAACCAAACAATTCTCAAATTATTGAAATGGTTAAAAAACATGGCTTAGGCTTTGTAGAGTTCTTCTCCGAAAAACAAAAAGGCTTTGGTAGCTTGGCAAAAGCAAGTAGTGAAAATGGTACAGCTTTCGGTGTAGAAAGACTTCATACTGTAACGGATGCACAAGTTAAACAATATACAACAGACGGACTTATGGATCGTTATATGTTAGCCCTTACAGAACGTAACTTACGTGTCTTCTTATTTAAGATGCCAAATACTTTAGATATTCAAAAAGATGCAAACTTCTTAGCAACAAACATTCAAACATTTAGAGATTTAGCACAGAGCAAAGGTTATACCGTAGCAGATGCTGTAGAGCCTTATAACTTACCAGTAGGTAACTACGTTTTAAGTATTTTAGCAGGGATTGCATCAATCTTAATGTTTGTTCTTTTATTAGATCGCATGGAGATGATAAAGGTAGGTTATATTTTAGGTGCATTAGGTCTTATTGGATATGCAGGACTTCTTAAATTATCACCAAACTTAGGTCTTAAACTCATGGCACTCTTTGGCGCAGTTATCTTCCCAACGTATGGTGTACTGAGTATCTTAGATATCAATGAGCGTTCTATGAAGGATACCATCTTAACTTTCCTTAAAGTATGTGCTATTTCATTTGGTGGTGCCCTTACTATTATTGGTACTATTTCTCGTACAAGCTTTGGCTTAGGCATTGATATTTTTGCAGGCGTAAAAGTAGCTATGCTTCTTCCTATTGTTCTTGTTGTAGCGATTGCTTACTACCAACGACATGGCTTAGATTTTAAGTATTACAAAGAGCTTTTAAGTAACAAAGTAACTTATCTTGCGCTAGGTTTACTTGGAATTGCAGCTGTTGTACTTATGATTTATACATCAAGAACAGGTAATACAGGCAGTATTTCAAGCTTTGAACTTGCCTTTAGACAGTTCCTTGATACAACACTTGGTGTAAGACCAAGAACAAAAGAGTTCTTAATTGGACATCCAGCTATGATTATTATGCTTTATTACGGTTATAAAGAAAAATATATTCCATTACTTGTACTCGGTATTATTGGTCAAATTTCTTTAGTTAATACTTATGCACATATTCATACACCTGTTATGATTTCTCTCATAAGAAGTGCTTACGGTATTGTATTTGGTCTAATAATTGGTATGATAGCAATATATGTGATTAAACTATTAGGCAAGGTGATGAATAAATGGATCGTAAAAAATCAGTAGTTATTTCGGGCTATTACGGTTTTAACAATATTGGGGATGAAGCAGTACTTTCATCCATTGTTACAGCACTTCGTAAGCATATACCAGATGTACACATTATAGTATTATCTAACGCACCAAGTCAGACAAAGGCTTTTTATGGTGTACAGGCCATTAATAGATGGCAGATTAAAGAAATTGCAAAAGCTATTAAAGCAAGTGATTTACTTATTAGTGGCGGTGGAAGTCTGCTACAAGATGTAACAAGTAATAAGGTTATTCCTTATTACCTAGGCATTGTTAAAATAGCTCAGTTCTACAAAAAGCCTGTAGTGTTCTATTCACAAGGCGTAGGTCCGGTTGCTAAAGGTCTAGGTAAATGGCTCGTTAAAACAGTAGGGAATAAAGTAACTCAAATTTTTGTAAGAGATGAAGGGTCTAAAGCCCTTCTTGAAACAATAGGTGTAAAGAAAGCACCGATTACAGTTACCATAGATCCAGTACTTGGTATTAAAGCTAAACCAGAACTTGTGGATAAACTTGCACCAAATCTTGTAGCAGGCAAAAAAGTAGGGATTTATATTAGGCCTTGGAAAAATGATAAGGAACTTGTGGATAAGCTAAAAGAGGTATCAAAATATATAGTAGATAGGGGATATGACCTTTATCTTATGCCAATGTATCATAAGGAAGATCTAAGTATTTCAGAAGAGCTTGCAAGTGATCTTGGTGAACATGTTCATGTCATTAGTCAAGAAATGACTATTGATGAAGTAGTAGCTTATACATCTCAGTTTGATTTTATATTAGGTATGAGACTACACAGTCTCATTATGGCTCATGCAGTAGGTGTGCCAATGATTGGTCTTTCTTATGACCCAAAAGTTGCAAGCTTCTTAAATGAAGTGAATGCGCCATATTGTGTAGATGTGGATAACTTAAATGTTACAAGACTTAAAGAATATATTGATAGACTTGTGGATAATTTTGAAGAGGAAAAAGAACGTATTTTCAAAATGAACCAAAAGAAAGAACAAAAAGTAGAATTGCCAGCAGAATATATTAAGCAGCTGCTTGGTTAGGAGGTAAACATGAGAGATACTATTAATGTTTTAGATGTCCCAGTAGACCGTATCACCATGGAGGAAGCAACAAGACGTATCAGTGAATTTGTAAACTCTACAACGTATCATACTGTTATTACTCCAAACCCTGAGATTGTCATGCTGGCAAAGGATAATCCAGAGTTTAAAGCCGTTATGAAACGTGCAGATTTAATTGTGCCAGATGGGATTGGAGTTGTACTTGCTTCAAAAATTTTAAAAAATAGTTTACCAGAGCGTGTCGCAGGATTTGACCTTGTGCAAAATACAATGAAGCAAGCTGTGGATAAAGGATATCGTTATTATTTCTTCGGGAGTAAGCCAGGAGTTGCTGATTTAGCAGCGGAGAAAATGCGTAGCACCTATCCTGGTATTCAAATTGTAGGGACGCATGACGGATATTTTACAGAAGAGGATATTCCAGCTATTATTGAAGAGATTAATAATAGTAATGCCAATATTTTACTTGTAGCATTAGGTGCACCAAAACAAGAATTATGGATGGATAAATACAAAGATCAGCTGCCTCATATTAGGGTGGCTATTGGTGTAGGAGGTAGCCTTGATGGTATGGCAGGCGTTGTAAAAAGAGCACCTGAGTTCTTCCAAAAAGTAGGCCTCGAGTGGTTCTATCGCTTAATGATGCAACCAACACGTGCAAAACGTATGTTGGTGCTTCCTAAATTTGTTATGGAAGTCTATAAAGAGAAGTACCATAAAAAGTAACAAAATTATGGGGAAGTTAATGCATTTACGGTGCAGGTTAGCTATATGGAGTAGAATATGACATAAAAACATGCTTAGGATTGAGGGTATTTCCAATAAATGTAAAATACTTTTAGGACTATTAACTAAAATAAAATTAGGGATTTTAGAGAAATAGCGAATAGCATGGACTCCTAAAATATAGTATATTTATATTATTAAATAAGTATTGTGTTTTTGCACATAGGTAATCACAAATAAGATCATATTAAGCCAAGGGGGAAAAATCATGGCAGAATTAAAATTAAATAATATTTACAAACGTTATCCAAATGGATTCGTAGCAGTAAAAGATTTCAATCTTCATATTCAAGATAAAGAATTCATCATCTTCGTAGGTCCATCAGGATGTGGTAAATCAACTACATTACGTATGATTGCTGGTCTTGAAGAAATTTCTTCAGGTGAACTTTGGATCGGTGATAAATTATGTAACGATGTTGCTCCAAAAGATCGTGACATTGCGATGGTATTCCAAAACTACGCTTTATACCCACATATGTCAGTATATGACAACATGGCTTTTGGTCTTAAACTTCGTAAAACACCTAAAGACGAAATCGAACGTCGTGTTACAGAAGCTGCTAAAATCCTTGATATTGACCAATGCTTAGATCGTAAACCAAAAGCATTATCAGGTGGTCAAAGACAACGTGTTGCTATGGGTCGTGCTATCGTTCGTGAACCAAAAGTATTCTTAATGGACGAACCTTTATCAAACCTTGATGCAAAACTTCGTGTACAAATGAGAACAGAGATCTCTAAATTACACCAAAGACTTCAAACAACATTCATCTACGTAACACATGACCAGGTAGAAGCTATGACACTTGGTACACGTATCGTAGTATTAAAAGATGGTATCATCCAACAAGTTGATTCACCAACTAAATTATATTCAAAACCAGAAAACTTATTCGTAGCTGGTTTCATCGGTTCACCACAAATGAACTTCGTTGAAGCTAAAGTAGTAGCTAATGGTTCAGATTTAGCTCTTGCTTTCGGTAATGCTACAGTTGCATTACCACAAGAAAAAGCTGAAAAATTAAAAGCTGGTAACTACGTAGGTAAAGAAGTTATGATGGGTATCCGTCCAGAACATATGGCAGATATGGAAACAGTAGGCGATCATGAAAAAGCTAAATTCGCAGTTATTTCTGCTACAGTAGAAGTAACAGAAATGCTTGGTTCTGAAACATACCTTTACATGGTATGTGAAGGCCACAATGTAACAGGCCGTGTTAACCCAAGCTGTAAAGCTAAACCAGGTAGCACAATTGCTATCGGTATCGATACAACTAAAGTTCATATCTTCGATATTGAAACACAACTTACAATTACAAACTAATTTATTAGTGCATAAAAAGCCTGCTCGTAAGAGTGGGCTTTTTTTAATAGTTTCTAAGAAAGGTGTAAATTTATTGATAAAAGGAGGCTAGCCACTTTTTTTTTATACTAAAATAGGATAAAATAAGATATAATGCGATAAAACTATTTTAAATTGATAACAAGTTGGGAGCTGATAGATGTGATTTCGAATCAAATTTTACAAAACACCATTGACGGCCTTAAGAATATTACAAGACGTGATTTTAATATACTAGATGCTGAAGCTAAAATTGTAGCAACAACTATTGAAAATGGTACAACAGAATATGTACCAGAAGTAGAAGCCTTCATTAATTCACATGCAGATAGTCAAGAAATGCAAGGCTTACATTATTTTAAAATTTATGATGAATATTTAGTAGAATATGTACTTGCTGTAAGTGGCGCAGATGATGAAGCTTATAAATTAGGTAAGCTTGCTGCGTTCCAAATTAAAAGCTTACTTGTAGCTTATAAAGAAAGGTTCGACAAAGACAACTTTATAAAGAACTTACTTTTAGATAATCTTTTATTAGTAGACATTTATAGTCGTGCTAAAAAATTACACATTGAAAATACTGTACCACGTGTAGTAATTTTAATTGAATCTAACCAAAGTAAAGAAGGCAATATTTCGGAAGTATTAAGAAATATTTTCCCAGACAAATCGAGAGATTTCGTAACAGCAGTAGATGAACGTAGTGTAATTTTAGTAAAAGAAGTAAATTCAGGAGAAGAAACAGAAGTAGATACTTACTCAAAAATGATTTATGATACATTAACTGCAGAAGCTATGAGTAACGTGCATATTGCAGTAGGTACAATTGTATCTGATCTTAAAGATGTTTCTAACTCTTATAAAGAAGCAAGTATGGCACTTGAGGTAGGTAAAATCTTCAATTGTGAAGATCATATCTCAACTTATTCAAAATTAGGAATTGGTCGTATCATTTATCAATTACCATTACCACTTTGCAAAATGTTCATTCAAGAAGTCTTAAAAGGTAAAAAAGTAGAAAACTTTGATGAAGAAACACTTATGACTGTAAATAAATTCTTTGAAAACAGTCTGAACGTGTCAGAAACATCAAGACAACTTTATATCCATAGAAATACACTTGTGTACCGTTTAGATAAACTTCTTAAAATGACAGGTCTCGACCTTAGAAAATTCGACGATGCTATTGTATTTAAAATTACAATTATGGTAAGCCAGTACATGGAATATATGGAGAGACAAAATACTGGGAAGCTATAAAGTGGGGGGAGCCAAATGATTTACTTAAATAATGTCTCTAAAACCTATCCTAATGGAACAGTAGGGATTAAGCCCACTTCACTAAGTATTGAAAAAGGAGAATTTGTCTTTATTACAGGAAATAGTGGTTCAGGCAAATCCACCTTACTTAAACTGATGCTAAAAGAGATAGAACCTACACATGGTAAAATTAGTATAAATAATAAAGAGATTACCAAGCTAAGACGTAGACAAGTTCCGTATTTAAGAAGAGACATTGGAGTTGTTTTTCAAGACTTTAGGCTTTTGCCAAATAAGACAGTCTATGAAAATGTAGCATTTGCTATGCAAGTTGTACAGGCAACTAATAAAGAGATTAGAAGAGCTGTGCCCGTTGTACTTGGACTTGTAGGGTTGGCTAAAAAAGCAAGATGTTACCCACATGAACTTTCAGGGGGGGAACAGCAACGTACAGCCATTGCACGTGCTATTGTCAATAATTCGCCTATTTTGATTGCAGACGAACCGACAGGAAATCTAGACCCAGCAACATCGTGGGAGATTATGACTTTACTTCAAGACATTAATCTAAGAGGGGTTACAGTTATTGTGGCAACACATGAGAGAGAAATTGTAAACGTGATGAAAAAACGTGAGATAGAAGTAAATAGCGGTATGATTGTAAAAGACATCTATGAGGAGGGCTATGAGGATGAAATGGAATACCATCAAGTACCTCTTTAAAGAAGGGATTCTTGGGCTATGGAAAAATCGCCTTATGGCACTTGCATCCGCAGGGACTATAGTGTTGTGCCTCCTCATTTTAGGTATGTCCTACTCCATAGCTAAAAATATTGAGTATATTATGCATCAAGTAGAGACTCAGCTAGGCATTTCTGCTTATGTTAATGAAGAAATAGAGGAAGCAAGGCTTACAGAGATTGCAGCGCTCATTAAGAATACGCCTCATGTCAATGAGGTGACTTATGTATCTAAAGAAGATGCGCTTAAAACTTTCGCTCAGGGACAAGAAAACGATACGCTGTTTGAGCAGTTTAAAAATGATAACCCATTACCAGCTTCTTTTGAAATTAAAGTAGATCAAATAGAAAATCAAGATCAAGTTGTAGCCAAATTAAGTGCAATACCAGAATTACAAGTAGAATACTTTAAAAATGAGTCTAAGATTTTTATGAATGTGAATAGATCCATTCAGCTTGTATCTACTGTTATTATTGGATGCTTAGTTATTATTGCACTTCTTTTGATTACTAATACCATTAAGTTAACTGTCTATGTAAGACGTAGAGAGATTAATATTATGAAGTATTTAGGCGCTACAGATGCCTTTATCCGCTTACCTTTTGTAGTGGAAGGTGTGCTTATTGGGATTATTGGCTGTATGATTCCTATCTATGCTATTAAAGAAGGGTATCAGTTCTTGATAGAGGTTATGGGAGATTCATTAGGAAGTTTTATGGGTGGAATGCATCTTGTACCTAGTGCGCAAATTATGCAAGGGCTTGTTCCTATCTTTGTTGCTATTGGTGTAGGGATCGGTATGATAGGCAGTGCGATCGCCATCCGTAAACACCTTAAGGTATAGGGGGCATAGAATGAAACGAAATGAATTAGTCTTATGGATGACTATTATTGCGGTAAGTATTATGCCACTTCAGGCTTCAAGTATAAGCAAGAAGAAAGACGAGCTAGAGGCTACTCAGCAAAGCATCAAAGATTCCAAGAATCAGCTTGAACAAGTAGAAGCAGAAAAAGCGCAGCTAGAAAAGGAAGTAGATGCGCTTGATAGAAAGATTATAAATGCTGAAGAAAAACTTTTAGCCATCGAAAAGGATATGGCAACAAAGAAAGCTCAGGTACAAAAAGCAGAAAGTGAATTAGCCGATGCTATAAAGAAAAAAGAGTATCAGTATGAAGCTACAAAAGAGCGTATGGCTCAGATGTATAAAAATAAAAAATCTGGCTACATAGAGCTGATTTTTTCATCAGGAAGTTTAGGCGAGTTGCTTAATCGTACTAAATACATAAAAGTTATTTCGGAATATGATAATCAGCTTTTAGAAGAATATAAACAGCAAGAAAAAGTGATTGAGAATAAAAAGCAAACACTTGAACAAGAAGAAACTGAAATTAAGAAACTGTATGCTAACCAAAGTTCAGCTATGAAAGAATTAGAAAGCATGCGAGCAGATAAAAATGCTAAAATTAAGGCCAAGGATTCTAAGGCAAATAGTCTAAATGCAGAAATCGATGAGATGGAAGCTATTTCTAAACAGTTGGAAAAAGATATTAAAAGGCTGACGGAGAATAGCACAGTAAAATATAGTGGTGGAAAGTTTGAATGGCCTGTGCCAGGATACTATAGAATAAGTTCAGAATATAATCCACGTGAAAATCCTGTACTAAAGATTCCAGAATTTCATCAAGGTATTGATATACCCGCACCATATGGCAAACGCGTTAATGCAGCAGCAAGCGGTAAAGTTATTGTAGCTGGTTGGGTAAATGGATTTGGTAATACAGTTATGATTGATCACGGAAGTGGTATTGTAACTATATATGGACATAATTCCTCTGTAGTAGTTGATGTAGGTGATCAAGTCAGTAAAGGCCAACAAGTAGCCAAAATTGGTAGCACCGGACGTTCTACAGGTAATCATTGCCACTTTGAAGTCCGCATCAACGGCAGCCACACCTCCCCGTGGAATTATTTAAAGAAATAGGGACGGTTCATAAAGATTAATAAAAATATACACTATTAGAATGAAAAATTTAGGGTGAGTGCAAAATTAACATTCTTAAATGTATATGAAAGAGTTAAGATATAAATTTGAACATAGGAAATAAACCTGTATGAGCAGTAAGCTTATAGAGGTTTATTTTTCTATTGAGCATTAAGATGAATAAAATCTTCAATAATAGAAATATGACTTGCAAGATATACGCCGTGATTAATAAGAGAGGATATACGTGATATAGAAATATTACCAAGCAACTTACTAATAGCTTTATGGGATAGATTTGAAAAGGCATGGAGCATAAAACAAGTTAATGCACGTAAGGTTGTATATTCATGAGAATACTTCATATAAATATATTTAGGAGAAACATTAAGATAGTGAGCTACATAGTTAATAATAAGATCTGGGGATAATAGGCGGGGAATGTACGTTCTAGTAGTATTAGATTGTGACATATAGAAAGGAATTTCGACATCTTTAATAATAGAAGTATCTATATCATGACTAATAAAGCTATAATATTGTTTTTTGTTTATAGTTTGATTTAATCCTAATAAGGTGACTAAAAAAGAAGAATCGAGAATTTTAAATCGATTGCAACCTTGCATGTAATCAATTAAACTATTATAAGGATAGTTTATTAATTTATTATCCTTACCTAAGAGATCTTTGGGATTGGCATGAATATAACTACATACATTAATGAGGTATTTAGTAGAATCAATGATTTTACTTTTAAATCGGTCCTGAAACACAGGACCACGACGATTATATTTATTATTGTAATGGATAGAGTAGCAAAGATTTAGGTAATGCATAACTTTAGAAATGTCACTCCCAAAACAATCAATAACTAGATGAGCATGTGTATTCATAAGTGCAAAAGCATAGAGTTTAAAGTTAAATTTAGCCTTGGCCTTTTTAATAAGGGCTAAGTAAATTTCTTTATCCTCTGTATCATTAAATAATTGAATTTCTGAGATAGAATGAACCATAATATGAAACATACTATTATTAGTTTTAATACGTGCAACTCTAGGCATATAAAGGAATTCCTTTCTATAAAAGATATTAGAGTATTACCAAGAAATAAGAGAAAGATTCAATAAATAATAAAAATGGATGAACCGTCCCTAAGGAGGTAGGCTAGTGGAGAAAAGAGGATGGATGGGTGTTGGCGCTGGTATTTTAGTTGGGGTTATAAGCGTGGGCACTTTATATGGAATAAGTTATTTAAATAGTAATGGTCAAGGTGGAGTTATAGCTGATTTTCAGAAGGTACCAGGGCTATTAAATAAGGGGGCTTATAATCAAACGAAAGCTAAGGCGCTTAGTGAGGTTATTCGTACAGCATATATTGGGGAAACTAATAATGAGGATATGGTTGAGGGAATTTATAAAGGCTATGTGTATGGTGTAGGTGATGGTTATACGACTTACCTAGATGCCGATAACTTTAGCAAAGAAGAAACAGAAGAGCAAGGAAATTATATTGGTACAGGCATTCGTTTCACATGGGGGATTACGAACCAACATTTAGTCGTAACGGATGTAGTGCCTAACTCTCCTGCTGATCAAGCAGGTATTGTAGTAGGAGATAAAATCTTTGAAATTGATGGCATCAAGGCCATGGGTTCTAACGATACAAAAATCTATGAAAAGTTAGCCTATACAGGAAACAATCCGGTCGAATATGTGTTTATGAATAATGAGGAGACTGAAACCAAAACGGTTCAGCTTGTAGTAGATGTAGTAGAGGTTAATCTAATTGACTCTAAGTTACTAAAAGATCATATTGGTTATATTGAGCTAAGCGGCCTAGTAGAGGATACACCAGATTTATTAAAGCAATCTATTGATCAATTGCTTAGTGATGGTGCTACACAGCTGATTTTAGACCTTAGAAGTGCGTCAAGTAGCAACTGTGAAGCTGTACAAGCTTTGACTAATCTTTTTATCGGTAATGAGGAGGTCTTTTCTGTAAAGAACAAAGATGGTTCAGTTACGCCTTATAGTACTACAGAAGCTCTTTATGATATACCGCTAGTAGTCCTAACGAGTACATTTACTGAAGGTGTTATAGAAGCTTTCCCAGCAGCTGTGCAGGCTTTTGATAGAGGCCTTGTAGTAGGTGACAAGACAGCAGGAAATGGCACAACACATATACGTGTTCCTTTAGAAGATGGCTCAGGCCTTTCTATCACTACAGGTATTGTATTAGATGCTACAGGTAATCAAATTATGGATGAGGGCATTACACCAGATGTTGCACAGAAAACTACTACAGATAATACATTAGAACTTGTTACAACAGGTATGTTAAAACTGGAGAATGACGTTGTAGTGCAAAAAGCAATAGAGGTACTAAAATAAGGATAAGAATTTACAGTTTGACGTAACCTATCATTAATTCATTTTAAGGATGTGATACAAAGTGAAACAGAAAAGTTTTATAAAAGGTACAGCAATTGGCTTTGTATTATCAACAACTATCTTATTTGGGATGACAGTATTTGCAGACAAATATGATTTTATTGATAAAAAGATTGAAGTCATTGAAAAAACATTAGACAAATATTATGTTGGTGAACTGGATAAGACAGCGATGGAGGAAGGCATTTATAAAGGGCTTGTATCTTCTGTGGGTGACCCGTATACTACTTATTATACAAAAGAAGAATTTGACAGTATTATGGAAAAGACAAGTGGTGTCTATGCAGGAATTGGTGTACAAATGATGGTTGACCAGACAGATAATACTATTCTTGTAACAGATGTATTTGAAGGTTCTCCTGCAGAAAAAGCGGGTATGTTATCAAAGGATAAAATTGTAGGAGCAGAAGGGCAGCCCCTCACAGGAGATGACTTTAATGAAGCACCTAAAATTATTAAAGGTAAGCCAGGAACAAAAGTTACTGTGACTGTCTTTAGACCTTCAACCAATGAAACATTAGATTTAGAAATGAAGCGTGAAAATGTCATTTATCCTTCAGTCTCACATAAAATGTTAGAAGGGGATATCAATTACATTAAAATTAGTTCCTTTGAAGAGCTTACCTATGACCAGTTTAAAGAAGCATTAGATGAAGGTACAAAAGCTAACGCTGAAGGGCTTATTATTGACCTACGTGATAATACAGGTGGTCTTTTAGATGTAACAGTTCAAATAGTAGATGAACTCATTCCAGAGGGAGTTATTGTCTCAACAAAAGATAAAAATGGTAAAGTCAAAGAAATGACTTCAGATGATCAGTATGTAGATATACCTATTGTAGTACTTGTTAATGAAAGAAGTGCAAGTGCTTCAGAAGTTTTATCAGGGGCTTTAAAAGATCATAATAGAGCTATTCTTGTAGGTAATCGTACATTTGGTAAAGGTATTGTGCAAACCATTATGCCGCTTACAGATGGATCAGCTATTAAAGTAACAACTTCTCAATACTTTACTCCAAGTGGTGTGTGTATCCAGGGAGAAGGTATTGAACCAGATTATAAAGTGGATTTAGCACCTGAACTTATGATAAAAGCTAAGTTAGAATACAATGAAGACTTACAGCTTCAAAAAGCTGTAGAGGTATTAAGAGAGCAGATTCAATAAGGTAGGGGGCTAACTATGACGGCTTTTGTACAGTATGCTATACTGTATATGGCTAGGAAAATGGGGCTCATATTAGGAGACCCCATTTTTTTTATTATGGTCTTATATAGCATAGTTGTGTACAAAAGACAAATAGAAAAGATAAAGGGAAAAATCCCTTTCAAATATTTAGTTGGTGCAATTGGACAAGATTTGATAGTAGGGATATTCATAGGTATTATAGGAAGCTGTCTTCTATCTTATAAGGGAATCAATTTTGAAGTAGATACTAATATTTTAGTTTTAATACCTATTGCCTTTTTACTTATTATGATACACCCGAGATTTGGTTGCTTTTCTTATGTGATTCCAGTAGCTTTTATGATAGAAGGGGGAATGCGAATTATAGGAGGAATTTTCTATCAACTCAATTATCCCATGCTCGTTAGCCTAGTTGGAATCTTACATATTCTAGAAGGTTTACTGGTTATAGCAAGTGGCTGGCATCATGCTTATAGCGTACCTATTTATGAGAATAAGAAATTAGTCACTTATAAGATGATGCGACATATATGGATTGTGCCTTTATTTTTTAATCTATTAGGGACATCAACGGTTGTACCTCTTTATGCGCTACTAGCCTATGGAGATCATGCTAAAGTACGTTCAACTAAAGCGCAGTCCTTCCTTACAGGGTGTCTTATCCTTACATTTGGACTTATTCTTACTTTACTTGGTTATTACATACATCCAAAAGGTTTACAGGCTAGTGGCATTATCCTGCTTATGCCAGTGTTACATGAACTTATTTTTATGGTAGAAGAGTACTGTAATAAGAACTAAGAAGTAGGAAAGAAGATAAGGGCTAAGCGAGAGGATGGAAGTAGGCAGGAAGATAAGCAAAAGGATAGAAAGTAAGTAGTAAGTAAGGTAATAAAGAATCAATAACTCATAAGAAAAGGGAGTGCTACAAAACTGAGTATAAACTCGTTTTATAGCACTCCCTTTAGAATGTTCATTTCTTATTAAGCATACATGTCCATGTGTAAGATAATTTATTTTACATGCTCATGGTTTCTTAGATGATCCATGCAGTACTCATAGTTACCATTACATTTTGAGCAGTATCTAAATTCCATATCTGGATCGTCTAATTCTGTTTTACCACAGACATGACATTTGTGGAAAGCTACTTTAATAGGTGCACGTTTTTCTGCATCTAATTCACGTTTAGCAGCTCTAAATTGTTTTTGCCCTGCTAGCCCTTTGCGACGTAATTTCTGATGTTTAAGTGCTGGATACGCAAAGAAGATGAAGTATCCAAGTAAAGAAGAACAGATTAAAGCAATTGTAGGAAGACCACCAGTAAGCATTTGCATACCTAAAATCACAAAGTAGAAGACTAATAAGTATTTTGCCTTAAATGGTATAAAGAAGTATAAATAAAATGTTGCATCAGGCATAAGTGTAGCAAAGGCAATAAATAAAGATAAATTAATGTAGTAAGCAAGAGAAAGTAATCTAATATCGAAGATGAAACATACAGCAATTGTCGCAATAATGCTAGAGAAGTAGAATACATTGAAGTTAAAACTTCCGATAATACGTTCAATTTGATTGCTGATAGAGTAATAAATAAAGAGCATTAAGATAAACCACAGTGGATTGAAGTCATCTGGTACAAAGATAAAGGTAATAAGTCTCCAAACTTGTCCAGATAAAATTAAATCCCTATCAAATACAAGTGCACTTAAAATGCCTGGGCCTAGTAAATTAACGGCTAAAAACACGATAGCTTGTAAAGATAAAATATACAGCATCAAATTGGGAATAGCATATTTACCAAACTTTTTTTCAAGCTTATATAACCATTGCATAATGATGAAAAGTCCTCCTTAAAAATATTTAAAGTACATACCATGTACATATGGTATAATTATAGTATTAAATTATGATAGTAATATAAATAATTCTGCTTCAAGTATAGCATAGGAAAAAATGAAGTAAAAGAGGGAATAAGAGAAGAAGGAGTAGTATACAATGAAAACAAATAAAGAAAAGTTTAAGAGTATGAACAGTAAGCAAAAACTAGAGTATATCTGGGAATATTACAGATTTACTATATTAGGTACAATAATAGGTGTACTTTTAGTAGGGAATCTGGTCTATACTATGCTTAAGCCAAAACCTAATTTTGATAATCACCTTATTGTAACAGCTATGATGACCCTTGATACAGATAAAGAAGAATTAGATAGGGCTTACTTCAAGGAAAACTTTAATTCAGATATTTATTATATTCCTGCAGACTGGAGCGTAACAGACCAGGCAACGATTGTAAATGACCAAATGATGATGCTGAAAATACAAGTACGAGAAGCAGACGTTTTTGCTATGTCTCAGGCACGTTTTGACAGATATATGGAGATAGAGGGCTTCGACCCATTTATGCCACTTGAAGAAGTCCCTGAATTTAAGCCAATACTTGAAGCACATAAAGACCAACTTCTTACAGCTAAAGGTGCAGAAGATGGTAAAGAACATGTTTATGGTATTAAAATCGAAAAGTCCAATGCCTTCCAAGGTGCTACCATTTTAGAACCTCTTGTAATTTCACTAATCAATCCACCTAAAAATATGGAAAAAGCTTTAGAGGTGGTTAATTACTTACTTCAATAAAGATGGAGGAATAAAGATGAAGCAAATAGAAACTTTAGGTCTTGTAGGAGGAAATCTCCTTGCAAATATGATTTGTATAGAAGCTAAAAAAAGATGTATTAAAACAGTTCTTCTTGAACCTGAACTTAATAATATAGCAGGAGAAGCTTGTGATACACATATTACAGCACCTATTACAGAAGATACGATTAAAAGACTTGCTCTTAAAACAGATGCTATTATTTTATGCACAGGTAATCCACCTGTTCTATCATCCAAATTTATGAAAGAGCATGTGATTTACCCAAGTGATGACGGTTTACAACTTATAGGTAACCGTGTACATCAGCTTACAGCAGCTGAGCTTTGTGAGGTACCTACACCTAAGTATTATCACCAAAATAACAAGCTTACATTCTTTAAACAAATGGAACAAATTGAACTTCCTTTTAGACTGTATCAAATTTATGAAAATCGTTATGATGTACTTGATGTATACACAAAAGATGATTTAGAGAATTTCTTATTTGAAATCGATGAATCAGCTGTTGAATGGCTTATTGAGGAAATCAATGATTATGATAGATTCTTAAGTGTTACAGCATTAAAAGCTGGTGATAAAGTATGCACTTATCCAGTACAGGAAGAAGCTTTAAATGATGAAGCTGTGAAATACATTTATATGCCAGCAGATGTTTCAAAGGCCATGCATACAAAGCTTTCAAGATATGCTAAGAAAATTTTAAAAGATAGTGAGACAGAAGGCCTATTTACCTTTAAATTTGGCGTTAAACGTAACCGTCAAGTAGAGCTTATGTATATTAATCCAGGTATTACAGTAGGTGATATTGCTACAAATCATTATACAGATTTATCCGTTTATGAGCAGCTCCTTAATTTAATTCAAGGATTACCTATAAAAGAGGGTGAAGTCATTAAGCCAAGCACAACAATAGTAATTAAAGAAGAGGATACAAAGAATATTCCTAAATTCCCATATCATCACTATCATTTAGATCGTTATAATAAACTGCCAGTCAGTTTATATATAAGTGAAAGTGTTATAAAAGAAGAGAAAAAAGAAGATTAGAATAATGTCTTGGCAAGTAGAAATAAAAGAGACTCTCACATGACTTATAATAAGTTAAGTGAGAGTCTTTTTTATAATTAACTAGCAGCTATATTTTCTGAGATTTATACAAATAATAAAAGCATTAGTCATGGACATAAGTGAAGCGAATACAAAAGTCTGTCTTTAATAAAAAACTCATAAAGAGTAGAAAAAGGGAAACTTCTGTTAAAACTTGTATACAATATGAACAAAGCATATTATAATGAAAAATAGGTATATGAATAGCTGTATGTATTTTAAGGAGGAAATTTTAAATGAATTTAGGAGACCAAAAGACAATTAACACTATCCGTATTTTGTCCGCCGAAGCCATTCAAAAAGCTAATTCAGGACATCCAGGTTTACCACTTGGTTCTGCACCAATGGCTTATACATTATGGGGCAAACATTTAGTACACAATCCACATAATCCAAAATGGGCAAATAGAGACCGCTTTGTATTATCAGCAGGTCACGGTTCAGCATTACTTTACTCTTTACTTCACGTATTTGAGTATGGCCTTACAATAGAGGACCTTCAAAACTTTAGACAAGAAGGAAGCCTTACACCAGGTCATCCAGAATACGGTCATACAGTAGGTGTAGAACTTACAACAGGACCACTTGGACAAGGGATTGCATCAGCAGTAGGTATGGCTATGGCAGAACGCCACTTAGCATCACACTTCAACAAAGAAGGTTATGACGTTGTAGACCATTATACTTATGCTTTAGTAGGTGATGGTTGTCTTATGGAAGGTATTAGCTATGAAGCTGCATCACTTGCAGGATCATTAGGTCTTGATAAATTAATCGTATTATACGATTCAAATAATATTACAATCGAAGGAAATACAGATATCGCTTTCACTGAAAATGTAAGAGCACGTTTTGAAGCACAAGGATTTGCTACATTCTTAGTAGAAGATGGTAATGATATAGAAGCCATTTCAAATGCTATTACAGCAGCAAAAGCATCTGGTAAACCAAACTTCATCGAAGTGAAAACACAAATTGGTTATGGTTGTCCTGCTAAACAAGGTAAAGCAAGTGCACACGGCGAACCTTTAGGAAATGACAACATTGCTGAAACAAGAAAATTCTTAAATCACCATGATGAAGCATTCTTCGTAGAAGACGAAGTTAAAGCAAACATCAAGGCAATCAATGAAGAAAATGCAGCTAAAGAAGCAGCATGGAATACACTATTTGAAAATTACGCTAAAGCTTACCCAGAACTTGCAAAAGAATGGGCAGCATGGCATAGCGACGAAGAAGTAAGTCTTGAAGAATTATATGCAAACTATGCAGATACTTCAAAAGCACTTGCAACTCGTCAAACATCCTATGAGATTATTAACCAAATTGCTAATAAAGTAGAGAACTTTGTAGGTGGTTCAGCTGACCTTGCACCTTCTACAAAAACATATATGGAAGGCAAAGGTGATTTCCAAAAAGATAGCTACGAAGGACGTAACCTTCACTTTGGTATCCGTGAACATGCTATGGCAGCTATCGCAAATGGTATGGCTGTACACGGTGGCATGAAAGTATACTGTTCTACATTCTTCGTATTCAGTGATTATATGAAAAACTCTATGAGACTTGCAGCACTTATGAACTTACCAGTTTCATACGTACTTACACACGATAGTATTGGTGTAGGGGAAGATGGTCCAACACACCAACCAATCGAGCAACTTGCAATGCTTCGTAGTATGCCAAACATGGTTACAATCCGTCCAGCTGATGGTAAAGAAACAGTAGCTGCTTGGGAATATGCATTAAACAGCAAAGACCATCCAGTATCACTTGTTCTTACACGCCAAAACTTACCATATCTTGCTGGTACAGGTACTAATGCAAAACGTGGTGGATACATCATTGGTGATGTAGCATCAAAAGATGCAGATATCATCCTTATTGCTACAGGTTCAGAAGTACAACTTATTGAAGCAGCAGCAAAAGAGCTTGCTAAAGAAGGCATTAAAGCAGCAGTTGTAAGTATGCCATCTACAGATTTATTCGATATGCAAGATAAAGCATACCAAGAAGAAGTACTTCCAAAAAATAAAACAAAACGTATTGCAGTAGAAGCAGCAAGCTCATTCGGCTGGCATAAATATACAGGCTTCGAAGGTGCAATCATTTCTATGGACACATTTGGTGAGTCAGCACCAGCTGATCTTATCTTCAAAAAACATGGATTTACTGTAGAAAATGTTATGAAAGTAGCTAGAGAAGTACTTGCTTAATTAAAACATTTATAAAATCAAATAAGATAAAAATGAAAGAGTGAATAAAATCCTTCCTTATAAGAAGGTTTATTCGCTCTTTTTTTATAATCTAGTAAGGTTATACTTTTCTAGGGATATAAAGGATTCAGAATAAGTATATCCACTTTTTTTTAATAGTATCTAAGAGGAGTGTTTCTTGTCACTAAAGAGAATCTAAAATTATTTAGCGAAAGAGATAGGGGGCATAGATAAATTTTTATTAAGAAAAGTTTTACTTTATAGAATAGCTATGGAGTTATTTTCTTATTTTTGATGTATAAACATAAGTGTGTTTACAATACAGATAAATTGAGTTTTATACATAGAATAAACAAGTTATTCACATGAAAATAATGGGACAAACCTATAGTAATCAAGTTATAAACAGAGTTATGCACATTATCCACAAGTTGCCTGTACACAAAACATATGTTTGGTAAAATTTATAAGAGAAAATAGAGGAATAAAAATTTAAAATTCATTAGAAAGGATTAAGGCTAGTGTTTATAAGAGATTAGAACAGATATATTGAAATTTATACTAGGATAAAGGAGGAAATAAAGAAAAAAGTTATTGACTATTCATTCATAACTGTTTATAATTATGCGTATAGTGAATGAATAATTGAATTGTGGTATAAAAATTAATTTTTGGGAGGCTTAAAAGATGAAAATAAATAAATTATTAAAAATGAGTGCAGTTGTTTTAGCAGGGATATTAAGCTTAGGAACATTTACTGGATGCAGTAAAAGTGAAGATGTGATTGTAATGGGTACAAATGCGACATTTCCTCCATTCGAAGAAATCCAAGGCAATGAAATCGTAGGATTTGATGTGGATATTAGTAAAATCATTGCAGAGAAACTCGGCAAAACACTTAAGGTAGAAGATATGGAATTTAATCAATTGCTTGGGGCTGTAGCTAGTGGAAAAGTTGATTTTGTAGCAGCAGGTATGACAGTAGATGAAGAACGTGCTAAGCAAGTAGACTTTTCAGACAACTACTTCGCATCTAAACAAGTTATTATTGTTAAAGAAGATAATGATAATATTGTAGAAGCAGAAGATTTAGTGGATAAAAAAGTAGGGGTACAACTTGGTACAACAGGAGATATTTTCGTATCAGGTTATACATCAGAAGAAAATGGCGGTACAATTGAAGTTATTCAATTTGATAAAGGTGCTTTAGCTGTAGCAGAACTTAGCCTTGGTAAAATTGATGCCGTTGTACTCGATGAAGAACCAGCTAAAAAAATTGTAGCAAACTACGAAGGTGTTAAAATTATAGAAGCACCATTCATTAATGAAAACTATGCACTTGCTGTAAAAAAAGGTAATACCGAACTCTTAGAGGATATTAATGAAATACTTGCAGAAATTCAAGCTGATGGTACTTATGATGCACTTTGTGAAAAGTACTTCGGTAAAACAGAATAAGAATAAGAATAAGAATAAGAGTATTGAACTTCACCTATAGGGGGGCATACCTATAGGTGAAGTTTTTCAGATGAGGGAGGAATTTTATGTTTAGTTATGAAACAATGATTGCGTTTTTTAATACTTTTATAGAAAGAAAGTATTACATGACCCTTTTAAGTGGTATACAAGAAACTTTACTTATGACGGCTATTGCTACAGTTATTGGTTTAATTATTGGTATTTTTGTAGCGATTATTCAAGTCTCTGAATTTCCAAGAAAACTTAAATGGTTAGAGAAAATCCTTAAAGGGATTGCTAAGCTTTATGTAGATATTATTCGTGGAACACCAGCTATTGTACAAGTAAGTTTTATTTGGCTTGTTGTATTAGCTGATGTAGTTATGGCGCGTCCTGTAGTAGGAGGAATCTCTTTTGGGATTAATAGTGGCGCCTATATGGCAGAGCTTATTCGAGCAGGTATTCAAGGTATCGATAAGGGCCAAATGGAAGCAGGACGTTCACTTGGACTTTCTTATTTTCAAACAATGAAACTTATTATTATACCACAGGCATTTAGACAAATGCTTCCAGCGCTTGTAAGTGAATTTATAGTCTTAATTAAGGAAACTGCCGTTATTGGTATGATTGGTGGACGTGATATTATGCGTGCAGGAAACATTATGATGTCAGATACAGGAAGCTTTATATGGCCAATTCTGATTGTGACTATAACATATCTTGTACTCACAAGTACCTTTACAATGATTATGCGTGTGATTGAGAAAAGAATGAATAAAGGTAGATTTTAGGGAAATATTTCCTAGGAAACTTAGAGAATGTATAAAAAGAGGTGAAATTTGTGATAGAGGTTAAAGGATTATGTAAAAGTTTCGGGGATTTAAAAGTATTAAAGGGAATTGATGACTCTATAAATAAAGGAAAAGTAGTCGTTGTTATTGGACCATCTGGTTCAGGAAAGTCTACTTACCTACGTTGTATCAACTATATGGAAGAAGCAACACAAGGTCAGATCCTTATTGACGGTGTAGATATCACAGATAAAAGTATAGATATTAATGAAATACGTCAAAAAGTAGGTATGGTATTTCAACATTTTAATCTTTTTCCACATATGACGGTATTAGAAAATATTACACTTGCTCCAATTCAAGTGAAAAAAATGAGTGAAGAAGAAGCAAAACAAATAGCATATAAACTTTTAGATAAAGTAGGGCTTAAAGAAAAGGCGAATGAATATCCTAATAAGCTTTCAGGTGGACAAAAGCAAAGGATTGCTATTGCACGTGCTTTAGCTATGAATCCAGAAGTGATGCTCTTTGATGAACCAACTTCTGCTCTTGATCCTGAGATGGTTAAAGAGGTATTAGAAGTTATTAAGGAACTTGCTCAAGAAGGGATGACCATGATGATTGTAACTCATGAAATGGGCTTCGCCAAAGAAGTAGGAACACGACTTGTTTTTATGGATGAGGGCAAAATTTTAGAACAAGGTAATCCTAAGGAAGTCTTTGAAAATCCTAAGGAAGAGCGTACGAAACTCTTTTTAAGTAAAGTATTGTAATAGTTTTGACATAAGTATAAATACTCCTGAAAAGCTTGATAAAGGTGTGTAATTTGATTAAAATAGGATTACTTAACAATTATGTAATACATTTTAATAATCACATAATAATATAAGCCCGAGGAGATTACACATGAAACAACAACTTATGAAGAAAGCTTTTTTAGGATTACTGATGATGCAAAGCGTGCCTATTTTTGCTAACGTATTTGCAGTTGTACAAGATAAAGGCGCAGTAGCTTATTGCAATGAAGCACGTGCTATTTATGAAATCAGCAAAGGAAGCAATCTACGAGTAGTGGACCTCCAAGAGGAAAAGGATACTTATAGAATTGATATAGAAGGCCAGATAGCGGAAATTGATAAAAACCTTCTACATATTAGAAAAGTCATAGCACCTGTTACAGTAGAAGGAACTAAGGTAAGGAAGGAACCTTCGCCAAATGCACAGTTAGTAGAAGAGCTTGTAGTAGGGGAGGTTGTTAGTGTACTTTATCAATCAGGGAATTGGTACAATGTAGTATTATCAGATCAAACTGAAGGATTTATTTATAAAGATCAGTTAAAGGATACGAGTTTAAAGCTTCTTCCAGTTAAAGAGTTTAAAACTCAAAAAGTAGAAGTACTAAATTGGGCTACGGCAAACCAAGTAATGCCAAGAGGGAGCGTAGCTACTATTTTAGATGTATATACAGGCAAGAGATTCAAAATCAAGCGTACCTTTGGCACAAACCATGCAGATGTGGAGGCGCTGACAAAGGCAGATACACAAGTTATTAAGGGGATATGGGGTGGCTTTAGTTGGGAAAGACGTCCAGTTATTGTAGAGTTTAATGGACGCTATTTAGCAGCATCACTTGCTGGTATGCCACATGCAGGGGACTCCTTAAATGAGATTAAGGGGAATGGTATGAATGGTGTTATAGACTTACACTTTAGGGGGAGTAAAAGACATAAAGAGGGTAATATTGCAGCAGTAGTAGACCCACAACATCAAGCAGCAATTAATGTTGCAGCAAAGTATGTGTATAAATAGAATAGAAATTTAAGAAAAAGAGTGTCATCCATGAATACAGTCATGGATGACACTCTTTTTGCAGGGAAATAGAGTTAATTCCCTAATGTAAAGGCACCATTAGTCAGTACAAAATCATCTTTAATACCGTCTGTTAGATAGACTTTGGAGTCTTTAGTAATAAAGATGGCATCTATATTAGGAAGTGACTTAACAAACTCAAGCCCTTCTTCAAGACCTTTAGAGAAAACTGCTGTTGAAAGAGCATCTCCATCTATAGAAGTTTCACTAATAATAGTCACACCGGCAATTTCGTTGTCGAAAGGATACCCTGTAGAAGGGTCTAAAATATGGTGGTATTTTTTTCCGTCAGCCTCTAAGTAGCGCTCATATATACCAGAAGTAACGACAGATTGATTAGCAATAGGTATATAGCCTACTGTATTATTACGGCTTTCGAAAGGATCTTGAATACCTACTTTCCATAAAGAGCCATCTACTTTAGTACCAAGTGCATAAATATTACCACCTAAATCAATAAGTGCATGCTCAACACCTTTACTTTTAAGAAGAGTGGCAAGGCTATCAGCTGTATAGCCTTTTGCAATTCCGCCAAGGTCAAGTTGCATACCTGGTGTTTGAAGATAGATTGTTTTAGCCTCTTCATCTAAATCTATTTGTTTATAATTTATAAGTGGCAGCACATTTTGAATCTCATCGTTAGAAGGCACACGAGCTTCAGGAAGACCAATGTTCCAAAGCTTTACAAGAGGCCCCACAGATACATCAAAAGAGCCATCTGTAAGTTCACTGTAGTAGTATCCTTTTTGTACAATATCAAAGAGTACCTCATTGACAGGATGAGGGGTTGTACCCGCAGAGGCATTAAGTTCTGTTAGAAGAGTGCTATCTTTATTAAGACTTAATTCATTTTCAAGAAGTTTCACCCGTTCGAAGGCTTCATCTAAAATAGTTTCATCTTGGTGGTCAAAGAGAGAAACACTTACAGTCGTACCCATTAAAACTTCAGTACGTCTAAGTGGATCTGAGGGGGATGTTTTTTTGGAGCCATTAGGGCCTAATCCACACCCTGTAAAAATCATTAAAGTTAAACAGCACATGAATAGGCCGAAGCGTTTTTTAAAATTACACATAAAAAGTAATCTCCTTTCACATTTACTATAGCATACCCTAAATGTTAGAAGTAGGCTATGGGATAAAAATAAAAAGGATGTTCGGAAAACCGAACACCCCATTTAATAAAAGTTATTATTCAGCTGGAGCAGCAAGTACTAATACTTCTGTATTACCTGCTTGCATTTGTTCCATAAGTGCTGTTGTGAAAGTAACAAATTCTTCAGAAGAACTTGTTGCACCTGTTACAGCATCAACTTTAGTTGGATCTTGAGAAGCGATTAAGCTTTCTGCTAAAGCAACTTTGAATTCAGCTGGATTTGTACCTGCTTTTTCTTTCATGCTTGTATTGTAGCCTTCATCTTCTGATTTTAAAGCACCATCAGCATTGATGTAGTCAAAGTTTACTTCTGTCATTTGTCCATCAGCAACTGTTACTTCTACGAATGCTTTCCAGCCACGTGAATCTTCTTTATCGTATTCAGCTCTGTATGTTCCATCTTGTAAGCCAGTAGCTTCAGTGTTTTTGTCTGTCTCAGCTGGTGTAGTTGCTTCAGATTGAGCTGGAGCCTCTTCTTTTGAAGAACAAGCAGTAAGAGCTCCAATTGCAAGTACAGATGCACAGATTAAAGCTAAAAGTTTTTTCATTTTCATTTTTTTTCTCCTCTTATACATGAGTAAAATTTAAAATGTACTTTGTTAAAAAGCACTCACTTATTTTAGAGATTATATATGAATAAAAAATAAATAAAAAATTAATAAATTATTAATGGGTAAAATATAATTTTTACTATATAGTAAAATAAGTCATAATTAATAAAAGAAATTGATGGAAAATGATTAAAAACTATAGATAAAAAATTAATTATAAGTTAAAATAAAAATAACATAAATTAGTTTTTTAATATAAAATGTTAATTTTTAAACTAGACATTAATAGGTATTTTGTGTAATATATGGTAGTTAAAGAATCAAAATATATATAAGCTAGAAAAGGAGACAAGATATGGCAGCAAAGAATATTGTAATCTTAGGTGCAGGCTATGCTGGTGTACACGCAGCGAAGAAACTCGCTAAGAAGTACAAAAAAAATAATGATGTAACGATTACAATCATTGATAAAAATCCATACCACACACTTATGACAGAGCTTCATGAAGTAGCAGGTGGACGTGTTCCAGAAGAATCTGTTAAGTTAGATCTTCATAAAATTTTCCATAGAACTAAAGTGAATGTAGTTGTAGATTACATTGAAAATGTTGATTTAGAGAAGCAAGTTGTTAAAACAACACATGGTACATATGCATATTCATACTTAATGGTAGGTCTTGGTAGCGAGCCAGAATACTTTGGCGTGCCAGGTGTTAAAGAACATGGCTTTAGCTTATGGTCATTAGATGATGCGCTCACAATTCGCGAGCACATTAAAGAGCAATTCAAAAAAGCATCTTTAGAAAGAGATGAAAAAAGAAGAAAAGAACTTCTTACTTTCATTGTAGCAGGTGCTGGATTTACTGGTATCGAAATGGCAGGGGAGCTTTTAGAATGGAAAGACACACTTGCAGCAAAATACCATGTAGATGTAGAAGAAGTAAAAGTATATGTTGTAGAAGCAGCAGGCTCTATTTTAAATATGCTTGATCAACAGCAAGCAGCAAAAGCAGAAAAATACATGACAAAACATAAAATTGAAGTCATGAAAAATGCTCCAATTACAGAAGTAACAGCAGAAGGTATCACACTTAAAGATGGTAGAAAAATTGCTACACATACACTTATTTGGACATGTGGAATCCAATGTGCTGAAAGTGCAGTAGCTCTTGATGCACCAAAAACACGTGCAAATCGTCTTAAAGCAAATGAATATATGCAAGCAGAAGGTTACGAAAATGTATATGTAATAGGTGACTGTGCATATAATGATGAAAATGGCAACTGTACAAACCCTCAAATTGTAGAAGCTGCAGAACAAACAGCTGCAACAGCTGCTAAAAACATCATTGCTTCTATTGATAATAAAGAAAAATCAAAATTCAAAGGTAACTACCATGGGTTCATGGTATCTATTGGTGGACGTTATGGCGTAGCTAACCTTTCAGGTATTAAATTATCTGGTTTCTTTGCTATGGTTATGAAACACATTGTGAATATGTACTATTTATTTGGTGTGTTAAACGTTTACGCAGTATATCATTACTTACAACATGAATTCTTTGGAATGAAGCAAAATAGAAATATTATGCGTGGGCATATTTCTTCACTTGGTAACCGTTTATGGACTTTACCACTTAGATTCTATATCGGTATTTTATGGTTAATCGAAGGTCTTAAAAAATTAGTTGGTGAAGGCACATGGGATGCAGCATGGGATGCTCTTCTTCAAAAAGGTGAATTTGCTTTCACAATCGGTTCAGACAGCTGGATTAAAGTTGGTAATGTAAAAATGCCATTCGAGTGGCTATATGATGCTGTATCTTCAGCATCACAAGCAGGTGACGCAGCTACTACTTTTGCAGAGCCAATCCTTAAAGAAATGCCTAATTTCTATGAATCTCTTATGCAAATTTTCATTCCAAATCCAGACGTAGCAGTATTTTTCCAAACAATCGTAGTAGCTACTGAGATTGGTATTGGTCTTGCATTAATTGCTGGTTTATTTACATGGCTTGCATCAGCAGCTTCAGCATTTATGGTTATTAACTTTGTATTATCAGCAATGGCTGGTTGGGATATTTTATGGTTCTTCTTCGGAAGTATTGCTCTTATGAATGGTAGCGGACGTACATTTGGTTTAGACCATTATGTATTACCTTGGATTAATAAGGTGGTTGGTGACTTTTGGGTAGGCGGCAAAGGGCACATTTATAAAAAGTAGTTAGTAGAAAGAGGTAAAGGCATGCATATCATTTGGAATAGATATCCAGATATTAAACTAGAACTTGAAGCAATTATTGACTTGATGGATGAAAATGCAAAGTGCAAAGATAAAATAATTGAGAACTCAATTAAAGAACTTGTACATGCTAACGGAAAGATGATTAGGCCTGCCTTTACAATTATTGCAGCGCATTTTGGAGACTATGAATCAGAGAAAGTTCGTGCTTTATCTGCTGTTGTGGAGCTCTTTCACATGGCTACCCTGGTTCATGATGATGTCATTGATGATGCTAAGCTAAGACGTGGGAGAGAGACTATTCAATCTAAATATGGGAAGGAATATGCCGTATATATTGGTGATTACCTATTCTGTATTTGTTTTAAAATTCTTGCTCAGACAGCGTCACTACAAAGTATTCAGATGGATAGCAGAGCTATGTCTCGCATCTGTCTTGGAGAAATTGAACAGCTTAATTCTCGATTTGACACAGATGTTTCACTTAAAAATTATTTAAGACGTATTGCAGGTAAAACAGCAGAACTTTTCTCATTAAGTCTTTATATTGGAGCAGCTGAGAGTGGCTGTAATATGAGGTTATCTAAGAGATTCCACCGTATTGGGCATCATGTAGGGATGGCATTCCAGATTATTGATGATATTCTGGACTATAAAGGTGATGAAAAGACTGTAGGAAAAGATCAAGGTAAAGATATACGAGAAGGCGTTTATAACCTTCCTCTTATTTATGCTTTAGAGAAGAAGCCACAGGATCTTATAAATCTCTTAGAGAAAGAAGCTTATGAAGATGCAGATGTAGAACAGATTATTCAGCTAGTGAAAAATTACGAAGGCATTGAAAAAGCACAAAATCTTGCTAAAAAATATACAGATAAAGCGTATAAAGAAATTCATAAGCTTCCGGATAATCCGTATAAAGAGATTTTACTCGAAATCGTTACAATGTTATTAGAACGTTCTTATTAAAAGGCTACCCAATTGGGTAGTCTTTTTTTATGCATTTATAAGGAAGCAATACATATGGATAAAAAAATAACACATGTGACAAGACACATGTATTGTAAAAAAGTAAAATTAGTGATATATTAACACCTATATGACATTGAGGTGAGGTGCAATATGAAACGAGAAGAATATATCCAGGAGATTAAGAGGTTAAAAAAAGAAAGAGATGCGATTATTTTAGCGCATTATTATACAGATAATGATTTACAAGAAATTGCAGATTATGTAGGTGATTCTTATTATCTATCAAAAGTAGCAAGGGAGGCAAAAGAGCAAGTTATTGTTTTCTGTGGTGTAAAATTTATGGGAGAAAGTGCGAAAATCTTAAATCCACACAAAACGGTTTTATTACCAGATGATGTAGCAGACTGTCCTATGGCGCATATGGTAACACCACAGCAGATAAAACAAGTAAGACAAGAGCATGAAGACTTAGCTGTCGTATGCTATATTAACTCAACAGCGCAGATTAAAGCAGAATCTGATGTTTGTGTTACATCTGCAAATGCTTTAAATATTGTAAAAACTCTTAAACAATCTAAAATTTTCTTTGTGCCAGATCAGCATTTAGGGACTTATGTAGCATCTAAAGTGCCAGAAAAAGAATTTATTTTTAATGATGGCTATTGCCATATACATAGAAGCATTCAAAAAGAAGCAGTGCTTAGAGAAAAAGCACTTAGACCAGAAGCTCAAGTACTTGTACATCCGGAATGTCCAAGTGAAATTGTAGACTTAGCAGATTATGTAGGAAGTACAACAGGTATTATTGATTACGTAGCGAAAAGCCAAGCAGATTCTTTTATTGTATGTACGGAAATAGGTATTCTGTATGAGCTTAAAAAGAACAATCCAAATAAGAACTTCTACTTTGTAGGGGAGAAAAAAGAATGTGCAGATATGAAACGTATTACACTTAGTAAACTTTATGAAGCTTTAAGAGATATGAAGTATGAAGTTGTATTAGAAGAAGCTGAAAGAAAAGCTGCAGAAGAAGCACTTCTTGCAATGCATAGACTAGCAGATTAAGACAGATTAAACAAGGAAAAGAAGGGATAGTATGCGTGATTCATACGACATTATTATAGTAGGAACTGGAGTAGCTGGGTTATATGGGGCACTTCATTTACCAAGTGACTTAAAGATTCTTATGATAACTAAAGAAGGATTAGAAGATAGTGACTCTTATTTGGCACAAGGGGGTATTTCTACCTTAAGAAATAAAGAGGATTATGACTGTTACTTTGAAGATACTTTAAAAGCAGGTCGCTATGAAAATAATAGAGAGTCTGTTGATATTATGATTCGTGAGTCCACCAATACCATTGAAAAACTTATTGCATTAGGAGTGGAGTTTGATAAAGTAGATGGAGAACTTTCTTATACAAGGGAAGGTGCTCATCGTATTAATCGTATTTTACATCATCAAGATATAACAGGAAAAGAGATTACCTCAAAGTTAATTGAACGTGTTAAAGAGCAAGGTAATATAGAGCTTGTAACCCATGCTACTATGATAGATCTTATTACTAAAGAGAATGTATGCCAAGGTATTGTAGTATCTCACCAAGGATATATACATCCTATTTATAGCAAAAAGGTTATACTTGCAACAGGTGGTATTGGAGGTTTATTTGAAAACTCTACGAACTTTAAACATTTAACGGGAGATAGTCTGGCTATAGCTCTCAAACATCATATAGCCCTCCAAGACATTCATTATATTCAGATTCATCCTACTACACTATATAGTAAAACACAGGGTAGAAGATTCCTTATATCTGAAGCAGTAAGGGGAGAAGGAGCTCATCTTCTGAATCGTGCGGGTAAACGTTTTGTAGATGAACTTTTACCAAGAGATGTGGTAAGTGTAGCTATTTATGACCAAATGATAAAAGATGAGAGCCCTTATGTATGGCTTTCACTTATGCACTTAGGAGAAGAAAAGATTAAAAGGCGATTCCCTAATATTTATGAGCGTTGTATGGAAGAGGGATATGACCTATTAAAAGAGCCTATTCCAGTTACGCCAGCGCAGCATTATTTTATGGGGGGCATTAAGGTCGATAAGTATAGTAAGACAACAATGGACAACCTCTATGCTGTAGGGGAAACAAGCTGCAATGGTGTACATGGTCGTAATAGGCTTGCAAGTAATTCCTTGCTTGAGAGTTTAATCTTTGCCAAAAGAGCAGCGTGCCGTATAGTAGAAGAAGGACTAGGCATGCTAGATGAGTGCGTTCCTATAGATGTACAAAACTATCAGATGGATAAACTAGAAGAAGATTATAAAGCGCTAATCTTAGAAGAAATTAAAAAGAAGGATGGGGATTTTTATGATAAATGGTGTCACAATGACTATCAATGTGGATGATAAAATACGTCTAGCACTTCAGGAAGATATTACTGGTGAAGATGTAACAACAGCAGCAATTATTAGAGAAAATACACGCTCTAGAGTTCAACTGATTTGTAAAGAAGATGGCATCCTGGCAGGACTTCCAGTCTTTAAACGTACTTTTGAACTTTTAGGAGAAATTGAATTTGAGACTTTCTTTAATGAGGGAGATCATATTAAAAAAGGAGACCTTATTGCAACTGTAACAGGTGATGCAAGAATTCTTTTATCAGGTGAACGTGTGGCGCTTAATTACTTACAAAGGATGAGTGGTATTGCTACTTTAACACATAGTTTAGTAAGTGAGCTTAAAGGGAGGCCTACAAAACTTTTAGATACACGTAAAACAACACCAGGTATGCGTGTTTTTGAGAAGTATGCAGTTAAAGTTGGTGGTGGCTACAATCATCGTTTCAACTTATCAGATGGAATCCTAATCAAAGATAATCATATTGGGGCAGCTGGTGGTGTAAAAGAAGCTATACGTTTAGCAAAAGAATATGCTCCATTTGTAAGAAAGATTGAAGTAGAAGTTGAGAATCTAGAGATGTTAGAAGAAGCCTTAGAAGCAGGAGCAGATATTATCATGCTTGATAACATGTCTAATGAGATGATGAAAGAAGCGGTAAGCTTAGTAAATGGTAGAGCAGAAACGGAATGCTCTGGGAATGTTACTAAAGCGCGTCTTAAGGAGATTGCAGAAATAGGTGTAGACTATGTGTCTTGCGGAGCACTTACACATTCGGCACCTATATTAGATTTTTCACTTAAAAATTTAACTAATTTATAAAGAGAATAGAGTTTGTAGGGGATGCAATAAAATGCAAAGAAAAATGAGTAGGCTAGTAATAAGTAGCCTACTCATTTTTTAGTGCTGAATTATTTAATAAGTCCATAGCTTTTTAGTGTTTCTACTAGGAAAGCTTCATTCTGAGGTTCCATATCAATAAGTGGTAGGCGGCATTTACCTACATTCATATTCATAAGGTTCATAGCTTTTTTCACTGGTACAGGGCTTGGTTCACAGAAAAGTGCTTTAACAAGTGGAAGGGTTTTAAGTTGAAGCGCTCTTGCTTTATCGATATCACCATCGAAGAAAGCTTGACAAAGTTCGTGAGTTTCTTTTGGAATAATGTTAGCCATAACAGAGATAACCCCTTTAGCACCAAAGGCAAGGTAAGGAAGTACTAATCCATCTTCACCAGAGTAAATGCTAAAGTCTTCAGGACATAGGTTCATAAGCTCACCTACATGAGAGAAGTTACATTCTTTAATAGCTACTATATTTTCAATTTGAGCAAGTTTAGCTGTCGTTTCAGGACTCATATCAAGTACAGTACGTCCTGGTACATTATAAAGAATAATAGGAAGTTTAACAGCATGTGAAATAGCACTAAAGTGTTCATAAAGTCCTCTTTGAGAAGTTTTATTGTAGTAAGGAACTACAGATAAAAGAGCATCTACGCCAACAGCTTCTGCATAACGGCTTGTTTCAATGGAATGATGTGTGTCATTGCTGCCTGTACCTGCAATAACAGGAATACGCCCAGCTACCTTTTCAACTGTATAACGGATGGCTTCTTTATGTTCCTCAATAGGAAGTGTTGGAGATTCACCTGTTGTACCACAGATGATAATAGCATCTGTGCCTTCTGCAATATGCCATTCAATAAGTTTACCTAATTTATCAAAATCAATCCCTGTTTCATTAAATGGGGTAATAATAGCAACACCAGAACCTGTAAAAATAGGTTTTTTCATCATAAATCCTCCTTTAGAAAAGTGATCTAGTTTTATTATACTATCTAGGCTATTAATAGTATATACAGGAATTGCCTTAAGGGGGTATAAGTACTACAATATTTTTCAGTATTATCAATGCTTGTACGTGTTTTACTATTTTTTACAGTTCAGTTCTATACTAAAAGATTATACTATTTCAACCATTATTTTAGCTCTTATACTATCTAAGCACAAGAGGGGAAAAAGTGGTGCAATTAGTACACTAAGATAATAATTGATGGCAATATTTTTGATGTATAGCCAACTTTTAAATTCTTTAGCTAATGAAAATTTATTAATTAGTATTAGTGAGTAAAGCCCACTTTCGTTGATTACTGTTAATCCTCTGTTTGGAATTTCTAAGGTGGTAAATTGCCCCTTTTGAATTATTTGTTTATCTTCTGTGTCAACATGGTCAGCTATTGCACTTTTTGTATCAGCATAACCTAATGCTTCTACCACATCTTTTCATACAAAGTAAGGTTCTTGCTTTTGCAGTTAGAATCAGTCCCCTGAATTAGGGTAGTGGTTTTACTATATTCCGATTTTGACCTGGTGCACTAATTTGGTGTATCAGCTTTCTACCTAAGTTATCTATGATGCCCTGTTTTAGGGTATCATCTTCATCAACATGTATTTTACAAGATTCCCGTTTTGGGAATATGATTCTATAGTTTCTAAAATCAAGTCTTGGTTGCATCCATGGGTACACAAAGTTTGCGTATCCTTCTTATTTTTATAGAGGTGTCACTTGAGGTGACGGGGTATTGCTTGTTTGGAATATCCAAATAATGCTAAATTGTTGTGGGTGTCGCCCACGTCTTTTTTAAAGTCAATAATATCAACATTTTCCTTAAAACTTTTAATTCTAAGCCATTATGAACGACTTAAACTTTTTATTTGAACTCAAAATCAACAAAATTAGTAGTCTAGAGTAACTTACAGCTATACTTGGTGCAATTTTTCACCATGTATATGTGTAAGTCTCTTTATATATATACAGCTATATATGGTGAAATTTTTAATTAGTTATTTTACTTGCTTTAATATATCCCCATCTACTTTAATTCATATATATTGTATTGAGTTTTAGTAAGTGGGTACATATTAGCTGCTATCATCCTTTCTTTTCCCTCTATTGCTATCTATATACTATTACTATACAGAGAGACACTTAGGGAAATTTTTTAATCTAACACCGTTTACTACTGTAAGTTGGTGCAATTCCGTCCATTAAGAATGTCCCTATAGTAATAAGATTATATGTCCATCTTGTTTGGATGAATTTTTAATTTGTTAGATTATCTGCTTTAGTACTACTAATATTTCTTTTCACACAAACTTTATTATTATCCACAGTATACTAATCATTTATCATTTCAGTTGTGGACAAAAATGTCCGTAATAGCAAAACCTTATATTCTGTTACCCTCACCATGATGGTGAACCCCACCCAATCTTGAATTACATTGTTTATATTATTGTGTGCTTGATACTTGGAATTGTAACAGCCCCCGAAAGTTTCATGGTCACTTCAAAAGGTAGGAAACAAAGTAAATGAGTTAATTGAGTTTAGTATAATAAGTGATAGCAAAATCTTATATTTTAGTACCCTCGACACTATGTCGAGCCCTACAAAGTCTAGAGTTTCATAGCATGGTCTGTTACTGTAGTCCATGGATTCTTAGGATTATTAGTCGCTCTTTTTTGAGCAACCAATGCAAAGTCTTGATTTTGGTGTGTACTTGTAAGTACAGAGCAAAAACTTCTTATACACTATGCTAAAATTTTAGCATGATCTATTCTAATTTAAACTGACAAGGCAATTTGCCGACTCAGCTCAAAAAGAAAAATTGTAGGCAAGGGATTTGTTGAAAATGTAGACTACGTTGGGTTTCACAAAACTGTGAAAGCCACAGGAAGGGGAAATAAAACAACTGATGAATATATACTCACAGTAGATACTGCTAAACAGGTAAAGGTAGTTGCTGAGTATGTTGGGTTGGTAGGAAATAAGCATGGAACAAATCAATGGACAGGCAACAGTCGCCACTCCTTATCTCAAGAAGAAATAGCCTCACTTTGGGGGAATCCTTGATACTCAACGGAAAATTCCATTCAGTTCTAAGGTCGTAAAGTGCGACGTTAGGTATCCGTACAAAGGATACGTTTACTACCATCGTTAATAACGATAGTTGCATCACGAAATCGTGGTTGGTTATTAGGTAAACGACTTAAAGCCATTACATAGAAGATAACATTAACGAGGGTAAAATATCCCTTGTCGAATATGACGATAAACAATATAAACAGGTTCATCAAAAGTAGCTTGATTTCGCCACAAGTTGCGAAAGGTACTATTAAGTATTTATGAAAAGATGGGGTGACAAAATGTCACGTCCTTACAATTAACTAACTTGAGTAATTGATTTTATTGACTTTAAATCCACCCGTCACGAGATGACGAGTAAAGAAATGTATCTGATGCATGACAATAAGGCGTGGACATCACCCATACGTTGCCAATAGTGACAATGAAGTAGTTAGTAAGTTGTAATTTACAACCTACTAAAAAGAGTTAGGGTTTTCGGCAAAAGTGTCGAAAGGTGATTACATACCAGAAAGCCTATTTTACGAATTCTGTGGGAAGTAATCTTTATCTTAGAATTAAAATAAAGTGTTTTAACTAACAACTTGTTGGTTAAGACGAAAAGGTTCGGAATAATATTCCGACACTTAGAGGCGTTGCAAGTTTTGCCAGAGAATTAAAAGCTAATGGAAACAATCTTTACTTCAGGTCAAAATCGTGAAATGTGGGTTTCCCAAAATGTTGGGAAAAGGATAAGCAATCCTTATACATTAAAGGGGCAACAAGAATAATGGTTTCGCACATAACTGCAATAAAGAAGATCTAGATATAGGCTTTACTTGGAGGAACTGTTGCCAATAGTGGCAATAAGGTAGTTAGATGTGAAAGAGTTAGTCTTTTCCTTTGAGGAAGACACTAAAATATAAGATGAGAGAAGATATTATATTACCAATATAACCCAAAAATCACGTTTAAAATAAGCATTTTTTAATTTAACCTATAAATTGAAATATATATTAAAAATCTAATATTATCAATGGTTTAGAAGCATTTTTATAATAATATAAATCAGTAAAATAGTGAAAATAGGTCATTGAAATAAGAGAATATATAAGCATTTTTTAATTTAACGTATAAATAAACTAAAAAATAATAAGATACATGAATATAAAATTCTAGTTTTACACACTATAGGTTTATTAAGTTAATGACATAGGAGGAATTATAATGGAAGGGATTAAATATGGACATGTTTATGTAGCAAGACATTTTTATCTTGAGGAAAATGTATACAAAATAGGTTATACAAATGGGAGCGTAGAAGAAAGAATGAATCAACTTTCTACAACAGGAGTACCTTCGAAATTTTATACAGTGCTAGAAAGATTAGTACCAAATGCAAAAAAAATAGAAGAGAAAGTGCATAAAAAATTTGAGAAACAGAGATGTAGTGATAATAGAGAATTTTTTCAATGTGATAGTATAGAGATAATGAATTATTTGAATGAAATAATAACAGAAATATGGACTAGATTTTTCGATGAACATTTTGTTTTTTTGCAAGAGGGTGCTTTGAATCTAACTGATGATTATAAAAAGGAACTTATAAAACAATTAGTTCTTGAATTAGTAACGAATAATAGTATTCCTAATCAGTCTCTAAGTAATAAAATAAGATTTTTAGATGAAATTATTTTAATGGAGTATCATTATTTTATAAGAGACAATAGAGTGTATTTTGCGCCAATAGTAATAGATATGGGAAGTCAAGGCGAAGTAGTTGATTATATGAGTACAGTAAAAAAGATGTATAATATATAAAGTTAATCTAGTATGAATTTAGAGTCAATAAAAAATAATGTTCTTAAAAGGATGCATTCTTATATGTATCCTTTTTATGCAATAAAATATCCTATGGCTAAAAACAACTATACCTCTAGCCATAATCCTACATACCCTATCCTTAAAAATAGCTATGATAAATTAATCCACAAAATTAAATATAAAAATATAAACTATCCACAGTATCAAAATAAGATCAACCTATTAAAGAAGTTGTAGGTTTTGTCTGATTATATCTTTATAAAATTATTCGGAATAGGGTACACTATATGTCTTAGTAATGGAGGAAGTAAAATGTATGAGGATATGATAAGTGAATTATTGGGATCTACTATCTTTATTAGGGAGATTAGTATTGGAGCTAGAAACTTATACGCAATAATATTGTCTGATTTCTTTTATAAAGAAGTTCGAAAAGATAAAGAAGGACTATACATTCAATTAAATAGAAATAGGGTAGCAGAAGAACTGAATGTGTGTGTTGCTACGGAAAGAAAATATATAAAAGAACTTCAGGATGAAGGATTCGTAAAATATGTAAGGGTTGGCAACAAAATTTATCTAAAAGATAGGACAATATTAGCTTTAGTAGAAAAGTTAAGATGGGTGTTTATTGAAGACTAGGTGGGGACTCCTAGTCTTTTTGTTTGTAATTTTTTTATGTAGATATTATCGGTGTACTGAATATAGTCATATTCGAAATCTCGTTATATATTTTGATAATCAGAAGGTTAAATATTCTTATAAAAACTTTATAAATAAAAATATACTATGTGTGGGGAAGATAAGCAAAAAAATAAGACCGACCATTATTCCTGGTCAGTCCTATGTTTCATTATATCACCTATCTCACAATTAAGAGCATCACATATCTTGTCTAGTACGGAGAATTTAATAGAATCTGTTTCGTTATTGGCGAACTTTTTAAGGGTTTGCCATGTTGAACCAGTTTCTTTACTAAGCCAATACAAAGTTTTATCTTGTTTCTCTAGAATTTCATTTAGAAATACTTTCATTAATATCACCTCTAACTATATTATACCAAATATATAAGGTTAGTAGTATAGTGTGTTGAAAATATATTTTTTAAAATATATAATCTTTGAGGATGTATAGTATTGACAGTATATATTTTTGGAGATATACTAATGCTATAAACAAACTACTAGAAGCGAGGTGAAAATAATATGCTACAATACGTTACAATGCCTATTGAAATTTTAGAATTACCTAATCTGAATATCCAAGAAAAATTTATCCTATCATTAGCTAAAACACTTACTCAAGGGTGTTTCCTATCAAATAGCCAAATCGCATCTATGTTAGGTATTAGTAAAGGTAGAGTCAGCCATATTATTTCAAAACTTGTTAAAGAAGGTTACTTAGATATAACACTAGAATATAAGCCTAATTCAAAAGAAGTAGCTAAACGTACAATTACATTTAAACAATCTGTTCAACAAGTTGTAGAAGCTGTAAAAGAAGTAGCTAAAAAAGTATCTCAAAAAGCTAAACAACTTAAACAGGATTACGTTACTACTAAGGCTACAGTAGGTACTCAACAAGTAGATCAAGTAACTTTTGCACCTAGAATGTATAACAGACAACCAGCTAATAACAAGACTAAATTTACGACAACGTATTCACATAATTGGGACATGGAAGAGTTGTTGCGAAGGGAAGAAGAATATATTGAAAAATTATATGGAGACGATAGGGGATAAGAGTATGGTTAAGAAATGATGCTAGAATAAAAATTGGACACATAGAATGGAGATTTGAGTTATAATAGAAATAACTATAATGAACGAGGTGTCCTAAAACAATGGCTAAGAGATATGACAAAGAATTTAAACTTC
>NZ_JACRSY010000011.1 GCF_014384995.1 Zhenhengia yiwuensis | reverse complement strand
TTCAAGCGTGAATCAGTGGTTTTATTATATGAAACATCTTAATTTTGAAGATGGTATCATTGTGACGAATTAGTGGTATCTATAAGTGAAAGGGTGGATTTTTGAGCCCGTAATATTCAGTGATCATCTTTTACTTGAATATATTTAACCTAAAAGTGCATGACAAGGATCCTTCCTCAGAGAATATTTTTGTAGTTAAACTTATTACTTTACTGTGGAAACCTTGCCTCATACATAATGGCTAGTTCACTAAGGTACTACGGATTTGATAAACAATACAACGCTGGTATTTACTATCTATAAAAGCTACATGAATATCCTATTTTAAATTAGAACTCTAGTGCACTGCTATATGATTGTGTTGGGCTAATGAGATTACTATTCATAGGAATACAAATTCATTAAGTGGATATAGCTTAATGACCTTCCTAATTTTATGGGAGCTGCATAGAGGTGGCCTATAAGTTTGCCTCTTATTTTTAGTCAATAAGGATTTTGTGGAAAAATATGGTGATATTTAGAATAGATATTAATTGAGTTGATATTCTTATAGGATGAACATAATACTTTCTAAAGTAAATAGTTATTCGGGCTAGGATTTTGGTTCTAGCCTTTATTTTTTACAAAACCTCCAATGATACTGATAAAAATTTATCGGATTTCTATCGTAATTTGTCTATTATGTTTAATTTGTTCAAAAATAACCCTGCTAGTTTATATAGTATGTATACTTGTGATATGTAAATTATGGAATATGGTTGTAAAAACTGTACATACCCCTACCCCCTGCTTTATAATCTAATTATTAACAAACACACCTATATTTAAAATAATTTACTAAGAAGGGATGTTTTATATGGCGAATATTGGAGTTTTCGACGTTTTAGGCCCAATTATGATTGGTCCCTCCTCCTCACACACAGCAGGAGCAGCTAGACTTGGGAAGATCGTAAAAACAATAGTTAATAAACCTATTCAAGAAGTTACTTTCCTTTTACATGGTTCTTTTAGAGAAACCTATAAAGGCCACGGTACAGATAGAGCACTTGTTGCTGGGATATTAGGCATGAACCCTGACGATCCTCGCCTTAAAGATGCACTAGCACTAGCAGAGGTTCAAGGGATTAAAGTAGATTTCGTTCCTGCTGATTTAGGTCAAGTTCACCCTAATACGGTTAAATTTTTAATCACTGATAACGAAGGTATAAAATGGGAAGTATTGGGCTCTTCTATTGGTGGCGGACTAGTTGAAATTAACGAAATCAACGGTAACAAAGTTCAAATTACAGGTGAATATCCGACAATTATTACCTGTCATGATGATATTCCGGGAACAGTAGCTAAAATATCTGCTTTATTCTATGAAGAAAAGATTAATATAGCCTTTATGAAGCTCGTAAGAAGCCAAAAAGGAATGGGTGCTACCATGACTTTTGAAGTAGATCATGCTGTACCTGATCACATCATACAAAGCATTAAGCAAGTTGAAGGAATCAATCGTGTTATTGTTATTAACCAAGCAGGGAGGGACTCTAATGAAAATTGCTAAATCTGGACTTGAACTTATGGAAATCTGTAAGGAACATCATATTTCACTTAGTGAATATGCTATTGCAAGGGAAGTTGAAGATAAAGGTGTAACGCGTGAAGGCTTATTTGCTCACATGCAATTAACACTTGATGCCATGAGAGAAGGTGCAACTTTAGGCCGTGAGAAAGAAGTTTATTCTTTAAGTGGGCTTATTGGTGGAGATGCTTATCGTTTAGAACAGTATTTAAAATCAGGCAAATCTCTGATGGGAGAGGGTGTAGTAAAAGCTATGGCTATGGCACTCTCCTCAGCGGAGGTAAATGGTTCTATGGGTAAAATAGTAGCTTGCCCAACAGCAGGTTCTTGTGGTATCTTGCCAGCTGTAGTACTAACAGCAGGTGAGCAGCTTCACAAAACAGATGAAGAGCTGATTCAGTGCTTATTCGCTGCAAGCGCTGTAGGGATGATTATTGGTATGAATGCTACTTTCTCGGGGGCTGAAGGTGGTTGCCAAGCAGAATGCGGTTCTGGTGCTGCTATGGCAGCGGCTGCTGTTGTAGAAATGATGGGTGGTACACCTAAAATGAGTTTAGATGCGGCTGCTATCATCTTCAAAAATGTATTAGGTCTTGTGTGCGACCCGGTAGCAGGTCTTGTAGAAATTCCTTGTGCGAAGAGAAATATCTCTGGTGCCATTAGTGCTCTTGCTACAGTAGACTTAGTGATGGCTGGCGTGGACTCTAAAATTCCATTTGATGATGCACTTGCTGCTATGTACAAAGTCGGTACTTCTCTACCTGCAGAATTAAGAGAAACAGCTTTAGGTGGTATTGCTATTACCCCTACTGGTATCAAACTTAAAAATCAAGTATTTGGCTCAAACTAAAATCCTTTTGACATCATTGTGGAGGCTTAAATTATGCAAATTCTAATCGGAACGATTCTTTTACTTCTTGTACTTGGACTCTTTACACTCTTTAGTTACAAAGCACCAAATGGTATGAAAGCAATGGGCGCACTTGCTAATGCGGCTTGTGCTAGCTTCTTGGTTGAGGCTTTTCATGCAGCTTTCTTTGGAGATGTACTCAATATTACTTTCCTACAAGGTGTAGGTGCTGCTAATGGTAGCTTAGGTGGTGTAGCTGCTGGTATTCTTGTACCTTTAGCGCTGGGTGTTTCACCTGCATATGCTGTGTTAGTAGGCTTAACTTGTTCTGGATTCGGTATACTACCTGGTTTCATTGCGGGTTACTTAATTTCATATGTGATTAAGTTCTTTGAGAAAAAAATCCCTGCTGGTTTAGACCTTATTGTAATCATTGTTATTGCAGCACCATTAACACGTTTAATTGCTACAATCATGTCACCTATTGTAGATGCAACTTTATTAAATATCGGACAAGTGCTTCTTTCATCTACTACTGCTAGTCCAATTCTTATGGGTATTATCCTTGGTGGGATCATCACTGTAGTAGCTACTGCCCCTCTAAGTTCAATGGCACTTACAGCCATGTTAGGCCTTACAGGTGTACCTATGGCAATTGGTGCCCTTGCTGTATTTGGTTCTTCATTCTTAAACTTCGTGTTCTTTAAAAAAATGAAGTTTGGAAGTAAAAAAGATACAATTGCAGTAGCTATCGAACCTTTAACACAAGCAGACTTAATTAGTGCTAATCCTATTCCTGTTTATGTGACTAACTTCATGGGTGGTGCACTAAGTGGTATTATCGTTGCTCTTATGGGACTTACAAATATGACTCCTGGTACAGCAACACCTATCGCTGGATTTGCAGTGATGTTCGCTTACAATCCTCCTGTTCAAGTTTTAATTGCTGCTACAGGTTGTATAATCGTAAGTATCTTTAGTGGTTTTCTAGGCTACAAAATCTTTAAAAACTATAAAATTCGTACAGCAGCTGAAATTAGAGGTGAAGAAGATTCACAAGCTGTTTAAATATAATTCAAATAAGTTTTGGCATAAAAAGGAACTTACTTTTACTGTAGGTTCCTTTTTGTTAGCAACGTTATTTTAGAATAAAAGAAATGAAATAGGTATGCTTAATAAGAAATTTGTATAAAAATTTAAAGCATATTTATATCGCCAAAAGATAAGGAATGGGCTATAATGAAGGATGGTTTAAAAAAGTAAGGAGAGTATGAATATGACAAATGATATGACACAAGGAAAACCTTTTAAGTTATTTATATGGTTTTCAATCCCATTACTTATTGGAAATATCTTTCAGCAACTTTACAGTATGGTGGATACCATTATCGTAGGGAAATTTTTAGGAGAAGAGGCATTAGCAGCAGTAGGTTCGACAGGATCTATGTTCTTTTTGGTCAATGGTTTTTTATTAGGGCTTACCAGTGGATTCTCTGTTATGGTTGCTCAACGGTTTGGAGCAAAAGATGAGAAAGGTGTTAGGAAAGCAATTGCGAGTAATATTACCTTGACTGTAATTGTAACCTTTGTGGTAACAATGGTGATGCTTATTTTAAAAACACCACTTTTAAAGCTTATGAATACACCTGAGAATGTATTTCAGTATGCCAGTACATATATTGGGATTATCTATGCGGGGATTTTTACTCAAGCGTTTTATAATATGTCTGCAGGGATTTTGCGTGCACTAGGGGATAGTAAAACACCATTATATTTCCTTATTATAGCTTCTATAGTGAATATAGTTTTAGACTTAGTATTTATTATCAACTTTAATATGGGAGTAGCAGGGGCAGCTTATGCTACCAATATTGCCCAAGGATTAGCTGCTGTACTATGTATTGTTTATAGTTATAAGAAGTTCCAAATTCTAAGACTTAAAAAAGAAGATTTTAAAGTGCCAGCAAGTTACTACCGTACACATTTTCACATTGGCCTTCCTATGGCATTGCAGTTTTCAATCACAGCAATGGGGGTTATGACCCTTCAAAGTGCCATTAATATTTTTGGATCAAGTGTAATGGCAGCTTATACGGCAGCATCCAAAGTCATTCAGTTAGTGATGCAACCTTTAGTAACCTATGGGGTATCCACTGCTACATTTGTAGGACAAAATCTAGGAGCAGGATTATACCATCGTATTCGAGAAGGGGTTCGAACCATAACATGTATATCTATTGCTACAAGTATATTGTCAAGCAGTGTGCTATTCCTTTTTGGAAAATACCTTGTAGGATTTTTCCTTGAAAATCCTAGCCCAGAAGTTATTAGCTATTCAACCCAAGTCTTAAACTATGCGGGTATATTCTTTATACCTTTAGGACTTATTTTTGTTTACCGAAATGCACTTCAAGCTATGGGACAGTCCTTTATCCCTATGATGGCAGGTGTGTTTGAGTTAGTGGCACGTGCAGTGGTTGCCTATACTTTACCAGCACTTATTGGCTTTACAGGAATCTGTTTAGCAGACCCATCAGCATGGATTGCAGCCTTTACACCACTTATAATTGTCTACTTTATTAAGATGCGTAAAGTAGAACGGGAAATGGCTAAAGAGCCCGCTACAAACTAATACTGAGACAATTACAAGATATAACTCACCTTTATGATTAGAACCCACGAATTTTAGGCAATAAAATTCGTGGGTTCTTTTAGTTTGGTAAATATACTAAATTTTCGAAATGAGGACACTAGGTTTGGTGTTTTAGGTGTGCAGAGTTTGCTTTTTATATTTCATAATTGAAATCAGTAAAAGGGCATAGCCTATTACGACACAAATTAACATGGTAATCCAAGCAACAGTAAATTGAAAGTGGTCAACAATAAGTCCAAATAATGAACTTCCAAATGCAAAGCCTAAAGCAAATAGTAAGCTAATAGTACCAAGGGTTACACTAGATTCTTTTCTCCCAAACACATCACTAGACATAAATGCAGGCCCAGACATATAGGAATAAACATTTAAACCATATGAGATCGAGAATAAAAAGGATATATAATGGAAATGAGCAGACAAGAGTAAAGATACAATAGCTATAATAATGAGTATTGCAGAAATAGCCATTGTTTTTAATGAGCCTAATTTATCAAATAGGGTGCCTCCCACTACATTTCCAAGTAAACAGAATAGAGCAAAGGTTGAGCCTAATATTCCTATTAAAGAAGGTTGTAGATTTAGGGCGCTTTTAAAATAAGTGGCATATTGGGTACTTAATGCGGCGATTGGAATAGCAATAATAGCATATCCGATGGAAAATAGCCAAAAATATATATTTTTTCTAACAGCTTCTGCACCTGTGCCCTCATAGCCTTTAATCGTAGTATTTTCTTGAGCATTTGAGGTATGACTTGGGTTAATAACTTCCTGATCTCTTGGTAGTCGAATGAAGAATATAACTAAAGGAATACCTACAATTAATGAAAGTAGACCAAATATAATATAGCTCGTACTAGGACCTGATGCAGCGAGTAGGTGAGAAGTGATAGGTTGTAAGAATACATTCCCAATAGAACCACCTGAAAAAGCAATACCTAAGGCTTTACCTTTACCGTTATTGGGGAACCAGTGGCTAATAATAAAAGGAACACCTAATCCTGAAAACATAATACATCCGACCTGAGATACAGCAGATAAAATATCAAATTGATAAAGTTTACGAGCAAAGCTAAAACCCATAAATCCAAGAGAGGATAAGATAACGCCTATTAAAAATAAAAATTTAATATTTACTTTCCCATATAATTTACCTAAAAAAGGTGAACATATTGCAGAGGCAATGGCACCAAAGGTAAAGATTAAAGAGAAGGAAGCGAGTGAAAACCCAAATTTACTAGTAACATAAGGGATAAATAAGGGTTGTATATTTTGAGCAACCCCAAAAGGGATTGCTTGCATAATCATACATACAAATACAATAAAGTAAGCTTTTTTAATATTACGATTTGGTGATGCTATATTAGACTGATTATAATCCATAGTTAAACTCCTTAGTTTTGATAATTGATATCTTGAGTATCTAAGTATGGAAAGACTTTAACCTGATCTCCATCTAAGTCTTCCTTATTCATATCAATGGCATTTATTCTACTATTATTATAGGTGGTATAATAATAGACTCCTTTTTGCTGAGACATACAGGAAGTATAAAGCGTAATATCATTTTTTTCTTGTGGTGTAATAACGGAGCCGGTTACCATAGATACATTATTAAGCATATGGAAAAATTCGCTGATACCATTAAGTTCGTTGATAGGATTGCCAATTTTAGACTTTAAAAAGGCTATCCTTACAAAACGAGATACCGTAGAAAAATCTCCAGGGAGGCCAAAAGAACCTAAACCTTGCCCTAGAGGAGCTAATTCCTGATTATTCCAAGAGGTAGCAATAGGTTGATGAGGGTCCACATTTATATATTGTCTAAGGTTAGTCATATGCCAATCAAAGGTAGGAGCGTTCGATAAAACACCAATGGCATTATCATAAATACTTAATTTTTCTTTCGTTTTTTCGATAACAATACATGCTCCTTTTTTATCTACTACAATCCAATGAAGTGTTGGTAAAGGTGTAGATTCATTAAAAGGTTTTTTGACAATATTAATATGAGGGAGTTCTTTTTTTAATGCCTCTATAGAATCAAAATTATTAAGTATCCAAAAGATGACATCATAAGGAGCTAAGTTAATTTTGTCCTCTAGGACATTTTCTTCATAATGGACATAACCCGGGAAATTTAATCCAGCGCAGGCCAGTCCCTTTTCATTTAGACCATCAGCTAACGCAGGGTAGGTGCCTAGTAGTGTCCCCATACCTATAATAGCGTATTTAGATTTTTGAGTTTTACCTGTTATGTTGTCTGTATAGTTAAAATTTCTTGGGATAAGAAGAATAGATTGACTAAAAGAGAATTCGATATCCATATTTCTTCCAAATAGATTATAGCCATCTTGAGTTTGTAGTGTTAGAGCTGTACACATATATATCCTCCAAATATAAATCATATTTTAAAGATAGTATTTACTAGAGAAAGTAATAATATGTTATTTCTTTAAATCTTAAGTGTAAGCTATAACTTTTGCTTGAGGAACAAATGAATAGAGTAAAATTTGGAACTAAATTCTTAACTATGTTAAAATAGTAAACGTGAGAACAATAATATAATAGCAGTTAAGGAAGGGAGGCAGCTATGCAAAAAATATTAACCTATTATTTAAAACCTTATTATTTTCGTATGAGTATAGGGTTTATGATTAAGTTTGTGGGTTCTATTATGGACCTTTGTTTACCTTGGATTTTAGCTTATATGATCGATACAATCATCCCTATTAAAGACAAGGGACAGATTTATCTATGGGGACTTATGATGATTGTTTGCTCCTTTTTAGCCGTATCGTTTAATGTCATTGCCAATAGAATGGCATCTAAGGTGGCAAGAGATACAACAGAGCATATTAGAAATGATTTATTTGAAAAGGTTATGTACTTATCGGATTCTTATATGGATACTTATACTAAGCCTTCAATCATGTCAAGGCTTACAACGGATACATATAATGTGCATCAAATGATAGGGAGAATACAACGTTTAGGGGTAAGAGCGCCGATTCTTTTAATAGGTGGAATCTTTGTAACATTAACATTAGATCCAGTGTTAGCTTGTGTGCTTATTATTACTTTACCGTTTTTAGCATGGATTATGATTAAGGTATCACAAAGAAGTATTCCAATGTACACTAAGTTACAACAGTCCATTGACCGTTTTGTGAGGATTGTTAGGGAAGATATTAGTGGCATTCGTGTTATCAAGGCTTTGTCTAAAGAGGATTATGAAAGGAATCGCTTTGAAAACATTAATCATGAGGTAGTAGGAGAAGAGCAGAAAGCCGGAATGCTCATGGCTGTTATTGATCCTAGTGTAAGTGTCATTATGAACTTAGCCTTAGTAGGCGTATTAATTGTAGGCGCTTTTAGAGTAAATAGTGGATTAAGTGAAGTGGGAAAAATCTTAGCCTTCATGACTTACTTTACAATTATCCTAAATGCTATGATTTCTATATCCAAGATGTTTGTCATTCTTTCAAAAGCAATTGCCTCAGCTAACCGTATTGATACGATTTTAGAGTTAGAAGATGATATGGAAGTAGTAGAAGCTCTAAACACTTATGCAGATGAACAAAAATATCATGTAGTATTTGAGAATGTTTCATTTACTTATAATAAAGGTGAGGAAGATGACCTGAAGGATATTAGTTTTGAAGTGAAGCAGGGAGAAACCTTAGGAATCTTAGGAGGAACAGGTGCAGGAAAAAGCACTATTGTGAGCTTACTCCTACGTTTTTATGATGTGAAGCAAGGACGTATTTTAATAAATGGTAGAGATATTAAAAGTATTCCTTTGCAAGAACTAAGAAGTAAATTTGGTGTAGTTTTTCAAAATGACATGATTTTTGAAGATACTATTTTGGAAAATGTTAATCTAGGAAGAGATTTAAGTGAAGAGGAAATAGAAGAAGCCTTGCTTTATGCAAGAGCCAAGGAATTTGTGGATCAGAAAACCAATAATTTAGAGGAAGCCTTAGATATTAAGGGGGCTAATCTAAGTGGTGGACAGAAGCAGAGAATTCTTATCGCAAGAGCTTTAGCTGCCCATCCAGAGATTCTAGTCCTAGATGATTCCTCCAGCGCACTAGACTATCAGACAGATGCTATGTTGCGCCAGGAACTTAATATGCACTTTAAGAAGACAACCAAGATTATTGTAGCTCAAAGAGTCAGCTCTGTAATGCAAGCAGACCACATTATTGTGCTAGAAGAGGGTAGAATGATTGGTTATGGTAGACATGAGGAGCTACTTGCGCAGTGTGAGTCTTACAGACAGATTAGTGCGTCGCAGATGGGAGGTGTAGCTTAAGATGAGCCAACGTGGATTTGTGGGAGAGTTAGCTGCAGGTAAAAATATCAAAGGGCAGAAAGCTAGTAATCGCGCAATAAATAAAAAAGCAACACTTCTTAGGCTAACCCTTTACCTTATGCAATACAAATGGTTACTGCTCGTAGCTTTTATATTAACAGTGGGAAGTAATCTATTAGCACTTATTGGGCCTATGCTTTCAGGGTATGCAGTAGATGCCATAGTAGGAGTAGGCAAGGTGCAGTTTGAAAAAGTATTTTATTATGCGGCTTGGATGGTGGCATTTTACCTGGTGTCAAGTTTGCTTTCTTATTGGTTATCCATCTTAATGATTACCATTAGTAAAAAGGTAGTAAAGCGTATGAGAAAAGATGTATTTGATAAGCTTTTAAAACTACCAGTAGGGTATTTTGATACGAGACAGACGGGGGATATTATTAGCCGAATTACTTATGATATTGATACCATTAATGGGTCGTTATCAAGTGATCTGATTCAGATTGTGACCACGCTGATTACAGTAACAGGAGCACTTTCTATGATGCTGGTGATTTCTAAGAGCTTAGTATTAGTCTTTTGTTTTACAGTGCCTTTATCTATAGGGATTACAAAGTTTATTACAACTAAGACAAGACCACTCTTTAGAGATCGTTCAGCAAAACTTGGGTTACTTAATGGCTTTACAGAGGAAATGGTATCAGGGCAGAAGACTTTAAAAGCCTATACACAAGAGGAAAATGTATTGGCTAAGTTCCGTAAGAAAAATGAAGAGGCGGTGGATGCCTATTACCGAGCAGAATACTATGGGGCGATGACAGGACCATGTGTTAACTTTATCAATAACTTGTCTTTATCCCTAATTAGCGTATTTGGAGCTATGCTGTTCTTAGCGGGGAAAATGACAATTGGCAATATCTCTTCTTTCATCCTGTACTCCAGAAAGTTTTCTGGACCTATTAATGAGGCGGCTAATATTGTGAGCGAACTGCAGTCATCTCTAGCGGCGGCAGAAAGAATCTTTAGTTTGCTTGATGAGATGAATGAGATAGAAGATGGGGAGCAGGCTATTGTACTTGGAAGTAAGGAACAAGTACAAGGAAAGGTAGAGCTTAGTCATGTTCAGTTTGGATATGAAGAGGGAAGAACCATTATCCATGACCTGTCCTTAAAGGTGGAACCAGGCAAACTCATTGCTATCGTAGGTCCGACTGGGGCAGGAAAGACGACACTTATTAACCTCTTAATGCGTTTCTATGATATTCAGAGTGGTAATATTTTAGTGGATGATCATCCGAGTAAAGACTTAACGCGCGAGAGTCTTAGAAAATCATTTGCCATGGTACTACAGGAAACCTGGTTATTCCATGGTACGATTTATGACAATCTAGCTTATGGTAAAGAAGGCGCAACAAGAGAAGAAGTGATTGCAGCAGCCAAAGCTGTTAAAATCCATTCCTTTATTCAGAGGCTACCACAAGGATATGATACCGTGATTAGCGATGAAGGTTCTAATATTTCCAAAGGGCAGAAACAACTTCTAACTATTGCGAGAGCTATGTTATTAGAGGCACCTATGCTCATCTTAGATGAGGCAACTTCTAACGTAGATACAAGAACAGAATTGCAAATAGGGCAGGCTATGAGAAAACTTATGGAGAATAAAACTTGCTTTGTCATTGCCCATCGTCTTTCTACCATTCAAAATGCGGATACGATTTTAGTCGTTAAGGATGGAGAAGTGGTAGAGCAGGGAACACATGAAAGTCTCATGGAGCAGAGAGGATTCTATTGTTCTCTTTATGAGGCTCAGTTTGCTTAAGTGACTCTAGTAGTTTCAGAAACAAGAATTTGGAGGCATACATAATGAATAAAATAAATCAAACATGGACAAAAGATGGTTTTGTCCTAAGGCTTGCACAAGTAGAAGATGCAGAAGCATATTTTCCACCCAGCTGAACGAGGTAGAGGAATTGGATCATGGGCCATAAAAGCAACACGAGATTTTGCCTTTGAAAAATTAAAACTTCATCGTTTGGAATTAGATGTATTTTCGTTTAATCCTTCTGCTGAAAAAGCATACCAGTCAGCAGGTTTTAAACATGAGGGAGTATTGCGTGATGCTATTTGGAATGGAAAAGAGTTTGCTGATGATATTTTAATGGCTATCCTTGAGGATGAATGGAAACAAATAAAAGTTAACTCATAAAGCAAATGGGAAATTAAATGAGTTGATAAACTGTAGATTAAAGCAAAAGGTTTAGATGCACATTATAAAAAATCTAAAATTTTTTTGGAAAAATTGAAGAATTTTCACTACATAGGACTATATAGTATATGTAAAATGCAAAACACATCCTAGGTAATAGAAGCATTTTACACCTCGTAAGCTAACAGCTTAGCTGCTGGTCCCCTCTTCCAGTAATGAAGGCTCCTTAGCTTACAGCCCTTTAGGCCTATGTCGTGGCAGCAAGGCCTATAAGCTTCAACTTCTATAGTGCTTATCTTTCATTAAGCCTTCTGGCAAAAGTACCTGGAAGTGCACGCCTATCTAGCAGCAGTTCTCTACGTCACTTGGTGCTACCTCCCACCTGGGCCTTTATATATGCATTGGCATCCCTGTAAACGGCAGTTACGGACAATACCCATCACAGTAACGAGCGAGTGCCTAAAGAAAAGCGTTTCCCTTTCAAACCTTAAGCCTATATGGCTTATGAAAATTAAGCTAATTAACTTTGCCACATATAAAAAGCCGAGTCTATGCAGTTATTTTAAGGGGGAGCTGCATGGGGCTCGGCTTTTTATGTGTAAAATGAGAGCATGGAGATATAAAGCAGAATAAAAACTGTATGGGAATAATACCATGCAGTTTTTATTCTGCTTATTTTTTTAGCATATGTTTAATAACAAGAATAGGATGTACAAAAAATATTCTAGGACCGCTAAACTTCATCACTTTTTTAATCTGTTCTTTATACTTAGGGGCATAGCAGTGAGTTGTGCATTGACTACAGAAGGTCTTATTTTCACCATGCTTACAATGAGAAAGACGTTTAAGAGCATAGTCTTTTAAAGCAGAGCATTCAGGACAGAGGGCAGAACTAGAATGCTGTTTTTTGCAGTAAATTTCAATCATATGAGTGACAACTTGTTTTTCAGTTTCGATACGGTTCACGGATGAGATACTCCCTTCATAAAGATAAAAAGTTAAATTTTCATTTAGATAGTTTTAATCCTAAATATAAAATAATAGTATTTAAAAAGGTATAGAAAAATGATGAATAGCCTCATGAACATATTATCTAGGATTATAAGTGGAAAAAGTAACATAGTAGAGGCAAAAGCTAATGTACATATCTTTGTTTTTAAAAGCATTGAACGGTTTGTTATAAAGCTATCAAGATGTTTCTGATAAAGCTTTGTATGGATAAACCATTGGTGAAACTTAGTAGATCCTTTTGCAAAGCAAAAAGAGGTAAGTAATAGAAATGGGGTAGTTGGTAAAATTGGTAATAGAACGCCAATGATTCCTAAGATTAGAGAAAAAGTACCTATAATAATATAGAAAACTTTAGACATAAATAGAATATCCTTTCTGAAATAGTTATTGAGTATATTTTAAATCTTAAAATTAATTCTGTGGTAATATGTATTTGATATTGATAAATAATATCAAAATAAAAAGTACTCTAATAGAATAGAGTAAAAAAGAGAAAAAGTAAAGTATAAATGAAAATAATTATCACTATAAAACGGAGATAAATTTAAACTACAGGTTTAATGCAACATATTTAAATATCCCTTACAATAAACTTATGAATAGATGCATGGCGTAGTAGTAAGGTATTGGAGGATAGAGAGATGGAAAAAATGTTGGTGACAAAAGGTTTAAATGAATTAAAGTTATTAGATAGCCGTATTCATCGTAAGATAGAAGAAGGTGAATTTGTAGGCGCAGCAAAAGTTTCTGTACCTAATATTAATGGAAAGATGACTAAGGAAGCCTTTAAGGCTAATGCGAAGGCAGATTATCAATCTATTGTAGATTTAATTAAAAGAAGAAATGCCATTAAGGCAGCTATCATTCAGTCTAATGCTATTACAGTAGTAGAGGTAGCAGGTAAACGTATGACTGTAGCTGAAGCTATTGATAAAAAAAGTGCTATTGAATATGAAAAGACTTTACTAGAAAAGTTAAATGATGAGTACATCGTGGCAGCGGATCGTGTAGCTAGAGAAAATGCTAGAGTAGATGATAGTATTGAACAACTTCTCAATACAGCATATGGTAAGGAAGGAAAAGAAAAAATCACTCAGGCAAGTCATGATGCCATAGCACAGCCTTACCGTCAGGCTAATGAATATGGTTTAGTAGATGCTTTAGAAGTCCAAAAACTTATTAAAACCATGAAAGATGAGATTGAAAACTTTGAATCAGAAGTTGATACAGTATTGCAGATTTCTAATAGTGTGACTATGATTGAAATCAACGTTTAATCTAATTTATTGCAGTTATACGTAAATCCTCAATTAAGTCCCCTCCATAAGGGTTATTATGGAAGAACAAGATCATAGATCTATTGGATGCCAAGGGGCAAATTGCACTTAAATGTTTAGTGTTTAATGCTGAGTGCTTAGTGTCTAATGTTCAATGTTCTTTTTGGATTAATGCTTAGCATTTAATACTCAATTATCGATTAAATCCATGAAAGAGGTTTTGTCAGGTTGACTTATTACTGCTGGATTTTTCCCATGGCTGTATAGCTGCAATATTTTATTTTCATAAGTTGCAAGTGATTTAGAGATAAGCTATAATAAAGTATTAGTTTTTTAGGAGGTAGGCAATGAACACATTTCCAATAATTGATGTACAAGCCACAGGGGCTAATATTTTAAGGCTTAGAAAGCTAAATGGATTATCTGTAAAGGACTTACAAGTGTATTTTGGATTTGAAGGACCTCAAGCCATTTATAAGTGGCAGTGGGGACAATGTTTACCATCGATAGATAACTTGTTTGCATTAAGTAAATTATTTAATACATCTATAGACGAAATCTTAGTTGAGGGGCATTCAGCTGAGGTTTCTTTTTTTATTTTAGATAAAATAATTGATTTGTGTTAAAATAATTTCGAATAAAAACAAATATTTAAAGAAGAAAGATAAAGGTATAAAGGAGAGTTAGGGATGAAACGATTTAAAAAAGTATTTCCATTTATATTTACAACTGTATGCATGAGTCAGCTTGTATATGGTGCGTCACTTGAAAGTGTATCTGTGAATCAAACCACTTTAATTCCACTTCGATTAGTAAGTGAAGAATTAAAAGCAAAGGTTAGCTTTGATAAGGCTAGTCAAAAAATAGCAATTACATTGGGGGATAAAGTAGTAGAATTAAAGCCTAATTGCCGTGAAGCAAGTATTAATGGGGAAAAAGTAAGTTTAGATGCAGCGCCTGAAATGATAGAGGGAACAACTTATGTACCGCTCAGGTTTATAGGGGAAGCACTTGGTGCTAACGTTGGTTATAATGAAGGGGTAGTTTCCGTTTCGTTAGGAGATCTTGAGAAGCAATGGACTTTAGTAAAAAAGCCTACACCTCAGAAATCTAATTCATCTGGACAAGCTTTTAAATATGAAAGTAAGACTATTAAAGGTAAAACGGTTAAATATGTAACGATTGATATGAATAATGCCAGCATTGTGCCGCGTATTCAAACAGCTGGAGGTAAGATTAATCAAGTAGATGACCTGAAAAATCTAGGTAAAGCAGGGAAAGTAGCTATTAATGGAACTTATTTTGCAGCCTACAATGGAGATACGCCTTATCCAGATGGTACACTTGTCAAAGATGGTAAACCTCTACATATTACAGACATCGGTTGTACCATAGGTTTCACATCTGACAATGAGGTTTTAATAGATTTTGTTAAAACAAGAGTTCAAGGTTATGTGAATGATGAACCAAGATGGCTCACCTATCGCATCAATAGACCAACTGGGGATGCCAGTGCAACGGTTATTTATACACCGGAATATGGCAGTACTATTAAACTAGAGCCAGGTTATATAGGGGTTGTATGCAGTAATAATGAGATTGCCAAGAAGGTTACACAATCTGTACAAGTACCTCAAGATGGCTTTGTATTAGTTATGAGAGAGGATAGAGCAAATAGCTTTAATATAGGAGATGCCATTCGCTATGAAGTAACCTTTGAACCTAGCCATACAAGTGAGGATGAATGGAATAAGGTACAAAATGCTTTAAGTGCAGGACCAAGCTTGCTTATTAATGGCAACTCTACCCCAGCACCAAAAGAAGAAGGTTTTACAGAAGCAAAGATTCTTACGCAAGTGGCATCTAGAAGCTTCATAGGCACAACAGCAGACGGAAAAGTGATAGTCGGCACAACATCAGCAAGTATTAGTGAGCTGAAAGAAATTGCAAAAGCACTAGGCTTACAAAATGCTATGTGCTTAGATGGTGGAGCCTCTTCGGGATTATATTATAATGGAACTTATCAGACGAGCCCAGGTCGTAAAGTCAATAATAGTATTGTTTTTACTCAAAAGTAAATAGAGCACGTAAAGCACGAAAACCTTAAAATGCTATAAAAATATAGACTGCATTTTAAGGTTTTTATATGTGCGATCAAAGGAATAAGTTATGAGAAAGCTCAGTCAAGTAGAATCAGGCTAAGCTTTCTTTTTGTATGTAATCACATTTAAAGAAGGTATAGAAAAATTATTCAGAAACGAAAATCTGTGAAAAGCTATTTGCGGTATTCTCGGATAGCAGCTTAATCGATGAAGCATATTCAGAAGGAGACATTTGTGTAAACTTCTTAAACTGATTAGAGAAGTGCCCAATAGAGCTATAAGAGAGAAAGTCAGCAATTTGTGTAAAATTCAGGTTGCCTTCTCTAATGAGTTGTTTAGCTAGATTAATTTTAAGATTATGAAAGTAATCTATGACACCCCTATTGGCTCTCTCATGAAATAAAGATTGTAAGCAGGAGCGGCTGATTAAATTATCATTACAAATAGTTTCTACAGTGAGCATTTCACAAATATGGGCCTCTAAATAATTTGTAATAGACTCAAAGGTATTTGCCTTAGAAGTCTTTGAAAAAGGTGCATGTTTGAGAGGAGGGGTATGAGTTTCTTTTCTTATAAGAGCTATTAATAACTCCTCTAAATAAATTTTAATTAATTGTTCAGCTCCAAATAAGGCTGTGTCTGAGCGTTCTACCTGTTCGATGGAAGGTACATTAAGAGGTGTTGAAAAGGCAGACTTAGCCTCTGAAATAATTTTAGAAATAAGTATTTTTTCTACTGTATTTAAAGAAAAAACTTTGTTATTAAAAAAGGACATCTGTGTTGATGGAGATTTAAAAGAAATAGCAATTAGATTAGGTGCGGCTTTACCTAAGGCCTTAATAGCGTGAAATTCCATAGGTTTATGAAAAATCATTTGACCTCGCTTCAGTGTATAAGTTTTATGGTCTGTTTGAACTTCCACTTCACCTTTATCGACACAAAGCATTTCCCAAAAATTATGAGACTCCCCAGGGAAATAGAAGTTTTTCATATATTCAAAGTAGTGAATAGTGATAATGTCAGTGATACGAATAGGTTGCCTAAGTTTGGTGCTAATATAAGTCATCAATAAGCCTCCTTAAAATAAAAATAAGACGATTGAGAAAAGTATAACATAAAATATCGGACGATTGTGTAAATATAATGGATTATCAAATATGTTTTAGTAAATTAAATTTAACTATAATACCTATATAAAAAGTAATTTCAAAATTATTTTAGAGAAGGAGAAAAGAGAGATGGGTAAAAAGTTAACTATAGCATTAGCGGGGCTTGGAAATAGGGGGAAAGATGCTTACGCACCAGTAACAAAATTATTTCCTGAAGAAATGGAAATTGTAGCGATAGCAGATATTGACCCTGCTAAAGTAGAAGAAGTAGCTAAAAACTATAATGTTGCCCCTGAAAAATGTTTTAGCAGTGCAGAAGAGCTTATTGCACAAGACAAATTAGCAGATGTAATGTTTATTACTACACAAGATAGACAACATGTGGCTCAGGCTATTCCAGCTTTAAGAAAAGGCTATGACCTTTTACTTGAAAAGCCTATTTCACCGGACTTAGATGAATGCCGTGAAATTGTAAAGGTAGCCAAAGAATGTGATCGCAAAGTGGTTGTATGCCATGTTTTAAGATATACACCTTTCTATACAAAGTTAAAAGAAATTCTTGATGAAGGAACTATTGGAGATATTGTATCGGTCATGGCTATTGAAAATGTAGGCTACTGGCATCAAGCACACAGCTTTGTAAGGGGAAACTGGAGCAATTCTAATGAAACCAGTCCGATGATCCTTCAAAAATGCTGTCATGATATGGATTTATACTTATGGCTTACAGGCAAAACTTGCAAGAGTGTATCTTCTTTTGGGAGCACTTATCTTTTTAAAGAAGAAAATGCGCCTGAAGGAGCTGCAAAACGCTGCTTAGATGGCTGTAAAGCTAAAGAGAACTGTCCTTTTGATGCAGAAAAAATCTATATTGAACATGAAAGAATGGGTGTAAAGACTGGCTATACAGGTTGGCCACTTGAAGTATTGGCCCTTCATCCTACACTTGAAACCATTACAGAAGCTATTCAAAATGGACCATATGGAAAGTGTGTGTACCACTGCAATAATAATGTAGTAGACCATCAAGTGGTAAACCTAGAAATGACAGATGGCACAACTATGAGCTTTACAATGTGCGGCCTTACATATGATAATTCACGCTATGCAAAGCTTATGGGTACTAAAGGTGAGATTGTAGCAGATATGCTAAAGAATACTCTAGAAATCAAAGTCTTTGGCAAGAAACCAGAAGTGATTGATATTTCCAAACTTGCTAAAAACCTTTCAGGTCACGGTGGTGGTGACTTAAGAATTGTGAAAGAGTTTATAGAAATGATTAGTGAAGGTAAACAACCTACAAGTGCTATTACCTCTGTAGAAAACTCTGTAGAAAGTCATTACATTGCATTAGCTGCAGAGCAGTCCAGATTAGCAGGTGGTGAATGTATTAACTTAGACACTTTAAGAAATGCTTAAACCATAAAATAAGTTAAAGGGGATGCGCAATGAGCCAGGTTGGAAAAATAAAAAGTTTATACCAAGTAGGTAACAAGATTCATTTAGGGTTTGAAAAAGAAAAGGGAGAGCTGGTCTTTTGGAAAGAGGATTTAATACGTTTTAGATTAGACCTAACTGGGGCTTTTACAGATGACACGCAGGGCAAAATCATTGCTAAAGATGAAGAAGGGTTCAAAACGCAGTATGGGGTACCTCAAGTGGTAGTAGAAGAGTTTAAGGATTATTACAAGGTGGCAAGTCAGGAAGTCATTTTACATCTTTATAAAAGAGCTTTTAGATTAGAGGCTTATAAAAAGGATGGGCAGACTCTTATTTTTGCAGAGGATGAGCCTATTACTTATACAGAAGATACAATTACACAGACTTTTAAAGGGGACAGCCAGGAATATTTTTATGGTGGTGGCGTACAAAATGGTTACTTCTCACATAAAAATAAAACTATAGATATTGAACTTAAAATTTCCCATTGGAATAAGGGATCTGTTTCTAATCCAGCACCTTTTTACATGAGTACAAAGGGCTATGGACAATTTAGGAATACTTTTACAAACGGACACTATGATTTTAAAGAGCAGACTGTGATTACTCATGAAGAAGGGAAGCTAGATACTTTCTATTGCTTTGGAGAAGGGCTACATGAAGTACTTTCAGTTTATACGGAGCTAACAGGTAGAGCGCCTCTTATTCCAAGATGGGGACTTATGCCAGGGGATGCCAATTGCTATAAAGAAACCATGGATGCTTTGAAGGTAGCTAAAGCTTATGAAGAACATGATATGCCTCGTGGATGGATGCTGCCTAATGATGGCTATGGATGTGGCTATACAGATCTTAAAGGATTTATTAATGAAGCGGAAAAGTTAGGTTTCAAAGTAGGCTTATGGACAGAAAATAGTGTAGATAAAATTGCTAAAGAGGTTTCGGAGTTTGGTTCTCGTGTAGTAAAAACAGACGTAGCATGGGTGGGGCCTGGGTATGAGTTTGGTTTAGATGCTGTTAAAGTATGTTATGAAGGGATTGAAAACAACAGCAAAGACCGTGGTTACGTATGGACCTGTTGTGGATGGGCAGGTAGCCAAAGATATGCTGCAGTATGGAGTGGTGACCAATTTGGTAACTGGGAATATATTCGTATGCATATCCCAACTTACATAGGAGCAGGCTTATCAGGACATGCTTACTGCGGCTCTGATATAGATGCTATTTTTGCAGGTTCTGCTGAGACCCAAGTAAGAGATTTGCAGTGGAAATGTTTCACACCTATTCTCATTAATATGTCAGGCTGGGCACCTCGTGATAAACAACCTTGGGTATGGGGAGAGCCTTATACAACTTATAATAGGAAGTATCTTAATTTAAAATTACGTCTTGCACCTTATATGTATAGCTATGCTTATGAAAGCTACAAGACAGGAAGTCCTATTGTGCGTGCTATGTTATGGCAATATCCCGAAGATGTTTATACTTTAACCAAAGACACACAGCATCAATTTATGTTAGGAGATTGGTTTTTAGTAGCACCTGTCTATGAAGAGGCTACCATAAGAGACAATATTTATTTGCCAGATGCTGATCAGATCTGGATTGATTACTTTACAGGTGAGCAATATAGAGGTGGAAGAGTGATTAACTCTTTTGAGGCACCTCTTGAGAAATTACCACTCTTTGTGAAGAATGGCGCTATTATTCCTATGTACCCATTAGGCAGATTTGATGGGGATAAGTTGCCAAATGAAGCTCATCCATTAACGTTAGATATTTATCCTTATGGAACAAGTAGATTTGAAATGTATGAAGATGATGGTTGTACACAAGCATATAAAGAAGGTGCTCATGCTTTAACTAAAATTAAAGTTACAGCTCCAAAAGGTGGTAGAGGTAATGTAACAATTCATATTGCTCCGGCTGAGGGACATTATGAAGGTATGGAAGAAGTAAGATGTTATGAATTTAAAATCCATTCAAAAGTATCGCCTAAAGCGATTAAGGGCATAGAGGCTTTGGCAGAAGAAAACTGGATAGAAGTAGATACAAGGGAAGCTTATGAGGTAAGATCTGGTAATGTGGTTTATTTTGATTCAGCTGAAGCAGGCGGTGTCATTTATATTAAAACAGCAGCTTGGTCAGTGCGACAAGCATTAGCTATAGAAGTCATAGATATCCATAATGATCAAAGAGAGCAGCCTGTTAGGCATGAGGCTATTCCACAAATACCACTGGGGCTTAAAGGTATTACAATTGAAGATTTAAGTATTCAGATAGGCTGGGAAGAGACAGCAGAAGCTACTGCATACGACTTGAAAATAAATGGCATCCTCTTTGAAAATGTATCTAATCCATTTTTACATAGAGACTTGGAATGCACCACTTCATATACTTATCAGGTAAGAGCACGTAATACAAAGGGAACATCCAGTTGGAGTCATGAAGTGGTACTTACAACTTTAGAATCTCATCTTAAAAATGTCATTGCAGGAGAACAGATGGAAGTTAGTGCAACTAGTGAGCGTCCAGGATACGATGCAACCAAAGCAGTTAATAGAGATGATAATTCCATGTGGCTTTCTAAGTCAGAAGGAGAAGGTGACTTACCAGTTATTTATGAAATGCATTTTAAAGAGGCGTATAAACTTAATAAGTTTGAATACCAATCTAGAGGAAAAGGTACCAAAGGCAATATTACAAAATATAATTTAGCTATTAGCCAAGATGGACGCCATTACAAAACCTTAGTGAAAGAAGGTATTTGGCCAGACCAAGATGCACCACATTTGGTAGAATTTAAAGAAATAGTGGCAAAGCATGTTAAGATAGAAGCTTTAGAGGGTAATCAAAACTATGCCAATGCTATCCACTTTAAACCCTATAAAGTAGAAGGAACAGAAGCTGTTCAGATTGGGGATTATACAGGAGGTGGCAAAGTGGATGAAAATGATTTAACTTTTGTAACCAACTATATGGGTGTAGCTTATGGTGATAATGACTGGGATTATGTTTCTAAATGTGACGTGAATTATAATGGACGTATTGATGTGTATGATTTAAGTCTTGTAGCGAGTCAATTAGATGGTGGATTAGAAGTACAGGATGAAGAGGCAAAGGGCGAAATTACCTTGGTTACAAATGTAGACTACGTTAAAGCAGGAGAGACTTTTACTGTACAAGTAGTGGGGAAAGACCTACAAGATGTCTATGCCTTTGAAGCGGTACTTACACTGGATACCAATCGCTATGACCATAGAAACTGCTTAGGTAGAAGATGTAAGAAAGAAGTGATTGCAAGCTCATCTGCCTTAACAGAACATATGATTAATGCATCAGCTCTAAAAGAAGATGAAAAAACAAGATTGGTTGTGGCTTTTAGTAATAAAGGAAATGGCATGTTACTCCAAGAAGATGGTATCCTTGCAACCTTTAGCTTAGTAGCTAAAGTAGATGGGGTGGTAGATTTAAGTGGAGTGAGTACACTTTTGGTAGGGCCAAACTTAAAATATTAAGCTTATTGAAAATAGACCTGGTTTAACAGGTCTATTTTTTATTTTTAAAAGTAGTGAGTAAATATAATAGTGAATGAAAGCATATTTTTAGAGTAAGATAGGAAGATTGAAAAAGAGTAGGGTATATTCTATAATATTTTATATAATATGCGATTACTCAAATAGGGAAGGAAAATGATTCAATGGTATATGAGGATGCAAAAGAATTAATTAATCATCTTAAACTTAATTTGGTAGATTATGGTCTTAAAATTTCTTTAGGGGAAACTGTTGAAATTCATTATCCAACGCATTTTCAGATTATTTACTACCGTGAAGCAACACCTGTTTTGGAAGTTGGAAAGCAGGTATATCATTATAAAAAAGGGAGCTTGTTTGTGGTAAGTCCCCACACAAGTTATACAGTGAAGAATAAAAATGAGGCGTGTTATGAATATTATTGTTTTGAATTTGATGTAGAGCCAGCGCATGTCTCATGTTATTTTGCAGAGTTAATTACTGCAAACGGGCATGTTTTATACCAAGATGAGTTTGTAAATTTTGAGACTATGTTTGCAAAACTCTTTATGGAGACCAATAACAAGGCTATTGGGTATGATAGTATTTTGTATTCAGGACTTTTACGAATGGTTATTCATATTATTCGTGCCCAGCAGAAAAAACAAGTTTTAGAATTTGAGAAAAAACATGATTATCCTCAATATAATCAAGTCATTCAGAAGGCTACGGCTTATATCCACGAGCATCTAAGCGAGCCTATTAAAGTAGAAACAATGAGCCAGGCTATAGGCGTAAGCTCCAATTCTTTGTACAAAGCCTTTATAGCTATATTCGATAAATCTCCAAGTCAATACATTTTAAGATTGAAGGTACATCAAGCAGAGCAGCTTATTAAGTGTCATTGCTATAACATTGAAGAGATTGCTAGACAATTAGGCTTTTCTTCCGCATATCACTTTAGTAAAACTTTTAAAGAGATACGAGGTATTAGTCCTAAAAAATATGAAATTGAAATAAGAAATAAAACTATGACGAGTACGGAATAATATATTTTTTATAAAGAAATACATATGTTTTTTCATCCTTTTCTTGATAACATTGAATTATCAAGAAAGGAGGCTTTTATATGCAATTATTTCAACCTATTAATGTGGGTAAAATTACTTTAAAGAACAGAGTGATGTTCCCACCACTTACAACAGGTTATGAGGAAAGAGATGGTTCTATCGGAGAAAAAAGTTTAAACTTTTATAAACGTTTAGCAGAAGGTGGTGTAGGCTATATTGTCATAGGGGATGTCACACCTATCCAAACTATTTCTCCAACACCTAAGCTCTTTGATGATAGTCAGATTCCGAGCTATAAAAAATTAGCAGATGCTGTACATACATATGGGGCAAAGTTAGGTCTTCAACTTTTTCATCCTGAATACGATGTAGATGCTGTTAACGCTTTATTTAGACAAGGCGATATGCAAGGTGCAAGGGCTAAACTACATCATGATATGTTACATTTTGTAGATGAAGTATCTGTTGAAAATCTGAAGGGCATTATAAAGAAGATTGCTGAGTGTGCAAAAAGAGCAGAAAAGGCAGGTGTAGATATTATAGAAGTACATGGAGACCGTCTTGTAGGTTCATTAACTTCTACGCTATTAAATCATCGTGAAGATGTATATGGGGGTGCCTTTGAAAATCGTATTCGCTTTGCATTAGAGGTAGTTAGAGCAATTAAAGAGGCTGCGCCAAACTTGACTATTGATTATAAGTTGCCTATTATCAGTACAAATCCTTTAAGGGGTAAAGGTGGCGTATTGATTGAAGAAGGTATAGAGCTTGCTAAGTGTTTAGAAGAAGCAGGTGTAGATATGCTTCATGTGGCACAAGCTAATCATACAGGTAACATGGGGGATACCATTCCAGCTATGGGGACACAACCTTATGCATTCTTTGCGGACTATGCGAAGCAAGTGAAAGAAGCTGTTTCTATTCCAGTTTCTACAGTAGGTCGTATTGTAACACCTGAAATGGGTGAAGCTATTCTTAAGGCAGGTAAAGCTGATATAGTGGGAATAGGTCGTCCACTTCTTGCTGATCCAGATTGGCCTAAAAAAGCAGAAGCTAATCAAATGAATACCATTCGCTACTGTATGATGTGTAATAAAGGCTGTACAGATAGCATTCAAAACCGTAAATTCTTAAGCTGTGTACTTAATGCAGAGAATGGGTATGAGTATGAAAGAATAATAACACCTGCAGTAACTTCAAAACGTGTAGGTGTTATAGGGGCAGGTCCAGCAGGATTAGAAGCAGCAAGAGTAGCAGCCTTGAAAGGGCATGAGGTTATTGTTTATGACCAAAATATTCAAATTGGTGGACAGCTCCAAATTGCTAAAGTACCACCACGTAAAAATGAAATGAATCGAGTAATACAGTATTTAGGAGCAAGTTTAACAAAGTTAGGTGTAACACTTAAATTAGGAAAAAAAGTAGATGCCACAGATTTGTTAAGAGACCAAGTAGAGCATGTTATTGTAGCAGTTGGTGCATCTAATAGTATGCCACCTATTAAAGGAGCAGATGCAGTACATGTATTAGATGCTTGGAAGGTACTAGCAGATGAGGCAATATGTGCAGGAAAAGTAGTTGTTATAGGCGGTGGTTTAGTAGGTGCAGAAACTGCTGAGACATTGGCTTATAGGGGTTGTCAAGTAAACATTGTAGAAATGATGGATGAAATTGCTAAAGAAGAGTCAACAACTGTCAGACCAGTGCTATTTGACTCTTTTAAAGCACATCATGTAGGCCTTTATACAGGCTATACAGTGGTGGAAATTACACCGCAAGTTGTATATGCTCAAAATAAAGATAAAGAAATAATAGAAATACCATGTGATTATGTTGTGATGGCAGTAGGTGCTAAGCCTAACAAGTTTGATCAGGAGCCATTAGTACAAGCAGGTATACCAGTTGTTTATGTAGGAGATTGTAAAGAGAAAGCCCAAGATATTAATCATGCTATTTGCACAGGCTATGATGCAGCTAATCAAATAGGGTAAAGCCACTAAAAAGCATGATTTCATTTCATACTCATTTTATTTTAGAAGGCTATATTATGTTTGAACAAAACAATGGATATTCTCTATTTATTTGAAGAGACAAGGACTGGAATGAGATTTCTTTTTTATAGGGGTATAAAAAGTGTCTATCACGTATTATAATAGCCATAGCTATCTATATTATAAATGAGGTGACAAGATGAAAGAAGGTATGCTTTTTAGAAATGAGCAAGGATACTTCGCACTAGATGATCAAACATATTGGGCTGGTGGGGAAGATATTACAATCTTTGAAGAAGATGAACAAGAATGGTTAGAAGGAAAAGTAGAGGAAGACGAATTTGGAGAATACTATTTTACAGATGGTTTCTTAGTTGTTTACCTCTATGAAGGCTTACCAGTTAGAGCCTAATAGATATTTGAAATATAGCATATAAAAAGAGCACCTCCAGTTGGAGGTGCTCTTTTTAAGTTATCTCTTATAATCGAAAAAATTGTAACTGTAGAAGATAGCAAGTATGCTGAGGTTTGTCTAAGAGATTTTATTAAAAAGGATAACATAAATTCTTTTTATTAAATAGTTGTATAAAGAAATAATCTAAATTAATATATATTTGATTAAATATTAAAAAAATAATAAATTAGAGAGGGAATTATAAAGTAGATGATTTTACTTTAGAAATAGAGAAAGGCATTATACACTTTATTATAAGTGATATTTCTTTAAAGAAAGAGGTAAGACTTGAGTCAAAAGTACCTGTTGAGTTAGGGGAATGGGTAGAGATTAAACTCATTTATCATGATGGGACTTACATCCTTTATATAGGGGATGAAAAGGTAGATGAGATGCAAGAAGAGGGATTGGAAATCAATACTAGAAATAGTTTATTATTAGGAGCAATCAAAAATCATGCAGGAAGTAGTCATACCCATTATTTTAAAGGTGAGATAAGAGTGATAAAGCTAGAAAATCATTTTGAGGAAAGTTACTAAATAAAAATGTAAAAGTCACACCTATACAATTTTTCTTTGAAACAACTGCATAGGTGTGGCTTTTTGCTGTAGAAAAGAGAGTGTCTTATTCTTTATAAGTATATCTGGTATTAACTAGATAAGTCGTACTAACCATGGTGCAAAGGTGAGACAGAGAATAAGCATGAGTCTTACAAAGTAAAGGGAATAGCGGTAAATAATATGGATAAATAAAAATAAAAGTATGAGTGCTAAAGCGTATTCTATAAATTTTATATAAGGAAAATGATAAAAATAGAATCGATTTAAAAACCTTCCATAGTTGCGTAGAGCAAAAAAATATAGAGTAATATAGGTGACTTGTTCTGAAGTGCTAATTGGCATAAAGGCTCCTTAGTTTTTATTTCAATGTATGCAAGGATTATAAGAGAAATGAAAGAAGGGGTAAAATATTTTGAAAAGTTTATAATAAGTGATAAAATATAGTATGAACTGTATTTAATAATTAAAAAACTGTGGGGATAGAAAATGAAAAATATAAGAAAAGTTGTTTTTATTATGACAGATACTCAAAGAAAAGATATGGTGGGATGTTATGGACACCCGCAAATGAAGACACCTTATATTGATGCTTTAGCTGAAGAGGGAATAAGATTTGATCGGGCTTACAGTGCACAACCTGTGTGCCAACCTGCAAGAGCAGCTTTATTTACAGGACTTTATCCACATTCTACTGGGGGATGGACTAACTCTATGGGAATAGGCCAGGATGTACAGCACATTGGGCAAAGACTAACAGATCATGGTATACATACAGCATATGTTGGAAAATGGCATCTAGATGGTGGAGATTACTTTGGAATGGGTAGATGTCCAGATGGATGGGATGCACAGTATTGGTATGATATGAGGACATATTTGGAAGAGCTTACACCAGAGGAAAGAATAGCTTCAAGAGATCCTAATACCATTCATACAGTGGGTGTGGAAAAAAGCTTTACTTATGGGTATAGATGCACGAATAGAGCCATTGACTTCTTAGAAAAACATCACGCAGAGGATTTCTTTTTAGTCGTATCTTATGATGAGCCTCATGATCCTTATCTGGCACCAGAAGCTTATTCAGAGGCATATAAAGAGTACAGAGTACCTGTTACACCTGCTCATTTAGATAATTTAGAGCATAAACCGCAACATCAAAAAGTATGGGCAGGTTTAAAAAAGGGGGAAGTAAAACGTAGTCAGGAAAGGATAGATGAAGCAACCAACTATGGAAAGGGTATAGGGCATCAACTTTTGTTTGGTTGTAATACTTTTGTAGATGAAGAAATTGGTAGGGTAGTAGAAGCTATAGAGCAGTATGCACCAGATGCACTTATTATTTATACGAGTGACCATGGCGTATTCTTTGGAGAACATGGACTTTGTGCTAAAGGACCTGCTATGTATGATGAGATTACGAATATTCCACTTATTATGAAGTGTAAAGGTTGGGAGCAAAAAGGGATAGTAGACTCACATCCTGTTTCACATATCGATTTGGCTCCTACTATTTTTGATTTCATGGGCGTACCTATACCAAAAATGTTTGTAGGTCAAAGTCTTAAAGAACAAATTAGGACAGGAAAAAGGGTTAAAGACCATATATGTATGGAGTTTGGAAGGTATGAGGTAGACCATGATGGTTTTGGGGGGATACAGATTGTAAGGGCTATCTTTGATGGAAGATATAAGCTAGTTATTAATTTACTTACTTCTGATGAGCTTTATGATTTACAAGATGATCCTTATGAAGTGAATAACCTTATTGAAAATACTAAATATGAAGCTATACGTAACAAGCTCCATAATGCTTTATTAGAGGAAATGAATCGTACAAGAGATCCATTCCGAGGATATTACTGGGAGGATAGGCCATGGAGGACAGATTCTGCAGAGCCTACCTGGAGTTATACTGGATTTACAAGACAAAAAGAGAACGAGGAATATGAACCAAGGCAGTTAGATTATACAACGGGTTTAGAAATGAAAGAAGCGGTACGAAGTAAGTAGAAAAGATTATTAGGTTTATTTAACTATAATGAACAAAATCCCTAGTCTTAAGTAAAGGCCTAGGGATTTTGTTCATTATTTTTATATAGACATTTAAAGGATCAGGCTTGTGATAGCTGAATAAAGCATATAAATAGATACACCTATTGAGAGAAAAGCGACACTACGTTTAAGGAGTTTAATATTAATCTTACCAGCTATTTTGGCACCTGTAAGGACACCTATAGATTGAAAGAAGATACTTGCTAGAATAAGTGGCCATAAACTTGTAAGGTCGCACTGAGCTATATACCCTATGCAAGCTGGTAGTGCAATGAAAATAGAGTTAAATAAACTTGTTCCTACAGCTAGTCTAATAGGCATACCCAGACTTACCATAAGAGGCATGACAAGAACAGGACCGCCTGCGCCTGAGAGGGAACAGATTGTACCTGTTACAATACCAAGTAGTATGGCAAAAGGTATGTGATTGAGTAAGGAATGACTAGGTAGTTCTTGGGTCTCATCTGTTTGGGTAGCATCTTTTTTTAATAAGATGGATAAACCTGAAAAAAGTACAACAAGATAAAGAAGTATTTTGGCAATAGGCATTGGAATGAGTAAGTTAAGCTGTACACCTATAAGGCCCCCTATTAAACTTCCTATGCTTAAGACAGTACCAGATTTTAGATGCACTTGCCCATTTTTGTGATACTTATAGGCACCTATAACACCAGAAGTTAGGAAGGAAGTAAAGCTTAAGGCAAGAGAACTGCTAAGAGGCATTGCTAATAGGCCTGCATAGGTAATTGGAAGCAGAAATCCAGCAATGCCTGATATACCTACCAATACACCTACAATTAGGTTGGCCAAACTAAGAATAAAAAACATAAATAACCTCCTATTATGAGTTTAGTGCAGAGAAATATTTTTTGGCATGATATAAGATGCGTTCTTCATCTAATGTAAGAACGTGACGGTCTTTCATGATAAGTTTACCATTTACAATCATATCCACTACATCATTAGCGTTAACACTTTCAACAAGTGTATTGACTAGATTATGTGTAGGATAAAGGTGTGGCTGATCAATGTTAATACCGATTAAATCAGCTTTATAACCAACTGTAAGCTGGCCTGTATGATGACTTTGTTTAATAGCTTCAGAGCCTCCTTGTGTAGCCATATGTAATAAAGTCTTTGCTGGCATAATGACAGGATTACTTGTCTGAATGCCATGAGTCACATTCATAACAGAGCGGAAAATCTTCATTTCATTCCAAAGACTCATACCACCATGAGCTGTGCCATCTGTACCTAAGGCAACGGTAATTCCCTTTTCTAATAGGCTAGGTGTAGGAGGGACAGCTTTACCACAGTTGCTAAATGGACAGTGAGCAACTTTAATATTGTACTGAGCAAGTATGCTTTTCTCTGCTTCAGAAAGCATAAGGCTATGAGCACTAAGGAAGTGAGGACCAAGTACACCAAGTGACTCTAGATACTCTAAAGGACGCATTTTAAAGTGCTCAAGGCAGTAATTTACTTCATTACCATACTCGTTCATATGAGCATGCACACCTGTATCAAGTTCACTGGCTATACCAAAAGTTTCTTGGATAAGCTCAGGTGAGCAAGAAAGAATAGAGCGAAGTGAGAAGAATACTTGAAGTAAGCCATCATTTTTTAAATGGTAAGCATCATAAAGTACTTTAGTACGTCTAGTAGCTTCTTTGGTAGAAGTCTTCATAGTATCAGGCACATTACCTTGGTCTATTGTAGAGTAAGTCAGTACGCCGCGTAGACCAGACTGAAGATAAACTGTAGCAGCTGTATCCATAAAGCTACCACCGGCATCAGCAAAGGCTGTTGTGCCAGATTTAATCATTTCAAGTGCGGCAAGCTGGGCACTAAGCTCTACAGTATCAGATGTAAGGCTACTTTCATAAGGCAGCATAATGCGTGTCCAAATCATAGGTAACTCATCTATAATGCGACCGCGTAAAAGTTGTTGATTAGTGTGCATATGAGCATCAACAAGGCCAGGCATATAGAGCTTATGAGCCCCATCTCTTATAGAGGAAGCGGTATAAGTATTAGCTAGAGTAAAAGCATCCTCTATAGCTACTATTTTTCCTTCGCAGATTGCAATACTTTGATTTTCTAGGATAGTATAATCTTTTGTTAAAATAGAGCAGTTTTGGATGATAAGGTCACAAGTTTGTTTTTGTATAGACATGAGAGAATTCCTTTCTAAATAGCATGAGTCAGCTTAAGTACGATCTGAGAGATAAAAGCAGAACCTACAAAAGTACCTGTCATAACTAAAAGACCAAGAATGACCATCTTCCAGCCTTGTTTAGCAAAAGTTTTTACTTCGCTACCAATAGAGATACCGGCAAAGGCACCGACAATAGTAAGGGGAGCTGTAAAGTTGATTTTAGATGTAGCTTCAATAACATAGCTTGCCACAGGTGAAATAGGACAAGCTAGAAGTAAGCCTAAAATAGAGCAATAAGCTACAATAGGCAGTTTGAATGGTAAAAGTTTACTTAGGATAAAAGCAATAAAAGCAATACCAAGTAAAATAAGTGTACCAGGTAGTGATTCTAAAAAGGCTACTTTAAATCCTACAAAGTTAGCTGTGATAATACCTAGTCCAACAATAAGTAATAGTACTATGTGTTCTTTATATCTCATTTACATGTCCTCCGATTTAAGTTGAGTTTTTTGAGATTTACCCCATAAATTGCCGATTTTAGGCTCTAAGAAATTATAAAGTTTATTACATAATGGGATAGCTATAAATAAGCCAACATAAATACCTGTAATACCAGAGATTGTTTCACTCATTCCAGCGAGGGCTAAAATCTGATCAGCTTGAGCAGGATAGATTTCTACAAGGCTAGATGTAGCAGATGCCATCATAATTCCCGCACCTACCCCTGATGCCATACCAAGTGCATAAGGATGAAATAGCTCAGTTGCAGCACAGATTGTAGCTAAAAATCCAAAGTAAATGGTTCCAATCATACCACCTACAATATAAATGGAAAGGCTACCTCGCATTTCATCAGAATCAGGTCCGTACAGATTACTGATAAGAGCTAGATTTGTTTCCCTGTTAATAGAATGTGTAGCACCAACAGCTTCACGTTTCAGGCCAAGCAATATAGCAAATGGAAGAGCTAAGAAAATAGTACCTAAGTTACCAATCTCTTGTAAGAGAAGGGCAGGACCTGCTGAAATGACTTCAGACAAATTGGAGCCTGCTGAAATCCCAAGTTTAGCCACAAATGGACAGATGGCTATAATAACTAGCTTAGAAGCTGCTTTTACTTCTTTTTCATTAAAGATTTTAAGAACATGAGGGCCTTGTATAATACCGAGTAAAAGTGCATAAAAAATAGGGAATAAAAGAAGTTGTCCAGGTCCTATAGGGAGCTTAATCTGGCCGATAGAGTCAGCGATAATAATCATTATAAAAGCAGCAATATAAATTTTATATTCTGCTTTAAATCTTTCTTTTGTCGAACAATAAGTATAATTCTCCATTGTAACCTCCTGCGTGTTTTTTTACTTAATATTTAAATATATAATAGTGTTTAAGATTGTTTTATCATACTTGAAAAATAAAAATAAAAAAAGGACAAAGGGGAACATTTATTAAAAAACTTTAAAAAATAGTTCGAGTTTATTATAATAAGATAAACTAGATTAAATGATAAAATAAGACAGTGGGGGATTTTTATGTCATTAGAGGAATTATTGATTAAAGTGCCAGAGCTCTATCCCTATATTGAAAACATGCCGGTATCTATTAAAGATAAATATGTCATTAAGACCATTCCAGCAGGTACTTTAGTTCATCAGAAAAATGATGAGCTTAATTATTTTGCTATTGTGTGCACAGGTGAGCATAGGGTCATTAATGAATTTGAAAATGGGAACATCTTTATGATAGAGAAAAATGAACCTATTGATTTTATAGGGGAGGTTACCATTTTAGCAGGTATGCCCACAACCTCTGTAACCATTGAAACATTGACAGACTGTATTGTACTGCAGATTCCTAGGGAAGATTTTGAATACTGGATTACAGTGGATAATCAGTTCTTAAGATTAGTCTCACAAAAAGTTGCTTATAAATTATATAGATCCTCTTATAATAGAGGTGCTAAGCTTTTTTATCCAGCTATCTTCTTTTTAATGGAGTATATTGTTCAATATGCCAAAACAAAAAATATACAGAAAGGGCAGCAGATTACCATTCATAAAACGAGAGAAGTTCTTTCAGAAGAAATGTGTATGACGACTAAGACACTTAATAGAAGTGTAAAGAAGCTTAAGGAGCAGGGACTTATTTGTATCCATAAAGGGAAAATATGTATACAGTACACCCAGTATGAGACTTTACTAAAAGAAATGCACCATATTTTAAAGCAAACAATTTAGCTATAAAAGGGACTTAGTTTAAAAAGGATTTAATCTAGGCTATAATAAGAACCATGTAAGCTAAAAAATAAGAAGTAATACGGTGATTATAAATGTTAAAACAAAAAATACAAGACTTCTGTAGTTCTATAGGTCTAGATACTGTAGGATTTATACCTTGCAGGACGTTTCATGAATTAGAAGTATTTTATACAAATAGACAGAAGCAGAACTTACAAAATGAATTTGAAGAGCAGAATATAGAAAAGCGTATAAATCCTAACTTTTATATGGAAAAAGGCAAGACTATTATCTCTATAGCTTTTCCTTATTATGATGAAGAGGATGAGAAGATACAGTCAAATGGCTTTTCTATTTATACCAAAAGGCTTGATTATCATAGAGTAGTTAAAAAATATTTAGATCAGGTATGTGAGTATATTGAGACGTTAGGCGGAGAAGCAATTAGCTTAGTGGATAGCAATTCTTTGCCAGAAAGGTATATTGCTTACTTAGCAGGAATAGGCTTTATTGGCAGAAATAATATGGTTATTACTAAGAAGTATGGTTCTTATGTGTTTTTAGGTGAGATTATAACAGATTTAGAGATAGAGTGTCAGGATCAAAGATGCTTTGAGGAACTAGCAACATATAAAGAGTGTGGAGATTGTGACCACTGCATTCATGAATGCCCAACTAAATCGATTAATAAAAAACGCATTAATCCAAATATTTGTCTTTCCTATATGACTCAGAAGAAAGACTTAAGTGATAAAGAAATTCAGTTATTAAAGGGGAATGTATTTGGGTGCGACTTTTGTCAGCTTCAGTGTCCTTATAATGAAAAGACAGAAAAGATTAGTTTAGAAGAGTTTAAAATGCTGGAGCATATGAATGATGAAGTAGCTATTTATGCAGGGATGGATAATAAGTATTTTAAAGAAAAAATAGCTCCTACTTCTTGCGGGTGGCGAGGCAAAAATGTGATTAGAAGAAATGCTCTTATTCATATGAGTCGGGAAGGTCATGATATTGAGGCTTTCAGGGGAGATTCTCCTTATATTAATGAGTATATTGATAGGCTAAATAAACTAAAGAAATAAATGAGGTCCCTCTAAGTGCAGAGTATTCTATTATCTGCATAAGAGGGACTTTACTTTTATAGAAGAAAAGATGAAAGCTAGAAAAGCAGTCATAAATTTAGGGAACGCTTATTATAATAAGGTAACAGGTTTTTTATACAAGCTTTTTATAAAAGTTAAATTGAGTCTAGGGGGAAATAAAATGAGTAAAGCGTATTTTTGCAGTACATGTAAAAAGATTTTTAATGAAGGTAATCCTTGTAACTGTCAAGAAGAGGGATGTGTAAAAGAGCTAAAGTTAGGTACACCTGTTAATGTGACAGGAACTAAATTAAAAGGTAAAGTTTATAGGATTAAAAAGGATGAGGTAGAGGTACTTATTACAAGTAGTAAAAATAGAAGCATTAAAGCTTATAGGCTCGAGCAGATTAGGAAGGTTTTATAAAAAAAGTTTATAGAGTACTAAAGTTTATAATGTACATATAAAAAGCACTGAGGTTATACCCGATGACCTTGGTGCTTTTGTCATAAAATGGTTTGAAAATGCACATATTAAGAACTAATCAACTAAGAACATAAGATAAAAGTAAGGAGCAAAATATATGAATCAAATCAACTGGTTAGACATAGGCTTAAGCTTTATCGGTGGATTAGGGCTCTTCTTATTTGGAATGGAATATATGGGAGAAGGCTTACAGAAAGCAGCAGGGCCTAAAATGAAGAAGCTCCTCAGTATTCTAACGAGTAATCGGTTATTAGGTGTACTAGTAGGAGCAGGGGTTACAGCACTTATTCAAAGTTCATCTGCGACAACTGTTATGGTAGTAGGTTTTGTAAATGCCAGTCTTATGTCCCTTAAGCAGGCTGTAGGGGTGATTATGGGAGCTAATATTGGAACTACTATTACAGCATGGATTGTGTCATTAGGGGAATGGACAAGTTTCTTAAAGCCCTCTGTACTTGCACCCTTATGTATTGCTGTAGGTATAGCTTTAATTATGTTTGCTAAAAAGCAAGGGGCTAAGCATACGGGCATTATTCTCTTTGGTTTTGGTACACTTTTTCTAGGTCTAGATATGATGAGTGATGCGGCTAAGCCACTTAGGGAATTAGAAGCAGTCAAAAATATGTTTGTTGTATTAGGAAGCAACCCTATACTAGGTATCTTAGCAGGAGCAGGTGTAACAGCTATTATCCAGAGCTCTTCAGCTTCAGTAGGAATCCTACAGGCACTAGCTTTAGCAGGACTTGTACCATGGAATTCAGCTATCTATATTATTCTTGGCCAGAACATAGGTACTTGTATTACAGCTATTCTTTCTAGTATCGGTGCTAATATTAATGCCAAAAGGGCAGCAGCGATTCACTTTATTTTTAACTTTTTAGGATCTGTTATTTTTGGAATTTTAGCTATTGTAATCTTCACTTTTATAGCACCAGGTTTAGGTAGTCAGATGATTGATGTAACACAAATTAGTATTGTTCATACCATTTTTAATGTAGTTAATACCTTACTACTCTTCCCATTTGCAGGTAGTTTAGTTTATTTAGCAGAGCATCTTGTGAAAGGTAAGAATGAGGCGAAGCCCGGAGAATTACAACACTTAGATGAACGTTTGTTTGAAACCCCTTCTTTTGCTGTGGAAAATGCAGTCAAAGAAGTAGTACGTATGGGAGAAATTGCAAAAAATAATATGGAAGTTGCTATGCAAGCGTTATTTGAGAAAAATAGAGATAAAGTGCAAGAGGTTTTTGATACAGAAAGAGAAATTAATGAATTGCAAAATGGCATTAATCAGTATCTCGTTAAACTAAGTAATATATCTTTAACAGAAAAGGAATCTTTAAGAGTCACTAATTTATTTCACATCGTAAGTGATATTGAAAGAATAGGGGATCATGCAGATAATATTGCTGAGCTTGCTGCCACTATGATAGAAGATGACTCTAAATTCTCTGATGAAGCGAGAAAAGAACTGACACGTATTAATGAGATGGGGATTCAGTGTTTAGAGACAGCTCTAAAAGCTTATGAGGTTACTGATGATAGGTTAGCTAAAAAGGCCATGGTTTTAGAAGATCATGTAGATAAGCTAGAAAGTAATATGCGTACGAATCATATTAAAAGATTAGTGCAAAAGGTTTGTGAGCCTATGGCAGGGATCGCTTTTCTAGATACTTTAAATAATATAGAACGTATTTCAGACCATGCCTCAAATATTGCACAAGTTGTATTAGAAGAAATATAAAATAAAATGCCTTGTTCTATTCGGCACTAATAGAGGATAGGACAAGGTACTTTACATATAAAGAACTTTGGCTATATAGAAAAATTATGCTAGAATTATAGAGTTAGATAATCATAGAAAAATTCATTTAAATAAATATAACAAAAGAAAGAGGGCAATATGGCAAATAATAAAATAGACCGCGTCATGAATCTATATACCTTTTTAAAAGCGTATCATAGCATGAAGAGTCCGGTTATTACCAACCAAGAAGACAGGGAATGGCTAGAGCTACTCAAAACGTGGCCCAAACATCCTTGCATTGAAACAAAGTGGCAAAACCAAGTAATAGGTGAGCCAATCTGCATTATTAAAAAGCCTACAGAGGACATGCTCTTAAAAGAGAACGTGGCTGTCGAAGTAGAGGGGATTTATAACAGAATTTATAGCGTTTATACAAGGCTAAAAAAAGAGCCAGAAATACTCGAGCTTGTTTATGGCAATGGACAATTAAAAGTAGAAGGAATGGATGCTATTGACCATCCATTAGTTTTACAACCTGTGACTCTAGTTTTTGATGCAGAGTCTGAAAGTTTTTCGTTTGTACTCACAGATAAAGCACCAGAATTGTATCAAGGGTTATTAGGTCTTGTAGAAGGTATAGAGGAAGAAGCAGTTATTGAGTTTATCAAGCTTTTCCAAAGTCAAGCAGTAAGCCCACTGGAGCCTAGTGAAATACAGACATTCTGCATGAAAGTGCGTGAGCAGTTTAAAGAGGACTCGGGGATTACACTAGAGGCAAACTATCCAACACTCTTTTTAAGAAAGAAACAGCTAGGTTTTCAGGTAGCCATTGATTATATTTTAGAAGACTTACAGAAGAAAAAGCAGATTACCCCTTTTATTGCCGATATTGTAGGGGCAGGAGATGCTGTAAGAAAGAATCAAAATGCCAAAGAAACTATGAAAAAGCTTGCTTTAGATGTGAATGGTATTGATCAGAAGATTTTATTTACTAAACCAGCTAATAAAGAACAGCTTTTAGTAGCTAAGCATTTAGAAAGAAATGAAGCTGTACTTGTACAAGGGCCACCTGGTACAGGGAAGACTCATACTATTGCCAATATGATTGGGCACTTATTAGCAGAAGGGAAGCGTATCTTAGTAACAAGCTATAGCGAAAAGGCGTTAGGCGTAGTTAAAGAGCATGTTATACCTGAACTGCAGACCCTTTGTATCAGTCTTTTAAAAGATGCAGAAAGCCGAAAAGAATTAGAAGCAACTTTAGAGGGCATTCATCATGTACGTGCTACCTTAGAGAGAAGTGAGTTATCTAGACGTGTAGCCATGCATGAGAAAAATAGAGAGGCTTGCCTTAGAAGCTTAGATAAATTAAATGGTGAACTTAAAAATAGTAAGCTTGTGGAATACACACCAATCAAAGTAGCAGGCAAAACCTATAAACCTTTAGAAGCAGCGCATTATATTAATGAGAAGAGAGCGACATGCAGCTGGTTACCGGGTCCTGTAAGACAAGGCTCTTTACTCCCTCTTAGCGAAGAGAAAATTCAGGAGCTTTATCATATTAAAGAGAGCCTTACAAAGGAAGATAGCCTTATTTGTAGTTTGGATATAGATATGGCAAATATCTTGACAGCTGAGGAGTTAAAACAATACATAGAAGTAGAAAAGGTTTTCAAAAAGAAAAAAGAACCAAAGTGGCTTACTTACTTTAAAGAAGATGAAAGCTTATACGAAGTAGAAGCTCTAAAAGAATTAATAGCTAGCATTAAGCTTATTAAAGAACAGGTCCATTTAGAAGCACCTTGGTGTATGGCGACTTTAGAAGCAGGACGAGAAGATAAGGCGAAAGAGCAGTGGCAAACTTTGGCTGCACAGATTAAAGAAGTATATCAGCTTAGCCTAACTTATGCAGATGAGATGATGGCTTATGAGCCTAAAATTTTACCAATTGATGAGAAGATTAAGCCATTAGACCTTTATAGTCAGATTAATCAGAAGCTACAAAGTTCAGGTAAGCTTTCTAAGATGACCCTTCTTTTAAATCCTCAAATGAAAACCCTTATTCAGGCAAGTCGCATCAATAACAAGCAGCCAGAGACTATGCAGGAGTTTGAAGTACTCATCCACCATATGGTGCTTAAAGAGCAAAGAGAATCTCTAAAAGCAAGATGGGAAAGACAAATGGTACCACTAGGTGCACCTGCTATTAAAGATATGGAAGAGCCATTTGAACTTACTTGCCAGAAATATGGTGAAGCTATTCTAAAATACTTAGATTGGTATAAAAAGAAATGGCTCCCTATTGCGAGACAGCTAGCTCAATATGGTGTAGATATAGAAGGGCTTATGGAACAGCAAGACTTTACACAGAGCAGTTATGGTCAGGTACATTATCTTTACCATACAGTCATAGAAGAAGTTTTACAGGTGCTTGATTATCAAGTAGCAAGATGTGAGAAGCTTAAAGTAGCTAGAGAAAAAGAGAGCTTTGAAAAGTGGTTAAACAATTTAACCTTTATTAAAGAAAGTAACATTTTAACAGCGCTTAAAGTCTCCTTAAAGACAAAAGATTTAGAGCAGTACCAAAAAGCCTATGAAGATTTCCTAGAAGCAAGAACTAAAAAGAAGCAAGTAGCTAGAAAAGCAGAACTTTTAGATAAACTAGCTTTTGCAGCGCCGGGATGGGCAAGTTACTTAGAGGCTTTCAAAGAAGAAGGCGAAGAAATTATTGTACCAACTGGTGTAGAAGAGGCATGGCTTTGGAGACAATTCGTAGATATATTAGCAAAGCGTCACGAACGAAATGCTAATGTGATTAAAGAAGAGATGCAGGAAGTAGAAAAGCGCTTAAATTATCATACCAAACAACTTGTATGTGACAAAGCGTGGTTACACAAACTTGTGGACTTTGATGCTAACCGTAGTGAGATTCAAGCTATAGAAGGCTGGAAACAAGTTATCCTGAAAATGGGGGCAGGCAAAGGGCGAAATCGTGAACTTCTTAAACAAGAGGCAAGAAAGCTTATGCCAAAATGCCAGAAGGCTGTACCTGTATGGATCATGCCGCTTGATAAAGTAGCTGAACACTTTGACCCAAGAGAAAATGTCTTTGATGTAGTGATTATTGATGAGGCAAGTCAAGCAGATGTAACAGCACTTATTGCTTTATACCTAGGTAAGCAAGTTCTGATTGTAGGGGATGATGAACAGGTAAGCCCATTAGCTGTAGGAGAAAATACAGAAGAGATTGAACGTCTTATTAAAACTTACTTAGAAGATGTGCCAAACCATTATCTCTATTCAGGACGCTTTTCAATTTATGACTTAGCACAGCTATCAGGTTACCAACCAGTTAGATTAAGAGAACACTTTAGATGTGTCCCAGAATTGATTGGTTATAGCAATCAGCTGGCTTATAAGGGGCAGATTGAGCCATTAAGAGAAAACTCTAAAGTCCTAAAACCAAGTATTGTCATGAATTATTTACCGGAAGGTAAGGAAGAAGGGCAGATTAATAAGGTAGAGGCTGAGGCTATTGTCAATCAAATTTTAGCATGCTGCACCAATGATCTTTATACAGGTAAAACTTTTGGCGTAATCAGCTTAAAAGGGGATAAACAAGCGGCTTATATAGATAGCCTACTGCAAAAAGAAATGACAGCTCGTGCTTATGAAAAACGTCATATCTTATGTGGTGGTCCAGCGCACTTCCAAGGTGACGAAAGAGATATTATCTTTATTTCTATGGTAGATGCTAAGGGAGATAAAGAAACACTTCGCCTTATGACTTATGGCAGTGATAATCTTTATAAAAAACGTTATAATGTAGCTATGAGCCGTGGACGTGACCAAGTGTTTATCATGCATTCCTTTAATCCAGATACAGACTTAAAAGAAGAGGATATTCGTAAGGAACTCTTTGCATACTGCCGAAGCTGTGGTAAAGAACAGACCTTAGAAAAGAAACAGTTTGAAGAAGAATTAGTGCCATTTGAACAGGAGATGAAGACCTTATTAGAAGGAAGAGGCTTTAAAGTACGCAGCCATAGTCCTTCAGGTGCATGTCTTACAGGTCTTGTTATAGAAGGAGAGCAGAGGGAAGTAAGACTTGTATGTGAGAGTGAAAAATATCAAGAGGGCACAGCTTTAGAAGAAGAAATCAATCGCCTTGCTGTTCTTGAACGTATTGGTTGGGAGATGGTTTATGTGAGTGCATCACGTTTTTACCAAAATCCAGAAGTAGCATTAAATCAATTGGTAGATGAAATACAAGAAAAAATGAAGAGATAAAGTCTATAAGAGTCCAATATTAGGTGGTGACATATAATGAATACACAAAAATTAACTTATGGAGGAATGCTATCAGCCCTTATTGTAGCAAGCACAGTCTTTGTTATGATGACAGGAATTGGGTATACTTTCTATCTAGATTTGGCACTGCCTATTCTTATTGGCCTTGTCTATATGAAATGCGGCTTTAAGTATACGAGTCTATGTGGAATAATTTCGGTGAGTATTATTTTCTTTGGACTTGGAAATCTTCCAACAGCTATATGGATGATTCAAAGTATTATAATAGGACTTATTTGTTCGGTAGCTATTTTTAGAAAGTCTACTTTAATGGATGATTTACTATGGTGTTCTATTGGTGGGGCTTTTATCGTTATCTTTATTGATATTTATTGCGAAAATATTTTAGGCATGAGTATTATTAAGGAGTTATGGCAGACATTAGAATCCTTCCCGGTACCGGATGTGACAAAGGAAGTCGCTGTCTCTATAGGGCTTGCTAGTTTACCAGTAGGAACAAGTCTTATTACTTATATAGGTATTTTATTAGCTGCTAGTAGATTGCACTTATTGAATGGACAAGCTAAATATAAGTTTAAGGTAATTAAAAATCTTAAAGTATATGGCGGTTACTTATGCTGTTCTAGAAGCATCACAAATAGATGGACCATTTACCTTGTTGGCATTCAGTTTCTTATGTTATTTAAACTGCCTTTATATGTTAAGACTGTACTCGGTACTGTGCAGTGGATTGCGCTTTATTTTGTACTAAGAGATGCTCATCATTTTGTAAGTAAATATGTTTATACAAAGACAAAATCTATAGGCCTTACAAAAGGAATGGGGTTAGGCATTTTTATTATGCTCTTTAGCAGATTTAGATTAACAGCAGTAATTTTAATAATAGCAGGATTTATAGTAGATACGCTCTATCATGTAAGAGACCAGCAGATTAAGATCCTTAATAGTCAGATAGCCTAGAATATAAAATAAAAATATAAATAAGTTATTTTAATTACACAAAATATTTACTATAATCTAAGATAAGTGTAAATTATTCTGTACAAATAGAAGTTAGAGCACTTATAAAAGGAGAAAAGTTATGAGTAAGTATTTTGTTGGGTATGTAAATAAAGGACGAATGGAAACAGTAACAGATGAGCAGGCTAGAAAACTGACTCATCTTAATATTGCCTTTGCACCAATGGTAGGGGATATTACGGTGATGGAATTAGAAGAAGCGCACATTAAAGAGCTTGAGCGTATCAAAAAAGCTAATCCAAGCCTTAATATTTTAGTTTCTACAGGTGGTGGCAATAACCATGGACATGGAGAAGCAACGAGGACGCCTGAAGGACTTATGAAGTTAGTAGCCTCTACAATGGACATTGTAAAAAGATATGATTTAGATGGTATTGACTGTGACTGGGAGTTCCCTGGAGATACAGGTATTACCGAAGAAAAGTATCAGCAGACAGCTTTGTTTAAAGCTTATAGAGAGTCGTTAGATGAGTTAGGCGAGAAGACAGGTAGAAAATACTGGCTGACTACAGCAGCGGGAAGTGGGCAGTGGTATTTAGATCGTACAGAAATACATACAAGCCATGCCTATTTAGATTTCATTAACCTGATGACTTATGATTCTAATACGGGAGGCAAGATAACAGGTCACCACACCAATTTATATGAGCCAGCAGGAGATGGTATTAGACCTCATAGTGCTGATTATCATATAAGATTGATGGTGTCAGCTGGTGTACCTATAGAGAAAATTCTAATAGGTGCAGCTTTCTATTCACAGCAGTGGAATCATGTGCCAGATGTGAATCATGGTTATCGCCAGGAGTCAACAGAGCTTAATAACTGGGGACCAGGCTATACAGAGATTGTAGAGAAGTATGAAAGCAAAAATGGCTATGTGAAATATTTTGATGAAGCAGCAAAAGCTCCTTACCTTTTTAATGGTAGTACATTCTTCTCTTATGATGACAAAGAGTCCGTTAAATGTAAATGTGAGTATGCAAAAGCACATCATATGGCAGGTATCTTTTACTGGGTACATGATGCAGATGTAAAAGGTGAACTCTTTGATGTGATTTATGAAAATCTATAAATAAAAAACATATATCAGTTTAAAATAACCTCTAGGAGTCTATACGAATAGGGGTTGTTTTTTTGTGAAGAAAAGTCGTCAAATGGAAAAGGAATTTAAAATACTCAAGCAGCAGTTAGGGCAAATTGAAGAGATTGCAGCCTATACGAGAGTTTCACAGCTCTGGAGCCATGAGGCCGCCGTGCGTAAAAAGCTAAAGGTACTGAAGCAGATGGAAGGCAAAGGCATAAAAGGATTCGACGCTATTTATGAAGGGTATAGAACTTTATTAGATAATCTATCACAGCGTATATTAGAAGACTATAACGAGAAAAACAAAAAGGCTTATAAACTTTCTGAAATTATTGCAGAAAATCCAGAGGAATATTTAAACTCCGGTATTTTGACAGTGCTTATGAAAGTGCATATTCCTAAAAAAATCGCACATGCCTTTGAAATACACTTTCCAGCTAATCCAAAGGATGAGTATACCCTTGCAAGAGGCATGAAGCGTAAAGTCTATCTTCACCTAGGGGATACCAATACAGGTAAAACTTATCATGCGATTAAGCGTCTTATGGAAGCGGATTCGGGTATATACCTGGCACCACTTCGTATATTGGCATTAGAAATTTATGAACGCCTTAATGATGAAGGGGTTAAATGCAATTTACTTACTGGCGAAGAAGAAATGCTAGTAGAAGGGGCTAGGCATATCAGTTCAACTGTAGAGAAGCTTAATATAGATAAACATTATGAGGTAGCTGTAATAGATGAGATTCAGATGATTGGTGACTCTCAAAGAGGTGTTGCATGGACAAGAGCACTATTAGGACTTCAGTGCAAAGAATTACACATTTGCGGAGCAAAAAATGCCCAAGACTTACTTCTTAGAATACTATAAGACTGTCAGGATGTTATAGATGTTAAAACTTATATGAGAAATGTGCCTCTTGAGGTAGAGGAGCAGTATTTCGACCTGAAAGGTGCTATGGCGGGTGATGCCCTTATTACCTTTTCTAAAAAGCGTGTACTTGAGCTGGCTAAACGCTATAAAGATAGGGGGATAAAGACTAGCATTATTTATGGAGATTTGCCACCAGAAGTGAGAAGACTTCAGTATCAGGAATTTATTACAAGAGAAAATGAACTACTTGTTTCGACTGATGCTATAGGCATGGGTGTTAATCTGCCTATTAGACGTATTGTATTTATGGATATTAAAAAGTTTGATGGAGATGAAGTTAGATATCTTACTTCACAGGAAGTGAAGCAGATTGCTGGACGGGCAGGTCGTAAAGGCATTTATGAGGTAGGTTATGTGAATGCAGCAGGAGGGAAGGCTGGCTTTATTAAAGAAAGTATTTCTTGTGAAGATGAGCCTATTGGTGAAGCTGTACTAGGTCCTAGTGAAGCTTTACTTGCCATAGAAGAATTGCCTCTTAAAGAGAAGCTAGCCTTATGGGCAACAAGGGAAGAAAAAATTCCCTTATATCGTAAGATGGATGTAAGAGATTATTTGATTATTTTAGATAGGATTAAAAAGTATAAGCTGAGTGAATCAGTGCAGTGGAAACTTATGAAATTGCCTTTTGATGTAGGCAATGAGGTACTGTGTGATACCTTCTTAGAGTTTGTTAGTGAGTACTTTATAAGAAAGAGTGCTACACTTACTAAGCCAGTAGAAGGAGAGAGGACTTTAGAAAACCTTGAAACCTATTATCAAAAGATTAATCTGTATTATTCTTTCTCCAAGAATTTTGGCCTAGAATTTGATGAAGAATGGGTTTATGCAGAAAGAGAAAAGATTAGTGAAAAAATCAATCAGTTATTAGTCAATATAAAAATTAATTAAGGAATCAAGCAGAAGGTATAATAGGATAGAAAGAGAGAATAAAAAATAGAAGATAAAAATTAAGAGGAGTGAATGTAAAGTTAAATTTATATTCACTTCTCTTATATTACACTTTGGTCTTAAGCCTTACAGTCTAGAGATCATAGTGCTTAAAGGGTATTATTCTGTAAGTATATATGTATGAATAATATGCTGGATATCCCCTTCGGGTTTAGTTGTAAAGAGGCTCAGCTCTCTAGTCCAAGCATCTTCTAGTGCATACCAATCAATAAGATTTTCAGTACCACGTGAGAGGGCATGGAAGTAAGTTTGCCATCTTTTGTAGTAGAAGTCTAGTGTGAGTCCGGCCCATTCACGACATGCATAGTCTCTTAGAAGCTTGGAACCTTCTTCATTGCCCCATAAAGTAATAAGGCGTCTAGCATTAAATTCTAACCATTCTTTTTCTTGTGATGTAGTCGCTTTAGCCTTTGCCAGCTCTAGCCAGTTACCAAGAAGAAATTCTTCTCTTGTACTAAGGAGTGCATCTTGTACTTTAATAAGATTTAAGAAGTCTTCTTGAAGTGCGCTATTATGGAAATCTTGTTGAAGGTCAGAGTAACAGAGTCTTGCTTTATCTGCTATCACTTGCCTTGCAATATCAACTAAGTCATATAGATAGCCATCATAATTCTTAAGCTCATTATAATCTTTTATAAGAAGTTTAAGGGCTTCTTTAACTTCATTAAAATCGTAGTAGTAAGTATCGGGACCCCAGGTGGTAACATTTTTAATATTTCTATGGGGTCTTGCACAGATAATAGATTCACAGGCTCCTTGCTGTTTAATTTGACAGTTATAGATACCATGTAGGAGAAGTTTCCATGCTTTAGAGGAATTAGAAGTAAGTTGGCCATAACGTCTTGTAAGGTAGGTTTTAATCCAGTCTTCTTCAGAAATAGCATCTGTTTCCCATATTCTATCTAATAGTGCTTGATAGATAATAGGATTAGTCCCAATGCCTTCAGGAGCCATACCAATTCCTTGGCAATAACGAAGCGTTTTATCACTAGCGAGTAAAGCTGTGCTGTTTAGGATGTTTTTTAGGTTGCCAAATAGGCCTTGTTTACCCCCAAAGTTATTGATAATGCACCAAATCCAAGGTGTTTGATCAAATTCATTGGTTTCATTAAATCGAGGCTCTGATTCACCCCAAAGGTCTAAAATAAGTACTTTATTATGATCAAGTAGCTCGAGGACACCTTGTTTTGGATTACCACCCCATCCTTGCATCACCCAGATACCATTTTGTATATCACGCTCTAAAGCGTCTTGTATAGCTTTAGCATTGGTACTTAAATTAATATGATCAGGTGCACCGAATTCATGGAAAAGGTCCATGCCAAAGTACTTGGTACGTGTACCAAATAGCTGACTTTGATGTTTGTAGTAAAGATGAGCTACTTTTTTAAAGAGGTTATGTTCAGGTAGTAGAATATCTGGACTTTCAAAACCACACCAAATCCCTTTATGAATGACTTCAGTGTTAAAACGTTTTTTAAAGTCTTGTGGCACCATACCAGCATAGCCAGGAAAAACGGGTTCCATGCCTAGCTCAAAAAGTCTGTCATTTATTTTTTGTCCTAAGGCAATTTGTTGTTTATACCAGCTTAAAGGAAGAGGGCCACCCCAACTGCTCATATTTTCCATGAAAAACCATGCGAAATAACTAGGACCACATATAAAATGTCCCACCTCTTCTTCTGTATAGCCAAGCTCTAGAAGTAATTCACGGTAAACAGCTTCTTGACCTACAATATTTAGCATCATATTGATACCATGCATAGCCATCTGATCAATTTCTTTTTCCCATTCTTTAAAGCTCCAGAAAGCCATAGAATAACTGAATGTACAAAAATTTAAGTTGTACCTGTAGGTAAAAGGTGTTGTTTTATAAATAGGTGTATCGAGCGTTGGAAAAGCTTCAGTAGGGAGTATTTTGCCGTAATAGGTCTCGATTTCTAGGCCTAATACGTGTTTAATAAAATAGCCAAAGGCACTGCAAGCACCATTTAGTGTATTAGATTGAATATAATACTGATGATTACAAGAGCTTAATTTAAACCATTCTTCTTCATTGGGCTCACGTTTAGTAAGTTCAATTTGGAAATAATTACTGATACCTTTAGAAAAACGTTCCATTAATGAATAGATAGATTGTATTTGTCCCATTTTTAACCTCATAAAAGTTTAAATTTATTAATTTATTCTATGTTAGTATGAAATGTTTATATTTGTCAATTGTCATTTATACAATTATTATAGGTGATATATGAATATAATGTTGAAAATTTTCAATATTAACAGTAGTATAATAAGTAGTTTGGTAGGACGTTAATAGATTGAGGAGGCACATCATGATAGATGCAAGTTTAAAGAGTAGAATATTAGATACAACGCCAGGCAAATATTTTTATGGAAGACTTGTAAAAAAACATACTAAATATACTTTGCAAATATATGAAAGTAATACAGAAGAAGAATTTTGGTGCAATAGAACACTAGGTGAAATACATCTTTTTAAAGCTATAAATAGAGATTGGGACTATTGCTTACAAGAAACCATAGCATCAGGAGAATATACAGAAGCTCAATTTTCTATTAAGAAGCTTTCGGATGACGAGTTCGTGATATGGGTATATGATTTTGAAAATAGGATACTATTAGAAGCGCAAAATGAACTCAAAAAGCAACAATCCTTATTAGAAATTTTTATAGATTCTATTCCGGATATTATTTTTTATAAGGACGTTAATAAAACTTACATAACATGTAATAAGGCATTAGCAAACTTAATCAATAAAGATAAAGATTATATCATAGGTAAAAAGGATTCAGAGATAGATATTCTTGTATTACAGGCTCATAAATATAAAGAGTTTGACCAAAAAGTCATAGAATCCAAGGCAGGTATTGCTATAGAGGAAAAGATTTTTTTGCCATCTGGTGATGCACGTATTATGGAGTCCCTAAAAGTACCATTTTGGTCAGCAGATAATCATTTACTAGGCATCATAGGCATATGTAGAGATATTACAGAAAAAAGGAGAGCAGAAGAAAAAATTATCCATAGTGAAAAGCGTTTTAAGCAAGTCTTTGATAATATATCAGATGCTATTATGATTATAGAAGAAGGAAAGGTTATAGAGGTCAATGATGCCTATGAGCAAATTTATGGTGAGAGCTATAAGAAACTCCATGAAGATATAGAAATGAACTATATATTAGATAAAGTATATAAGGAAGATTTAGCAAAGATACAGCCGATAAATTATAATGAACCTTTTCAAGCAAAAGGAAGAATTTTACGTGGAGACGGTAAAGAAAGATGGATTAATATGAAGTATGAAGCTATGCCAGATGGATGCTGGATACTGGTAGTAACTGATATTACGTCTCAAGTACAAAAAGAACGGGAACTCGAGAATTTAAGAAATGAATTTTTTGCTAATCTTTCTCATGAGTTTAAAACACCTGTTAACTTAATACATAGTGCCTTGCAGTTATTAAGGGTAAATTTTAAGAGAATGCAGTTAGATGAAAAAGATTACAGTAAATGTTTTGATATTTGTAATCAAAATATTTCACGGCTTTTAAAACTTATTTCTAATTTAATTGATTCCACTAAAATTGACTCTGGTTATTTTAAATATAATCCTCAAAATTATAATGTAGTGAGTGTGATAGAAGATACTGCCCTATCAGTGCTGGCTTATTGTGAGCAAAACCATATAGAAATGATTTTTGATACGGAGATGGAAGAGAAGATACTTTATTTTGATTTAGAGCTTATGGAGCGTATTATTTTGAATTTACTCTCTAATGCTATTAAATATAGCAAAGGTACTCAGCTATTCGTTACGGTTAAGCAAGGTGAGGATAATGTTCTAATTATAGTAGAAGATAACGGAGTAGGCATACCAAAAGATTATTTAGATAATATTTTTGAAAAGTTTAGCCAAGTGAATAATCGTTTTACTAAAGTAGGAGAAGGCAGTGGATTAGGTTTGTATCTTGTAAAATCTTTTATTAACATGCATAATGGTGAGATTTTTGTGCAAAGTGAATTAGGTAAAGGAACTCGTTTTATTATAAGCTTACCAGATATACAGGGACCAGATGAACCTATTTATTCTAGCTTATATAGTAAAATGGAGTTTGTTGAACGTACTAAATTTGAGTTTTCAGATTTAATATAGTTTAAGTTAAAGGATTTTAGAAAGGATAGACTATATGCAAGAAGTAACAACCAAAGAGCAGATTCAGGATGAGCTTAATGGGCATGAAATGGTAGTACTCTATTTTACCGGAAGTACATGTGGAGCCTGTCAGGCGATTCGTAGCAAGTTAGAAGCTATGCTTAGGACGTATCCTTATGTGAAAGGGATAGAGGTAAATGGAATGAAGTGGCCTCATATTGCAGCAGACTATGGCGTATTTACTTTACCTATATTTATTTTATTTGTTAGAGCCAAAGAAGTGGTAAGAGAAAGTAAACATGTAAATCTTTTAAATTTTGAGGAAAGAATTTTACGTTATCAATCTATGTTAGAAGAATAGGTGATAGAAGATGTATGAGACATTAAATTTAAGAATATAATTTTGTATCAGGATAGAGAAGAGTTGATACAATGAAGGAGTTTCATACAAGCACATGGTATTTGGGGACGGAGATGCCTTATTACAAGAAAGGCATTCCGGAGGAATCACCACCTAAAGGATACTATCCTATTTATGTGAATCATTTAGGTAGGCATGGGTCAAGGTATGTGACAAGTCCTAATCAAGCAGAAGTACTTTATAGTACCTTAGATGAAGCAGATAGCCGAAATCAACTTACCCAATCAGGATGTATACTCAAAAAGCAAATAGGTGATTTTCTTGCTTTATCAGAGGGGAAGTATGGACTTTTGACACCACTTGGCGTAAAGGAAGAGCAGGGTATTGCTAGACGTATGTACGAAAGATTTCCACAGATTTTTGGAAGAGAAGTTAGAGCTGTATCTACCTATGTTACACGTGCTAAGCAAAGTATGGAGGCTTTTTTAGAAGAGCTGGCTAAGTATACGCCTTCTAATAATTTTGTTGCCTTGAGCAATGGTGAGATAGATCCTATTTTAAGATTTTTTGATTTAAACCTAGCTTATTTAAATTATAAAGAAAATGGAAAGTGGAAAGACTCCCTTAGAAAGTTTGAAGAGAGAAAAAATATTTCTATGCCTTTTATGGCACAATTTTTTAAATCAAGTTATAAGCTAAGACAGGAAGAGGCTTTAGAGTTAGGAACAAGTTTATATACCATCTATGCTAATACTTTTAACTTAACAGTAGATTTAGGGATAAATAGATATTTTGATGATAAAATACTTTATTATTATTGGGAAAATGCAAATCTAAGAAATTTCTTAGAAAAAGGTCCCAGTTATAGAGGAGAAGATTTACCTACCAATATTGCTTTTGCACTTTTAGAAGACTTTCTAAAGACTTCAGAGCAGGCCGTGCAAACAGGAAATGTATCTGCTGATTTAAGGTTTGCACATGCTGAAACACTTATTCCTTTTGCAAGTTTGCTAAAGTTATGTTGCTGCTCTAAGCAGACTGATCATATAAGCAAAGTGGCCAAGATTTGGTGTGATAGTCAGGTAGCACCTATGGCAGGTAATATACAATGGATTTTTTATAAGTCTTCGCATCAAGGGACTATTTTAGTGAAAATGCTTTATAATGAGGAGGTTATGACTCTCCCTATTCGGCCTTATTGTAAACCTTATTATTTATGGGAGGATGTCAAAGCTTTCTATTGGTATGTGATTAGTAAGCTTCAGATACCCCAAGTAGGTAGTATTACAGAACAAGTAAAGTATTATACTGTAAGGTAAAGGAGAAGAAAAAACGTTTGTGAAAAAAGAAGATTTAAAAAAGAATAAATTACTCAAAAAGCAGCTACAGAAAATAGAGAAGAAAGAAACTAAGATATTGGAGAAAAAGGAATTTAAGTTTGTAAAAGAAAAAATTGCACCTATTCAAGAAAAGATAGAAGAGAAAATTCCAAAGAAGCTTGAACGGACCTTAGAAGCTGCTTTTGAATCCGGTTTTAAGCTAGTATTTGAAAAGGGTATAGGCGTTATAGAGAAAAGCTATAATAAGGAAGATAAACGTGCGGCTTTTGATATTAAGCATTATGCTGTGCAAAGGCAAATGAGTCATAAAAATATTAATAAAATAGATAAGAGTGCTAGTAAGGGTATTTTACTTAATCAGTTACTTACTACAGTAGAAGGTGGTGTGTTAGGGGTACTTGGTATAGGATTGCCAGATATTCCGCTCCTTATAGGTATGCTACTTAAAAATATTTATGAAATTAGTTTATCCTATGGTTTTGACTATACAGAAGATAAGGAGAAGCTTTATATTCTTTACTTAATTTGTGCAGGGGTTACCAAAGAAGAAGTGCAGGCTATGTACAATAGGCATCTAGATGAAATTACAAAAGGTGACGAACAGAGGCTAAAGGACACGCAGCATTTAGATTCTGTTATTAAAGAAACTGCACATTGCTTGGCAGAAGCTATGCTTATAGCTAAATTTATACAAGGATTACCTGTTGTAGGTGTCGTAGGTGGCTTTTCTAATTTTACCATTATGAAAGATATTAGTGAGATGGCGAAAGTAAAGTACAAAAAGCGCTATTTAAAAGAAAAACTCATAAATTAAAAACCTTAGGTCATAAAACTTTTAGGTAGGATTAAATTATCTTTCAAAGGATGTAGAGCTTATACGTATTGAAGCATTTAGCTAGAGGGTAACATAAAGCTGATCTTTAGGAAGTAGGAAGGGGGTGTAAAAGCAAGGAAAAAGCAAGAAAAAAGTCCTAGAAAGATAAGATTTTTTTGCTATAATAAGAGTATCATTAAAATAAAATAACTTCGGTAGGTGAGGCTACCGTAGGGATATGGATTGTTACCGCGAAATAGTGGAGACACTATGAGTTGGTCAGCAGGAGATGTCGAAACCAAGGCATAACCTAACACAATTTCACCGCCCTACGATGCTAAAGCTTGAACGATGAGATTAGTAAGGATACCCCTCTTTGTCATTGTGATGCTTTGGCAAAGGGGTTTTTTTATGTGCATTTGTCTTAAGGAGGTGAGGAAAATGGAAGCAGGAAGTAGTAGTATAGGCACGGGATCGGATAATGGTAGGAGAACGATTCCATTTTCCTGCCGTACAATTTTAAAACTGAATATTTAGCTATTTAAATAACTGAGTTATCGGATTTCGTGTCTTTCCAAATCTAAATTTATTTCAAGAAAATGATTGGAGGATAAAGACATGAAAAAAAGCATTTTAAGAAGACAAAAAGCAAGAATAGTTGATAGACAAGAATTGCAGGCTATTAGCATAAATAAATGGCTATTAAATGTAGCAGGTACAAATAAGGAAATTGTTTTAGAGAACTTTAATACTTCTCTAAATGGACTTGATGAGCTGCAAGTTACAAAACTAAGGGAGGAATGGGGAGATAATAAAATTACTCATGAGCAAAAAAATTCTTTAGCGAAGAGATTTGCAAAAGCATTTATTAATCCCTTTATTATTGTACTATTTGTATTAGCAACGATTTCAGTTTTTACAGATATTATTCTTGCAGGACAAGGAGAAGCAGATTTTACAACAGTAATCATTGTTTTAACTATGGTTACTATTAGTGGTACACTTCGTTTTGTTCAAGAAACAAGGTCAAGTAAAGATGCAGAACAATTAAGTGCAATGGTTAAAATAACTACTTGCGTACAAAGAAAGCGAGTGGGTAAAGTAGAGATACCACTTGAGGAAGTAGTACATGGAGATATTGTGTGTCTATCAGCAGGTGATATGGTACCAGCTGATATGAGAATTATAGAAGCAAAAGATTTATTTATAAGTGAATCAGCCCTTACAGGAGAAAGTGAACCAGTAGAAAAGATAGTAGAGATTAGAAGAGATACACAGTATAAAACACCAATGGAATGTCCTAATTTAGCGTTTATGGGGACAAATGTCATAAGTGGTACAGCTTTAGGTGTTGTAGTAGCTACTGGTGACCATACCCTATTTGGAAATTTATCAAAGGCTATTATTGAAACGAAAACAGAATCTAACTTTGAGCGTGGGGTGAATTCAGTTTCATGGCTTTTAATTAGATTTATGATGATTATGGCACCCGTTGTACTATTTGTAAATGGATTTACAAAAGGTGATTGGATGGAGGCAATACTGTTTGCTCTATCTGTAGCGGTAGGATTAACACCTGAAATGCTACCTATGATTGTTACAACAAGCTTAGCTAAGGGTTCAATTGAAATGGGAAAAAAGAAAACGATTGTAAAAAACCTTAATGCTATTCAAAACTTTGGAGCTATGGATATTTTATGTACAGACAAAACGGGAACCTTGACACAAGATAAAGTGGTTTTAGAATATCATCTTGATATTCATGGCAATGAAGATGAACGCGTTTTAAGACATGCATTTATGAATGCCTATTATCAAACAGGATTAAAGAATTTAATGGATATTGCAATTATTGACTTTGCAGAAAAAATGGGTAAAAAAGATTTATTCACTATTTATAATAAAGTAGATGAAATTCCTTTCGATTTTCAAAGACGTCGTATGAGCGTTGTTTTAGCAGATGAGAAGGGAAAAACTCAGCTTATCACTAAAGGTGCAGTTGAGGAAATGCTGGGTATAAGTGCCTATGCTGAGTATAAAGGAGAAGTTAAAGCACTTACTAAAGAAATTAAAAAAGAAATTTTAGAAACAGTAGCCAAACTTAATGATTCAGGAATGAGGGTTATAGCTGTAGCTCAAAAAACAAATCCATCAGTAGAAGGTGTATTTTCTATTCAAGATGAGTCAGATATGGTTCTTATGGGTTACTTAGCATTTTTAGATCCACCAAAAGAAAGTACTAAGAAGGCTATAGAATCCTTAAAGGAATATGGAGTAGCAGTAAAAGTTTTAACAGGGGATAATGAAAGAGTTACAAAATCTGTTTGTAAACAAGTAGGATTAAGTACAGATAAAATTGTACTTGGTGGAGAGATTGAAATGATGAGTGATGAAGTGTTAGCGCAGGCAGTAGAGAAAAAGAATATCTTTGCTAAGCTTTCACCTCAGCAGAAATCAAGAATTGTAAGAGCTTTAAGAAATAATGGCCATGTTGTTGGCTTTATGGGAGACGGTATTAATGATGCAGCTGCTATGAAGGAGGCAGATGTTGGAATTTCAGTAGATACAGCAGTAGATATTGCTAAAGAATCAGCTGATATTATTCTTTTAGAAAAAGATCTAAATGTGCTGGAAGATGGCGTGATTGAAGGAAGAAAGACCTTTGGTAATATGATTAAGTATATTAAAATGACTGCAAGTTCAAACTTTGGAAATATGTTTTCAGTCTTAGTAGCAAGTGCATTCTTACCATTTCTTCCAATGCGTTCTATTCAGCTTATTGTACTCAATCTTATTTATGATATTTCTTGTATCTCTATACCTTGGGATAACATGGATGAAGATTTTTTAAAGAAACCTAGAAAATGGGATGCTTCATCTATTGGTAAGTTTATGCTATGGATTGGGCCAATCAGTTCAGTATTTGATATTACAACTTATATTTTGATGTTCTTTGTAATTTGTCCAATGGTTTGTGGAGGTTATTATAATGACCCAAGTGTAGATAAAGCCTTATTTATGGCACTTTTTAATGCAGGATGGTTTGTAGAATCTTTATGGTCTCAAACACTTGTTATCCATATGATTCGAACACCTCAAATACCATTTATTCAAAGTAAGGCATCATTGCCAGTAACACTTATTACAACCCTTGCTATATTGGTAGGAACCCTTATTCCTTATACAACAGTAGGAACAGCTCTGGGAATGTATAGGATGCCACCTGTTTATTTTGTATGGTTAATAGGTACTATACTTTGCTATATGATATTAGCCACCTTATTAAAGAAATTGTATGTAAGAAAATATGGTGAATTACTTTAATAGGATGGAGTGAGAAAAATGAATAAAAAAGCTTTAGTAATATCTATAGATCAAAAACTATGTGAATGGATCTACCACCAGCTTAAAGAAGGTAATAACGATATTGAAGCTGCTAATGATTTATTAGAAGGGCTGAGTGGATTAAAGGAAAATGAGTATGGTTCATTAATTATAAATAAGATGGATGTTATGTCTTATGAGGAGGGAAAAGTAGAAAAAATAAAATGTGGTGATTTACTAATAGATGGTGCCAATCGAAGTGTTTATTATAGAGATCAGATCATACAACTTACACCAAAAGAGTTTGATATTCTTTATCTTTTAGCAAGTAATAAAGGGAAAGTTTATTCAAAACATCAGATTTATAATAGTGTCTGGAAAGAGAGCTATACTTTTGATGATAGTAATATTATGGCTCATATAAGAAAGCTAAGAAAAAAGATTGAGCCTAATCCAAAGAATCCTATATTCATACTTACTGTCTGGGGGGTTGGCTATAAATGTAGTAGCAACATAGAGTAGAAAAAACAGTGCTTTTAAAGGGTACAAACCTTATAGATGTTGAAGCTTTTAGCTAGTGGTAGTATAATGCTTATACATCAAAAATATGTAATGAGGAAATAAGATGAATAAAAGAGATACATGGCAGTATCGTATGATATGGTATACCTATAAGCACAAAGCAGTTTTAGTAGAGGAAGTAGAAAGAAGATTTGTGGAGCTTATCCATCAGCTATGTGATGAGCTATGTATACAGGTAGAGCATATAAAGTTAAAACCTGATACATTTTCTTTACTTATTAGCTCAAAAAAACAGCTTAATATTACTAAAATACTTAAAAATATGCAGAAGAAAACCTACAAATCTTTAAGCAAAAAGTTTACTCAGCTTAAAAGTACAGACGGGGATTTGTGGGATAAGACGTATGTAATAACAAGTATAAATCAAAATCCTTCAGAGGTAGACATTAGGATTGAAAAGATTTTTGATCATTTATGGTCAGCAGAGTACTATGATTTAGATGAAGGTGTAACGGATGATCTAGATGTTTTTAAAATGTATTTAGCTCATAGAAACTTAGGTATTATAGATTATGGAGAGAGTGTTTTCTTAGTAGATGTACAGGCACTTAATACAGAGATTAATCTAAATTGTTTTGAGTGTACTAAAATTCATAAGTATGGATGCTGCTCCGGTAGTCCTTGTGATTTAAGTGTTAAAAATAGAAAAATGTTTATACAGCATATGCCTAATATAATAGAAGAAATGAAAAAGTTAGATGAAAGTTACTATAAGAAAGTAGAAGCGTTAGGTGGTTTTTTAGGAGAAAAAGGTTCTATTCGTGAATGTGAGGGACGTTGCTCTTTATTAGTAGAGCATGAAGGGGTATGGAAATGCCTAGCCCATAAGTATGCATTGGAGCAGCATATTCCTAGTTATGACTTGTGCCCTTTATCTTGTTTAATGTATCCCTTAGAAATAATAGAACTAATTACAGATAAGCAGAAAAAAATTATTTTGCTTACTTCAGCTTTGGATGAGGTTTTTGCAAAGGAATATGGTAGATGGGGAAGTTATAAGGATTTGGATGTAGAGCTTAGATGTATTCATAAAGAAGCGCACAATTATATATTTAAGGAAGAAGATTATAGACCAGTTTATCAAGTCAATAAAAATTTACTTATTCATGAATTTGGTCAAGAAGTGTATGAAGGAATAGAAGAAATTATTGATTAGCAAATAACCTAGAACTTAAATAAATTTTTAAGTTTTAGGTTATTTTATTATGAAAAAGTAACCAAGTGATTATAGAAAATAGTAAAAATTCAAACTATATGTATAAGATATTGAATTAAAATAGGGTCTGTTTAACAGTAAAATGAATATAAGTTGATCAAGATAATCGGCTTATTTAAACAATGGGGGTGAAGCTTTTGAGTGATAAATTACTTGTCATGGAGGGAATAGATAAATCATTTCCAGGTGTACGTGCTTTAGATCATTGTAGGTTGGAGTTAAATGCTGGGGAAGTGTTAGCACTCGTAGGTGAAAATGGTGCAGGAAAATCAACGCTTATGAAGATTCTAACAGGTGTCTATACCAAAGATGCAGGAAGAATTATTTATAAGGGAGAAGAAGTAGATATTTCTAGTACAAAAGTTGCACAGGGGCTAGGTATTAGCATTATCCATCAAGAATTGAACTTAGCGCCCCACTTGACTGCTGCTCAAAATATCTTTATAGGAAGAGAATTTATGGGAATGGGAAAGCTGTTTGTAGATGATAAAGTTGCAAACAAAAAGGCACAAGAGATTTTCGATAGGATGAACCTTGACCTAGACCCAAAAGTAAAGGTAGGTACACTAACTGTTGCTAAACAGCAAATGGTAGAGATTGCAAAAGCACTCTCTTTTGAATCTTCTATTTTAATTATGGATGAGCCTACTGCTGCACTGACAGATACAGAAATAGAGGAGCTTTTTAAAATTATTAAAGACTTAAAGGCTAAAGGGGTTGCCATTGTCTATATTTCTCACAGGATGGAAGAATTAAAGAAAATTAGTGACCGTATTACGATTATGCGTGATGGTTGCTATGTAAATACTGTTAATACAAAGGATGTAAGCCTTGATGAAATTATCAGTATGATGGTAGGACGTACTATTTACCATAATCCTAGAGGAAGTAGTAAAAATAGTAAAGGAGAAGTTGTATTAGAGGTCAAAAATCTTAATAGGGGTAAAACTATAAAAGACGTAAGCTTCAAGTTACATAAAGGAGAAATTTTAGGGTTTGCAGGACTTATGGGAGCTGGAAGAACAGAAGTAGCGAGAGCCATATTTGGTGCAGATAAACTAGAGAGTGGTAAAATTTTGATTAAAGGAAAAGAAGTTAAAGTCCGCCAGCCCAAAGATGCTGTAGAACATGGCGTAGGTTATCTTTCAGAAGATAGAAAACGTTATGGACTTACAATTAGTGAAACAGTAGAAGAGAATGTATCTCTTGCCTGTGTAGAGAAGTTTACAAAGTATGGATTTACAAATTTTAAAACCATTACACAGCTTACTAATGACTACATTAATAAATTAGCTATAAAGACACCAAGTAGTAGACAGATAGTAAAAAATCTGTCAGGTGGTAATCAGCAAAAAGTTGTTATTGCAAAATGGCTTTTAAAAGACTGTGATGTACTCATTTTTGATGAACCTACACGTGGAATTGATATTGGTGCTAAGAGTGAAATCTATAATTTACTATCTGAGCTTGTACAGGAAGGAAAGTCTATTATTATGATTTCCTCAGAACTTCCAGAAATATTGCGTATGAGTGATCGTGTCATTGTTATGTGTGAAGGGAGAGTGACAGGTGAACTTGCTATAGAAGACGCTAATCAAGAAAGTATCATGAAATATGCAACGAATAGAGAAAATTAAAGGGGGATTAGGAATGGCCAATTTAAATATACTTGTTAACCAAGAAAAAACTGAAAAAAAAGGATTAGGAAACTTTTTAAATGGTACAGCTGCACAAAAAGTATTAGCGTTTGCCGCACTTATTATTTTATTTATATTCTTTTCATTAGCATCAGAATTCTTTTTAACAGCTAATAATGTTATTTCTATTATATTGGCAACTTGTGTAAATGGTATTTTAGCTTTAGGTGTAACTTTTATCATTATTACTGGAGGGATTGATCTATCATTAGGAACTGTTATGACCTTTTCTTCAGTTATGGCTGCAGTAAGTATTAGTAATTGGGGATTACCACTTTGGGCAGGCTGTATTATTGCCGTTGTAACAGGAGCATTTTGTGGATGTGTTACAGGTACACTTATTTCAAAACTTAAGTTGCCGCCATTTATTGCAACACTTGGGATGATGATGGTAACAAAAGGCTTATCTTTAGTTATCTCAGATGCAGCACCTGTATACTTCCCAGATAAAACACCGGAAAATCCTAGTGCATTTGTATTTAGAGACATTGCTTTAGGAAATGGTATTCAATTTGGTGATGTTGTTATTCCTAATGCAGTATGGATTTTCTTAGCAATGATTGTTATTGCAAGTATTATCTTAAATAAAACGAAACTTGGTCGTTATGATTTTGCAATTGGGAGTAATGAAGAAGCAACAAGATTATCAGGGGTTAACGTTAATGCATGGAAAATTGCTATCTACACACTTGGTGGTGCTTTTGTAGGTATTGCAGGTATTGTTATGGCATCTCGTTTAGGGTCAGCACAACCAGCTCTTGGTCAAGGTTATGAGCTGGATGCAATTGCTGCTGTAGTTATTGGAGGAACTTCTCTTAGTGGTGGTTCTGGAACAATCTTAGGAACAGTTATTGGCGCGTTTATTATGAGTACGCTTACAAATGGTTTAAAGGTTATGGCTGTGCCACAACAGTGGCAGACAGTTATCATTGGTGGGGTACTAATTGTATCTGTATTACTCGACTTAATGCGTAGAAAACAGAAAAACTGATTCTAGATTCTCGAAAGAGGATGAAGAATAGAAGAGTATTTAAACAATAAGGGAGGAAATAGATATGAGAATTAAAAAATTATTAGTATTAGGATTAAGTGTGGCAATGGCTATGGGCGTTATGACAGGATGTTCAACAGATAAGCCAGCTCCAAAAGATGAGCAAAAAACAGAAACCTCTAAACAAGAAGAAAAAACAGAGGAAAAGGTAGAAGAAAAAAACGAAGAGAAAACAGAGGGAGAAGCGGAAATTGTCATTCCAGTCGTATCAAAAGGATTCCAGCATCAATTCTGGCAAGCAGTTAAAATGGGAGCTGAACAAGCAGCTGAAGAGTTAGGTGTAAGCATTACTTTTGAAGGACCAGAAACGGAAGATCAAATTGATAAGCAACTTGAAATGTTACAAGCAGCATTAGCTAAGAATCCACAAGCAATTTGTTTAGCTGCGCTTGATTCAAAAGCAGCTACACCATACCTTGAGCAAGCAGATGCAGCTGGTATTCCTGTAATTGGTTTTGACTCAGGTGTAGATAGCCCTATTGTAAAAACAACGTGTGCTACAGATAACTATGCAGCGGCTGCTGCAGCAGCACATAAAATGGCAGAGCTTATAGGTGGTGAAGGTAAGGTAGGTCTTGTTGTGCATGGTCAAACAAGCCAATCAGCAAAAGATAGACGTGATGGTTTCATGGATACAATGAAAAATGAATATCCAAATATTACAGTATTAGAACCACAATATGGTGATGGAGACCATGCAAAATCAACAGAAGCAGCAAAAGCTATCATTACAGCGAACCCAGATGTTAAAGGGATTTATGGTGCAAACGAAGGATCTGCAGCAGGTGTTATCAACGCTGTAAAAGAACTTAATCAAGTTGGTAAAATTACAATTGTAGGTTTTGATTCAGGTAAAATTATGATTGATGCGATCAATAGTGGTGTTGCAGCAGGTTCTATTACACAAGATCCAGTAGGTATTGGATATAAAGCTGTTGAAGCAGCTTATAAAGCTTATAAAGGTGAAGAAAACCCAGAATTCATTGATACTGGATTCAAATGGTTTGATAAAACCAATATTGATACACCAGAAATCCAAGCTGTTATTTACGAATAAACCGATTCATAAAGGGGTTATTGCATGAGCAATAGCCCTTTTTATATTACAGGAAAGTTTGATTTTGCTATAATATAAAGAAGACTTTATAGGCGTGTCTTATTATAGGGTGCAAAGTAGCTGAAAGTATTGATTGGAAAGAGTAACGATGATATAATCAAATGAAACAATGAAAAACAAATAAAAACAACATAGCATTGTAAAAGTAGGGGGGGAGACATGTTAGCATTAGAGAGGCAACGAAAAATTATAGAACTTATTCAGAGAGAAAAAACAGTTAAAGTTGTACAACTTAGTAAACAGTTTGAAGTAACAGAGGAAACAATTAGAAGAGATTTAGAAAAGCTGGCTAAACAAGGTATTGTCCAAAAAACATATGGTGGTGCACTACTTGTAAGTCGGAGTGAGGAAAAAGAAAAGGATATGGAAGATCCATCCTTTGATCATCGTATAAAAGAAAATGCCACGGGTAAAGAAAAGATAGGAAGGGCTATTGCACGTTTGTTGGGGAATCAGGAGACTATTGCTTTAGATTCAAGTACGACGTGTTTAGAGGTTGCAAAGCAGTTGCCGCAAGATAAGACATTTACCATTATAACAAATAGTGTAAGTGCAATGACTATTCTGAGCCAGTATAAAGGAGTAACGGCTATTTCTACAGGTGGAACACTTAGAAGTACATCTCTCTCCTTAATAGGTCCTACAGCTAAAAGCAATATTTTAAATTATTATGCAGATAAAGCCATTATATCTTGTAAGGGTATTGACCTTAAAAGAGGTGTTATGGAATCTAATGAACTAGAAAAAGAAATAAAGCAAAGCTTCATTGCTGTAGCGAAAGAGGTTATTCTGGCTGTAGACCATGCCAAAATCAATAAGAGTACGATCCATAAATTGATGGAATTAAAAGAAGTAAGTTATATTGTAACAGATGAGCCACTTGATAAAGAGTGGGAAGAAACCTGTGCTAAAAATAAAATCAAAATTATTGTGGCAGAATAAAAATAAGAAATACCACAAAGCAACTTAAATGTATGAAACAAGTTGTTTTGTGGTATTTTTTTTGAATAAAAAAATAAATTTATAATTTAATAAAAATAATATTGAAAAATGTGAGTTGTGGTGGTAGTATAAAACTAATTAAAGGAAAAACAACAAGAAAAAGCATAAAACAAAAAATGGAGGCTAAGTATGTTAGTGAATGAATTTGAAATCAGAAAACAAATGTGTGAAATCGGGCAAAGAGTATACAATAGGGGAATGGTTGCTGCTAATGATGGTAACTTTTCAGTGAGAATTTCACCAAATGAAATTCTTTGTACACCAACAGGAGTAAGCAAAGGATTTATGACACCAAACATGATTTGTAAAGTAGACATGGAGGGTAATGTACTTAAAACAGATGGCATTCATAAACCTTCTTCAGAAATTAAAATGCATCTTAGAGTTTATAAATGTAGACCAGACGTAAATTCAGTTGTACATGCACATCCAATGTATGCTACAGCACATGCAATCTGTGGAACACCTTTAACAAAACAAATTATGCCAGAATCTACAATCTTCCTTGGTGAAGTACCAATAGCACCATATGGTATGCCATCTACGCCAGAGATTCCAGATGCTATTGAACCATTCTTTAGTAGTTATGATGCAGTACTTCTTGAAAATCATGGTGCATTAGCATGGGGTATAGATCTTCTTGGTGCTTACTTCAAAATGGAAGGGTTAGAATTCTATGCACAACTTTCATATATTACACAAATGATGGGTGGACCAAAAGAGCTTCCAGCGCACGAAGTACAAAGACTTGTAGATCTTAGAAAAGGTATGAATCTTCCAGGTAAACATCCATGTATTGATGGCAACCAAGATTGTGGAGGAGCAGAGAAAACAATATGTGCTAGTGTAAAAGCTGAAACAACAAATGATCAAGACTTAATTGCAAAGATTACAAGAGAAGTTATTACGCAACTTAATAAGTAAATAAGGGGGAATGGCTATGAAGCGTTCTAAAAGAATGCAAGTATTAGATGGTCGCCCTGTCAATCAAGATGGTTTCATTAATGAATGGCCGGAGAAAGGTTTTGTTGCAATGGCAAGTCCATATGATCCGGTAGCTTCTATAAAAATTAAGCATAATCAAGTTGTTGAATTAGATGGAAAGCCAAGAGAAGCCTTCGATTTTATAGACTATTTTATAGCAGATCATTACATAGACAAGAATATAGCCCCTAAAAGTATGCAGCTTGAAAGTGTAGAAATAGCAAGAATGCTTGTGGATATTCATGTATCAAGAGAAGAAATTATTGAAATAGCAAAAGGACTTACACCTAAGAAACTCACAGAGGTAATGGATGAGCTAAATGTAGTAGAAATGATGATGGCTATGCAAAAAATGCGAGCAAGGAGCCATCCTGCTAATCAGGCCCATATTACTAATGCTAAAGATAATCCTGTGTTAATCGCTGCAGATGCAGCTGAAGGAGCTTTAAGAGGTTTTAGGGAGGAAGAAACAACTGTAGGGATTGCAAGATATGCACCGTTTACAGCCATTGGTCTTCTGGTCGGCTCACAAGTAGGCGCAAAAGGTGTACTCACACAGTGTGCAGTAGAGGAAGCAGTAGAGTTAGAACTTGGTATGAGAGGATTAACTACTTATGCAGAAACTATTTCTGTTTATGGCACAGAAAAAGTGTTCATAGATGGAGATGATACACCATTTTCAAAGGCTTTCTTAGCATCAGCTTATGCATCACGTGGTCTTAAGATGAGATATACTTCTGGTACAGGCTCAGAAGTACTTATGGGTAATGCGGAACAGAAGTCTATGCTTTATCTAGAAACAAGGTGTTTGATGGTGACAAAAGGAGCTGGTGTACAAGGTATTCAGAATGGAGCAGTAAGCTGTGTTGGAATCACTTCATCGGTTCCATCAGGCGTAAGAGCAATCTTAGCAGAAAACCTTATTGCAGCAATCCTAGACTTAGAAGTTGCTTCAAGTAATGATCAGACCTTCTCTCACTCAGATATTAGAAGAACTGCAAGGATGCTTATGCAAATGCTACCAGGTACAGATTTTATTTTCTCGGGATACAGTGGTACTCCTAATAAGGATAATATGTTTGCAGGTTCTAACTTTGATGCAGAAGACTTTGATGACTATAATGTTCTTCAACGTGATCTAAAGGTAGATGGTGGCCTTAGACCTGTCAAAGAAGAAGATGTGATACAGGTAAGGAATAGAGCAGCAAAAGCTATGCAGGTAATTTTTAAAGAGCTTGGGTTTCCACCAGTAACAGATGAAGAAGTAGAAGCTATTACTTATGCACATTCAAGCGATGATGTTAGAGATAGAGATACAGTAGCAGATCTTGCTGCTATTGATGAGATGATGAAAAAGAAAGTAACAGGTGTGGAGATTATCAAAGCACTTCACAAGGGTGGCTTTAGTGATGTAGCGGAAAGTCTTCTTAATATGTTTAAACAGCGTATTACAGGAGATTACCTTCATACTGCAGCTATTTTGGATGAACAGTTTAAAGTCCAGAGTGCAGTGAATTTCCCTAATCAATATAAAGGGCCAGGAACAGGGTATAAGATGAGTAAAGAAAGATGGGAAGAAATTAAAAACATCCCTCATATCATCTCACCTGATGCACTGTAGGAGGTGAAGGCATGCAACTTACAGATCAGCAAATACAAAATGTGGTCAAAAAAGTCGTAGATGAAATGAATCAAAAAATGCAAGGAAGAAGTTCTGGTACGTGGCTGCAAGAAGGTAGTCAGGCGATAAAAGGGCATAACCCAAAAGAAGTAGGAATTGGTATAGGACCAGCTTTTGGAAAGAAGATTCATCATACAATAAACGGGTTAAATGTGATGGATGTATTAAAAGAAATCATGGCAGGTATAGAAGAGGAAGGTATGATTCCTAAAGTTGTGAGAGTTCTAAGAACTTCAGATGTGTGCTTTATGGGGAATGATACAGCTAAGCTCATGGGATCGGGAATTGCAATAGGCTTACAATCAAAGGGAACAGCTGTGATTCATCAAAAGGATCTTTATCCGCTTACAAATTTGGAACTTTTTCCACAAGCACCGCTACTTACTTTGGAATTGTACAGAATCATTGGTAAGAATGCAGCTAAATATGCAAAAGGCGAGAGAGTAATACCTATTGCTACTCAAAATGACCCAATGGTAAGGCCTAAATATCAAGTGAAGGCAGCACTCATGCATACAGTTGAGACCGAATTAGTAAGAGATCGTGCAGAGCCTATAGAAGTGTATGTTATTGAATCATAAGGAGGGATCTGCTTGGAGTTATATCCACTGATAGAAAAAAGACCTGAATTAATTAAAACCAAGACGGGTAAAAAATTAGAAGATATTACAATGGAACAAGTAATTAAAGGGGATATAGGTATTGAAGATCTTTCTATTTCAAAGGATACATTAATTTTGCAGGCAAAGGTAGCTTTAGATCAAGGAAAGGTACAGCAAGCTGAAAATTTTGTAAGAGCTTCTGAACTTATTGGTGTACCTGATGCAAAAATATTAGAAATCTATAATAGGCTAAGACCCTATAGATCCACCGAGGCGCAGCTTCAAACTATTATTAAAATGCTTCAAGAAGAGTATGATGCACCTTTATGTGCAGCTTTTGTAGAAGAGACCTTAGAGGTCTATAAAAAACGAAACATTCTTGCTAAGGAATAGGTAAGCTTATGAGAGTAGCAGGGGTTGATATTGGTAATTCTACAACGGAAGTATGTATTGCTACATTAGGGTTAAAGGAAGAACTTGTATTTGAAAGCAGTGCCTTAGTACCTACTACAGGTATGAAGGGGACCCTGCACAATATTAGAGGCATTAAGGAAGTTCTTCAAGAAGCGCTAAGAAAAATAAATAAAAATGTAAAAGACGTCGATTTGATTCTCTTAAATGAGGCTGCCCCTGTTATCGGGGATATGGCAATGGAGACAATCACACAGACTATCATTACAGAATCCACTATGATCGGACATAATCCCAATACACCAAGTGGAGAGGGTTTAGGAAAAGGTAAGACTGTTTTGCTTGAAGAACTGCAAGATACATATGAAGATGAGGACTACATTGTGATTATAGGGAGTCATATAGGTTATCAAGAAGCAGCAAAGTTGATTAATGCATCAAGACACTCTATAAAGGGTGCAATTGTCCAAAAAGATGAAGCAGTTCTTATTTATAATAGGCTTAAGTATCCTATACCTATAATAGATGAGGTAAAGTTTATTCATAAAATTCCTTTAGGTAACACCTGTGTTATAGAAGTAGCATCTGAAGGCGGTACAATTCAAACACTTTCAAATCCGTATGGCATTGCTAACCTTTTTAATCTTACACCTGAGGAAACAAGAAGGATCATTCCTATTGCAAAAAGTCTTATTGGCACCAGATCAGCTGTCGTTATTAGGAGTCCAAAAGGTCAGGTGGAAGAAAAAGAAATACCGGCTGGAACGCTTACAATCTACTTTGTAGATGGGACTAAACGTATGGTGGATGTAGATAGAGGTAGCGAAGAAATGATGCATGCAATAGATAGTGATCAAGAGATCTTAGATATGGCTGGCACTAAGGAAAGTAATATTGGTCATATGATTGAACATATGAAAGAGGAAATAGGAAAGTTATCTAAAAGTGCCAATGTTCATATTCAAGATGCTTTAGCTGTAGATGTTCTTGTACCTATGAGTGTAGAAGGTGCGCTAGCCGGAGAGATTAGTATGGAAAGAGCCGTTGCACTAGCTGCTATGGTTAAATCTAAAGGGCTTCCTATGCAGGAACTTGCTAAGACTTTAGAAGATGATATAGGAGTCACAACACAAGTTGCTGGAGTAGAAGGTGTTATGGCCTCTTTAGGAGCCCTTACTACGAAGGGAACTACCTTTCCATTAGTCATACTTGACTTAGGGGGAGGTTCTACAGACGCTGCCATTTTAGAAGAAACAGGTGAAGTCAAAGTCACTCACTTAGGTGGAGCAGGTAATTTTATTACAATGTTAATCAATACAGAATTAGGGCTGGAAAATCTATCTGTAGCAGAAGATATTAAGAGATATCCTCTTGCTAAGGTAGAAAGTCTCTTTCATATACGCCTTGAAACAGGTGAGGTCAAGTTTTTTGGTCAACCTCTATCACCTAAGATATTTGGAAAAGTTGTAATTTGTAAAGAAAAAGACTTTATCCCAATAGAAACAAAACATAGCTTAGAAAAAATAGTCACAATTAGGAAAGAAGCCAAAAGAAAAGTATTTATACAAAATGCTTTAAGAGCACTAAAAAGTGTGGCTAAAGGTAATGATTTGACTCAAATTCCAAACGTAGTACTAGTAGGCGGAAGTGCAATGGATTTTGAAATACCACAAATGCTTCTAGAGTATTTAACTCCCTATGGTATTGTAGTTGGTAAAGGTGAAATAAGAGGAGTAGAAGGACCAAGAAATGCTGTAGCAACAGGTTTGGTACTTTCGAAAGTAAAAGTCCTATGATAAAACCTACAATTGTTATAAAAATAGATAATCACTTAGACAATCAAATACTTATAGAAATTTTAGCCGGAATAGAAGAAGAGAGTGTGCTAGCTGAGGTAGTGACGGAAAAATCTTTTAAACCAGCTCATTTATTAGCACAGGAGGCAGCAGAAGCAAGTCAGCTTGAAGTGGGAATAGGAATTTGTAAAAGCCAGGCAGTGCTTACAACTCATAAATTAAGAGGTAAGGCCTTATTGCATACAAATACAGATTATAGAACACTAGGGCAGAATGCTGCCAGGTATGTAAAAGGAAATAGTTTTACTCAGATGATAGGAGGAGAGCTATGAAGGTTTATACCAAAACAGGAGATAATGGGGAGACCAGTCTTTTAGACGGTACAAGAGTACCTAAGGATCACCCCTATATTCAGGCATTGGGAACAATAGATGAACTAACAAGTCATCTAGGAAAGATTAAAAGTCAGATTAAAGAAGAGCAAGTTGTAGATGAACTCCATTATATCCAGAAAAGACTCATTATCGTTATGGGGATTGTCGCAGGCTACGATAAAGCTGAAGCAGAAAGTATAGAAATAGATATAGAAAATATAGAAAGAAGTATTGATGACTATGAATCGAAGTCTCATGAATTTCAAGGTTTTATATTACCAGGTAAAACGCCCCTTTCAGCAGATATAGATATTGCTAGAACAGTTGCAAGAAGAGCAGAGAGACTCCTTATTACTTGTAAAGGTGTTGAAGGCGTTGTAAAGCGCTATATCAATAGATTATCTGATTATCTTTTCATGTTAGCAAGATACATAGAGGAAAATCCAATATTAAATTTAGAAACATTGAACTTAGAGGTAGCCAATCAGGTAATAGAAATGGTTATAAAAAAAGCCAAAGAGAAGGGGATAAAAGTAGTAGTAGCCCTTGTTAAAGAAGGTGGAAGACCAATAAGTATGCAGGCTATGGATGAGGCTTTTGTTATTAGCTATGAACTAGCTATTAAAAAGGCATTTTCTGCAGTAGCCTTGCAGATGGGAACTCATGAAATCGCTGAACTTGTTAAACAAGGAGCCGATTTTGAGGGGCTTGTTAGCATGCTAGATGAAAAGATTATTACATTAGGTGGTGGCTATCCAATAAAAGTTAATGGAAAAGTAATAGGTGCAATAGGTGTAAGTGGTGGAAGTGCGAGACAAGATATAGAACTTGCCCAGTATGGAGCAGGATTATTTGGAAGAGGGTGAAGAAGTGAACGACGCACAACTAAAAGAAATTGTAGCCAATGTAGTGATGAAAATGAATGGGATAGCTCCAAGTTCTAACCATCACTTAGGGATTTTTGAGGATATGAATGAAGCAATTGCAGCGGCAAAAGTAGCACAAAAGAAGTTACGTCAAATGCCTCTAGAAACACGCGATCAGATTATTGATAAAATCCGTGAGAAAATCATGGCTAATAAAGAAATACTTGCTAGAATGGCTGTTGAAGAAACAGGCATGGGAAAAGTAGGACATAAAATTCTAAAACACGAACTTGTAGCTAAGAAGACACCAGGAACAGAATGTATCAAAATAGATGCTTGGAGCGGTGATCAAGGCCTAACACTTGTAGAAAGAGGACCTTATGGCGTAATTGGTGCTATTACACCATCTACAAATCCATCTGAAACTGTATTCTGCAATGGAATAGGTATGATTGCAGCAGGTAATACAGTCGTATTTAATCCTCATCCAGGTGCTACTAAAACAGCTAACTTTGCAGTAAACCTTATTAATGAGGCTGCAAAAGAAGTAGGAGAGTTTGAAAATCTTGCAGTAAGCATTCGTAAACCAACTTTAGAATCAGGAGACATTTTGTTTAAACATCCAGATATTGATTTACTTGTAGCAACAGGTGGTCCTGGTATAGTTAAAGTCATTTTACAAAGTGGTAAAAAAGGAATGGCAGCAGGCGCAGGCAATCCACCAGTACTTGTAGATGAAACAGCTAATATAAGAAAAGCGGCAGAAGATATTGTAAACGGTGCAAGTTTTGATAACAACCTTCCTTGTATTGCAGAGAAAGAAGTTATTGTAGTAGATGAAGTAGCAGATGAACTCATTTATTATATGTTATCTGAAAATGACTGCTATATGCTAAGAGGAGAAGAAATCAATCGTCTTGCAAATACAGTACTAATTGAAAAAAATGGTAAGTATATGCTTAATCGTGACTTCGTAGGAAGAGATGCATCAGTCATTTTAAAAGCAATTGGAATTGATGCACCAGAGCAAACAAAATGTATTATCTTTGAAGGATGTAAAGAAAATCTTCTGATTAAAGAAGAATTGATGATGCCGATCTTAGGCATTGTTAGAGTAAAAGATGTAGATGAAGGGATAGAGACAGCAGTCCTACTTGAAGGTGGTAATAGGCACTCAGCTCATATGCATTCTTCTAATGTCAACAACTTAACTAAATATGGCAAGGCGTTAGATACAGCTATTTTTGTAAAAAACGCACCGTCTTATGCAGGTATAGGATTTGGTGGTGAAGGTTTTACGACCTTTACAATTGCAAGTAAAACAGGAGAAGGATTAACGAATGCATTAAGCTTTACAAGAGCACGTAGATGCGTTATGTCTAATGCTTTATATATCAGATAGGGGGAGCATGATGGAAAAGTATACAATCAATAATATTGAAGAAATTGTTAAACAAGTTATGGCAAGTTTACAAAACAATGAAGTTCAAGTAGCTTCTTCAGTGGGTCATGGAAAATCAGGTAGGGTAGCTTACTTAGTAGAAAAACAAAAAATTGAAGTAAAGACTTTTGATATTCCAGAAATTACAGATGATGAAGTGCTTGTTAAGATTGAAGGATGTGGTGTATGCGGAACAGATGTTCATGAATACAAAAACGATCCATTTGGACTTATTCCAGTTGTGCTTGGCCATGAAGGAACAGGGGAAATTATTAAAATCGGTAAAAATGTTACAAAAGATATGGTTGGCAAGCCACTTCGTGTAGGAGATAAAGTTGTAACTTCTGTAACACTTGCAGGTAGTGATGAGTTTACAACACTTAAACCAGAACGCGCTAACTTAAGTAGCAAAGCAGAAGTATATGGTCTTCTTCCAGATGATGAATACCGTTTCAATGGATGGTTTGGCGATTATATTATTCTTCGTAAAAATTCTTCTATTTTTAATGTAAGTGATATGGGGCTCGATGAGCGTATTCTTATTGAGCCAGCTGCTGTTGCAGTTCATGCAGTAGAAAGAGCAAAAACAACTCAACTACTTCGTTTTGATAGTAAAGTACTCATTCAAGGGTGTGGACCAATTGGACTTTTAGTACTTACTGTATTAAGAACAATGGGCATTCAAAACATTATTGCAATAGATGGGGATGACCAAAGACTTGGTTATGCTAAGGACTTAGGAGCAGATTATACTTTTAATTTTAAAAACTATAAGGATTTTGAAACCATGTGTGACGCAGTACACGAAGTAACAGATGGTGGAGTAGATTTTGCTTTCCAATGTACAGGAGTACCAAGTGCAGCAGGAAATATTTATAAATTCATCCGCAGAGGTGGTGGCCTTTGTGAAGTTGGATTCTTTGTAGATAATGGAAATGCTACTATTAATCCTCATTGGGATTTCTGCCAAAAAGAAATTACAGTAGTAGGGTCATGGACTTATACATTTAAAGACTATGTAACGACACTTGACTTCCTAAGAAGAGCAAAAGGAATTGGTCTTCCAGTAGAAAAGCTGATCACACATAAATTTAGCTTAGATGAGCTTAATGAAGCCATGGAAGTGAATATGAAGTTACAAGGTATTAAAGTAGCTTATGTCAATAGGTAGGAGGCCATATGGGAAAGGCAGTAGGGTTAATTGAAATTTATGGTTTAGCCACGGCGCTCTATGCTATTGATGCAGCTTGTAAAGCAGCAGATGTAACGGTAGAGTACATTGATAAGAATAAACCTGCTAATGCAGAGAGTTTAGAAGTGCCACTACTTATTATGGTAAAGTTAAGAGGAAATGTAGCAGATGTCACAGCAGGTATTGATGCAGCCAAAAGAGCAAGTGAAGAACTTGCAGGCTATGTAGTAGCACGTGTTATTGCAAGCCCGGATGAAGGCTTAGAAAAGATGCTAGCAATTAATTGTTTATAAAAGTAACCATACTAAATAAAAGAATATAGGAGGAATGTATGATGAAACAAGAAGCATTAGGAATGGTAGAAACAAGAGGCTTAGTAGCAGCAATCGAGGCGGCAGACGCAATGGTGAAAGCAGCAGATGTAACATTAATTGGAACAGAAAAAATTGGTTCAGGTCTTATTACAGTTATGGTACAAGGTGATGTAGGTGCTGTAAAAGCTGCAACAGAAGTTGGCGCAGATGCGGCGGGGAGACTTGGAGAATTAGTAGCAGTACATGTTATTCCAAGGCCACATGGGGATATTGCAAGTATTTTACCAATACAAAAATAAGGCATAAAAGAGAGTGATAGGATGAAAGCAATCGGCATTTTAGAAGTAGCATCCAATGTGGCCTCTATAGTTGCGTTAGATGCTATGGCGAAGGCGTCTGATGTAACATTGGTAACAACAGAAAAAGCACTAGGAGGAAGGCTTGTAAGCATTGTAGTGCAAGGAAGTGTTGCGGATGTAAAGGAAGCTATTGAGTATGGTAAAGTAGCAACTGAGAAAGTGGGTAAAGTAGCGGCAGTTGCAATCATTAATAACCCTCATGAAGAAGTACAAAAAGTACTTTTACATAGTGCAAGAAAACTGAGAGTGTAGGTGAAAAAAGTGGCAGAAGAAAAATCACCAAAAACTAAAAAGAAAAGTATTCAGGTAACAGAGGATACTGGGGATAGTTTAGAAACAGTTAAAGTAGTAGAAGAAAATAGGCCAGAAGTGGCTAAAGTGAGAGAGGAGAAAAAGATTATGGGTAGTCAGGCATTAGGAATGATTGAAACAAGAGGTTTAGTAGCAATTACAGAGGCAGCAGATGCTATGCTTAAAGCAGCAGATGTAACATTAGTTGGAACAGAAAAAATTGGTTCAGGTCTTGTAACAGTTATGGTAAGGGGAGACGTAGGTGCGGTTAAAGCTGCAGTAGAAGCAGGCGCAGCAGTAGCAGGTAGACTTGGTGAAGTTGTTGCAACACATGTTATTCCAAGACCACATGAAGACATTGAAAAAATTCTTCCTAAATTTTAATTTATAAAGTACAAACGAATTCCTAGAAGTGGCAGGCAGAAATCATTTCTCCTGCCTTTTACTTCATAAACAATTAGAAAACTGCAAATTTCAAGGAGGTAGCAAGGTTGGAGCATTGTAATATAGAACAAATCATTACAGTACCGATTGGAGTCTCTGCAAGACATCTGCATTTATCAAAGGAACATCTAGAAATTTTATTTGGAGAAGGTGCTACGCTTCATCCTAAAAAAGAACTGATGGGCGGACAATATGCAGCTGAAGAGAGGGTAACACTTGTAGGAACCAATCTAAGAGTAATTGAAAATGTACGTGTGTTAGGGCCTATTAGAAAAGAGACTCAGGTGGAACTTGCAAAGACAGATGCAGTTAAATTAGGTATTGCACCACCTATTCGTGAATCAGGTAATATTAAGGGGTCTGCACCTATTACTCTTGTAGGACCGAAGGGTGCTGTTCATCTAAGTGAAGGGTGTATTATAGCAAAACGTCATATTCATATGAATGCAGAAGATGCCAAAGCCTTTGGTCTTTATAATAATCAGGTGATTAGCGTACGTATTGGTGAAGAGCGTGAGGGGATCTTAAATCATGTACAAATTAGAGTAGATCCTAGTTTCACACTAGAAATGCATATTGATACAGATGAAGCCAATGCTTTAGGTGTAACTTGTAAAAGTGCAGCATATATTATGAGCTAAATATAAAGGGGTGAGCGAGAATGATTATTGGTAAGGTAGTAGGGAGTATCGTTTCTACAAGAAAGCATGAAGCGCTAGTAGGAAATAAATTTTTAATTGTAGAATCCTTACAGAAGACAGCAGAGGGAAAAAATACAATTGTAGCCATAGATGTGGTGGGTGCAGGAGTAGGGGAGACTGTACTTGTTGTAACAGGCACTAGTGCAAGGTATGCAACAAGTCATGACCGCGCCCCAGTAGATGCAGCTATTGTAGGTATTGTAGATGAAGGCAGTAATTTTATATTAGATAGATTGTAAAGGAGGTGGGTATATGAACTATGAAGTATTAAAAGAGCAGATTGCAAAGGCAGGAATTGTAGGAGCTGGAGGAGCTGGTTTTCCTACACAATTCAAGTTAGCTAAAGGGATGGATTATTTGATTATTAATGGTGCAGAATGTGAGCCATTACTTTATACAGATTACCAGATTCTTACACACTTTGGGAAAGAGCTTATTGATACTTTACATGAGCTACTAGAAATTTGTGAGATTAAACAAGGTATTATTGGTATTAAGAAAAAGTATAACGAGCTAATTAGTACACTTAGGGATTATACCCAGAGATATCCCGAAATACATATTCAAGCAGTGGATAATATTTATCCTGTTGGCGATGAGGTTACTTTAATTTATGAATGTACAGGAAGAGTTATTCCACGAGGTGAATTACCAGTTAGCCAAAAAGTAGTAGAAATCAATGTAGAAACACTTCTGAATATAGAAAGGTGTTTAAGGAATGGTGAACCTGTGACCCATACCTATATGACGGTAGGAGGTGTAGTGCCAAATCCTAAGGTAGTTAAAGCACCTATTGGAATAAAGGTAAGAGAACTCCTTAAGCTTATAGGAATAGAAGATCTAGAAGATAAGAGTATTCTAGTAGGAGGTCCTATGATGGGGCAGTTTGGAGATTTAGATACACTTATCACAAAAACCACAAAGGGTATACTTATATTACCTCAAGATCATATACTTCATAAACTTAAAGGTAGTCCTGATATGAGTGCAGTTAAAAGAGCGATGTCTTCATGTTCACAGTGCCGTATGTGTACAGATTTATGCCCAAGAAATAGATTAGGACATAAAGTAGAACCTCATAAGGTGATGAATGCGATTGCTAATGGACTTACAACACATTATGAAGGGATAGAAACAGCACTAGGCTGTTGTGGATGTAACGTATGTTCTTATTTTGCTTGCCACCATGAACTTTCACCAAGTAAGTTTATGGCACTTATTAAAAAGGAGCTTTTGGCCCATGGTGAAAGAGGAATTAAAGATCTTAATCCTATACCTAAGAAGGAGATAGGTACAAAAGTGGTAGCAAGTAGATTAACGAGTAGAATAGGACTTAGTCAGTATGACCAAAAAGCCCAGTGGGATGAAATCACACTCATACCATCCAGAGTAACGATTTCAACTAGCCAGCATATAGGTAAAAAGGCAAAGGTACTGGTACAGGCTGGTGATCAAGTAGAAGTAGGTAGTTTAATTGCGCAAATGGATGAGGGAGGCATAAGTGCTAATATCCATGCAAGTGTTACAGGCAAGGTTCTTTGCGTTCAAGAAGATCAAATTATAATAGAAAGCTTAGATGATAAGGAGGGAAGATAGTAGGTGGATGAATATAAATCATTAGGGATTATGGAATATAGATCAGTAGCTATCGGTATGAAAGCGGCTGATAGTATGCTAAAGGCGGCTGATATACGGATGATGATGATGCAGGCAGTATGTCCAGGGAAATATCTTGTCATGTTTACAGGTAAGCTATCTTCTGTAGAAGCAGCAGTCAAAGTAGGTAGAATAGCACCTTTTGATGAAGTGCTTGTAGATTCTTATCTATTAGGCAATCCAGATCAAAGTTTATTCGCAGCTATTTATGGAACCTGTGATAAAGAAAATCTAGCTGCTATAGGTATTTTAGAAGGTTATGCTGTAGCTTCTATGGTAGGTGTAGCAGATGAAATTGTGAAAACGAGTCCTGTAAGGCTTATTGAGTTAAGGCTTGCAAGGGGGATGACAGGTAAATCTTATGCTATTTTTGCAGGAGAAATCGCCGCAGTAGAGGCCTCCATGAAAAAAGCAGAATCGATTCTTGTAGAAGAAGGGCTATTCTTACATAGTGCAGTTATTCCAAGTCCAGACCCGGTATTATGGGAAATGCTTTAAGGAGAGGAAATAAGGAAGGATGAAAATTCCTCCTTATTTTTATACAGCTATCTAATGAGTGCAAAATAATAAACTTTTTACATAAAAAAATACCCAGTATTTAGAAACTTATATTGGTATAATAAAACCAGTTTTAATAATAGAATTAACAAGGCTTTATTAAACTAGGAGGGTGCAATTAGCTATGAACATATTGGTGCAGATCTTATTCCATTAGCATCAATGCTTAGAATTCCAGTGGCTATGCACAGCGTGCCAGAAGAAAAAGTATTTCGTCCAAAAATTTTGGACAACTTTATAAAAAATGTTAAGGTGAGGGTGAATTTATGTTAAAGAAAATACCGCCAATTATTACGCCAGAACTTATGAAGATTATGATGGAAATGGGTCATGGAGATGAGATTGTATTTGCTGATGGGAATTTTCCTTCTGCAGCTTATGCAAAAAGGTTAGTAAGATGTGATGGTCATACTGTAACAGAACTTTTAGAAGCTATACTTCCTTTCTTTCCATTAGACACCTATGCGCAGCATTCTGTAGGCCTTATGTCTGTAGTGCCTGGAGACACTGTAGTCCCTACCATTTGGGATGAATATAAGCAAGTTATAGCCGCTTATGATGGTAAAGAAGCTAAAATTGAGTTTATTGAACGCTTTGATTTTTATGAAAGAGCCAAAAAAGCTTATGCTATTGTTTCAACAAGTGAGAGTGCTTTGTATGCTAATATTATCCTTAAAAAAGGAGTGGTTGTAGATTAATATAGGATTAATAAAAGAGGTGAAAACGAATTTTCTAGTTTTCACCTCTTTTATTATGTAGGAAATAACATGGTTTTAATGATGCCAATAAAGAGTTTTAATTAAGTTATTATTATATGAAAATAAAAATAATTTTGACCTATAAATAAAAATAATATATAATTATATACAATAAGTTAAAAATATATTGAATAAATTTATTTAATTTAACTAAGTGTACTAAAACGGAAACAAAGAGAGAATGAGTAGAAAGGTATGGGTGGAATTATGTATAAGATTGCACTTATAGACGATGAAGCCGTAGTTAGAGATGGAATGAAAGATCTTATTCCATGGGAAGAATTAGGACTTGAACTCATTGGGACAGCAGAGGATGGAGAAAAAGGCTTACTCCTCATACAAGAAATGTTACCGGACATCGTGTTATTAGATATTAATATGCCTAGGTTAAATGGGTTGGACTTAGCGCATATTTTAACCAAGAATTATCCATTAATTAAAATTATATTAATTAGTGGGTATGATGAATTCCACTATGCAAGACAAGCTTTAAGAATGGGTGTACAAGATTATATTTTAAAGCCTGTTACAAAGTCTGAAATGGTCAACCTCCTTTATGCAATAGTGGGGAAATTAGATGAAGAAAGAGAACAGATTCGAAAAGAAGCAGATGTACTCAATAAAATAGAACAATCTATACCACTTATTCAGCAAAAACTTTTAGAAGAACTTGTTTTCACTGAAATTGAAAGTAGTATGATTGCTAAAAAATGCATTAAAGCTAATATACCTTATAATAAAGCTTTTTATGGTATTTTTTTAATAGATGCAGATAATCAGATTGAAAACAAGGAACTCACCTATTTTGCAATACAAAACATTGTAAGTGAAATGGTGGTGAATAAAAAGTGGGGAATACTTTTTGAACTAGAAGAATGTAATGCAGTTCTCTATTTTACAGATGAAAAGGAAAACCCTAAAGATAAGTATGATGAGGCAATTCGGTATATTAAGTGTGCTATAACAGAATTAATAGGTATTACGGTAACTATAGGGGTAGGCATTTTAGTTAATCAAATAGAAGAAATTAGCACATCTTATCAAACGGCTTATTATGCGTTGCTGAGTAGGTTCTTTCAAGGAACTAATAAGATTATTGAGAACAGCAAGCCTTATGAAGTCACTAAGGTACACTTTGCACAGTGGGTACAGTGGGAGAGTGAAGTGATAAAGAGTATTGAACAAAAAGAGGCTTTCGAGCAGGTGATTAATAAAATAGCCAATGAAGTTAGAAAAAGAAAGATGGCTGTAAAAGATATAGAGGAACTTTGGGGGAATCTTGCATGTGCTTTATTTAAAAAGTTTATGGAAATTGATCCAAGTATTACAGAAATATTTTCTGAGGGTATTAATTTAACAGAAGAGATTAAAAACTTTAAGACATTATCCGATATGCAAATATGGATTAAGGGACTTTACGAACGATGTATGAATTATATTAATGATCAAGCTAAACCTAATAAAGTGCATATAAAAAATATTTTAGGATTTATAGAAGAAAACTATAATATGCCTGATTTATCTATGAAAATGGTATGTGATAGTGTACATATTAGTGCCAGTCATTTTAGTAATATCTTTAAAAGGGAAGTAGGAGTGACCTTTGTACAATATCTTACTGAGTATAGAATCGAAAAAGCAAAGAGGCTTTTAAAATATACACCACTTAGAACATATGAGATTTCAGAGGCAGTAGGATATGCAGATCCTCATTATTTTAGTAGTACTTTTAAAAAAGCAGTAGGGCAAAGTCCATCAGAATATAGAAAAATAAGTGGAGAACGAGAGAGAAAATGAAAAATAAAAAGTCTTATAGGTTACAGAGTAAACTGATGACCTATTTTTTTTCTTTAATTATGATTATTGTTATTATGCTAGATATATTTTTTATTTATAAAATGTCAGAAATAGTAGAAAAAGACACGCATGTGTATGCATATGAGATTGTTAAACAGCTTGGTAGAAATATAGAATCCTATATCGATCATATGCGAGAGGTTATGTGGATGATTTCAAGTCAAGATACGAGTTTAATTAACCAACTTAAGGAACCGCTTAATCAAAAAGCTGTACGAAAAAGTTATTTCCTTGAAGAGATGAGGAATAGAGGAAGTAGTAATGGCGTGGTAAGTATTAATATTTTTGGAGAAAATGGATTAGTTCTTACAGATAGTGCCTCAAATGCTATTAAAGACTATATCGATGTGAAACAAATGGAGTGGTATACAAAAGCAGTAGAGGCACAAGGAAAGCCTGTAATTTCAGCTTCTCATACGCAAAATTATCTTAAAAATGAGGGGAAATGGGTATTTTCTTTAAGTGCTGCCATTATGGAAGAAAATAAGATCCTAGGTATTGTACTGATTGATATGAGCTATAAAAATTTAACGGACATGTGTAATGATATCCAATTAGGGGAAAAGGGATATGTCTATATTGTAGGTCAGGGGCAAGAGATGATTTATCACCCTAAGCAGCAGCTTATTTATTCAGGAATTTTGCAAGAAGATTTAGCACGTGTTATGCAACAGGAAGAAGGTAGTTTTACAGAGGTTCTAGAGGATAAACGTCTTGTAACAGTACATAGCCTGAAGGAAGTAGGATGGCGAGTAGTTGGCGTATCCTATATTGGAGAGTTACTTGTATCAAAGCAAGAAATTATTATTCCGCTTATTATATTGACACTACTTGCCTTGGTTGTAGCTTTTCTTATTTCCAAACGCATTGTAAGTCAAACAGCAAAACCTATTAGAGAACTTACAGAGCATATGCAAGAAATAGAACTAGGTAAATTAGGTGTAGAGATAGATACACAAAGTGACACAGAAGAGATACAATGTCTTACCGCTTCTTTTAAAGAGATGGTATATAAGATTGAGGGGCTTATAGAACAAGTAGAAGATAATCAGAAGAAACTAAGGAAAAGCGAATTAAAGGTACTGCAATCTCAAATAAATCCTCATTTTTTATATAACTCTTTAGATACTATTATTTGGTTAGGAGAAAGAGAGGAATGTGAGAAAGTTGTACAGATGACAGCAGCACTTGCAAGGTACTTTAGATTAAGTTTAAGCAAAGGTAAAGAGGTTATTACTATTTATGAAGAAGTAGAACATGTTAAGCATTATCTACAGATTCAAAAAATACGTTATGCTAGTAAATTAACTTATACGATTGAAGTATCACCTGATATCTTTGATGAGATGATAGTAAAAATTGTGTTACAGCCATTGGTAGAAAATGCTCTCTATCACGGTATTAAGGATTTAGAAGAAGGGGGGTATATTAGAGTTTTGGGATTTAGAGAGGGAAATAATATTATTCTAGAAGTTTATGATAATGGAAAAGGCATGTCTCGTGAACAAATTAAAAATATCCTTAAAGCGCCAAGCTCTACATCTATTACAAAAGGTGGTGTAGCTATTAAGAATGTTCATGAACGCATACAGGTGTATTTTGGACAGGATTATGGACTAAGTTATGAAAGTGAATATGGTAAATGGACTAAGGTAAGGATTACAATACCGGTGATAGAAATAGGGGAATGGAATGAAAAAAATAGAACAAATTATTAAATGGTTTATAGTAGGTGTTAGTATAGGAATACTTATTTTTATAGGATATAGTAGCTATCAGTCTTCTAAAAAGCCAAATAAAATTGTGCTCGTCTCTAAATCTATACAGAGTGAGTATGTTTTTTGGGAGACCATCCGAATGGGAGCACAACTTGCAGCTAAAGAAGAAGAAATACCCTTTGAATATGTGGGGCCTTTAGAAGAAAAAGATGTTGATAAGCAGGTTGAAATTATGAATAGCAAAATAGAAGAAGGTGCAGATATTATATTGCTAGCAGCGGCAGATAAGGAAAGATTAGCACTTAGTGTGGAAAATGCTAAGAAAAAGGGGATTACTTTAGTGAGTGTAGACTCTAGTGTGGTAGGACAGACAGAGATTGTAGCTACAGATAATGTAGCTGCGGCACAAGAGTTGACCCATTATCTTTTAGAAAGTATTAACAATAAAGGTGAAGTTATCATGCTTAACTTTGTACAGGGGGCAAGTACAGCTAATGAAAGGGAACAAGGCTATGACTTAGTTATGGCTGGGCAGGCTAAGGTGAAGCAATTACCTACAGTTTATACAGAAGGGACTACTGAAAGTGCGTATAAGAAGGCAAAGGAGATTATAAAACAATACCCTAATCTTAAAGGAATTGTAGGAGCTAATCAATACATGACAGAGGGGATTTGTCTAGCAATTGAAGAGTTAGGATTAAGTAAGAAAATTAAAGTAGTAGGTTTTGATAGTTCAAATGTTATTATAGAAGCTTTAGAAAAAGGCATAATAGAGGCTATACTGGTGCAGAAACCTTTTAATATGGGATACCTAGGAGTAAAAGTTGCAGTTGATTTGTTTGATGGTAAAAAAGTAGAGCAAGACACAGACACGGGTTATAAACTGATTACAGCGGATACCCTTTATGATACAGAAAATCAAAAACTTTTATATCCTATTATTAGATAAAATTTATTGTGTTAAATTAACAATTTAAAATTAAAACAATTATTAATAATAATTTATAAATTTATAGAAGTGTATATCATAATAAGTTAAAATAAGAAGGAGATATTGAATAAAGTTATTGGGGGAATTGACATGAAAAAACCTAATATTATCTATATATTAGCAGATGACATGGGCTATGGAGATATTTCTTATCTCAATGAAAAATGCCCATTTAAGACAAGGTATTTTGATCAGCTAGGAGAGGAGGGCATGAGTTTTACAGATGCACATGCAACTTCAGCTGTATGTACACCTTCAAGATATGGCATATTAACAGGACGTTATAATTGGCGTTCAAGACTTAAAACAGGTGTAATAGGAGGTTATACACCTCATCTTATAGAAGATGGTAGACAAACTGTAGCTAATCTTTTATCGGACTCAGGTTATTATACTGCTTGTATTGGTAAATGGCACTTGGGAATGGACTGGCCATGTCATGGGGAATTTAAAAGTGTACCAGACTTTGGGGTAGTAGAAAATGTAGATTATACAGGAATTATTAAAAATGGGCCTGTTGATTTTGGATTTGATTATTATTATGGGATTAGTGCATCTTTAGATATGCCACCATATGTTTATATTGAAAATAATAAAGTAGTAGAATTGCCTACTAAGGTTACAAGTGATTCTGGTAAGCGTTTTTGGAGAGAAGGGCCTACAGCGCCAAACTTTAAACATGAACAAGTGCTGCCACATCTTACAGATAAAGTTGTACAGACTATAGAGGAACATAAAGAAGAACCATTCTTTATTTACTTCCCATTACCTGCACCACATACACCTATTTTACCTACCAAGGAATGGATAGGTAAATCGGGGACTAATGAATATGGTGACTTTGTTATGATGTGTGATGCCATGGTAGGTAAGGTAATGGAGAAAGTAAAAGCATGTGGATTAGAAGAAAATACGATTATTATCTATACATCAGATAATGGATGTTCGCCGTCAGCAGATTATAAGGAGCTAGCGGAAAAAGGACATAATCCAAGCTATATCTTTAGAGGTCATAAGGCAGATATTTATGAAGGGGGCCATCGTATCCCGCTTCTTATCAAATGGCCAGAAGTTATTAAAGCAGGAAGTCAATGTAATGAGACAGTTTGTCTTGCTGATTTCATGGCTACTATGGCAGATTTACTAGGTGTTATATTGCCAGATAATATGGGAGAAGATAGTGTAAGTGAACTAGGGTTATGGAAAGGACAAGATCAGTATACAAGAGAGGCCCTTGTTCACCAAAGTATTGATGGGTCTTTATCTATTCGTAAAGGTAAGTATAAGCTAGAGATGTGTAAAGGGTCTGGAGGATGGAGCTATCCAGTCCCTAATTCGGAAGTAGAAAGGCAGCTCCCACATGTTCAGCTCTATGACTTAGAAGTGGATATAAAGGAGCAACATAATATTTATGAGCAGCATCCTGAAGTAGTTAAGGAACTTAAAGAACTTTTAACTAAGTATGTAAAAGAAGGCCGAAGTATGCCAGGTATACCTCAAAAGAATAACGGCGTAGAAGTATGGGAAACCATTAAATGGATTACTGAATAAAGAGTAGGTTATACAGCTTTAGCAAGTGCAACACTTTGCTTCGTCTTCAAATGGTTTGATACTCCATAGAACTTCGAATACGTATAAAATAGAATAGAGTATAAAATAGAATAGAGTATAAAATAAAAGGTTGAGTTTTGAAATGAAGACTCAACCTTTTATTTTAAAATATTTTATATTTGATATAGTTTAATATTATCATATAATATAACTAAAAGCCTAATTACAGATGAATTATATAAGGGAGTTAATATATGTGCAAAAAAAATTTTTCAAGAAATACAAGATTTGTCCAATGAAATCAATCAAGACATTATAAAATTAGATATTCAAGCGATCAATGATGATGGTTATACAGGTGATAGAAATCGTGAACTTATAAAAGTAGAGTTAGAGGAGGGAGAAAAAAGTGTATTGGTTATGGGGCTTAATCCTTCTATTAGTATAGGAGAGTATGAGGATCCTGATATTAATTTTTTAAAGTGGATTAATGCGCCAGAGAATGATAAGACTTTCAAATGGATTAAGGATAACAAGAAATATACACATCAGACCTACTATAAACCACGTTATGAACTTTTTAAAGGGCATAGTATGATGTGGGAGAAGGAGGATTATCTTAATAAATACATTGAGAAATATACTTTAGAAGAGGAAATTAAAGAGTATCTTTATGAACATAGGCAGAATTCTTCTAACTATGTACTTTTTGCAGATCTTTTATATTTTAAATGCACAAATTCTAAACCAATTCAAGATGTTATACTAAAGAATAAAAAATTAAGCGATAAGATTTTTCAATTATTCTTAAAACAGGTAGAGTATTATAATCCAAAGATTGTATGTTTTGGATATGGAAGTGCAAGTAGCTTTATTAAGAAGAAGTTTAAAAAGATAGGGCAAAATGTAAAAAATGTCTATGAGCAAGGTTCTACTCAGGTAGATGAATGTTATTATAAAGGAGTCAAATACGTTTTTTGTACACAAAGTATAAAATGGAAATATGGTAAGATGAGTGGCAAAGTATTAGAAGCCTATGAGAATAGTATTTATACCTATTTACAGGATAATAATATGATGCCAAGTCAGGTTCAGTGGAATGATAAAGTAGAAGCTTAGAAGAGTTATTAGGAAATCTTGATCAAAGAGAGGAAAGACTAGATGAAAAAATGTATGTATTGTAATCAGCCTATCGAAGATAAAGGCTATAATCATAAAATAGGCTATTTTTGTTCAGAGGAGCATTTCGAAAAGTACTGTGATACGCTGTTAAAAGAAGAGTTAGCACTTTTAATGCACAGTATTTGTCCGTGTAGTGATGATGGAGAAGAATAGGGGTTAATAAGGGAGAAGGCCGGTAAAGTAAAAGTTAAAATAAATACTTTTAAAATTAGAAAATTTTTACTATAATAAAAGTAAAAAGGGGATGTAGCTCACTTGGGAGAGCGCTTGAATGGCATTCAAGAGGTGGGGGGTTCGATTCCCCTCATCTCCATTAATAAAACCCTCGAACTTAGAAATAACTAGGTTCGAGGGTTATTTTTATTCTTGGTGTTCTTTTATGTATTGACGAGGTGTCGTGTTACAAACTGTTGTAAAGGCACGATAGAAACTTCTTAAGCTTTCAAACCCACATTCATAAGCAATTTCTGTAATGTTTTTATCTGTAAAGAGTAATTGCTTTGCAAGGTTGATACGTAGGTAATTGATGTAATTAGGTACGCTACAACCAATCTGTGTATTAAAGAGATGAGAAATATAAAATTTAGAAATTCCTAGATGAGTAGCAATGGTATCAAGAGAAATTTGCTCTTGATAATGCATATAAATATGGTCTAAGATTGTTTGAATTGTATGGTTATGTTGAGTATTTGTGTCAATAAAACTTAGTTCATTGAGAATAGAAGCTAAAATAATAGAGAGATAACCTTTACTAAGTAAACTATTAGAAGATGATTGAGTGAGTGCTTGAAAGTAGTGCTTAAGGCTAAGTAGATGAGGGACATCTGAAATAAAAGGGTGAGAAGGCGTACTTTTTTTTAGCAGGTAATCTATTTCAGGTATCAAAATAGGATCAAAGATAGTTAAAATACAAAGACTGTTTTTTTCTGTATGAAAAGAGTGGATCTTATGAGGTGGAATAAATGCAATAGAGCCAGAAGAGAGTAATTGCTTGTTATTATCTATTTGAATGAGAATACTTCCATTAACGATATAGAGTAGTTCGATTTGTATATGCATATGAGGTAAAAAAGTAAGATTTTGAACATACTCTGAGCGAATTATATGAGATTCTTGATTGGAAAAAAACTCATAAAAACCTTTGGGATAGGATAAAGTTTTCATTGATACACTCGCCTTTCAAGTATTTTACTTTATTATCTTATAGCCTAAAGAATATAGCAATATATGGCGTGAATTTTATTGTATGTGGCATGAAATTTTTAATTAGGAGTGCTAGAATGAACTCAAATTTAATTAAAGGGGAATGTGCGATGCGTTATAAATTAGCTATTATCGGATATGGTGGTATGGGTGGATGGCATCATGAGAATATTAGAAAAAGTTTACCGGAAATAGAGGTTGTAGGTGCCTATGACATTAGAGAAGAAATGTTGCAAAAAGCCAGTGAAAAAGGACTAAGAGCCTATAAAAGTGTGGAGGAGTTGTTAAAGGATAAGACTGTTGACATAGTGACAATTGCAACGCCTAATAATTTTCATAAAGACTATGCTATAGCTTGTCTTAAAGCAGGTAAACATGTTGTATGTGAAAAACCTGTAGCCATGAATGCAAAAGAGTTAGAAGAAATTATAGAGGTTAGTAAACAAGAACAAAAACTATTTTCTATTCATCAAAATAGAAGATGGGATAAAGATTATCGGATAATGAAAGCAATTTATGACCAAAATTTAATAGGCAAATTCTATCGTATTGAGAGTAGAGTTCAAGGTTCTAGGCGTGCCTTACATGGCTGGCGTGGATATAAAGTAAATGGTGGAGGTATGGTACTAGACTGGGGAGTACACATGATTGATCAGCTCTTATGGATGTTCCCAGAAGAAGTAATTTCAGTGGAGGCACACTTACATAATATTTTTGCACCTGAAGTAGATGATCACTTTGATGTCCTTCTAAGATTTGAGAGTGGTATCACTGCCTTAGTTGAGGTTGCCATGAATTGTTTAGTTACTCAGCCACGCTGGCATGTGTGTGGTGTAGAGGGCTCAGCCATTATAGAAGATTGGGATGGAAATGGAAAGATTGTAACGATTAAAGAAGATAGTGAAATGGAATGGGAAGATGAGATTGTTTATACAAGTGCAGGGCCTACAAGAACCATGGCACCTAGACCAAAGCATACAACAAAAGAGATGGCATTGCCAGAAGTAAGTGTAGACTGGGCGAACTATTATAAGAATATAGTAGGTGTCCTAGAGGGGCAGGAAGAGCTTATTGTTAAGCCAGAAGAGGTGTTAAGAGTGATGAAGGTTATTGATATCATTTTTGAAGCACAAGCAAGAGGATGCGGCATAGCTTGTCGTATATAAGGGGGAAAAGTATGAAAAAAGTATTGATTTTTCAAGGTGGATGGGATGGTCACCAGCCTGATTTAGTTTCAAAGCGTTTTGCGGCTTTATTGCGTCAAGAAGGATTTGAAGTAGAAATCTATGATCATTTAGACTGTCTAGCTGATGTAAATTATCTTAAAACTTTAGACTTAATTATTTCTTGCTGGACGATGGGTGAAATTAAACATGAATATGTGCAAAATATATCTCAAGCTGTTGGAAGTGGGGTAGGACTTGCTGGATGTCATGGGGGCATGTGTGATGCCTTTAGACAAGATACCGAATGGCAGTTTATAACTGGAGGGCAATGGGTAAGCCATCCAGGAGGAGATGGTATAGAATACACTGTTAATATTTGTAAAGGATCACATGACATCGTAGAGGGAATAGAAGATTTCAAAGTGAAAAGTGAACATTACTACTTACATGTTGACCCAGCTATAGAGATATTAGCCACAACAAAGTTTCCATTAGTTAATTATTATCATAGCGCCAATAAGCCTATAGATATGCCTGTTGCATGGATTAAATATTGGGGAAATGGAAGAGTATTTTATACTTCATTAGGACATCAAGATAATGTATTTGATCATGCACCAGAAGCGCAAGAGATGATGCTACGAGGGATGCTATGGGCAGCAGAGGGTAAGGGTATAGCTGTTAAGCAGAACCTTACCACGAAACGATTCGAAAATAATGCAAAGATGTATTAGGGGGAATAAGGGATGGAGCGCGTAAGGATAGGAATTGTAGGGATCGGAGACATTAGCGGTATTTATCTAGATAATTTAACTAAAAGATTTAAAGACGCCATAGAGATAGTAGGTGTATGTGATTTAGTAAGAGAAAAAGCAGAAAGAGCAGTGGAAAAGTATAACATTCCAAAGTTATACGAGACCATGTATGACCTTTTTGCAGATGAAAGTATAGAACTCGTATTGAATTTAACACGTCCTTATGAGCATTTTGAGGTATCTAAAGCAGCACTGCTAGCAGGAAAGCATGTTTATTCTGAAAAACCTCTAGGTGCTACGTTCGAAGAGGGGAAAGAACTTGTAAAGATTGCCGAAGAGCAAAACTTAAGAATAGGTGGTGCGCCTGATACATTTTTAGGTGGGGGAATTCAAACTTGTCGTAAACTCATTGAAGATGGCTATATAGGCATGCCAGTAGGTGCATCAGCCTTTATGGTATGTAGAGGGCATGAATCTTGGCATCCAGACCCAGAATTTTATTATAAACATGGTGGTGGACCAATGATGGATATGGGGCCTTATTATATCTCAGCACTTGTAAATTTATTAGGAGGTATCAAGCAGGTTTCTGGAATGACAAAGATTTCTTTCCCACAAAGAAAAATTACAAGCCAGCCTCATTGTGGGGAGATTATTGATGTAGATGTACCAACTTATGTAACAGGCATGATGGCTTTTGAGAGTGGTGTAATAGGAACCATTTTTACAACCTTTGATGTGTACAAAGCAGAAGTACCACACATTGAAATTTATGGTTCAGAAGGGACATTATCTGTACCTGATCCTAATACTTTTGGAGGTCCTATAAGGTTGTATCGCCCAAGTAAAGGTGAATTTTTAGAGTTTCCAATAGTATTTGATTATGTAGATAATAGCAGAGGACTTGGGCTTTTTGAGATGGCACAGGCACTTAGAAAAGGAGAAAAGGCAAAAACGAGTAGTAACTTAACCTATCATGTACTAGAGGTAATGACAGGATTTGAAAGAAGTGCAAACATGGGAGAACATGTGACTATAGAATCAGTATTTGAGTTATTACCAATGAATAAATAATGACAAAGGGCTATACAATAAGTTTCTGAAAAAATTGCGAAAACTCATATCCGATTGGATATGAGTTTTTTATACAAGTATTTTTATAGTGGAAAATTTTATTGAAGTTTAAATATCATAATTCTAAATAAACCTGTAACTTATTTTATAGATTTGCATCATATTTATGCAATAAGATGAGGTAGTGATTAGCTTCCCTTAGTATGTGATCTGCTAATAATGGTAGTGCAATAGAGCTAATTTCACAGGCTAATAAACCTTCAGTTGCCTGGTCTTTAAAGTTTCTAAGTCTCTTAGTTGCTTCTAAACTGTCCTCTGTAACATTTTGAAGCATACAAGCTCTATCAGATGCAGCTAAAGCTTCCCTTCTTAATTCATCAAATTCATTTGCAAAATCATTGGCAGTTTCAATTAAATTATCTTCAGTAGGATCTAATAGTCCTCTTAAAAACTTAGAATGTTCGGCCATTATTCTGTTCCAGAAAGGTTCTTGATTAAGTGCATCTTCAATTATATCGATATCTTCTCTTTTTTGTAATTCTACTAATAGAGACATAAAGAGTTTAGCTTCTCTTCTAATATGATCTATTAATAAAGGATAGGCAGTAGTATAAAGTTTACACTCTAAAACCGCTTTTAAAGCGTTAGATTTAAAGGCACAAATTGCCTTAGTAGCTTCAATAGCATTGCAATTTAGTTCAAAAATATCTTCAACTAATGATTGATTAAATTGATTATCATCCCGGCAACATGAAAGTTCCATTTCTAATCTCGTTATACTTGTATCTATAGGTACTCCGGTTAGACGTTCAGACATTTTTTCAGCATCTAAGGTATGTTCTGTGAGGGCATCAGGTCGCAAATCAACTACGCCACAAGCCAGATTGATAGTTCTTACAAGAAGGTCACTAAAAATTTCTTGAAAGTTCCTTGCCTCTTGTTGTAGGTCAGCATTTTTCTCAAGTATAGATGTTTCTAAAAAAAAGGCATGTTCTTTCATAATTCTCAAAAAGAATAGGTTAATATTTAAAGATTGTTTTATAAAACATTGATCAGACAACATATTTTATCCCCCTATCTAAAGTTTTAATATTACCATGCAATAATATAATATGTGTAATGAATAAAATAGTGAACATAAATAAAAAGGAAGATATAGTACTTTATTCTTATAAAATAACAGCAAAGCTCCATACAGCTTAAAAAAACTGTATGGAGCTTTTTATATAAACTATGTTTAGAAAGCAAATGCAATATAAAATTTAACATCTAACATTTTTACGTTTAAATCCTAATTGTCCTTTATCCACTGCTTTTTGAATAGCTTCAGAAGCTAGAGGAACATTACATTTCGTTTTAACTGAAGAGACTTCTACCTTGCCAATTGCATTTGCAACAGCAACTGCTCTTTCATGTAGTGGCATATAAGAAATACCTACTGTGGTAACAAAATTGTTCATAGCGTATTTAGCACGATTTGGGCTATTATGAATAGTTTTTTCTACAATTTCGAGCATTTTATTAAGTTTTTCTTGATCAAATTCTTCATCCTTACGGTTGCCTAAGAGCCAGCAATAACAGCTGTAACCTGCAGACATAAATAATTCTTTGCCACTTGCTATCCATTTATCAGAAACAGCCTGAGCAATGTCTGTTTCAGCAAGTGTCACAGCTACGATATAATCGGAAATCATATAAAAATAAGCTGTGCCCATCCAACGGTCAAAATCTGCCTCAGACATAGCACTTGGGTCTGCAATCATACCTGCAAGATACATGGCATCATAGTTGCCGGTTGCGTAAAGCTCTTCTGCAATGCCTTGATTTTTCTTAAGCTTTTTAGCAAGGGGTTTCATTGCACCTGTTGCAACACCAAAAAGCGGTTCATGGGCACCATTACGTATGTAGGTTTTTTTAGTTCTTTCTGTACTTAGTAATTCGAGCTCTTGTAAAATTGTTTGAATATCCACAGAATCATCCTTTGCAGTTTAAATATCTTAAGAAAAATTATACAGTGATTGAGAGTTAAGTCAAGTTTACGTGTTGGATTGTTTAATAACAAATATTCAAGTATTAGTTAAACAGAAAATTTAAAAAATACGAGTTTCTAAAATTTAAGAAACTCGTGTTTTTTTATATAAAAAACACATACTATATCTAACGAAAAGATTATAAAGTGAGGATATAGTATGAGTGAAAAAGTAAAAGTCATTCCACTTGGTGGACTTGGGACAATTGGTAAAAATATTACGGTAATTGAATATAAAAATGATATTGTAGTGATTGACTGCGGTATGGGATTTCCAGATGAGCAGATGTATGGGGTTGATTTAATTATTCCGGATATTACTTACCTTCTAGAGAATAAAGACAGAGTAAAAGGTATTTTCTTTACCCATGGGCATGAGGACCATATTGGTGCAGTTCCTTATATTTTAAAGCAGATGAATATGCCACTTTATGGGACAAGGCTTACTTTAGGGCTTATTAAAAGTAAGTTAGAGCAGCATGGTTTAGAAAAAAGCTGTCAGATGCATAGTGTGGAACCAGGAGATTGCATTGAACTTGAAGATATAAAAGTGGAATTTGTAAGAAGTACACATAGTATTGCAGGGGCATGCTGTATTGCTGTGCATACACCAGAAGGGATTATTTTTCATACAGGTGACTTTAAGGTGGATTATACACCTGTTGATGCACAGACTATGGACCTTGAACGGATTGGGGAGCTGGGTAAGGAAGGCATATTGCTCCTTTTAGCAGATAGTACAAATGTTGAGCGTAGCGGACATTCACCTTCTGAACAAACAATTGGTAAAACTTTAATGAGACTATTTGATGGTGTGAAGGGGCGTGTTATTGTCACAACTTTTGCCTCTAATATTCATAGAATCCAGCAGATTATACATGCTTCAAGTGCACATAACCGTAAGGTAGCCTTTAGTGGAAGAAGTATGGAGCGTATTACAGAGGTAGCAAGAGAATTAGGTTACTTAGAGATACCAGATAACACTCTAATCAACCTTGAAGATATGGGTAAGTATACACAAGATCAGCTCACCATTATTACGACGGGGAGTCAAGGAGAGCCAATGGCTGCTTTAGCACGTATTGCTTTTGGTAATCATCGTATGATTAGGGTTGAGCCAGATGATTTATTTATTATATCTGCATCACCAATACCAGGCAATGATAGGTTGGTTTCAAGAGTTATTAATGAACTTTATAAAAAAGGTGTAGAAGTTATTTATAAAGCTATAGAAGATGTACACGTATCTGGACATGCTTATAAAGAAGAACTTAAACTTATGCAGTCTTTAACCCATCCTAAATTTTTTATGCCGGCCCATGGTGAGTATAGACATTTAAAACACCATAAAGATTTAGCTAAACAAATGGGTATGAAAGATGATCATATTTTTATTATGCAGGATGGAGATGTATTAGAACTTGACCGTGAAAAGGCAGCTGTAACAGGGCGTGTACGTGCAGGCAATATTTTAGTAGATGGTATTGGTGTAGGTGATGTAGGTAATATTGTTCTAAGAGACCGTAGGCATTTAGCAGAAGAAGGTATGTTGATAGTAGTAGCCGCCATTGATTTGGAAACTTACTCTATAATGGGTGGACCAGATGTAATTACAAGAGGCTTTGTATACGCTAAAAATAGTGAGGAGCTTATTGAAGCAGTTAGAGTAGCAGCTACTAAAGAACTCGAGATGTGCCTAGCTTACCAAATGGTAGAATGGTATATGTTAAAGGCTAACATTAAAAAAGTAGTAGAGCAGCTCCTTTATGAAAAGACGAAGAGAAGACCAACTATCTTACCAATTATTATGGAGGTCTAAAAATAAGGTAAGAAGAAAGAGTCTAATGAGTAGTTGTAATAAGGACTAGTAATAAGAGTAAATAAAAAGGGGCTAAGCAGCCCCTTTTTATTCTTCTAATCTGCTTTAAAGACATGGAAAGCTAAATTTTTGCGGAAGTTTTTATCATGTGCCATATGTCTAGCTAGTCTTTGAAGTTCATCTCTAAGGTCGAGGTAGAGCATTTCTACATATCCCCAGTCAGAGCGTCTATTTGTATCAAACCATACTTTTTCGTGGTACTGACGAATGTTTTCAACCTCTGAGGCAAGTTCTAATACATTAGAGATATAGCTCATAGCTTCTTCTCTATTTTGAAGTGGTGCCCAAGGTAAGTAGCTGATTTTTTTAGCAGTGAAAAGAATACGTTTAGCACTTAAGTAAAGAGCATCTAAAGCTGTTTTCTCTTGAATACGTGTTTTGAGAGATTTAATCAGTTCTAATGCTTTTGTCATCTCATCAATAAGAAGATATGCTTTTTCTTTTTCTGCAAAAGTAATAGGCTCTAAAGCAGATTTAAACATTTCTTGCTTGAAGATAAAGTTATCTTTAAGACCTATGACGCTATCATAATGATAGACGTTGTAAAGAGAAGCAGCTTCTTCCTTATTAAGGCCAAAGAAAACAGCATGGTAAATATCGTAGAATTGTTCGAAAGTATAAGTTGTTTTGGCTGCCCATGAGCAGTTAGCACCAATAAGAAAGCCTGGCCAGTTAAGTTCACGTGAGCAGTCCCCACCATCTCCCCAACAAGACATAATCATATGTGTAGACTGACCGTCTGCTGCCAGGAGGAGTCCTGCGGTGTTATTCCAGCATAATTTCATATCACAAGCAAATCTATTCCAGGTCCAAGTACCAGGAGATACGGTTACAGTAAGACCAATCTCATGAAGTTTTTCTACATAAGGGTAGCTAGCGCGAGCTGCATAATCCCAGAAGACGAAGTTAATGCCTTGTGGGAGTTCCAGAGCACGTTCAAGGCCTACAGAGTAATCACCCCAAGGTGGTGCAAAGAAATCTGCATACATCATCATAGAACAGTCACGTTTAGCCAGTTCATCATGCACCCATGTATAGTATTCAATGAAAAGCTGTCCACCTTTTTCTTTGCCATAAACTTCGGTAATGGCACAAGGTTCATCACCACCTACATGAATAATACCAGGTCCAAAAGCTTCTACCACTTCATCAAGAATATTTGAAACTAATGGTTTGACAGCAGGATTAAGTGGGTCAATAACACTTGTAATAGAACCGTCTTCTTGATGAATTGTAATAGGTTGTAAAGAAGCAATAGAAGCATTTTTATCAAAATGTCCAAGTAAGTTGATAATAGGTCGTACAGAAATATGGTACTTCGCTGCGTATTCAGTAAGGGCTTTCCATTCTTCGCCTGTTAAACCATCAGAGTATTTACCCCAATCAGGACAGCATTTAAGTTTAAAGACATCTTCAATATAAGGCATATATACATTGTATTTATAACGTGCAAGTTTGCGGATAATGGTTTTAAAGTGTTCAAAAGTAGAAACTTGTCCGCGAGAAATATCATCAGAGATAGCACGGTAATGCATATCGGGATAGTCATAAATTATGCCACATGTAAGAGTACCTTTATTTAAACGGTCAAGTTCAGAAAGTGTCATAAGCCCATAAAGTAAACTGCAGTCAGAAGAAGCATGGATTGTAATTTCTTCTTCTGCTAGAACAAGTTTATAGGCATCTTTGTGTTCAAAAGAAGCGTTGCAAAAAGTAATGGATTTAGTACCACATCCTGTATAAGTACCTTCACGTAAAATGCCTTCACTTATAGGAAGTGCTTTTGTAAGCATATCTGTCAATATGTAGTCGCTAAGTTTAATGGATGCAGTATTAAGGCTTACATTTTTCAGTTCTGGAATAATATTATAGTTCATACAAGTCTCCTTAAGATTTTAATAGAAAAAAGTTCTAAAATTATTATAACAAAAAAATAGATTTATTCATCAAAATATAATAAAAGTATATAAAAATTTTTGTATTAATTTCTAACTATATACAATAAGTTGTTTTAATTAGACTAAATATAATGTATTATAAAACTTAGTTTAAAGTAGTAATAATAAAGGAGAAAAATATGAAAAAACAAGCTCTAGTTAATATTTATCATTTTATTAGAAAATCTACATACAATGATGGTATTTTTACACAAGAAGACTTTGATACTTTAAAAAATGAAATGGAAATTTTAAAACAGCATCAATTACCAGCTACTTATGCACTCAAGCATGATGCTGTAGTAGATGAAAGATATACAGCACTGATCAAATCTATGATAGATGAAAAAGATGAAGTAGGTGCTTGGTGGGAAATTACAAAGGAGATGGCAGATAAAGCAGGTGTAACTTGGAAGGGCTGTGATGTCATTGATCTTCATGTTAAAGCGGGCTATTCACTTGCTTACTTACCAGAAGAACGTAAAAGATTGTTAGATGTTTATATGCAGGACTTTAAAGAAGTATACGGCTACTATCCAAAAACAATTGGTTCTTGGGTGATGGATATTGTAACCTTTGAATATGCTAAAGAAAAATATGGCGTAGTAGGGGGAGCCCTTTGCCGTGACCAAAAGGGTATTGATGGCTTTACACTTTGGGGAGGCTATGTAAATGGTGCCTACTATCCAAGTAAAGTAAATGAGTACATACCAGCTCAAACACATGATATGCAAGTAGATATGCCAATCTTTAAGCTACTTGGGCCAGATCCTATCTATAACTTTGAAGCAGAAGTTAGACAAGGTGCAGGTGGTATTTATACATTAGAACCGGCTTGGACATGTGGTCAGTCTGAAACTTGGGTAAAATGGCTCTTTGAGTGCATTACAGAAGAAGAACAATTAGGCTATGGTTATACACAAGCTGGACAGGAAAACAGCTTTATCTGGGGGAATGTAGGGGAAGGTTTTGAAATGCAAATGCGCCATATTGCAGCTCTTAGAAAATTAAATAAAATCAGAGTAGAGAGCTTAAGGGACTCTTCTTTATGGTTTAAAAGGAAGTACCAGCTTACACCACCTGTAACCTATACAGCAACAACAGATTGGAATGAAACTTTTGATTTAAAAACAACTTGGTACAGCAGTCGTTTTTACCGTAGTAGCTTAATGCTCGATAGGGGCGTTCTTAGTATTCGTGACCTTTACATTTTTGATGAAGCCTATGCTTCAAGGTATCTAAATGATTATATTGATAATAATGAAAGTGTCTTTGATGCATTACCAATTCTAAATGCTTGCTACTGGAGTACTAAAGAGAAAAGGGCAAGTATAGACTTTATCAACACTGAAACAGGTGAAGTGATAAAGGGTATAGGGGTCTCCTTTGAAGGCCAAGAAGATGATAAAACTTGGATAGCTACATGGCAGATAGAAGCAGGTACAAAGATGGTGATTACCCATACAGAAGATGCCATGAAGTTTGAACTTAACCAAGAGAGTCATGCAGAACCTATGGCATGGGGCATTAGAATCAATACCTTACCAGTGCTTAAGAGTATACAGGAGCATAAGCTTGTTTGTGAACATGAAAGCTTTACTTATGCACTTACAGTAGAAAATGCTACATGTATGCAGGTAGAAGACCAAGTTTTCATTACACCTACAGTGCAGGGTTGTACACTTATTATGTCACAAAAAGAAAACTTAAAAGAGCTTGAAGTCTTTAGTGAAGATTATTTAAAAGATGCCAAAGCTTTTGATGCACAGGTAGAAGCACCTGTAGCTATTGATGAAGAAAAAATTAAAAATGTAAAACTCATTAAGCCCGTTCTTTCCCATAAAGCAAAAGTTAAGCAGTATGATGAAGTGGCCTACTGTACTATGGTGAATCCAAATGAAGAGAGTACCATTCACTATACCATAAATGGTGAGGAGCCAACGGAGGAAGATACACTTTATACAGCACCTATAGCTATAAGTGAAGACTGTGTTGTAAAGGCACGTGCTTTTAGTAAAGGTCGCCTTGCAAGTGATACGGTAGAGGCTAAATACTTTAATACCCTACCAGTGAAATCTATTACAAGCCCTACAAAGTTTGATGATAGAAAGGTCTTTAACCGTAATGGGGCAAATGACCTGATTGATGGGGAAAAAGGAAGCCTAAACTATGTGGATAACTGCTGGCTTATTACAACAGACTTGTTCGATGTGACTTTAGACCTTGGGCAAATGCGTGATTTAACAGGTATTAATATAGGTCTTATGCAAAGTAAACGTTCAGGTCCATACTATCCAGAATACATCACTTTCTATACATCACAAGATGGAGAAAACTTTGAAGAAGTCTTTACTCAAAATGTACAGGCTGAAAGTGGTGACCCAGATATAGAGATTAAAGATATTGTAGCTACAATCAATAAACAAGCAAGATATGTAAGAGTGAAAGCTAAACCTTATAAATTCTACTTTATCTTTGCAGATGAGATTATTGTACAAGGTAAATGAAATGAATTTTAGGAAAAGTTTTGATAAAAATAAGAAAGTATAGGCGGTGTAGGAGATAAATCTGTTAAAATAAAGAGGACAGAGAAGGAATAAGAGGAGAAGAGATGTGAAAAAAGGAAAGCAGAAGATTATAGATGTAACTTTTGAGCTTATTTTAGAGCAAGGGATTAAAGAGACATCTGTACGAGACATTGCAAAGGCAGCAGGCATAAGTATAGGTACTTTTACGTATCATTATCCCAATAAAGAAGAACTGCTCTTTGACATTTTTGAGATGGTTTCAGGGAAACAAGACAAGGTATTAGAAGAGGCTTTTTCTAGTACTACATTAGAAGAGAAGAAAAAAGCCCTAGAGAAAATTCTTAGAGAGGCGACATCTAATGCATATTTTATGAAACTTAATTATTATTTGTTAGGTGAAGCTTTTGCACAAAATACCACCATGCTAGAGAAGATGAAAGAAAAATATAGCGTATGGCGTATGCAGTTTCAGGAGTATCTTTATGGTGAGATCAAAGCTCATGGTAAAGAAGAGACTCTTAATGCAAGTTTACTTCTTGCTATGATTGATGGGCTTGCTATTCAGCTCCTTTTAGATGAAGCAAGTATTGATGTAAAGGCTATGGCAGATAAGGTCATTGATATTTTATATAGTTAATAAGCAAGTGGTGAAATAGTGTTGTCATTATTAATTATATGAAAGTCAATTTGTATCAGAAGTTAATTGACAGATAGATCTAGATATGATAGAGTGATGAAATGTCGTACAAATGTACGAAAAACTTTATTGCTGACTGGGGGATTAATTTTATGCAGCAAATGGATTTACTTCATGATGACCCAAAGAAATTATTTTTTAAATATTTATTGCCATCTATTAGTGCCACACTTGTTACCTCTATTTATGTATTAGCAGATACGATTATGATTGGAAAAGGTGTAGGGCAGGATGGGCTTGCTGTACTCAACTTTATTTTGCCACTCTTTACTTTGTTCTTTGGAACGGGGCTTTTATTAGGCGTAGGGGGCGCAGTTCTGATGTCTGTCGCCAATGGTAGTGGTGATAAGAAGCTAGCTAACACTTACTTTACGCATGCTGCTTTAAGTGGAGCTATTCTAGCTATTTTATTTACAGTACTAGGTTTAGTATTCTTAGAACCTATTGGATACATGTTAGGGTGTACGTCAGTAAACATTGGGCTTTTTACAAGTTATGCTCAATACTTAGTAGGATTTTGCCCAGTATTTTTATTCTCAAGTTTACTACAAGCTTTTGTACGTAATGATGGCGCACCAAAGCGTGCCATGGTTGCCGTTATATCAGGTGGTGTAACCAATATTATTTTAGACTATATCTTTATTTTTATATTAGGCATGGGAATGGCCGGTGGTGCTATTGCTACTGTTATAGGTTCTGTAACGTCTGTAACCCTACTTCTCACTCACTTTATGAGTAAACAAAATACGATGAAGCTTTTAAAAGGAAAGATACAGGTTAATATAATAGGCCGCATTCTTCATAGTGGACTTCCAAGCTTCCTTATTGAAGTGGCAAGTGGTATTGTTATTTTACTCTTTAACTTACAGCTTCTTAAATATGTAGGAGAAGTAGGCGTAGTTGTTTACAGTATTATGGCTAATAGTGCCATTGTAGCTATGTCTCTTTTCAATGGTGTTTCTCAAGGGGCACAGCCTATTATGGCGACTAACTATGGCGCTGATCAGAGTGAACGTGTAGTTAGTGTAAGAAGACTAGGAAGTATTACTGTTGTCATCATTGGTATAGTACTTTTCTTAAGTGGATTTTTATTCCCAGACATAGTAGTACAGATCTTTATTGAACCTACTACTGAAGTACTCGATATGGCAAGAGGTGCTATTAGAATTTATTTTGCTGCTCTCATTATGATGAGTTTAAATATTTTCTACAGTACCTACTTCCAATCTGTTTTAAAACCGAAGCTTTCATTGATCATCTGTCTATTAAGGGGAATTATAATTTGTACTATACTTGTCTTTTTATTACCACTCCTAATAGGTGTAACAGGTATATGGTTAGTCATGCCGATTACAGAACTCATTACAGCTATTATTGCTATGATGATGGTTCGTTCAGCTAAAAATAGTATATAAAAGTATAGGATAAAAGCCCGTATGAGGTAGAGCTTATAGCTACCTCATACGGGCTTTTTATATACTAGAAGGCTATTCCTTTTAAAATTTATTTAAATAAAATAGAGTGGTCTTCCATACCTACAGTATGTACATCTTGACCAAGTACATCTCCAATAAGATGATTATCATGTAAAGTTACATTAGAGCAGTATTCAAGGTTAATCATATGATGTTTGCGGTCCATTGGCTCATAGACATAGCTACGTATAATGCGGTTATGGCTAAATTCCAATCCTTGAACACTTAAAGCGTAGAGCACAGAATAGTCAAAAGACTGGAAAGTATTTTCTGTAATCTTAATGTTTCTATGGAATGGCTTATGAAGTTCTGGCTTTGGAATTTCTGGGCAGATACTAATGATCCCTTCACAGAATTGATACATAGAAGTCATACAGCAGTCTGCAAAATGGTTTCCGCGAATAAGTACATCGCTACATGCACCGGACTCATACCAGAAGTTAGCATCTCCTGCAATCAAGATAGCAGAACCAGCGGATTCAAACACGTTGTTTTCAATAAGGACTTTCTTAGGTGTAGAAACGAGTACGCCGCGCGCACGGCAACTTCCAAAGTAGTTGTTGCGACATATTAAAGAAGGTGAGTTAGTGAGATTCTCTAGAGCGTCACCTACTTGGAAGGTATTTGGAACAGGTGTATCAAATGTAATGATAAACTCTTTAGGAGAAAGAAGTTCAAAATGATTTACTGTACCTGTGCCACGAGATGCCATAGAGAGGTGGTCGATAAAGGAAATAGTTTGTCCTTTTTCAGCCCAGCAATCAAAGCCTACTGCTTGATAATGGACAAAAATACCTTTAAGAGTATGTGTATCTACTATTTCTGTAATTTTAACTGTTGTGCCATGTACATTAATTGGGTCGTCCATAAGCCCGTAGAAGGAGCAGTGCTCGACAGTAATTTCACCACGGTTGTTAGAAAGGTGAAGACCATCATCATGTCCACTTACGACTTTTCTACCAGCAGCTCTATTGGCTTCAAAGCGTATATGATCGAAGGCAAGGTTTTCACAAAACTGTGCCAAAATTCCTAAACCGCCAGTGTTGTGAATAGTAATGTGCTCAAGATGTAGGTTGGAACTTTGATTAAGGAAGATGCCAGGGTGCAAGCGTCTATTATGTCTAAGTACGCCGTAGTTACCAGGTGTAGGAACTGGGTCAAAAGGACCATAAAATCGAATAGTACCATCTTCGAGTTGTTCTTGTTTGCTACTTTGGAATAAGTCTGCTGTACCATAGGCTACTTTTTTTGTTGTATGGTCAAACTGACAGAAAGAGCCGTAAGGAGATTCCCAGTTTTCGCCTTTGAAGTAGAGCCAATTCTCTTTAATAAAGTGAGGGAAGAGATCACTATCTATCTTCATATCTGTCCATTCTTTGCAGGCATCCACAATAAGGCCTTCAGCAGAAAGAGGGATAGACCAGTCTATGGTAATATTTTTTAAAGTTACTGTATCACAATGGTCTACAGTAAAAGGAATGGTCTGTCCTTTATGTAGAAAGAGGCTACCGTTACCATCTATAGTAATATTTTTCATATCTTTTAAAAGAATAGATAGATGACGAGGATTTTCTACATCTGTATTAGAGATATAATAGTCTCCTCTTAAGGCTTCTTCTGAGGAGAAGTGATAAGTACCTGGGTCTAAAATAAAGCAAGCATTTTCAGGATGGTCAGTAAGCATTTTGTAAAAAGCTTGAGTACAGTCTGTACTTTGATTTGGTAAGATACCATAGTCTTTAGCGAATATGTTTTTTGTTGAATGCATGAAGAAATCTCCTTGATTATGTAATAAATTATAAATATGAAATAAAATTAAATCTAAATCAATCAATTTTACTATTTTATATTATAATACATACAAAAATGAACTGTAAACATAAATTCGAAAGAGCTGTAGTAGATGATAAAATCATAGGCTACAACTCTTTTTAATTTATCCTAAGAATAGTGTTAGTGAGGAATGAGAAGTGTTTGGCCAACATAAATCAAATTGGGATTGCTAATATGATTTAGTTTTGCTAGGGCAGAGGCGGTGGTGTTATAGCGCATAGCAATACCTGAAAGGGTGTTACCTACTTGAACAATATAGGTAATGAAGGTAGGCTGAGATGTCTTAGTAGTCGAAGTAGGGATTTTAAGAACCTGACCTATATAAATTAAATTAGGGTTCATAATGTGATTAAGTCTTACGAGAGTGTTGACAGTCGTATGATAGTTTAAAGCAATAGTGGATAAGTTATCTCCACTTTGGACAGTGTAGTAAATGAAGGAAGGGGCCTCGGGTTTTTGTTCACTAGGTGAGGAAGGCTGGCTAGGAGCAGGCATTTGTGGTGTAGGTTCAGAAGACTCTGGGGCTGATTGAAGGTCTGGTATTTTAAGAATTTGCCCTACATAGATTAGGTTAGGATTAGCGATATGGTTGAGGTTAACAAGAGTTTGGACAGTCGTATGAAAGCGGAGTGCAAGAGCAGATAGTGTATCACCAGGTTGAACAATATAGGTAGAGAAAGTAGAAACTACAGGGGGTGGAGTAGGCTTTAAGTCAGGTGTAGGATGAGTTTCGGAAGGAATAGGGGATTCTTCTGCTGTAATAAAAGCGGACTCTTTAAAGTAGTCTAAATCGACATTACCAACGATACCATTGATACTTCCTGTATCGCTATGCTGGAATCCAGACCAGTTTTCCCAAGGACCCAGAGAGGATGGAGTTATCACATCATATTCTGCAATCCATAAAGGGTAGTGATTAAGAGAAGACGACCAAAGGTTAGCAGCATTATACTCATCTGTATAGAGCATGGGGGTAATACCAGTCAACTGAGTAAGTGTATCTAAGTAGGTCTTTGCAATAGCATTAATTTCATTATTGGATAAGTTACCAAAGTTTTCAAAGTCCATAGCAGGACGGCAATCCATTCTCTTATCTTTTATAAGGCTGGCAAAGTACCGAGCTTGCTCTTTAGCTTCTTCAGTAGAAGTAGCTATAACATAATGATAGAAACCTATTTTAAGGTTAGCTGCTTTAGCACCTTCATAGTGAGACATGAAATAGGCATCTTCATAATTACCACCTTCGCCAGCTCTTATATAGACCACTTCTATACCGTCTTCTTTGACTGACTCAAAATCGATAGGACCTTGCCATTCACTAATGTCTATACCATTTAGAACAGGCTCATTTGCGAAAATAGTAAATGAAAGCGTAGAAAATAAAATGAGAATTAGGATTGGGAAATATCTAAATAAATGTTGCATAAGATGCACCTCCTTATAGGGTTATACTATGACAAGTTAGGTAAAGAGGTGATTAAGCTATTACTATAAAAATAATGCACAATAAATAAATTAATATATATAAAATATTTATAAAAAATAAAAAAATAATAAACATATATTGTAAAAGTTTTCAGAAGAGATATAATTAATTAAAAATGTAATGGATTACATTTTTGAATCTGTAAAAATAAGGGGGCGTATAATGGCAACCATAAAAGATGTCGCAAAAGCTGCTCAAGTTTCTGTAGCAACAGTTTCTAGAGTACTTAATGACGATCCCAAGGTGAAGCCAGACACTAAACAAAAAGTTCAAGAGGTAATAGAAGCGCTTAATTACACACCTAATTTACTGGGTAGAAATTTAAGAAGGTCTTATACTAAAAATATTTTAGTACTACTACCTACCTTATCCAATACGTTTTATGCCACTATTATTAAAGGGATTCGATATGAAGTCGCTAAGGCAGGCTATAACGTAATGGTAGGGGTAACGGATCTTAATCCAGATATAGAAAGGCAGAATATTAGACTTTTGGAGACAAAACTTGTAGATGGGATTATCTTTTTTGCACCGCAAATAAGTCAGGCGGAACTGGAAGAAGTAGAAGCTTGTTATCCCATTGTGCAGTGTAGTGAATATATACAAGGCAGTCTAGTAAGCTGGGTCAGTATTGATAACCAAAAAGCAGCTTATGATGCAGTAAACTACCTTATTGAACTTGGTCATACAAGAATTGCTATGGTAACAAGTAAAAAGCCTTATACTTCTTCTATTTTAAGAGAAGCAGGATTTAGGGAGGCTTTGCAAAAGCACCATATCAACTTAGCTTCGGACTATCTTTACAAGACAGATTATATCCCTTCATCAGGCATGCAGGCAGCACATGATTTATTAAGTCTTAAAGAAAGCCCCACTGCTATTTTTACTATAGCGGATAGTATGGCAGTAGGTGTTATAAGAGGAATAGAAGATTTAGGGAAGAAAGTAGGGAGGGATGTAGATGTAATAGGATTTGATAATACCTTTGTATCTAAAATCTACCATCCAACCCTTACCACCATTAGTCAGCCACGTTTTGAAATGGGAGAGACGGCAGCGAAGCTTCTACTTAATAAAATTCAAGATATTCATGCATCCAAAGAGTATGTGACTCTTGCACATGAACTGGTCATAAGAGAGTCTACGCATACACTTAAAAAATAGATTTAAGTTATTAAAATAATTTATAAAATCATAAATTTTTAAAGGAGTGAAAGACATGGATAGAGTTTTAAAAATAGGTATTATTGGTTGTGGAGGCATTGCAACGCAGAAACATATGCCAGCACTTTCTAAACTTAAAAATGTAGAACTTGTAGCTTTTTGTGACATTATTGAAGAAAGAGCACAAAAAGCCTGTAAGAATTTTGGGACAGCAGAAGCTAAAGTGTATACAGATTACAAAGAGCTTTTAAAAGATGAAACCATTGAAGTGATACATGTATGTACACCTAATCGCTCACACTCTTTTATTTCCATAGATGCTATGGAAGCTGGCAAACATGTTATGTGTGAAAAACCTATGGCAAAGACAAGCGAGGAGGCCCTAGCAATGGTAGAAGCTGCTAAACGCACGGGCAAAAAGCTTACAATCGGTTATCAAAACAGGTACAGAGAAGACAGTATGTATCTTAAACGTGCTTGTGAGGATGATGCATTAGGTGAAGTATACTATGCAAAAGCACATGCTTTAAGGAGAAGGGCTGTACCCACTTGGGGTGTATTTCTAAATGAAGAGGAACAAGGGGGAGGACCACTTATTGATATTGGTACACATGCTTTAGACTTAACTTTATGGATGATGAATAACTATGAACCTGAACTGGTAGTGGGAAGTGTATTTAAGAAATTAGGGAACCAAACAGAAACAGCTAATGCATGGGGAGACTGGGATCCAGCAGAATATACAGTAGAGGATTCAGCTTTTGGATTCATTAAGATGAAAAATGGAGCAACCATTGTACTAGAGTCTAGCTGGGCACTTAATACACTAGATGTAGGTGAAGCACAAACTTCACTTTGTGGTACAAAGGCTGGAGCAGATATGAAAGACGGACTTCGTATTAATGGGGTTAAATACGATAAACAATATATTGAAAAACCTGGTTTAGGTGCTGGCGGTGTAGATTTCTATGATGGCAAGGCATTAGAGCCGCAAGATGTAGAGGCTAAAATGTGGATTGATGCCATCCTTAATGATACAGATGTACTTGTAAAACCAGAGGAAGCTTTAGTCGTTACACAGATTTTAGAAGCTATTTATGAGTCTGCTAAAACAGGAAAGCCTGTTTTATTTAACGTATAAACGTAGCTTCATTCAAATAGAGTAATAAGGGTACATAAAATAAGAATGTGCAGATTGCGTGCATTAAGGAGATACAAAAGAGGAAGAGCATAGAGTGAAAGATTACTTAAAAATGAATAGACGAGGTGAGCAAAATGAAACTTGGAATAATTAGTTGGATTAAGGAAGAAGACTTTAAAGAAGCCCAAAATAAAGGTCTAGCATTTATAGAGTTATGTGTTAATAACAGGCATAAAGAGTTTCTAGATCATGTAGAAAGCATTAAAGCTTATAGTGAAAAATACCATATGCCTATTGGATCTGTAGGAAGATGGGGCGAGGATAAAATCACAACTAAAGGGATAAGAGAAGAAGAACTTGCTATAGACTATGCACTTATTGAAAAGGCAGCTTATTTAAATTGTAATATTTACATTACGGGCTGTAATTATGTAGCAGATCTTTCCTACTATGAAAATTGTACACTGGCCATTCAGTATTTTGAAAAACTTATGGAATATGGCGAGCAGCTTGGTGTTAAAATTGCAACTTATAACTGTAGATGGAATAACTTTATTCATTCAGACCCAACTTGGTCACTTATTCATGGCTATTTGCAAGATCTTTATATTAAGTATGATACTTCACATTGTATTTATGCAGGGGGAGATTATTTAAGCGAAGCTAAGAAATGGGCACATCGTTTTATTCATGTTCATATTAAAGGTGCACTTATTGTAGATGGGGAAAGATTTGATGATCCACCAGCAGGCCTTGATCAGACAGATTGGCCAGCTTTTATGTCTATTCTTTATGCTAAAGGCTATAATGGTGGATTAAGTATAGAGCCGCATTCAGAAAACTGGCGAGGCGAACTAGGTAAAAAAGGAGTAGACTTTACCATTAATTATATGAAAAAGCTTATTTTATAAAGGAGGCTTTTAGATGAGTAAGTTAGCCGTACAGCTTTATACAGTAAGAGAAGAAGCAGGTAAAGATTTTATAGGAACATTAGAGAAAATAGCAGCATTAGGATATGAAGGTGTAGAATTTGCAGGATTTTTTGATATCCCAGCAAATGTCTTAAAAAATCAGCTAGATAGGTTAGGACTTACACCTGTAGGCAGTCATACATCCATTGAGCAGTTAGTAGACCATTTAGATGAAGTCATTACTTACAACAAAACTATAGGAAATTCTAATATAGTATGTCCTTGGTCAGAGGTGAAAGATGAAGAAAGTCTAGAGTTGTTAGTAGCTCAGCTTAAGAAGGTAGTTCAAAGACTACAAGATGAGGATATGATACTCCTTTACCATAATCATGACCATGAGTTCAAGAAAATAGGAGAAAATTATTTATTGGACCTTCTATTTGAGAAATGTGAAGGACTTTATGCAGAGGTAGATACTTATTGGGTACATCATGCAGGTGTAGATGTTATAGAGTATTTGATGAAGTACAAAGATAGAGTGAAACTTATTCATCTTAAAGATGGCATAGGAAATGAACTTAAAGCCATTGGTGAAGGGACAGCGCCAGTGAAACAAGTGATGGAACTTATGCAAAAATGGCCTATAGAGTGGGTGATTGTTGAAAATGATGAGCCGTCTCCTACAGGCCTAAAGGATATTGAAAGAAGTATGATCTGCATTAAAAATCAATTTTAGGGGAGGATGCAAGGTATGAAATTAGGTGTTTTTACATGCTTGTTAAGTGATAAAAGTCTGGATGAAGCTTTAGCTTATTTTAGTGAAAAAGGCATTCAGATGATTGAGGTTGGATGTGGGGGCTATCCAGGTAATAGTCATGCCAATCCAGACATACTCTTAAATGATGAAAAGGCATTAGAAACCTTTAAAGAAACGATTCAAAAGTATGGTTTAGAAATTAGCGCCTTAAGTTGTCACGGTAATCCTGTACACCCTCAAAAAGAGATTGCTAAAGCTTTTGATGAAACCATTAAGAAGACTATTTTGCTTGCAGAAAAGTTAGGAATTCATCAAATCAATACTTTTTCTGGCTGTCCTGGTGATCATGAGGGGGCTAAATATCCAAACTGGGTAACTTGTCCTTGGCCAGAAGACTTTCTAGCCGTTCTAGATTACCAATGGAATGAAGTTCTCATTCCTTACTGGAAAGAAACAGTAGCTTTTGCTAAGGTACATGGTGTTAATAAAATTGCCCTAGAGCTTCACCCTGGCTTTGCTGTATATAATACAAAGAGTATGCTTAGATTACGTGAGGCAGTAGGTCCTGAAATTGGGGCTAATCTTGACCCTAGCCATTTATTCTGGCAAGGTATGGACCCATGTCTTGTGATTCGCGAGCTGAAAGATGCTATTTTCCATTTCCACGCTAAAGATACAAAGATAGATACTTATAATACAGCGCTTAATGGTGTGTTAGATACTGAGCACTATGGTCATATTTTAAATCGTTCATGGGTGTTTAGAAGTGTAGGCTATGGCCATGATTATGCCGTATGGAAAGATATTATTTCTACTTTAAGGTTAGTAGGTTATGACTATGCCATTAGTATTGAACATGAAGATGGACTCATGAGTCAAAATGAAGGTTTAACAAAAGCAGTAGAATTTCTTAAACAAGTGCTTGTTTATGAAGAGACAGGACAAATGTGGTGGGCTTAAATAAAAAAAGCTAAGGAGAAGAAAACTGTATGAAGCATAGATTAGTCATTATAGGGTTTGGTGGCATGGGTACATGGCACTATGAAAATATTACAAAACGTATAGAAGATATTGAAGTAGTAGGAGCTTATGATATTAGACTTGAAGTAGAGGAAAATGTAAAAGCAGCAGGACTTAAATGGTATAAGAGCTTAGATGAAGTGCTAGAAGATGAATCTATTGATTTAGTTACTATTGCTACACCAAATGATGTACATAAAGAGATTGCGATTAAGTGCTTAAGAAAAGGCAAAAATGTAGTAAGTGAAAAACCTGTAACGATGAATGCTAAGGAGTTAGAGGAACTTATTGCTGTTAGAGATGAGACAGGTAAGCTTTTCTCTGTTCATCAAAATAGACGATGGGATAAAGATTATGCGATTGTAAGAAAAATTGTAGAAGATAATACAATAGGAAAAGTATGTATGATTGAAAACCGTGTACAAGGTTCTAGGCAAGCTATGCATGGCTGGCGTGCATTTAAACGAAACGGAGGAGGTATGCTTTTAGATTGGGGTGTACATCTTATTGATCAGCTGTTATGGATGGTAGAAGCACCTGTTATAGGTGTATATGCAGATCTTCAATCTATTTATTCTGAAGAAGTAGATGATAACCTAAAAGTAATGCTGAAATTTGGAAATGGTGTATCAGCCATTGTAGAAGTGGCAACTAACTGCTTTATCAATCAGTGTAGATGGCATATGATTGGTGAAGAAGGAACAGCTGTCGTTGAAGACTGGAGCTGCACAGGTAAGATTGTTAAGCTTAATAGTGAAGAAGCAATGGAATGGGCAGATACTATTGTTTATACAGAAGCCGGACCTACACGTACTATGGCTCCTAGACCAAGTGAGACAACGATTACACTTCCGTTGCCTGAGGTACAAACAGAATGGACAGATTATTACAAAAATATTGTAGGCGTACTAGAAGGCAAAGAAGAGCTTATTGTAAAACCAGAAGAATGTCTACGTGTTATGCACGTCATTGATGCTATTTTTGAATCTGCTGAAAAAAATACCAGTGTAGAGTGCTATATTTAATAGAGATTTTGATAAAGAAGGGCATATCATACTCAGAAGATTAATAGAATAGTATAGATATTATGCTGAGGTGATTAAATGCTTAGTGATCAACGCTATGTAGTCTTATCACTTGAACTACACTTATTCTTTGCAAGAATAATGAAGGAGCATGCTTTATTTTTAGAAGCGGGCTTTACACCAAAGAATGCAAACTTAGCAAGAGAAGCAGATAGGTATAAAACAAATTTTGAAAGGCTTTTATCCCGTGCTGTAGACCTTAGTAGTGGGGTAATAAGGCCAATGGTATTATCTTCAGGTGAAATTGTTACTGATTTTACTTTAGGATCTGAACAAAAAACACAAAATTTTACGGGGATCCCAATCAATCAGAGTATTACTGTAAGAGAGGCACAGCTGCACAGCGGTACTAATCCTAATATTACACCTGCAATGGTAGATAGTGTGAGGAGGATCAATCAAGGTATAAGTGGCGTGCTTAATGGACTCATTAACTTTAAGACCCAATTATTAAATGACGTATTATCTTGTAATGTTTTTACTGTTAATTACCCCTTACTTATTGAACATATTTTAAGAGAGGCAAGGTTATATCGTGATTACTTAAATGATATTGAAAATGGTCAAGATATTGATAATAAGGACCCTCGCGAAACGGAGCTATTTTGGGATCAAATTATGATGGAGCATGCTTTGTTTATAAGAGGCTTACTTGACCCGACTGAGAATCAATTAATTGATACATCAGATAACTTTGCAAATGAGTATGCGGTCTTACTTGAAAGAGCGAGAAATGCTACAGATCAAACGCTAGCAAGTGTAACAGATGAAACTTTAAGGGAAACAATGAGATTTAAAGACTTTAAGCAAGCTGGAACAGAAGGGATAGCAGCGTGTAAGATACGCTCTATCATCTTACCACTCCTTGCAGACCATGTTTTAAGAGAAGCCAATCATTATATTAGATTATTAAGGCAAAGGCCTATGAATAGACGCAGATAAGCCAAATATGAAATGACTTATTCAAGCACTTACTGATTCTAGTAAGTGCTTTTTTGTATTTTTACGTAGATGGATGTAATTTCCTAGAAGGAACAACGGGGAAAATCTTGCATAAAATGTTAGAGTACATTACTATTACACAAGGGGGAACAGAAAATAATGAAGCGCCAGAACTTAATCAAATAAGAAAAATTAAGTTGACGAGGGCTAGAGTTATCGAAAATTCGGCGGATGCTCTAGAGGGATCACACCCTTACAAGATGACAAATCTATAAGGTGACTTATAGGACAAAACATCTTGAGTGAATTCCCCCTGATATAAATAATCAGGAGGTATGAAATATGTGTGGAATTGTAGGTTATTATGGAAAAGACTATGCAGCAAAAATGGTTTTAGATGGACTTTCACAGCTTGAATATAGGGGTTATGATTCAGCAGGTATTGCCCTTATAGAAGACTCAGGTCATTTAATCTACGCGAAAGAAAAAGGACGTTTAAAGAACTTAGAAGAAACCATGCACGTGCAAAATTTAGAAGGGCATATTGGAATTGGTCATACAAGATGGGCAACCCATGGGGCACCTTCTAAAGTAAATGCACACCCTCATTTGAATGAGGCCCGTACTATTGCCGTGGTGCATAATGGGATTATAGAAAATTATATGGAGCTTAAAAAAGAACTAATAGGATATGGGTATAAGTTTGTATCTGATACAGATACAGAAGTGATAGCTCACCTTATAGATTTTTATGAAGCAGGTAATTTAGTAAACGCTGTTTATAATGCAGCTAAACGTTTAAAAGGAGCTTATGCACTTGGGATTATCAGTAGCAATCAGCCAGATACACTTATAGCAGTAAGAAATGAAAGTCCACTTGTTATTGGTGTAAAAGGCCAGGAGTATATGATAGCATCAGATATTCCAGCCCTTTTAAAGGTAACAAGAGATGTTTATTATATGGATAATGGTGAGGTTGCTATTATTGAGAAGGGTAAACTACGTATACAAGATTATGCAGGAAACCTAGTACAAAAAACACTTACCCATATTGACTGGGATATTGAAGCAGCTTCTAAGAATGGTTTCGACCATTTTATGATGAAAGAAATCTATGACCAACCTAGTGCTATTCATGAAACACTTGCAAGAAGATTAGACTCTAACAAAATGATTCAATTAGATGATATTAAGCTATCAAAGCAAGAGTTTGAGCAGATACAGAAAGTTTATATTGTAGCTTGTGGTACAGCCTATCATGCAGGACTAGTAGGTAAGTATGCTATTGAGAAGCTTGCACATGTGCCTGTTACAGTAGATATTGCTTCAGAGTTTAGATATAGTGATCCTTTTATAGATGGGAATACCTTACTTATTGCAGTTTCTCAGTCTGGTGAGACAGCAGATACACTTGCAGCAGTGAGAGAAGCTAAACGAAAAGGGGCAAGAGTGCTTGCCATTACTAACGTAGTAGGTTCTTCCGTAGCAAGAGAATCACATGATGTTTTCTATACCTGGGCTGGTCCAGAAATTGCAGTAGCTTCTACGAAAGCTTATACAGCGCAACTAATAGCTTTTTATATGCTGGCACTTCACTTTGCACGTATTAAGGATACTATAGCCTATAATGACTATAGAGAAAAAGTAGAGCAAATTGAAAAACTTACACCAGCAGTAGAAGAAATACTAAGTAGAAAAGAAACAGTTAAAGAAATTGCACAAACTTTATTAGAAGCTAAAAGTGCCTTTTATCTCGGTAGAGGTTTAGACTATATGTCAGCTATGGAGGCTGCACTTAAGCTTAAGGAGATTTCCTATATGCATACGGAAGCTTTTGCAGCGGGAGAATTGAAGCATGGTACTATAGCACTTATAGAAGAAGGTATACCTGTACTTGCCATTGTGACACAGGATAGGCTTGCCGAGAAAATGATTTCCAATATGAAGGAAGTTAAGGCAAGGGGGGCCTACGTGATTGCTATTGCTAAGGAAGGCATAGAGCATATTCATGAAGTAGCAGATAAGGTTATTGAATTGCCTAAAGCCCCAGATTTATTTATGCCTATTCTTTCTGTTGTACCTAGTCAGCTTCTTGCGTACTATGTATCAACGCTTAAAAATAATGATGTAGATAAACCACGTAATTTAGCTAAATCAGTTACGGTGGAATAAAGTATAAATAAAATGTAGGTACGGAAACCATTTTTCAACTGCTAGATAAGGCACAATGAGATCTTAAAGAAATGGCAAGTGTAATAGATTGCTAAAGTCTACAGAGAATGTAAAAGAGGTATAACATATTCTATTCAATATGTTATACCTCTTTTTTAGGATACTGCGAGGGTATGTTTTCGGATTAACAGGTATTTTGCGAATTGTGAATATAAAAGATTTATTAAAGTAAAAGAGATATGAAATGCTTGATAGAAAGTGCTAAAGCAAAATAAGCTAAGGTTTTTAATAAAAGCAACTTAACAAAAGTAACTCTAGATAGACTTGAATTAATATTTTAAATTTTATATAAATTAACATTTGTAAAAGCGTGTTTAAATGATAGTTGGTAAAGTGCTTAAAAAAACAAATATAAAACATACAAAATAACTATATAAATGTTTAGTGTATAATTTATTATGTACAAATTTTACTTAGTTTTACTATAAATAGTTTAAAATTTATAAAAAAATATAAAATATTGTTCAAAATTAGTTTAAATTATTAATAATTTATGGTATATTATTTATAGAAAGTTACTTAATTTAAAACACACTATGAGTACAAGGGGGAAGATACATGGTAAAAAAATTAAAACAACTTATGGTATTAGGTTTAGCAGTGGGTGTAACTGTAACAGGATGTAGTCCAAGTGGATCACCTACAAGTAAGGAACAAACTGATACAAAACAAGAAGCAGATAATAAAAAGGGAGATCCTGTAGTCATTCGTATTGGTTCACATGCTGGTAATAGTATGAATCCAGATTATAAAGACCCTGTTACAGGGAATTATGCAATGAATGATGAAGATCGTGAAATTGCACTCGAGGCAATGCAAAGAGTTGAAGATAAATTAAATGTAAAAATCGAGTGGGTACAGTTCCCAGGAGAAACAACAGAAGTATTACTTCAAAGCGTAATGGCAAATGATCCAGTTGCAGACGTTGTTAACCTTTATGCAAACTCACAAGGGATTATTTTAGGTCAAAATATTCTTCAACCACTTGATGAATATCTAGAATATTTTGAAGGGGATGCACCAGCGCCTATTTATGGAAAACATTACTTCCTTGCTGTAGCAGGTGATCATTGTACACCATTATCACCACTTTTCTATAATATCAATTACATAGAAGAAGTAGATGCGTTAAAAGAAAATGGGAAAACTGTTTATCCAACAGATCTTTACAAAGCTGGTAAATGGACATGGAGTACATTTGAAGATTACTTAGCAAAAATCGAAGCACACTATGCAAATAGCCAAGCTCCAGAAAGACCAGAAAAACGTATTGATGCCTATAGAACAGACTACACAGAAACCCTTATTCAAGCTATGCATTCTGCAGGTGGTAGCATCTACGGTGATGATGGCCTTGGAATAGAGTCTCAAGCAACAAAAGATGCCGTAGCCTATGTCCAAAAGCTTATTGATAAAAAACTTTTAGTTTGCGAATTAAAAGAAGGTACAAGTAACAGACCATATAATGCACAAGGAGAACCATTTAATAAAGGGGAGTCAGTATTTACAAATATTGAAGACTGGCGTTCAAGTGAAGCAGCAGCTAAAGCAGCAGATCGTGGACAATCAATCGGTTTCATTCCATTCCCAAGACCAGATCATATGGAATTTGATGATCCTAACTACCGCCAAGTACGTACAGGTGGAGAAACTTGGGCAATCTTAAGAGGTGTGGATGAAGAAAAAATTCCTCTTGCTATTCAAACTTATGAAATGTATATGAAAGAGAAATCTGAAATTACTAAAGAAGTAAAGGGTGAAGAGCAAAAAGTATTCTTATCAATTGACCTTTTCCATCCAGAAATTGGTACTGACATGGAAGAAATCTACTTTGAAAGTATTGAAAAATCATTTGTTAATGAATTCTCTAATATGACAGGCGTGTATTGGGATTTCATGGGTATTGCTGGAGATGCTATTTATGGTATTGGTGGTTCACCAAGCTACGATGTAGCCATTGAAGCTAAGAAAAACATTGTTACAGATAAGATTAGTAGCGTAGAAGCACTCTTAAATACAACAGAAGTTAAAGATAATATTGCACCAGCTTTCACTGAAATTGAAGCAGGTAAAACATATAGCTTCCCAGTGGGAACAGATCCAAATAGCATCAAGTGGAATGAAAACTATACTGTAGCTGACAATATAGATGGTGAACTTGATAAAGAACAAATCGTATTTGATACAACAGCAGCAGACTTTAATACAGTAGGTGCTTATAAAGCTGGTGTAGTTGGAACAATTAAAGATTCAAGTGATAATGAAGGTACAGTAAAAATTAATGTTGTTATTTATGATGCTAATAATACACAAGCTCCAACTTTAACTATTAAAGAAGGATACAGAGCTCTTGCAAAAGATGAAGATACATCAAAAGTAAATTGGGGTAATGATTTTGTTGAAGTAGCAACAGATAAAGATGGTCTAGATCTTAAAGCAAATGTTGTAGCAGATTTATCAGAACTTGATACAACAACATCTGGTACATATAATGTTGCACTTACAGTAACGGATTATGCAGGTAATGAAGCAACTCAAACAATTGAAGTAACAGTAGAGTAATAACAAACACATATTAACCATTCCTTTTTTGGGGCTACATAGGAAACTATGTAGCCTTTTTGATAGATTAAAAATAAATTAAAAAAACATTTGACAATATAGTTAGAATAGATTAAACTTATGTAAATATTATTTATAGGAGAATAAAAATGAACTTAACTATTAATTACAAAACTTTCGAAATGAATAAGTTTTATTATGGCTATTATAGATAAGTTTGTATTTATGATTTGAAAGGCTTTTATCATAGGTACAAACTGTTACAGCTTTTGTATCTATGATGGCTTCCTTTGACATATAAAAAAGAAGGTCACATAGAAAATTGATATGCTCCCCTTAAGGTAGACAGTTTAAATAATAAAACTGTTATCTTAAGGAGGAGCATTTTTCATGGGAAGAAAATCAAAAATTTCATATGAAATAAAAATAGATGTTGTTAAAA